>NZ_JBWVBA010000004.1:0-363968 GCF_057221005.1 Ruegeria sp. HKCCD7628
GTCATCGCGACCCGGTTCTCACCGTCCAGTATTTCCTTTGGTGTGCCTAGCTTCACTGGCAGTCCCCCTAAGTTTCACTCGGTCCGAGCGGTTCATCGGATATGTTTGATAAGCACGCTGTGTAGCTGACGCAACATTATTTCGCAAGCGCAGCATCCGTGACGCTGTGTCATTGCCTTGGCCACTCTAAATCCACCTGCGGGTTTTGCGTTCGTAACGGGCGAAATCAGTGCGGAAACTCCGCCGCATTCGATCTTCTTCAGGCAGGATAAAGCGCTGCTCCAGCAACCAGACGAAGATCGGAATCAGGGCCAGCGACAGCACTGCATCGAAGCGCAAAACCAGACCGGCCAGAATCAACACGTCGCCCAGATAGATCGGATTTCGGCTGCGTGAGTAGATGCCCGACTGCACCAAAGACGAGGGCGTTTCGTGCGGAATGACTGTTGTCTTGAAACGACGAAACTCGGCCACAGCCAGAGCCGCCAGCAAGATGCCGCCGCCGATCAAAATACCGCTCAGCAAATCGGTCAGGCCGCTGTCCAGGGACAACCCCATCGGGAAATGGCGCGCCTGGAGCCAGGCAACACATGCAAACCCGACAAGCCAGACAGGTGGTATATCGACCCAGCGCATTGGCAGCCTCCGCAGCGGACGACATGCAACGGCACGTCGCTTCTGCGTGTCCTCGTACCGTTTTAAGTCCGGATTCGCAAAAGCGCGGGATGTCGCATCAATGGACAGAGAATTCAGGATCGGTTACGCCATTGAAAAAGACGCATTCTTAACACAAGGCCACTCCCTGCGATGACCGATTTTGCCGCGACCAAAGCCCTTTTTGAGCTACCCGACGGAGTGATCTATCTGGACGGGAATTCTCTGGGCCCCCTGCCCCAAGCCGCCGGGAAAACCGTGGCCCGCATGATAGAGGATGAGTGGGGTCAGATGCTGATCACTGGCTGGAACAAGGCCGGCTGGATAGGGTTGCCCACAGGTCTGGGCGATCGCATCGGGCGGCTGATCGGAGCGGAACCGGGAAGTGTCGTGACTGGCGACACGCTGTCGATCAAGGTGTATCAGGCCGTCGCCTCGGCGCTGGAGCTGTGCCCGGATCGCAGAGTAGTGTTGTCAGACAGCGGCAACTTTCCCTCGGATCTGTATATGGTCGACGGCCTTTTGCGCTCGCTTGGGTCGGATTATGAGTTGCGCGTTGTCGCCCCCGAAGATGTCGCCGCACACATCACCGAGGACGTAGCGGTTTTGATGCTGACCGAGGTCGATTACCGCACCGGCCGGATGCACGACATGAAGTCACTGACCGAACTGGCCCATGCAAAGGGTACCGTGACGGTCTGGGATCTGGCCCATTCCGCCGGCGCAATTCCGGTGAACCTGTCCGGTTGCAACGCCGATTTCGCGGTGGGCTGCACTTATAAATATCTCAATGGCGGCCCCGGCGCGCCCGCATTCATTTATGTCGCGCCCGGTTTGACGGATCGCGTACGCCCGGCCCTGTCGGGCTGGCTGGGGCACGAAGCCCCGTTCGCGTTCGATCTGGACTACCGCCCCGGTAACGGGATCGAGCGGATGCGCGTCGGCACTCCTCCGATCATCCAAATGACGGCGCTGTCAGCGGCGATGGATATCTGGGACATGGCCGATATGGCGGATGTGCGCGCGAAATCTATCGAATTGACCGAGCTGTTCATCACACGGGTCGAGGCCACCTGCCCCGACCTGACCTTGGCAAGCCCGCGTGATCCGGCCCAACGTGGCAGTCAGGTTTCCTTCCGGTTTGCCGAAGGCTATGCCGCCATGCAGGCCTTGATCGCACGCGGTGTGATCGGAGATTTCCGGGCCCCTGACATTATGAGGTTCGGGTTCACCCCGCTCTATATAGACGCGCAGGACGTTGAGAACGCTGTCACAATTCTGGCCGACATAATGAAGAACCAACTATGGGATACGCCAGAGTACAAAACGCGCCAGCGGGTTACGTAACCTCGATTCCCGCTCCAATAACCGTGGCAAGATTAGAGTTTGAGCGGATGAATTCCTGATAATCGCTGGCCGAGGTTTTTATCCCACGCAGCGCTGAGGCAATCATCTTGGCTGTTTCCCTTGGCCCATCGAACAAACGCACCCGCCCCTTTTCTGCCTCGCGCCGCAGCCAGTCAGCATAAAGCGCCATCAACTGCGCCTCACCCTGTGTCACGATATCGGCGGCAGTGGACACGCTGGCATCCAGCAGCTCTAGCCCGTGGGGCGAGGACATGATCTCGGCCATGCCATCCGTTTGCACATGGATCGCATTTCCGATGATTTGTGAAACTGATCCCTCCATATTCAGCGCTTCGGCAACGGCGGCCGTTTTACGCTCGTAGTGCAAATGTGTCAGTTGGCGCAGGATGGCCTCTTTGTTTTGAAAATGCAGGTACAGGGCAGGTCGGGACATACCCGCGCCTTTGGCGATGTCATCCATTGACGTTTTTTTGAACCCATAAGCCGAGAAGGCTTGAAGCGCCGAATCCAATATAGTCAGGCACTTATCATCCAAAACATAATTTTCCAGTGTAGCTTTTGACATTTTTTACCCATTTTGTCAGTTGACCATCTGACATATTCAGCTAACTATGTCAGAAAGTAACGACAGCTACAAGGCAAGAGGAAGCGCAATGGCGACCAATCTGAAGATCAACGGAACGTCACATCAGGTCGACCTGCCTGAAGACGTCCCTCTTTTGTGGGTCCTGCGAGATGAGCTTGGACTGACCGGCACAAAGTTCGGATGCGGCGTTGCAGCGTGCGGCGCGTGTACCGTTCACATTGACGGCGAGGCCGTTCGGTCCTGCCAAGTTGCGTTGTCAGATGTGTGGGGCGACATCACCACGATCGAAGGGCTTGGCACACCAACTGCTATGGCCAAGATCCAGCAGGCATGGGTCGATCATCAGGTTGCGCAATGCGGCTATTGTCAGTCAGGTCAAATCATGCAGGCCGCGGCGCTGCTGGCCGAAAATCCAACGCCGACGGACGCCGATATTGATGACGCAATGCAAGGAAACCTTTGCCGTTGCGGCACTTACCCGCGCATCCGGGCTGCGATCCATGACGCGGCCTCCAAACTGAAGGAGGCATAAACCATGGCGTCTGTTGGAAAAATCCTCCGTCGTACGTTCCTTATCGGCTCGGCCGCCGTTGTCGGCGGTGTCGCCTTTGGCGCTTATTACGTCACGCGTCCGGCCGCGAACCCGCTGCGACCCGGCAAAGGAGAGACCGCCCTTAGCCCCTTTGTCCTGATAGACCAGCAGGGAGTAACCCTGTTTGCTCCGCGTGCCGAGATGGGACAGGGCGTTATGACCACGTGGGCCGCACTCATTGCCGAAGAGCTTGATGTTGAGATCGACGACATCCGCGTGTTGCACGGCCCTGCGGCTGCTGCCTATTACAACTCGGCACTCATGGCCGAGGGGCTGCCAAATAAGGGCTATGACGCCAGCGAGTTCCAGCACAACCTGGGCGAGGCCCTTGGCGTGCTTGGCAAACCGCTGAACCTTCAAGTCACAGGTGGCTCGACCTCTATGAAAGACGGGTTCGAGCGGATGCGTGAAGCCGGTGCCACCGCGCGTGAGACGCTTAAGCAGGTCGCCGCTGATCGGCTGGGCGTGGATCGGGCACAATTGAAAACCGAACGCGGCGCAGTGATCGCGCCGGATGGCACGCGCATTTCTTATCACGAGCTCGCCGAAGCCGCTGGTCAAATCGAACCGCCCAACGTTGCATTGCGCGACCCATCGACCTGGCGCCTATTGGGTCAGAACCTACCCCGTGTCGACGTGGTAGGGAAATCCACCGGCACAGCTGAGTTCGGCATCGACGTGCGACCCGAGGGTTTGAAGTTCGCTTCCGTTCGAATAAACCCGAAGCTGGGCGGCACAATGAAGGGATATGACTCCAGTTCAGCCGAATCCATGCCCGGCGTCGAAAAGATCGTCAATCTTGGCGACGGTGTCGCGGTGGTCGCAAGCAACACCTGGCTTGCCATACAGGCGGTCGAAGCCATCGACATCGACTGGGGTGACGCCCCCTACCCCCCCGAAACCGACGGCCTGTTTTCCAAGATTGCCGAAGCGTTTGACGACGCGCCAAACTCGACCATGCGCGATGATGGCGACGTGGACGTTTTGCCCGACGGCGCGACAGAAATCTCGGCAGAATACAAAGTGCCGTACCTGGCCCACGCCACAATGGAGCCGATGAACGCCACGGCCCTGTTCACTGGCACCAAGCTAGACCTGTGGTGTGGCAACCAGGCACCGACATTGATCCAAATCCGCGCCGCGAATACAGCCAATCTGGCTACCGAGGCGGTCGATATTCATACCACCTATCTAGGGGGCGGTTTCGGTCGCCGTGGTGAACTGGACTTTGCAGAAATCGCCACCAAAGTTGCGATGGCGGTACCCAATGTTCCGGTTCAGACGACCTGGAGCCGGGAAGAGGATATGCGTCACGATTACTACCGCCCCGGTGCAATCGCCCGGATGCGCGGAGCGGTCAAGGATGGCACTGCCGTTCTGATCGACGGTAAGGTGGCGTCGCAATCCAGCACGCAGCAAGCAGTTGAACGCTATACTGGCCTGCCGGGCGGAGGACCCGACAAGGTTCTTGTCGAGGGGTTGTTCAACCAGCCCTACGCAGTACCGAACTACCGCATCAGCGGCCACATCGCCGATCTGGCCGTGCCAGTAGGCTTCTGGCGCTCGGTCGGCAATAGTCATAACGGGTTCTTCCACGAAACTTTCATGGATGAAATGGCTCATGCCGCAGGTCGTGACCCGCTGGAGTTCCGGCTGGAGCTGGCCAAGGCCGAATTCGCCCCAGCTGCAGGTGTTCTGCAAGCCGTGAAAGAGATGTCCGGCTGGACCGGAGAAACCCCAGACGGTGTCGGAAAGGGCGTCGCCATGACCTACAGCTTTGGCACTCCGGTCGCTCAGGTCATCGAAGTGGTCGACGAGGACGGCACCATTCGCATCGCTAAAGCGTGGATCGCCTGCGACGTGGGTATTGCTTTGGATCCAGGCACGGTCGAGGCGCAGATGTTCGGTGGAATGATGTATGGCTTGTCGGCCGCCGTTATGGGTGAAATCACGTTTGCGGACGGAGAAGTAGAGCAATTCAACTTCCCCGACTACGACGCGCTGCGCATGCACAACGCTCCGGTGACCGAGGTACGTATCCTCGAAACCAACGCGCGCCTGGGAGGCGTGGGTGAGCCTGGCACACCTCCGTCAATGCCTGCACTTGGAAACGCGTTGTTCGACCTCACGGGCGAGCGCGCACGCACCCTGCCACTGATCAATCAGTTCGATTTGCTGGTTTGATCGCGATGCGCCGGTCTGGTTCTTCTCTCCTGGACCGGCGCACGCCTTCTATGCCGATTGCTGCAGTGTCGCGGCCTTAGAGCCAGCAGACCATGCATGAACAGCTTCTCCGAACGCTTTGAACAGCGGGCGCGAGACCGGATCGTTCTCGGCATCCCATTCCGGGTGCCATTGCACCGAAAGCGTAAAACCCGGGGCGTCCTTTATATAGATCGCTTCTGGCGTTCCATCCGGCGCGTGGCCATCTACCACAACCCGATGCCCGACCGTCTTGATCCCCTGCCCGTGCAGAGTATTCGTCATGACTTCGGTCGCATCCATCAAACGGTGAAATACGCCGCCTTCGGACAGTGTCACGATATGGCGCAGCGCAAACTTTTCTTCCAACGTCCCATCCGGTGGCATGCGATGGTTCATCCGCCCCGGAAGATCGCGAATTTCGGGATAAAGTGTTCCACCCATTGCCACGTTGACCTCTTGAAACCCTCGGCAAATGCCAAAGAACGGCTGGCCCCTTTCGACACAGGCCCGCACCAACGGCAGTGCGATCGCATCCCGCGCCCGATCAAAATCGCCATGCGCATCGGTTGCGGACTCACCATATTCCTCGGGGTGCACATTCGGGCGCGCGCCGGTCAGCAAAAAGCCGTCACAGACGTCCAGCAATTCTTCCACTGAAACGTAGCGGGGATCAGCCGGAATTAGCATCGGCAAACAGCCTGACACGTTCGCAACCGCGTCCGAATTCATGGTCCCACCGGCATGGGTCGGGTATTGATCATCCAACAAGTATGAGTTGCCGATAATACCCACAATAGGTCGAGGCATTCTTCTTTCCCGGTTGTTTTTGCGTTTCGGGAAAGCTAGCCGCCGTCACAGCAGCGCGCAATAGCACAGCCCCTGTGTGGCAGCGCAGGCACTTGTTCACTTATGCACAAGGGGAACAAGAAACAGTCAAATGACCATTTGTGAGGCATTCCACGAACACCGAAAGTCGAAGGGCCCAGGGGCCCTTCGACAGGTTCATCAAATCTCGCCGATCAGGCTGGCAGCTTCGATCCCCGCCATCGCCGCGATCGCGTCATTGTCCGAGGTGTCGCCGGTCACGCCAACAGCGCCGATCACGGCCCCTTTCTTGTCGCGCAACAATACGCCGCCCGGCACAGGCACAACCTGCCCGCCATATACACCGTTCACAGCGGCCATGAAGTACGCCTGCGCCTCGGCCCGGGCCATCTGCGCGGTGCCTGCCATGCCCAGCATGACCGACCCATAGGCTTTTCCCTGCGCAATCGCAAAACGACCGGGCGCGGCACCGTCTTCACGCTCAAAGGCGATCACATGACCACCGGCGTCCAGAACAACAACTGACAGGGGTTTCAGCTCCAATTCGCGGCCCTTTTCCAAAGCCTTGCGCACAATCGTGCGCGCCTTGCGCAATGTAACAGCCATGCGTGATCCCTTTCATCTGGCCAAAAATATCCTCGGGGGAGCGGGAGCGGGCAAACAGCCTCCTCGCTCCGACCCTATCCGTTCAACCCAAGCTCGCTTTCAACTCCAAACGGCGGGCGTGCAAAACCGGCTCGGTGTAACCCGAAGGCTGAACCCGGCCTTTGAACACTAGATCACAGGCTGCCTGGAATGCCACACCGTCAAAACCGGGCGCCATCGGGCGATAGCTCAGGTCGCCTTCGTTCTGGCGATCCACCACGGCGGCCATCTTCTGCATCGCCGCCATCACCTGTTCTTCGCTCACCACGTCATGGAGCAGCCAGTTGGCCAGCGCCTGCGACGAAATCCGGCAGGTTGCGCGGTCTTCCATCAGGCCGATATCGTTCAAATCCGGCACTTTCGAACAGCCCACACCCTGATCAATCCAGCGCACGACATATCCCAGAATGCCCTGCGCGTTGTTCTCGATTTCGCGGGTGATCTCGTCCTCGCTCAGGTTGCGGCCTCCCAGCAGCGGCACGGTCAGCAGGTCGTCCAGCGTTCCGCGCGCGCCGCCTGCGGCCAGTTCGTCCTGACGGGCCAAAACGTCGACCTTGTGGTAATGCGTGGCGTGCAGAGTTGCAGCGGTCGGCGACGGCACCCACGCGCAAGTCGCGCCAGATTTCGGGTGGCCGATCTTCTGATCCAGCATATCGCCCATCCGGTCGGGCATCGCCCACATGCCTTTGCCAATCTGCGCCTTGCCTTTCAGACCACAGGCTAGACCGATATCGACATTGCGATCCTCATAAGATGTAATCCAAGGCGTCACTTTCATGTCCCCCTTGGGCAGCATCGGACCTGCTTCGATAGAGGTATGGATCTCATCCCCGGTCCGATCAAGGAAACCGGTGTTGATAAAGGCCACGCGAGATTTCGCGGCGCGGATGCATTCTTTCAGGTTGGATGAGGTGCGGCGCTCTTCATCCATGATGCCCAGCTTAACGGTGTTGCGCGGCAGGCCAAGGATGTCTTCGACCATATCGAAAATCTCGACCGCGAAAGCGACTTCGGCTGGCCCGTGCATCTTGGGCTTGACCACATAAACCGAGCCTTTGACCGAATTCCCACCTTCACGCTGCAGGTCATGCATCGCAATCAGCGTGGTGCAGAGCGCATCCATCAGGCCCTCACCGATCTCATTGCCTTCACCATCCAGAACGGCGGGGTTGGTCATCAGATGGCCCACATTGCGGATCAGCATCAGCGAGCGGCCTTTCAGCACATCCTGTTCGCCGCCTGCGGTGGTATAGGTCAGATCGTCAGCCAGTTTCCGGGTGAAGGTGGTGCCGCCCTTGGTCACTTCTTCGGCCAGATCGCCTTTCATCAGGCCCAGCCAATTGCTATAGGCCACGACCTTATCTTCGCCATCCACACAGGCCACCGAGTCCTCGCAGTCCATGATCGTGGACAGCGCCGATTCCAGATGAACATCAGCAATCCCAGCCGGGTCGGTCGCGCCGATGTTGCTAGAGGCATCGACAACGATTTTCACATGCAGCCCGTTATTCTTAAGCAGAACGAAATCAGGCTTCTCAGCCTCACCGCCAAAGCCGACAAATGCCGCAGCGTCGGCAAGCGCAGGTACCAGCGCACCGCCTTCGACCCGCAGATCGGACACATCGGCCCACGAGCCTGCAGCCAGCGGTACAGCATCGTCCAGAAAACCTTTGGCCCATGCAATCACACGGGCACCACGCGCCTCGTCGTACCCTCCGGCGGCTGGCAGATCGCCCATCGCGTCCGTGCCATACAGCGCATCGTACAAGCTGCCCCAACGTGCGTTGGCGGCGTTCAGTGCAAAACGGGCATTGGTGATCGGCACAACCAGCTGCGGGCCGGGTGTCGAGGCGATCTCGAGATCGACATTGGTGGTTTCGATCTGGAAATCGTCACTCTCTTCGACCAGATAGCCGATCTCGCGCAGGAATGCCTGATAGGCGCTGGCGTCGTGGTCCTGACCTTTGCGGTCCAGATGCCATGCGTCCAGCTGGCTCTGCATCTTTTCACGCTTGGCAAGAAAGTCGCGGTTTTTTGGGCCCAGCTCGGACACCAGCCGCGACAGACCATCCCAGAACGCATCGGCCGTAACACCGGTGCCAGGCAGCGCCTTGTCTTCGATGAACTCGGCCAGAACCGTATCAACTTGAAGCCCGCTGCGTGTCTGTCTGCTGGTCATAATGTTCCTCCCGCCTTTTTGTGCACCACTGTGTGCAGCCAGCATTTAGAGTGAAAGTTTCCGATAGGCAACGTGCCGCAACAATTTCGGTAAAAAAAACTTACCAAAATTTCGTGACCAGCTTTTGGTTGGGCCCCGACACCGCTTGCAGCCCATTGCCACAGACCATAACGTCGCCTCAAACTCCAACCGATGCGAGGCCCAGATGCGCGACGCTGCCCCTACGACGATTTATCTGAAAGATTACACGCCCTTTGGCTATCTTGTGGACAGCGTGCATCTAACCTTCGATCTGGCAGCGCACGCCACCCGCGTAACATCGCGCATTGCTTTCCGCCCCAACCCCGATGCCACGGACCGCACCTTCTTTCTACACGGCGAAGAACTGACCCTGATCCGCGCCTGCATTGACGGGGTGCAGATCGCGCCCGAGGTGACCGATAAGGGCCTGACCGCGCCCGCCCCTGACGCGCCCTTCATCTGGGAGGCCGAGGTTGAGATTGACCCCGGCAACAACACCGCGCTTGAGGGGCTCTATATGTCAAACGGGATGTATTGCACCCAGTGCGAGGCGGAAGGGTTCCGCAAGATCACCTATTATCCCGACCGCCCCGATGTGATGTCCACCTTCACCGTGCGCATCAACGGCGATTTGCCCGTGCTGCTGTCCAACGGCAACCCAAGCGGCAAAGGCGAAGGCTGGGCCGAATGGACCGACCCTTGGCCCAAGCCTGCCTATCTGTTCGCTCTGGTCGCGGGCGAGTTGATCTCGCATCCGGGCCAGTTCACCACCATGTCCGGGCGCGATGTCGAGCTGAACCTCTGGGTCCGCCCCGGCGACGAGGGCAAATGCGCCTTTGGCATGGAGGCGCTGAAAAAGTCGATGAAATGGGACGAGGACGTATATGGCCGTGAATACGATCTGGACGTGTTCAACATCGTGGCTGTCGATGACTTCAACATGGGCGCGATGGAAAATAAGGGGCTGAACATCTTCAACTCCTCCGCCGTGTTGGCCAGCCCCGAGACCTCGACCGATATGAATTTTGAGCGGATCGAGGCGATCATCGCTCATGAGTATTTCCACAACTGGACCGGCAACCGCATCACCTGCCGCGACTGGTTTCAACTGTGCCTGAAAGAAGGCCTGACCGTGTTCCGCGACGCGCAGTTCACGTCCGACATGCGCTCGGCCCCGGTCAAACGCATCCACGACGCCATCGACCTGCGCGCCCGGCAATTCCCCGAGGATAACGGGCCGCTCTCGCATCCTGTCCGGCCCGAAAGCTTTCAAGAGATCAACAATTTCTACACCGCTACAGTCTACGAAAAAGGTGCGGAAATTATCGGTATGCTGAAACGGCTGGTGGGTGATCAAGCCTATACCAAGGCGCTGGATTTGTATTTCGACCGCCATGACGGGCAAGCCTGCACGATCGAAGACTGGATCAAGGTATTCGAGGATACGACCGGTCGCGATCTGAGCCAGTTCAAGCGCTGGTACAGCCAATCCGGCACTCCGCGCGTAACGGTGGCCGAAGAATGGGCAGAAGGCACTTATACCCTGACCCTGTCGCAGCGCACCGAACCCACGCCGGGTCAGGACGAAAAGCTGCCGCAGGTGATCCCGGTGGCCGTTGGCCTTCTGGGCCCCAACGGTGATGAGGTCCGCGCGACTGAGGTGCTGGAACTGACCGAAGCCAGCCAAAGTTTCACCTTCACCGGGCTGGCGGCCAAACCAACGGCCTCGGTCCTGCGGGATTTCTCGGCCCCGGTTATTCTGGAACAGGATCAAAGCAACGCCGAACGCGCCTTTCTGCTGGCCAATGACACGGACGCGTTCAACCGATGGCAAGCCGGGCGCTCGCTGGCCGAAGACACGTTGTTGAACATGATTCAGTCCGACGCAGCCCCTGATGCCGACTATCTGGATGGCCTTCTTGCTGTGTTGCGTGATGGTGACTTGGACCCGGCCTACCGCGCTTTGGTGTTGGGCCTCCCGACACAATCTGAACTGGCTGCCGCGTTACACGAGAAAGGCTTAACGCCCGATCCAATGGCAATCTGGACCGCCGTTGAAACGCTGCGGCAAGTCACCGCTCAACACGTGCAAGACCTGTTGCCACGTCTGCACAGCGAGACCGTGATTGTATCCCCTTATAGCCCGGATGCGGATCAATCGGGAAAACGCGCGCTGGGCGGGGCCGTCCTTGCGCTGACCTCACGACTCGACGGGGGTGCAAAGGCAGGTGAGGAATACAAAGCCGCCGACAACATGACCCTGCAACTGACTGCCCTGTCCTGCCTGCTGCGCGCTGGCAAGGGCGAGGCCGAACTGGCCGCATTCTATGATCAATGGCAACACGACCGGTTGGTGATGGACAAGTGGTTTGGACTGCAAGTCTCGATGGCCGCGCCGGATGCGACGGCGGATGTGGCGCGCAACCTGACCGAGCATCCGGATTTCAACTGGAAAAACCCCAACCGCTTCCGCGCGGTTATGGGTGCGCTTGCGATGAACCATGCCGGATTCCACCGGGCCGATGGCGCGGGCTATGCCCTGCTGGCGGACTGGTTGATCAAACTGGACCCTGTGAACCCGCAAACCACGGCACGGATGTGCTCGGCCTTCCAGACGTGGAAACGCTATGACACCGACCGCCAGGCCCTGATCCGCGCGCAGTTGACCCGCATCGCAGAAACACCCGATCTGTCGCGGGATACGACCGAAATGGTGTCGCGCATCTTGGACGCATGACGCCTTACACGTTCACCCGGCAGAACAGAACGCCGCGCGTTTTGGCGATCCTGCTCTGCATCTACAGCGCGTTGATCGCTCTGGTCGTGTGGTTTGACGCGGTATGGTGGCTGATCGCTCCGCTGGCACTGACCACTCTACCCGCAGTTTGGGACTTTGTGCAGGGTACCAAAGCCGGATTGTCGGTGGGGAAGGATACGTTGAGCTGGTTCACCGGACCGCGCAAGGCCGAGGTCAATCTTGCCGATATTGACCACGTTCGAATGGACACGCGCTGGGATTTCTCAGTGCGTGTATCGCTGGTCCTGAATTCCGAGAAAAAGATTCGCCTGCCTGATGAATCTACCCCTCCGCACCGCGTGTTTGAGCAGGTTCTGCAGGCCACCGGGCTACGGGTTGAACGGCATCACTTTACTGTATTCTAGGGGTAATCCGGATACCCAACCTGGATTGTTCACGAATTTAGCGCTAAACGACCCCTGAATCTTGAATTTGAGTAAAATCAGGAGAAAGATTAAGTCCAACGTTACCAGTTTTTACAGTTACCGAGTTTTACCATGTTGCGGTTCTTCAAGTCCAACGCGCCCAGCGCATCTGTCCCCCAAATCCACCCGGAGTTGTGTCTAACGCCAGATGTGTCTGCGGTGTTTCCGCAGCGTGGCCAAGTGAATATTCCTGTCGTTGATGCGCGTTCCGAGGACATCGCAGGCCGTGATGCGATTGAACGCGGCCGCCATCTGGCCCGACAGGGAAGGTGGTCCGAGTTGTCTCGGCAGATGAAGGCGGCCGACGATGCGCGCGAGTCGGCATCAGATGGAATGCCGGTCGCCGATCTACTGGCGTTTGGTGCTCGTGCGGACGTGGTTTTGGCCGTCGAGCATGCCCTGTCGGACCTGAAAGAAGTGCGCGACTACGACCTGCTGGGTGGTATTTCGGAGTTAGAAGACGAAATGCGCGACAACGCGGACGATGAGATGATCGCTCTCGTCGTTGCTTTGGCCCATATCGACATCGCGTGGGCATGGCGCGGGACGGCCACGGAAGACAAGTTGCCCTCTTTGCATCAGTCGCGTTGCGCAGCTCATTTCGACCGCGCCGCCGCGATCCTTCCGAAATGCCGTGAGGCCGCGCCGGACAGCCCTTTGGTTGCAGCGGCCGATTGTGCTCTGCTGGCCGGACAGCGTAAGACGCATGTTCGTTTGGCCGACAAATACGAACGCCTGATTACGCTGGATCCCCATAACCAACGCCATATGCGCGCTATGGGCACGCATCTGCTGCCGCGCTGGTTCGGCAGCTACGAAGAGCTTGAGGTCCAAGCCCTGCGCAACGCCGCCAGAACTCATGATATCTGGGGCGCAGGTGGTTACACTTGGGCGCAGTTCGACGCGATAGTGCTGGATGACGAAGCCTGTGCGCGGCTGGATGTCGAATACTTCCTGCAGGGCCTTCATGACATTCTGAGCAACCGCCCCGATCAAGAAATGGTAAATATGCTGGCGGCATACTGCGCGATCACGATCAAGCGTGGCATTGGCCGGAATGAAAAGGCGGACGCTGTTCGCGCTCAAATCCACGAGGCCGCAAACTGGTTGATCCGCGATCACCTGACCGAATTGCACCCGCTGATCTGGGCACATGCGGCCAACGGCTTCAACAACGCGGCGCGCGTCAACTCGACCGAACGGTTTGCGGCACGCGGTCATCGCGACGCTTTGCGGGCAATCGGCAACTTGTTCAGCGAAGAATTGCGCAACGGTATGGATGTGACTTTCACCTCAACGGGCTTACACCTGTCCAGCCACTGATTCCCCCTTGCCCCTTTGGCACGCCGGGCCTAATACGCAAGCCTAGACTTCTGCGGAAATTAGAGGCGCGCCATGCTCGACCTGACATATGAAATGCCCAAAATCAAAACCATTGCCGGGGCCAAGCACGATTGGGAACTGGTGATCGGGATGGAAGTGCACGCTCAGGTCTCATCGAACGCAAAACTGTTTTCCGGCGCATCGACCCAGTTCGGAGCCGAGCCGAATTCGAACGTAGCCTTTGTGGACGCTGCGATGCCGGGAATGCTGCCGGTGATCAACGAGTATTGCGTGGAACAGGCCGTGCGCACCGGGCTAGGTTTGAAGGCGGATATCAACCTGAAATCGGCTTTTGACCGCAAAAACTATTTCTATCCTGACCTGCCGCAGGGCTACCAGATTTCCCAGCTGTACCACCCCATTGTGGGCGAAGGCGAAGTGCTGGTCGAGATGGGCGATGGTACCGCGCGCATGGTGCGGATCGAACGCATCCATATGGAGCAGGACGCAGGCAAATCGATCCACGATATGGACCCGCATATGTCCTTTGTCGACTTGAATCGGACCGGCGTTTGCCTGATGGAGATCGTGTCCCGGCCCGACATTCGTGGCCCAGAAGAGGCCGCCGCCTATATCGCCAAGCTGCGCCAGATCATGCGTTATCTAGGCACCTGTGATGGCAACATGCAGAACGGCAACCTGCGGGCGGATGTGAACGTCTCGATCTGTTTGCCGGGCGCGTATGAGAAATACCAGGAAACGCAGGATTTCTCGCATCTGGGCACGCGGTGTGAGATCAAGAACATGAACTCGATGCGCTTTATTCAGCAGGCGATTGAGGTCGAAGCCCGCCGTCAGATCGCCATCGTCGAAGCGGGTGGTGAGGTCGAGCAGGAAACCCGTCTCTATGACCCGGACAAGGGTGAGACACGCTCGATGCGGTCCAAGGAAGAGGCGCATGATTACCGCTATTTCCCAGACCCCGACCTGCTGCCGTTGGAGATTGAACAAGCCTGGGTCGATGACATCGCCGCCAAACTGCCCGAACTGCCCGATACCAAAAAGGCGCGGTTCATTGAGGCGTTTGGCCTGACCGACTACGACGCTTCGGTCTTGACTGCCGAAGTGGAAAGCGCCGCCTATTTCGAAGAGGTCGCAAAAGGCCGCAACGGTAAGCTTGCCGCGAACTGGGTGATCAACGAGCTGTTCGGTCGTCTGAAGAAAGAAGACCATGACATTACCGACAGCCCGGTCTCGCCTGCGCAGTTGGGTGGGATCATTGATCTGATTTCCTCGGATGCCATCTCGGGCAAGATCGCCAAAGACCTGTTCGAGATCGTCTACACCGAAGGCGGTGACCCGGCGCAGATCGTGGAAGAGCGCGGTATGAAACAGGTCACCGATACCGGCGCGATCGAAGCCGCTTTGGACGAGATCATCGCCGCCAACCCCGCGCAAGTGGAAAAAGCCAAGGTGAACCCGAAACTGGCGGGCTGGTTCGTTGGTCAGGTGATGAAAGCCACCGGCGGCAAGGCCAACCCCAAGGCCGTGAACGAGCTGGTTGCCAAGAAACTGGGCGACTGAACCAACTGAATTTGATGCAAAGGGCGGCAGAGGGCATCCCCTTTGCCGCCCTTCTTTTGCGCTGTGTCCGGGCAACACACGCCGGGCACGGCGCGAAGGAGACTTTCCCAATGGCCTCAACATGCTAGATTGCCAGGAACGAACAGGTAGGAAGATCCGATGCCGCGCTACGAATACAAAGTTGTCCCCGCCCCGCAGAAAAGCGGCAAATCAAAGGGCGCAAAAACCGCCGAAGGCCGGTTTGCGGCCTCGATCGAACAGGTGCTGAACCAAATGGGTCAGGACGGCTGGGAATATCAGCGCGCAGAACTTCTACCCAGTGAAGAACGCGCAGGCTTTACCAGTTCGACCGTGAACTGGCGAAACGTGCTGGTGTTCCGGCGCGAAATCGAATTGACTTTTGTCACCACTCGCAGCCCGACAGAAACGCCCGAAGGCGTACCCTTGGCCCAGCCTGTTCCGGCCCCCGAAATGGTCGTGGCCCCAGCCCCGATTGCGGAAGAGGTGCAAGAGCCGCCGCTGTCATTGAAGGGCTTGGAAACAGTTTCCAGTTCGGACGACGCACCGCCGGAGAAATAATGAACAGCATTGCCAATCGGACATTTTTGATTTCACATTCTTTTGTTTCAACACTTTGCGTTTGTTTCACTTTGATGTTCACCGGTCAGCTGCACGCTGATGCGGGCGCGAACACCCCTCCTAACTGCGTGACAAATATTGATGCTGAGGGGACAGTTATTGCTGGCTTCTTTGGCTTGGTGACTCCTCCGGTCCCTTATTCCTCAATCGAAACTGAAGGAGGTGACCTAACGGTTTACCCAACCATCCGGCATGGGAACGGTGCGCTCGTCTATGCGGGCATTTATCGGGGGGTTTATTCGGCAGGGGGGGGCCAGCCAAACTGTTAACAAGTCGGGCACAGAGACCGAACTCGTGTTCAAACAGGATGATGGCTCGATTGTGCACATTTGCATGGTCAAAGCCAACCAATTCGACCCAACTATTTATGACCCTATAGCTTCGCAAGTTGGCGAATGCGATCTCAAACAGATTGCAGGTGTCGAGACGCTGACGCCGGGGCACGTTCAAATATTTGAGCCCCCCTACGACCTTGTCGAAATCAGTGGCGTTCCCAAGACTGTATTGGCCGTCGCTCCAGTTACCACTGAGCTGATTCAACTGCGCGGACAAACCCCGGGCTGGGCGAACTATGTTTGGCACCCAGAAGATCAATCAAAGTTTGGAGGAATAGGGGGAATATGCAACGTCGAGGTATCTAAAAGTACGTCGACCACACAAGATTACCAGACAGAGCTCATTGAATCTTGCAAAGATACTGAGGGTAAAAATCTTACCTTGGGCCAAGGTAGCAAAGCACAATTAGAACTGTCAAAATACAGAAATAACATCAACTTTTCTTCAGGCCGATTTACGCAGAACTTGCCGCCGATTGAAATAACCACGCCATTAAAAATTGGCTTAACTGACGTCGAAGAATTCGAAGTAATCGCTTCAAGGCCGGGAAAGATGTCTTTGGTCCGAAGAGTTTATCTCTCTGAAGAGCGGAAGTTGAAACACGATGTTTGCATGGTAACTGTGAATTGACGAAGTCGAATTCAGTCGGATACCCAATCTCGAATTCCAAGCGCCCCGCGCGGTCGAGACCGCACCACTATACCCCTATGTCCAGCGCCAGCGCGTGGATACGCGGGACGATGTCCCCCAGTGCCTTGTGAACAGCGCGGTGGCGGGCGACGCGGGATTGGCCTTCGAACGCAGCCGCACGGATGCGCACGTTAAAGTGGCTTTCGCCACCTTCCTGAAAGCCCGCATGGCCCCGGTGGCTTTCGCTGTCATCCACTACTTCCAGCTCATGCGGGTCAAAGGCGGATTGCAAGGCAGTGCGGATTTCGTCAGTCACGGTCATTTTTACGCTCAGCGGCAAAAATTTTACCGCCTCCCCTCTTCTACTTTCGGCAGCTTAGACTAAACTGCTGCCTCCGAGTCGAGAAGATGCGTTCTTAAGGATCACAGAATGACGAAATCAGACCCCTTTGGATTCGATATGTCCGTCTCTAGCGCCAAGAAAAAGAACCCGCGCGGACGTCGGGGGATGTCGGGCGCATCCGAGACCTCGGTCCGAATCTGTGACCATGAAGGCTGTGACGAGCCGGGCAAGTTCCGCGCCCCCAAAGCGCCGGATGTGCTGGATGACTTCTTTTGGTTCTGTCAGCAGCATGTGCGCGAATATAACCAGAAGTGGAATTTCTTCGACGGCACGACCGAGGCCGAGCTGAACGCGCAGCGATCCAAAGACAAGGTCTGGGAACGCGAAACAAAACCCATGGGTGACCCCGAGGCCCGTGCCTGGGCCCGTCTTGGTATTGAAGACCCCCATCAGGTTCTGGGTGCAAACAGCACGCAAAACAAAGGTCGCACCGCAGGCAGCGGCGGCCGCCGCCTGCCCCCCACCGAGCGCCGTGCGATTGAAATCTTGGAAGCCAATGACAGCTGGACCAAAGCTGAAGTGCGCAAAGCATATAAGAAACTGATCAAGGTGCTGCACCCCGATATGAACGGCGGTGACCGCAGCCAGGAAGAACAACTGCAAGAGGTTGTCTGGGCCTGGGACCAGATCAAGGACAGCCGGAACTTTAAATAGCTGAATTAATGCACGAACATATTGCGTAGAGCCACTGCTTCCGGTCGCTTGAGGCAACGCAGCCGCGTTTGTTCCTTCGCGGTTGCGGAATTACGTATTTCGGGGAAAATCATACAGAGCTCTTCCACGTCTTCACGGCCAAAAGACTGCAGCGCCATGTCTCCCAGAAATAAACTTTCAGTCGGCAAACCATTCGACATCAGTATCGCGTGCCGATGACATGCAATGTGGAAATAGGTTACGGGTTCAGATGCGTTCACCTGGCGAATGGTTTTGTCGTTCACCAAATGAATAGCTGCGACGAAAACCTTGGGCTCACCAAACAAAAATTCTGCACGCCATCCTTCCAGAACAATTCTGTGTTGCGGCGACACATACAAATCTTGATCAGGCAAACCTTTTCCCATCGCTCCTTTTTTAATGCAAACAGGACGCAAGCGAGGGGCCTTATTCAATTCTTCGACGCTTATTGTCTTTTCACCGATCCATTCAATGGGTAGCAATTCGCCGCTAGAAACGCGCACCTTATCCCCAACGGACAGTTCTTCCACGAGGCAGCGGCCCGTTTCGGTTTCGATCAAAGTACCCTTAACGAAACAAGGCACTGTCCCCTCTGGAAGCGAGACCGTCACGATAAGGGAATCGTTATTGCCATTACCGGGCCCCGTGGAGGCAAATATTTCGAGAGTAAGTTGAGTGTTTGGCGGAATATAGGTTCCCGGAGTTAACTCGACGGTCAAAAGTCCGCTTGATGAAATCGAAACCGTGTAATCGGACTCGTCTAATCCGCCGGTCCCCGAAACGACAACAGTCCATGAAGCTCCGGCTTTAGTTGCTATGTATTGCTGAGCGACAGAGGTCGACCCACTGGGAATCGAAAGCGAAGTCGGGCCTAGAATTGTCAGTGCCATTTGAACCTCAAACGGGAAACGTTAAACTGGGAACTCGTTATGTGCAGGCTTTTAGTGATATTAAACCATCACATAATTCTATTGCAATGTAAGCATTGAAAGGAAATCATTGGTCCAAGATTTGCAGTCATATTTTAGCAACTTGAAGATTGAGTTCTGGGCAGAAAAAGACTGAGTGTGACTTCGTTTCATATCAATAAGGCCAGTTTCAAAGAAACATCCGCCTCAGCTCAAACTCATACCTCTTTCCCTTGCCCTTGCCCGCAATATGTTGCACCAAACACAGGTTCGAAAACCCGCACGAGGCTGCGGTACCAGGAATAAGGACGACAGGCATGGATTGGCCGATTGACGCAAATGCACATCCCTCAGAAGAGATTTCGGTTCGCGACGTGTTCGGCATCGACACCGACATGCAGGTCAAACGCTTTTATGAAGTGACCGAACGGGTCCCCGAGATTGATCAGACCTACAAGTTTGACCCTGAGACGACTCTCGCAATTCTGGCGGGCTTTACCCACAACCGTCGTGTGATGATCCAAGGGTATCACGGCACGGGTAAGTCGACCCATATCGAACAGGTCGCCGCGCGTCTGAACTGGCCTGCGGTGCGGGTCAACCTCGACAGCCATATTAGTCGGATCGATCTGATCGGTAAGGATGCGATCAAACTGCGTGATGGCGTGCAGATCACCGAATTCAGTGAAGGCATTTTGCCTTGGGCCCTGCGCAACCCGGTCGCGATCGTGTTTGACGAATATGACGCCGGCCGTGCAGATGTGATGTTCGTGCTGCAGCGCGTACTGGAAGCCAACGGTAGCCTTACCCTGTTGGACCAGAACGAGATTCTGACACCTCACCGGTATTTCCGCATGTTCGCCACTGCCAACACCGTTGGCCTTGGGGATACGACGGGCCTTTACCACGGTACGCAACAGATCAACCAAGCTCAGATGGACCGCTGGTCGTTGGTCGCGACGCTGAACTACCTCAGCCATGACGCCGAGACGATGATTGTTCTGTCCAAGGCCCCGCATTACAACACGGCTGAAGGTCGCAAGATCGTCAGCCAGATGGTCAGCGTCGCCGACCTGACCCGAACCGCCTTCATGAACGGCGACCTGTCCACGGTGATGAGCCCCCGAACAGTGATCAACTGGGCCCAGAACGCCGAGATTTTCCGTGATGTTGGTTACGCGTTCCGCCTGTCCTTCCTGAACAAATGCGATGAATTGGAACGCCAGACCGTGGCCGAGTTCTATCAGCGCTGCTTTGATGAAGAACTTCCAGAGAGCGCGGCAAGCGCGAGCTTGGGCTAACACCCCACAAAAGAACAAACGATTTACACACGGCCGGCCTGAAATCTCAGGCTGGCCGTTGTGCTTCCGTCGCCCACGAAAATGGTCGATATGATGCCACAAGTGTTGTTTGGAAATGCCCAAACCTGTCCTTACTGGCTTTTTGCAGGTACCACCCGGCCCCGATTCAGGACCGAACTTGCCAAACTCAGCTGAGACTTGCAGCAATCAACCGGCCGCAAAACGCGCCGAGGACACCTAGGACTGAAAGGCAAGTAGCCTCGC
This sequence comes from Ruegeria sp. HKCCD7628, assembly GCF_057221005.1. Taxonomy (NCBI): domain Bacteria; kingdom Pseudomonadati; phylum Pseudomonadota; class Alphaproteobacteria; order Rhodobacterales; family Roseobacteraceae; genus Ruegeria; species Ruegeria sp. HKCCD7628. Next base: position 20,361 of record NZ_JBWVBA010000004.1, read on the forward strand.
TCGATAAATGCTGTACCAAAAGAGATCAATGAGCATCGATTGTAGCGGATGGGTCACTGGCGAAACCGTGATTTGTATATACCTTGATTATACAAATTACATCTATATCATATCCAATGCATGGCACATTGGAAAACACCTCTTATTGTAACAACAACTGTCTGGGCATTCGCCTCTCCTGTTACCGCATTGCCGACAACAACGTCTGACAGGGCTGAACTGTTTGCTGTCTGCTCTGGCCGGTTGGAAGCGCTAGCGGCCCGCCAACGGGCCCGCATCGGGGACGAAGATGCGCCTGCCACAAATCTGCAGCAACAGTTCGACCAAATGCTGGAAGCGGTTCTGCCGTGGGCGCTGTCCGAGGGTATCGAAGAACACCAGCCCAAACGGTGGCGTGTGCGCGGCTGGGTTGAAGTCGCCTACCTGCTGGCCGATATGGACTATAGCTTCGACGCGCGCATCGCCGAAGGGGCCGAACAGCAGTTGGCGCGCAGAATCTCGGAGTGTCGGGCCGTATTGCTTTAGGATCGCGATGTTGAAAAGCGGATCGCCCCTATGGTCAAGCCCCCGGAATGGCTCTAGGTTGCCGGGGCAGAACAAGACCGGACCCGCCGCCGATGAGCAAACCAAACGACAACCCCGCTGATCCGTTCAAGAAAGCCCTGGCCGAGGCCACGCGGGTCATGGCCGACGACCCCGAGCTGAACGTCTCGTACACCGTTGATCCGTCAGGCATGTCGGGCGAGTCGATGCGTTTGCCCCAGGTCAGCCGCCGAATGACACGAGAAGAGGTTTTGCTGGCGCGCGGAACAGCAGATGCTCTGGCCCTGCAACGCCGATACCACGATGACGCGACGCATGCGCGCTATGCGCCTCCGGGCGATATGGCGCGGGACCTGTACGAAGCGATGGAGACCGCCCGCTGCGAGGCGATGGGCGCGCGAGACATGCCAGGCACGGCCAGCAACATCGACGTCAAGATCAGCCACGAAGCGATACGCCGCGGTTATGACCAGTGTAAACAACCCGCAGACGCGCCTCTGTCTGTTGCCGCCGGATATCTGATCCGCCACTTGGCGACCGGTCGTGACCTACCCCCCGCCGCCGCCAACATCATGAATCTGTGGCGTGGTTTTATCGAGGAACAGGCAGGGGGATCGCTGGAAAACCTCAACGATATCCTTTCGGACCAGGCTGAATTTGCCAAATTCTCGCGGCAGGTGATCAAGGATCTGGGATATGGCGACCAGCTGGGTGACGACCCCGACGAGCTGGACGACGAGCAGGAAGATCAGGCCGAAGAAGACGCCGAAGAGCAACCCGATCCGGACAGCACAGGCGACGACGACCAGCAAGAGCAGGACGCCGACGCCACGCCTGAACAGTCGCAGGAAGAACAGCAGGACCAGTCTCAGGCTCAGGTCTCGATGGACGAGATGGCCGATGACGAGATGGGCGACGAAGCCGAAATGCCGGAAGGTGAGGCTCCGCTTGAACCACCGGCCCCGCCACCTGCCTCGGATGCGGATCCTGATTACAAAGTGTATCTGAACACGCATGATGAAGAAATAGCAGCCGAAGACTTGGCGGAACCGGCCGAACTGGAACGCCTGCGGGCCTATCTGGACCAGCAGTTGGAGCCGCTGAAAGGCGCTGTGAGCCGCTTGGCCAATAAACTGCAGCGCCGTCTTCAGGCACAGCAAAACCGCAGTTGGGAATTCGATCTGGAAGAAGGAATTCTAGACGCCAGTCGTTTGGCCCGCGTGGTGGCGAATCCGACCACGCCGCTGAGCTTCAAGATGGAAAAGGATACCGAGTTCCGAGACACTGTGGTGACGTTGCTGCTGGATAATTCCGGCTCGATGCGCGGGCGTCCAATCTCAATCGCTGCGATCTGTGCCGATGTTCTGGCGCGGACGCTGGAACGCTGCAACGTCAAGGTCGAGATTCTGGGCTTTACCACCCGTGCTTGGAAGGGTGGGCAGGCACGCGAGGCGTGGTTGAACGACGGCCGCCCGCAGCAGCCGGGGCGTTTGAACGATCTGCGCCACATCATCTACAAGGGGGCCGATGCGCCCTGGCGGCGGGCACGCCCAAATCTGGGCCTGATGATGAAAGAAGGCCTACTGAAGGAAAACATCGACGGTGAGGCACTGGAATGGGCCCATCGCCGGATGATGATGCGGCGCGAACAGCGCAAGATTCTGATGGTGATCTCGGACGGGGCGCCGGTTGATGATTCAACGCTCAGCGTGAACCCGGCGAACTATCTGGAAAAGCACCTGCGCGACGTCATCGCCATGGTGGAAAAGCGCAATATGGTCGAGCTGCTGGCCATCGGGATCGGCCATGACGTGACGCGGTATTACGACCGCGCCGTCACGATTACCGATGTCGAGCAGCTTGCCGGTGCAATGACCGAACAGCTTGCCGCCCTGTTCGACAATGACCCAAGGGCGCGCGCCCGTGTCATGGGCATGCGCAAGGTCGGTTGAACGCGGCTTTGGCCTATCGTTGTCATAAATAGAAGGGCGCAGCCCTGAAGTGATGAGGTAATAAATGTTCCAATCCTTTGCCGTAACCGCGCGCCCCGAACAGGGGCCGCCCCGGTTGGCCGCTTTGCGCACCGAGATGGCGCAGGCTGGATTGGACGGGTTTCTTATTCCGCGCTCAGACGCGTATCAGGGCGAATATGTCGCCCCGCGGGACGAACGTTTGTCTTGGCTAACAGGCTTTACCGGGTCGGCAGGTTTTTGTGCCGTGTTGCCCGACGTGGCCGGTGTGTTTGTCGACGGGCGATATCGAACGCAGGTCAAAGCTCAGGTCGCCCAGGACTTTACCCCTGTGCCGTGGCCCGAGGTCAGTTTGGGCGCGTGGTTGAAGGACAATCTGCCCGATGGCGGCAAGGTCGGTTTTGATCCCTGGTTGCACGCTGCTGGCCAGATCACCAACGCACGCAAAGACCTCGCAGGCAGCGGTATAGACCTTGTTCGCAGCCCCAATCTGGTTGACCGCATATGGCCCGATCAACCTGCTCCACCGATGAACCCGGTTAAAGCGCACCCTCTGAAATTCGCCGGTGAAAGCGCCGCCAGCAAAATCGACCGTCTGGCCGATGCTTTGGCTGCTGCTGGCAACTCGGCTGCCGTGATCACCTTGCCGGACTCGATCATGTGGCTGTTGAACATTCGGGGCTCGGATATCGGGTACAACCCAGTGGCGCACGGTTTTGCCATTTTGCACGCGGATGCCAAGGTTGACTTGTTCATGGCACAAGAAAAGCTGGGCGTGTCGTTGGGTGATCAAGTTCGCGTTCACGCGCCTGAAACGTTCCTTGATGCTGTTGCCGCGTTACAGGGGGCAATTCAGGTTGATCTTGGAACCCTGCCCCAAATCGTAGCTGACGTTTTGCAGGACAAGATTGTCGATGCCGGCGACCCGTGCGCCCTGCCGAAAGCCTGCAAAAATCCTGCTGAAATCGATGGCAGCGCCGAGGCACACCTGCGCGACGCAGTGGCGGTGATCGAGACGCTTTGCTGGCTGGATGACCAAAGCCCCGGCAGTGTCACTGAAACGCAGGTTGTCACAAGGTTGGAAGAGAACCGGCGCAAGGACAGCGCGCTGCAGGACATCTCGTTTGATACAATCGCAGGCACCGGTCCTAACGGTGCTATCATGCATTACCGCGTCACCGAAGAGACCGACAGCCTTCTGGAAGACGGGCACATTCTGGTTCTCGACAGCGGTGGTCAATACCTTGATGGCACCACAGATATTACCCGTACAATCGCTATTGGTGAGGTAGGTGACGAAGAAAAAACCTGTTTCACCCGTGTCCTAAAGGGTATGATCGACATGTCGATGCTGCGTTGGCCCGTAGGCTTGGCTGGGCGCGATATCGAAGGAGTGGCTCGGGCCCCGCTGTGGGCGGCAGGGCAGGATTTCAACCATGGCGTCGGTCACGGCGTCGGCGCGTACCTGAGCGTGCACGAAGGCCCTCAGCGTCTGTCGAAGGTCAGCCATGTCCCCCTTCAACCCGGTATGATCCTTTCAAACGAGCCCGGCTATTACCGTGAAGGTGCTTTTGGCATTCGTATCGAAAACCTGGTGGTGGTGCAGCAGGCCCCTACCTTGCCCGGTGGCGATGCCGAACGCGCAATGCTGAACTGGCGCACTTTGACCTACGTTCCAATTGACCGTCGATTGATTGCTCCCGATATGCTGGCCCACGCTCAACGTGATTGGCTGAATGCGTATCACCGCGACGTTGCGGAAAAAATACGACCAAGGCTGGGCGCGGACGCGCAAGTGTGGTTGGATGCCGCAAGCGCTCCGATCTGACACCCAGCTGTTACATTCCGGAGGCAGAGGAAAAGCCCGACATCAGTAAGGGTTAAGGAGGCAAGATGACCAAGATCACTATTCGCAAAGCACCGGGTAAATGGAGCGTCCGTTCCGGTGGCGCCATTTTGGGCGAAAGCACAAATGCGCTTGAACTGCTTGAAGGTGATCTGGACCCGGTGATCTATTTCCCCCGCAGTGATATTGCGATGGCGTTTCTGGACCAGACCGACAAAGTCACGCATTGCCCCCATAAGGGTGACGCCGCGCATTTCTCGATCGTCAATAAATCTTCTGTGACTGAAAACGCGGCGTGGAGCTATGAAAACCCGATCTCCGAAGTCGCCGATATCAAAGGCTATATCGCGTTTTATCGGCTCGATTCAGTCAAAGTTGAACAAATCTGAGCGGGACTCACATCGCCTCTTTCATCAAGTCGACCATCGCCAGATCTTGACTGACCCGACCGTAAGCCTGCGCCATCGCTGTCAATGTGTGCGGCGGGCAACCAATTTCTTGAAGGCAAGAGGCATCAATCACGCGGACTCGACCATCGAAAGCCGACTCGACGACCTGATCTACTGGCTCATCTCGATCCCCGACTGTAAGTTTGTGATAATGAAAGCCCTGACCTGGGGCGGTGACGCCCAGCGTGTGCCGCACTCCATGCGATGCTAACCAGTCCAACAAATTGCGCAGGCCAACGTCCTGACCCACGTCCGGCACTTTATTTGCTTTGATACGGCCCTCGCGCGGCAAATGCCTGAGCTGCACCATAGTTGACGGCGTCCAGATCCGAATGGGCTGCACAAAATCTACAAGTCGCCCGATACGACGCCCGCGCAAGTGGGGGCCCAAACCAAATGTGGCAGTTATCAAGCTGATCGGAGCCTGTGAGACGGCATAGACAGAGGCGAAAAGATCGCACCGCCCACCTACCTTATGTTTCAGCGTCAGGGCATTAAAATGTCCTGCCTCAGCATAAGCGCGCGGCGATCCCAAAGCACGGCTTAACCAAAGGCAATTCATGATGTACGGGGCATGGTCGCGAAAGCCGATCTGCGATGCTTGTGGCAGGCTGCGCGCTAGCAAGTTCGCTGTACCTAAAACTCCTGAAGCCAGAAACACGTGCCGCGCTCGCAGTTGAGTTCCATCATCCAGGTCCAAGCGTACCATCCCCTGCCCCGACAAGATCCGGCTAACACGCCCCGCTCGGACCGAGACATTCGACATCTCTTTGAGGCGCGCCTCGACCGCGCGGGCCATGGTCCGAAGCCCGGCATTGGGAGTTTCAGAAGTTCCGGTCAGCAAACGTGGGACACTTTTTTCCAGTCCGTTCTCTAAAAGCTCGTGCCGGGCACCGCCGACCACTTTCAGATCGCGCTGCACAGCTTCGCACGCGGCACAATAGTCCCACCATGTTTCCAAAAACTGTCCCCTTCCCCAAGGGTCATCGCAGTCGTAAACCTGAAGCTGTTTACCCCAGTAATTGGCCAGCCCACCGACTTCGGCGGCAGCAAACATCGGCGGTGCGTCTCCTGATACTTCGGTGCGGTCGGCCAGACACGCGGGCTGTTGTCTTTCATACGCAACCGAGACAATCTTGACCGGCCCACCCTGAGAAGGCTTGGAGGTGGCCCCCGTCACGACAGCCACAGACCCAGAGAAGCCCCGCATAGCTGTAAGCGCTGCGTATGCAGCGGGCCCTGCTCCGACTAATGCAATATCAACGCTTTGCATGACTCAGCCCCGTCTCCAGCACAGCCGCACGTTGCACATCGCCATTTAAGAGACGGTCAGAACCTGAAAACGTTTTTACAGACCGGCTCACCATGACAGGCAGGCGTAGCGCTATTCCGACCGCAGGCGGATACTCGCCCATCGAGGTTGTAGTCTCAGCAAAGGTCATGGTGCCAACTCTTTTCTGGCAACATGCAAATCTGCGTCAGACCCCAGCACTGGCAGCGCGTAACCCGCGCCCCTCGAACCTAGCCAGAGACGCTGAACGAAACTCTTTAAATACATTACCAACCACTCCCATTCACATGAGTTCTGGTTCTAAAACAGCTCGTTATTCGTTTGGTCGTTCAAAAATATGAAAGCCGAGTAGCCTTACGCCATGCACAAAATCAGAGTTGCAATAGGTGGTCAGCGCGGAACTCGGGCGGAATGCTCTTGGCTAATATTAACCGAAAGTTAACAGCTAGATCAAGAAAAGTTGAGCCAAAGTGTGTTTCAGCCCGTGAAACGCCGATTTTCACCGGGCAATCAATGAAAACACTGGGCCATGGCGTTCTGTAAACATGGCCAGGGTGCGACACTCAGCGGTTGAAACCAAAATGCGAGAGTATCAAGTCACTCGGCCTGCTCCCTCAGCGAGACAAGGATATCCACGATAGCATTTACCACTTCGGGGTCGTCCAGAGACGGATCAGGCATCGACGTTTCGGCAGCGATGGATTGCGGATTATCAAGGAACGCGACAAGCTGGTCCCGGGTCCACTTACCACCCACTTCAGACAATGACTGCGAGTAGTCGAAATCGGTCAGGCCCGCGATCTGACGACCGAAGACTTCGCCCAAAGACGGGGCACTGGTGCTGGGTAACACGCCGAATCCGTGACACTCCGCACAGCCATCCAGGGCCGTTTCTACTGCACTTGCCTTGCGTTCCGGCAGTTCCAGATCAGTGATCTTTGAAACCGCAAACTGAAAGCTGGGATCGAACTCGCCAACTGTCAACCGAACCACTTTTCGCTGATCGGTCCACAAGGCGAGCTCGTCCCCATGTTGATGGACATATCGTATCCGCAGCCCCAATGGGATACGTTCTGCGAACAGAATGCTCTCTCCGTTGGTACGAATTCGAAACAGGCTGTTCCCGGCCAGCGATCCGGCAATCAAATCCCCATCCCAGGCAGGATGAAAGTCATCAACGTACATCAATGAACTAACAGCCACCGAGGGCAGCCAGGAATACGCCGGCAGCTGGAAGTCGGGATGGCGACCATAGTCCAGCGTATCGGGTAACGGCAGTTTGTTGTACCTCGTTCCAAGCGAGACTTGTGGCCAACCATAGTCCTCGCCTTCGCGGATAAGGTTCAGCTCATCCCCTCCGCGCCGGCCATGTTCGACCGTCCACAGTTTCCCGTCCTGGTCCAGCGCTATTCCCTGCATGTTCGAATGACCCTGACTGACAACACGGCTATCGCCGGTGGCCAAATCCACTGCGATCACCTTGCCGTACATCTGGTCCGGGATTTGCGACAATGGCACCGGAGCATAAATTCCGTCTTGCGCATAGTCACCTGCAGCCAAGTACAATGTGCCATTCGCGTCTACACGAAACCGTCCGCCCGCCATATGGCCCTGAATCGCGCGACCTTCGGGGTTGGGCGCAAGGCAGGGTTCTGTCCCGAACAGCACCGTCCAGTCTTCGGCTTTGATTACGGCAGTTTCAGCAGACGCGCCTTGCAATGACGCGGTCGAGATTGCCGTGCGATAACAGTTCTCGCCCTCGACCCATTCTGTGAAAGAAACGATCAGTTGATCGTCTACAACATCCACATCATTGTATCGAAAAAAGAAATGCGCGAATTCATAGTCGGGGTTCGCCTCAGCAAACGCCAACATTGCACTCCAACCGTTCGGGGGTGGGGCAATTTGCAGTTGTTTGGCCTCTGCTCCGCCCGCTTCAAAAAAACCTCCCTCGTGGGTCATAACGATGAGGTCGTTGCCCAAGCTGGCTAACGCGCCACCGCTACCGACACGTTCGACGGGGATTTCGGTCTCTTTCATATTCAAGGCAGTGAAGATTGTCTCGATCTGTGCGGCCCCATCCAGCGCAACAACAGGCGCAGAGTGCGGCGCAGCCACGGGGCGGCCGCGCAATTCATGCACCTCAAGCATCAAAAGCACGACGGAAACAACAAGTGTTATTAGGGTAACGGGTACGATGACCGGGCTCGCCAGTACCCATTTAAGAAAATTCATTCCCTGACCTCAAAATGTTTTTGTTTTCACCGTGCATTCTGGCGCTGCTCGGCCACATAGAACCCTGAAACACAACCGGTATCAACCCGACCAGACCGTGCCGCGCACAACAAGATCGCTCGCGTTGCACCCTTGCAGCCCTCACGATGAGTTCACGCGGCTGTTGAATGATTTCTGGTACGATCCCGTGCAAAATACATGTGACCATAGCCGGAGGACGCAATGCCGATCACTCGCCGTAGTTTCACTGGAATTCTGGGGGCCGCTGCAATGCTGCCCGCCCCGCTTTGGGCTCAGAGCGATCCTGTCCTGGATGCCATCCGCACGACACTTTACGGAAGCAGTTCTGAATTCGAAGAGGGCATGGCGTTTCTTGTCAAACGCGGAAAGCCAGATGTCATTCCGGCGCTGCTGACGGCGATGCGCTATGGACGTCGGCGCAGTGATGAGATCACGGAAGTCATGCAAACCCTGACTGGTGAGAATATCGGTGTGGATTGGTTCGACTGGATGATCTGGCAAGAACGCAATCCACAGATCGTACCGCACCCATCGCTGATCCCGTTCAAGCGCGAGGTGCTGTTAGGGATAGACTCGAATTTTGACGATTTCCTGCGCCCAGAATACCTGCAACCCGGCAAAATGAAGATCCGGCTGGAAGAGATCACATGGGGCGGTGTTCAAAAGGACGGCATCCCCTCGCTGGACAATCCGACGCTGATCCCGGCCGCGCGCGCGGACTACATGAAGAACGATGACCTGGTCTTTGGCGTCTCGATCAACGGGGATTCGCGCGCCTATCCGTTACGGATCATGGGCTGGCACGAGATGTTCAACGATGTAATCGGTGGGGTGCCTCTGGCGTTGGCTTATTGCACGCTCTGCGGATCGGGCATTTTGTTTGAAACGCAAGTGTCGGGGCGCAGCAAACCCCTGGTCTTTGGCTCGTCGGGGTTCCTCTATCGGTCCAACAAGCTGATGTTCGATCGCGAGACCCATTCGCTGTGGAACCAATACACCGGCAAACCCGTCGTCGGCCCGCTGGTCGATAGCGGGATCGAGCTGAAACAGCGCCCCGTGGTGATCACCACTTGGGAAAGCTGGAAAGGGTCGCACCCCGATACCAGAATCCTGTCGCTGAACACCGGGCATCGTCGGAATTATGGCTCGGGCGTGGTTTATCGCGAGTATTTTGCGTCGCCCGAGCTGATGTTCCCGGCACTGGTGGATCAATCGCAGCACCGGCAAAAGGATTATATCTTTGCAATCCGACAGTTCGGCGCGGCACGGGCCTGGCCGCTGGATGCGTTCAACAACACGCGCGTGATCAACGACGCGATTGCCAACCGCCCGCTGGTTCTGATTGGTAGTCCCGAAAAACGCGCCGTGCGCGCTTATGAGCGCGGATCAAACCGTTTTACCGCGTCAGAGGGCGGACTGGTTGATCAGCAGGGTCGCAAATGGCGCCTGACCGAGGAAAAACTGATCGGACCGGACGGTACGGAATTGCCGCGCGTGGCCGGGCATATCTCGTACTGGTTCGCATGGGACAACTATCTGGGCGACACGGCAACAGTTTATCGCGGCTAGGAATGCTCTTCGGCGGCCGTGGCCGCCAGCGCGCGGTTATAAGCCTTAAGCGCATCTATGTGATAAAGTGCGCCGACCGGGTTTTCGCACCCGTCATCGTCTATCACTACGACCGGGATACAAGGGATATCCTCGCGGTCGAAATAAGGCATCGCGGCCTCAAGCGTCGCGCTGGCCTGCACACACAAGCCCTGCTCGATCAGCGCCTGTGCCTCATCGCGGCTGATCGATCGGGCATCCCCCAAGGGCCGCATCACCGTCCCAGCACGCAGCATCGCCAGCAGATACGCTTGCGGCCCGGCGGCGAGATGCACATCACGGCGCTCTAGCTGGGTTAAAAAGAACGACCGGTCCACCAATCGCGAGGCAAGCGCGGTCGACATCGAGACCGAGACCATCACGGCCAACCCGATCTGCCAGTCTCCGGTCAGCTCAAAAACGATCATTGTAGTCGAGATCGGTGCACCCAGAACGGCAGCGGCCACCGCCCCCATTCCGGCGAAAGCATACAACGTATGCGTCCCCGACACATCCGGCAGCAACCCAGTGGCGATCAGGCCAAAGGCCAATCCAGTCAGCGCCCCCACCATCAGCGACGGCGAAAACACCCCGCCCCCCATACGCCCACCCATGGTGATCGCTACAGCCACGGTCTTAATCACGGCAAACATGATGGCTGCCGATAGAACCAAATCTCCGGTCAGGGCACGGATCGTAGTTTCGTAGCCCACACCGATGATATGGGGAAACCAGATGGCGATCAGACCAAGCATCGCCCCAGACACGGCCGGGCGCAGCCAACCCGGCAAGGACAGGCGAGTCTGGATGTGATTGCCGATGTCCTCGGCAAAGAAAATCGAACGCATTAGCAATAGCGCCACCAGGCCGCAGATCAGGCCAAGGATCAGAAAGGCCGGCAACTCGACATAGAACTGCAACGATCCGGGGGTATCCAGGGTAAACTCGGTCACGTCGCCATACTCGAGCCGGTTGATCACTGTTCCCGCAACCGAGGCGATCACGATCGGCGCAAATGCATGAACCGCGAAATGACGCAGCACCACCTCGAGCGCGAATAGCGCGCCTGCTATGGGCGAGTTAAAGCTGGCCGAAACCGCCGCCGCCACTGCGCAACCCAACAAGTCGCGGCCCGTTATCCCATCGGCGTGGATACGGTTCGACACCCAGGTCGAGATCACCCCGGCCATATGCACCACCGGCCCCTCGCGCCCCGTGGACCCGCCAGTGCTAAGCGTGATCAGCGAGGCAAACAAGGATGCGATCCCCGCCTTGCCTTCGACCCGGCCATCAGTCAGCGCCGCGCCTTCGATCACATCCGCGACCGAACGCACGCGCCCGTCATCGGTGAACCTGTGTAGGATGATACCCACAATCAGACCTCCGATGATCGGCGTTATCAGCACAATGAACCAGGGCAGTTTCTCGACATGGGAATGCAGCAGCAGAATATCTTCGGTGTCATAGACCCACGCCTGCAGCGCCCGGATCCCCTTGCGGAACCCCAGCGCCATGAACCCGGCGGCGATGCCGATGGCCAGAGCGATGAACCAGAACTGGATCTGGCTTGGCCCCCGCCGTCGCATTACCCGCCAGCCATCCTTCATCGCGGCCAAAGCCTGATGCAGTTGGTTGCGCAGAACGGTGCGGGTTGACTGGGTCATGTGCCCTCGGGGATCAGAAGATATCCCTTACTAAGCCACGGAGGGCACAGATAAAAGCCGGATCGCGCGTCTGTGAGGCGCTATGCGTCCAACAGAGCACGGGCGGCGGCGCGGGCCTGATCCGTGATCGTGTCGCCCGCGACCATGCGCGCGATCTCATCCACGCGGTCCGGTTCGGCCAGCGGGATGACGGTGGACAGGGTCAGCCCGTCGGTCACTTGTTTCTGCACCCGCCAGTGATGCGCCGCGCGGGCCGCGACCTGTGGCGAGTGTGTGACGACCAGCACCTGCCCACCCTGTGCCAAAGACGCCAGACGCCGCCCCACCGCATCCGCAGTCGCGCCACCGACGCCGCGGTCAATCTCATCAAAGATCATCGTGCGGGCGCTGTCATCGCCGGTCAGACAGACCTTGAGCGCCAGCAGGAACCGGCTGAGTTCCCCACCCGAGGCGATCTTGTTCAGCGGCCCGGACGGCGCGCCGGGGTTGGTGGCGACCGTGAAGGCCACCGCGTCAATGCCCTCGGGGCCCGGATCGGCGGCGGTGAGTTCGGTCTGAAACACCGCGCGTTCCATCTTGAGCGGTGCCAGTTCAGCCATCACAGCCGCATCCAACTGCCCTGCCGCCTGCTGGCGTGCAGTGCTAAGTTCGGCTGCCGCCTGATCATAGGCATCATGCGCAGCCGCAACCGCTGCGCGCTGGTCGGCCAGATCGGCATCGCCTGCGTCCAGCTTGTTCAGACGGTCGCGCAGCGTATCAGCGAAGGCGCCTAGATCGTCCGGGGCCACGTCATGTTTGCGGGCCAGAGCGCGGATTGCAAACAAGCGTTCTTCGGCCTGTTCCAGCTCCGCCGGATTGAACTCCAACGCCTGCAGGCAAGCATGCACACCGTCCTGCGCCTCGCCCAACTCAATCAGAGCCCGGCCCAAGGCGGCGATCGGCTCCTCCAACTGACCACCGGCGCTGTCAGACACGCCCTCCAGCCAGCGCACGGCATCGGACATGGCCGTTTCGGCCCCGTTCCCGCCCAACAGATCATACGCGCGGGCCACGTCATCGCGAATGCGCTCGGCGCCCTGCATCATGCGGCGGCGCGCGTCCAGATCGGCATCCTCGCCCGTTTGTGGGTCCAGCTTGTCCAGCTCAGCCACAGCGTGGCGCAAGAATTCCTCTTCTGCGCGCATAGCGGCCAGCGCTGCTTCGGTCTCAGCCAGCGCCTTGCGCAGCCGCGACATATCAGACCAAGCGGTGCGTACCGCAGCCAGATCATCCGAAACGCCGGCATACTCGTCCAGCATCGCCCGATGCCCGCGCGGGTTAAGCAAACCCCGGTCATCATGCTGGCCATGCAGCTCCACCAGGGTCTCGGACAACGCCCGCAACACCTCGCCCGAGCAGCGCCGGTCATTGACCCACGCAGTTTTGCGCCCCTCGGCGGTATTGACACGACGCAGGATCAGTTCCTCGCCGCCCGGCAGCCCGACCTCGGCCAGAATCGCATGGGCGGGGTGATCTTCGGACAGCTCGAACTCGGCCACCACCTCGCCCTGCGCGGCCCCCTGACGGACCAGTTCGGCCCGTCCACGCCAGCCCAGCACAAAGCCCAGGGAATCCAACAAGATCGACTTGCCTGCGCCGGTTTCGCCTGTCAACGCGTTCAAACCCGGTTGGAACGTCAGTTCCAGCCGGTCGATGATCAGCATGTCGCGGATATCAAGGGCGCGAAGCATCGGATCCTAGCGTCCCGGAGCTTTGGCCATGACGATTACAACCACTCACCTTTGACGGTCTGGCGGTAAATTGTGCTAAGCCAGTTGTTGCCACGGCTCTTAAGGTCAAGCCCGCGCGACGTCAGCAACTTGTAGCCCGCGTCATACCACTCGGAAGATTGGTAATTGAATCCCAAAATTGCCCCTGCCGACTGTGCCTCATCCACCAGACCCAGCGACAGATACGCTTCGATCAGACGATAGAGCGCTTCGGCGGTGTGTGAGGTGGTTTGAAAATCCTCAACCACGACGCGGAAGCGGTTGATCGCCGCAGTGTAGTGATCCTGACGCAAGTAATAGCGCCCGATCTCCATCTCCTTGCCGGCCAGATGGTCGAAGGCCAGATCGAACTTCAGAACGGCAGAAGTTGCATATTCGCTGTCAGGATAGACTTCGATCACGGTCCGCAACGATTGCAACGCCTGGAACGTCAGCCCCTGATCTCGTCCAACCTCGTCGATTTGGTCATAATAGCTAAGCGCCAGAAGATACTGGGCATAAGCTGCATCCTCATCCGCCGGATAAAAATCTATGAACCGCTGTGCCGCAGCACGGCTTTCTTCATAATTCTTGTCGGAATGATACGAGAAGGCCTGCATGATCAACGCTCGCTTGGCCCAATCGGAATAAGGGTACAAGCGCTCTACTTCAGAGAAGTACCAAGCCGCGTCGTCCTGCCGATTCTGCGACAGCTCGAACTCGCCACGCGTGAATATCTGTTCAGGAGTGAACCCCTCAAGATTCTGGTTGCGGTCAGCCCCCTGGCCTCCGCATGCTGTCAAAACTGCTGTCAGAAGTAACGCGCCCGCGAATCTGACTGCCGCCTTGGTGCCACCCATTCCGCCTATCCTTGTCGTCTTGCTTGTCGAGGCACGCCCCGGTTTGAGGCTTGGTTTAGCACATATAATTCCGGGGCAAAACGCCTTAGTCTGCCTACTGTCGGAATTGTCGACAGAGTTGATCCAATCAAGCGACTTCGGGAATTTCGTTCCAAACTAGCCCTTGCCCTGGCAGACGGGCAGCCTGTTCCGGCGTGCACAGGATCGGGCGAACTGCTCCGGGGGTCTCAAACAACTTGCGCAGCAGAGTGTTCGTCATCGCATGTCCCGACTTATCCCCGGTAAAGTGGCCAAGAATTGGACCACCGGCCAGATACAGGTCGCCTAGTGCGTCCAGCATTTTGTGGCGCACGGCTTCGTCGGCATGACGGAACCCGCCGGGTGTCAGAACTTCGTTCCCTTGCACGACGACCGCGTTTTCCAGCGTTCCACCAAGGGCCAAACCGTTTTCGCGCATCGCTTCAACATCTGTGCGGCGGCAGAAAGTGCGGCAATCGCTGAGTTCCCGCGCAAATGAGCCGTTACGCATGTCCAGAGTTTTGGTCTGGCGTCCGATGGCGCCGTCCTCAAAATCAATGTGGAAGTCGATAATCAGACCGTCGGCAGGCGCAATCGAAGCGCTCGCTCCTTCCCGTGAAGCAGTCACAGGCTTTAATACTTCGTAGGCCAGAACCGGGCTGGCCTGACGGCGCACGCCCTTTGCCATGATCCCACGCACAAATTCGATTGACGATCCATCCATGATCGGAACTTCGGGGCCATCAATCTCGATCAGTGCGTTGTGGACACCACATCCTGCCAGCGCAGCCATTATATGTTCAACCGTCGAAACCGAAGCGCCCGCATCGTTTATCAGCCGGGTGCAGAGCGGAGTCCGCTCGACCACATCATAGATCGCAGGGACCAGTGCATTGCCCAGTTCAATATCCGTACGTTTAAACCAGATGCCATGGCCAGCTGCCGCCGGTTTCAGCACCATATTCGCAGGCTTGCCGCTATGCAGCCCTACACCGGTAAACGTGATCGGAGATTTGAGCATATGTTGCAATTTGGGCCTCGGTGAGTGGTGTCCGACCTAGTTTGGCCGTGTTGGCATCTCAGTTAAGGAACGCGGGCAAAAGGCTCAACTCACTCTTTGTAACCGAATGAAACATGAATGTAACAGATCGGCAAAAGCCTGCTTACACCCGGTTACGTAATTGTTTCAAAACGGAAAAGGGCCGCCAAACAGCGACCCTTCTAAATCAATTTGTTACCGCGATCAGTTGGCTTGACGCCGCAAGAAGGCCGGAATTTCAATCCGATCTTGCTCGGGGTCTGCCTCATCATGCGCTGGCGCCGTAGCGTCAGATTGGCGCATCACGGGCTGTTGGCGCTGGGGCTGTGCCGGCGTATCGGCCGCGTGGCCGGTCATTCTGTCGATCAGCCGGTTAAACCCGAACCGAGGGCGATCCGCATCGGATTGAGCTGCAGGCGCCGGCGCAGCCGTTGGCTGAGGCCGCGGCGCCACATACCCACGATCAGACGGTGGAACATTCTGAACCGCTGCCTGCAAACGCTGCAGCGCTTCCGGTGATGGTGTCCCAGCAGCTGGCTGCGGTTGAGGCGCTACATAGCTGTCGGTCGCAGTTTCAACCGGATCAGGCGTCGGCTCGAATTCAGCTACACGTGGCTGATAAGCCGGAGGAGGCAGGTCATCGTCATCCTGTTCGGCGCGCGGCTGGAACTGAGGCTCTTCGGCCGCTTCGAATAGCGAAGGCTCACGAGCCGGTTCGGCCTCTGCAGGTTCGGGCGCGGAAACATATGTGTCTTCCTGCGCAGGCTCTTCCGCCGACACAGTGCGCGTCAACGGGGCTGACATCGAGCGACGCGCGACCGGCACATCCTCGGACTTCTCGGTCGCGTCAATGCCAGTGGCAACGACCGAAACCCGCATTCCGCCTTCCATGGCCGTGTCCAGGGTCGAACCAACGATAATGTTCGCCTCGGGGTCGACTTCTTCGCGGATACGGTTGGCCGCCTCGTCCAACTCGAACAGGGTAAGATCATGCGAACCGGTGATGTTGATCAGGACACCCTTGGCACCTTTCAGGCTGATTTCGTCCAGCAGCGGGTTGGCAATCGCCTTCTCGGCAGCCTGAACCGCACGATCCTCGCCAGTGGCCTCGCCCGTTCCCATCATGGCTTTGCCCATCTCGTCCATCACGGCACGAACATCCGCAAAGTCGAGGTTGATCAGGCCCGGACGCACCATCAGATCAGTCACGCCCTTGACGCCCTGATACAGAACATCATCCGCCATCGAGAACGCCTCGGTAAACGTGGTCTTTTCGTTGGCCAGGCGGAACAGGTTCTGGTTCGGGATAATGATCAGTGTATCGACGACCTTTTGCAGCGATTCAACGCCGTCTTCGGCCTGACGCATCCGTTTGGCGCCTTCGAACTGGAAGGGCTTGGTCACAACGCCCACGGTCAGCACGCCCAATTCGCGCGCGGCTTGCGCGATAATCGGAGCCGCACCCGTTCCGGTGCCACCGCCCATTCCGGCGGTGATGAAGCACATGTGCGCGCCAGCCAGATGATCCACGATCTGCTCGATGCTTTCCTCGGCGGCTGCGGCACCCACGGTCGGACGCGCCCCGGCACCCAGACCTTCGGTGACTTTCACGCCCAATTGCACACGAGCCGACGACTGGCTCTGCTGCAACGCCTGAGCGTCTGTGTTGGCGACCACGAAATCCACGCCATCCAACTGTTTTTCAATCATGTTATTGACGGCATTGCCGCCTGCCCCGCCTACGCCAAATACCGTAATCCGAGGCTTCAATTCATCGTGCCCGGGCATCGAAAGATTCAATGTCATGCTTCTGTCCGCCTGTTTATATGCTCCGCCAACGCGGTGTTTTTCTTACCTATCCTGCTACAATTCTACCGACCGAAACCGCAAACGTCACGCCAAAAATCGCCAGAATCCACAAAATATGGAGGAAATAAGGCGTTCCACGCCAGTATTTCGTATTGTTTGCCAGATGTTGCGGAACGAACTCAATCCAGGACAACAGATGCGACCGCCGCGCCGTAGATTACGGGCATGTCACGTACGGATTTCTTGTCTTTACAAGGCGCGGAAAACTGCTCGGGTCCTCACGCTTGACCTCTGTCGGGCCTTGTGGATATCTTGCTGGATTCGACGTTCATCCGCAAGGGAATTCTTCAACCAATAGAAGTACTTGGACAGTTCAGTCCCTCATCAGAAATCTCTCTCACAATCTGGATTTCGGTATTCGCCAATGTCGCCAGGCGAACCATGAAACTACCATTGTGCACGAAAGGCCACCAGCACACAGGTAACCCATCGGCATCGTCGTCGTACAGGAAACAAAGCTGGCCATCGGGGGTTGTAATTTTTCCGTAAACGCAACCCCTACCCTCCATGCGCCAGACCGAGAGACTCGGGCTCAGGAACTCTTCGGTGCCAACCAAGCCACCGTTATGGAAATCATAGAATTTGACGGTCTTGCCTACAACAGCCCCCAGAAAAGCCTCGGGCGTGATCAGGGTCTGACCCTGAACCGAGGCGGGAATCGCGACAAACAGTGCCGCGACCAGTGTCTTACCAATTATCACGGAACCAACGGACAGCCCGCTTGAACGGGCGTGCAGCATAGGTGTCGACAGGGATCTCGAAGTCCCACCATTCATCCTGCGGATGCGCCGCAAACAAGCTGAGCCCCACCACCGAAGAAAATCCCGGACCAGTCGCCGATTGCGGCAACCCGTGAACACGCAGGGGACGGCCAAGACGAACGCGCTGCCCCAGAATACGAGTCGCCAAACCGTCCAAACCCATAATCTGGCTTCCTCCACCGGTCAGAACGATCTGCTGGCTGGGCAGATGATCGAACCCGGCAGCATCCAGTCGAATGCGGACCTCTTCCAAAATCTCTTCTACACGAGGACGCATGATGCCGATCAACTCGGCGCGGCTGACGGTGCGCCGGTCATGTTCCCAATCTCCGGTATCGCCGCCGATGTCGATCAGGTCGCGATCATCCGCTCCGGTGGCATGCACGCCGCCGTTGAAGGTCTTAATACGTTCGGCCACATTCGCAGGAACGCCAAGCCCCATCGAAATGTCCGACGTCACATGATCGCCGCCCATGCGTACGCAATCTGCATAAATCATGTGTTTTTTCATAAAGATAGACACACTTGTCGTGCCGCCACCCATGTCGATACAGGCCGCGCCCAACTCTTGCTCATCTTCAACCAGTGCGGAAATGCCCGAAACATAGGCCGAATTCGCGATCCCGGCCAATTCCAGATCACAGCGCTTGATGCAGCGCACGATATTCTGAATGGCGACCGCATCAACCGTCAGCATGTGCATATCGACCGCAAGGGTCTGACCCATCTGCCCCCGAGGGTCGATAAGGCCCGAGCGATTGTCTAACGCAAAGTTCACCGGCTGTGCGTGCAGTACCTCGCGACCCGCTCCATAGTCCGGCACGTCGCAGGCGTTCAACACACGTCCGACCTCGGCTTCGCTGACCACCTGCCCTTCCAGATCGACCTGCGCATCCAACCCATAAGACCGGGGGTTCGCGCCCGAGAAGCAGGCGATCACGTGATCGACCCGAATATCGGCCATCTTCTGCGCAGCTTGAAGAGCGGTGCGGATGGCGCGTTCGGTTTCCTGCATCGCAGTGACTTCGCCAAACTGTACCCCGCGCGAACGTGTGGTCGCAGCGCCGATAACCCGGAACCCGGTCTGACCGGCCAGAGACCCGATGCTGTTGTCCTCACTTAACTGCCCTGTTCCGTCGAAACGCAGCACCAAGCATGAAATCTTGGAACTTCCTACATCCAGAATCGCAACAACACCGCGTTGCATCGCCTGTCTGCGCATCTGCCGCATGGCCCGTTGGGACTGATAGAGATCGGTCATCATGGTCGTTACTGCCTGCTACTCACGTCTGTTTTTGTACTCCACCAGTCTTCGCTGGCAGCTTCGGTCATTCTTATGGTTGGACGTTGTCCGAGCCGCATATCCACAACGGCCACGTCACGTTCCAACAGGTCCTGCACCTCATTAACCGCCAAGACGCGTTCCAGTGCGCGCACGGGCCGATCGGTTGGCAGCATGATGCGCTGACCTCGGTCAAGAACCAGATCCCAGCGGCGTTCGCCAATTCGAACAAGACCCCGCACACGCGCCCCAAGGCTGCGCGCTGTTGTCAGCAGTTGCAGTGCCTCAGCGACATGTTCGTCCGCGCCCTTTCCTGCAATAAGCGGCAGGGTCGCGTGGTCCTTGCGGGAGGCGACACGCTCAACATGCGCGCCGGTTTCGTCCAATAACTCGGTTCCGCTGCGCGTGCGCCAAACCACCACGGGTTGGCGTTCAACAACATCAACCTGAAGAATTCCGCCGGGGCGAATGCGAACCGTCGCAGATTTGACAGGATCAAGACCGGTAATCGTGTCGCGGATTTGTTCGGCGTCCAGATCCCAGGAACTGATCGGGAAATCCAGTGGCACAACCTCGCGAATGTCTTCGGAGAGATTCGGCCCAGCGCCATCAATGGCCATCAAGTTGACCATGAATTCTGGTCTTTGCTGGATCGAGGTCTTGATGTCATTGACATAAGCCACAACCGCCTCTCGCCGGTCCTCTGCACTAAAATAAAGCCCCGTAGCCGCGCAAATGGCCAGGATGGGCAACCCATACTTCAGACCGCGGCGTATGCCCGGCGTAAGCATCCAACGCTGTAGTCGGTAGCTGAGGCGAGACGGAGCCGGGTCGAACCGTTGCGATTTGCGCCCGAACAGTTTCACGCCGCCTAACCGCAGTTTTGGTTCTGTTTCGTGGCGTTCGCCTGAAGCGAAATCGGCATCCGGACCCGCCAATGGCTTGGACCGATGAATGACAGGTGCGCGCGTGGCTTTTAACGGTCGCATGAGGCGTCCTCCACCATCCAGGCACACAGCTGACCAAAGGTCATACCGCAATGTTCGGCTTGCTCGGGCACCAATGAGGTCGGTGTCATTCCGGGCTGGGTATTGGTCTCCAACAGAAACAGACCATCTGCGCCCATGCTGTCATCCCAACGATAATCAGTACGGGTCACACCGCGACAGCCCAGTGCGTTATGGGCTTTCAGCGCATGATTCATGCAACGGTCGAAAATATCCTGCGGGATGTCGGCAGGCAGCACATGCCACGAGCCGCCGGGCTTGTATTTGGCATCATAGTCATACCATCCGCCATCAGTCATGATCTCGGTCACGGTCAGAGCGCGATCGCCCATCACGGTCACAGTCAACTCGCGCCCGGCCACGTATTTCTCGACCATCACGTAATCTGGCATGTCGTCGGACAGTTGCGGTGGCCCGTTCGAGCCTTCGTGGACGATATAGATCCCGACGCTGGACCCTTCGTTGTTGGGCTTGGCCACATAGGGCGGATCCATCACATGTGCGGCGGACACATCGGGCTTGGGCACGATCACGCTGGGAACAACAGGCAAACCTTCTGCGGAAAACACCTCTTTGCTGCGCTGTTTGTCCATCGCGAGCGCCGAGGCCAGCACGCCGGAATGCGTGTACGGAATGCGCATCCACTCCAGCAGGCCCTGCACACAGCCATCTTCACCCCAGCGTCCATGCAGAGCGTTGAAAACCACATCCGGCTTGATGTCCAAAAGACGCGCATAGAGGTCGGGACCTGCGTCCAGTTCGACCACTTCAAAGCCTTCTCCCCTAAGGGCGGCTGCGCATTCGCGCCCAGAGCTGAGTGACACCTCGCGTTCCGCCGAGGGGCCGCCCATCAATACCGCCACTTTGGGGTGTGTCCTGCTCGACTTACCCACTTAGCGCCTCAATGTCCCCGGACCTTATGCGGTGGTCCGTACTGCGTTTATGCCTTTGATCCGCCGCCTGAATTTGCCTGTTTTGGTCTGACGGTTGGGGCTTTATTCCTTCAACGGGTCACCGACCCGCATGATTTCCCACTCTAGCGTGATGCCGCTTGTTTCGTAAACCTTTTTTCGCACCTCTTCGCCCAGACCTTCGAGGTCAGCGGCAGTGGCACCGCCAGTGTTGATCAGGAAATTCGAGTGCTTCTCGCTCATCTGCGCACCACCCTTGGTGGCCCCGCGCATCCCGGCATCGTCGATCACTTTCCACGCCTTCAGATCATGCACGTCATCCGCCCTGCCCGTCGAGGAAAACCCTGCCGGGTTGCGGAAGGTCGAACCTGCGCTGTGGTCTTTTGTGGGTTGGGTCTCATCGCGTTTTTGCAACTGCGCCGCCATCCGGTCATGCAGCGCTTGTGGATCACCCGCGGGCCCCTCGAACGTGGCCGAAATCAGCACCGCCCCATCGGGCAAATCCGATTGACGATAGCGGAAGTTCAGGTCCTGCGGTGTCAGGTCCACGACCTCCCCCTGGCGCGTCACTATCGTGGCCTTGCGCAACACATCCGCCGTGTAGCTGCCATAGCAACCTGCGTTCATCCGCACCGCCCCACCAACCGAGCCCGGAATGGTTCGCAAAAACGTAAGATCTACTCCTGCATCTGCCGCTTTGCGCGCCACATGCGCATCCAGCGCCGCCGCGCCCGCCGTGACGGTGTTGCCTGCGACCTCGATCCCGTTGAACCCGCGCCCCAGCCGGATCACCACGGCGCGCAAGCCACCATCACGAACAATCAGGTTTGATCCGACACCCATGGGGAACACGTCGAAATCTTCGGGCAGGTCGTGCAGAAACGCTTTCAGATCGTCAATATCCGTAGGTTGGAACAAATAATCCGCCGGACCGCCGACACGAAGCCATGTCAGGTCGTTCAACGCTCGGTTCTGGGTCAGTTTGCCACGGGGTTCAGGAAGAGATGTCATTCCGGTTCCTTCGCGGATTTATTTCCTCCGCGCAAGCCGTAACTGTCACTGAGCCGAACCAAGCATCCGACGCACCCACCGCCCCAGATAAATCACTGGCCAGCGCAGCACGGACATACCCATCGCCAGCACCAACAGTCCGATCCACGGGCCGTTCTGCAGGGTGACATAGCCCAATATCGGAATCCCCACCGCGATCAGGACATAGGCGCGGGTCCAGTGGTTGTCCTTACTTGGGATCATCGCCAGCACATTTGCGGCGATCCCCCACAACGCAGCCAGAGCGATTGACCAATTCATTCCTGAACCTCCTGCCCGGTCCAACGGCGCCAGTAGTGGCGGATCGGGTTGCGGAACATCGATGCAAAAGCGGCAAAGGCCAGCACCGAAATGAACCAGCCGAAGTCATGACCCAACCAGACGATCAGCGCGGGTGCACTGACAAACAGCACCACGCCTGGCGGAAACTGCAGACGCATCGGCAACATCGCCACGATGGTCGAGGCAATGACCCACAGCCCCGCAAACACCACTGAATTTACCATGCGCCCCTCCGAGGACGTTGTTTCGCGGCTGCAAACGCTCAAATCAGTCGAGCGTCAAGTTGGTTCCCTGCGTCACACAGCTTGTTTACGTTGCAACCGGTCGGGCAAACCGTTGGCCCAGGCGCTGATTGTCCCGGCGCCGAGGCAAACAACCATGTCACCAGGACGGGCTTGTTCGCGGACCAGACGCTCCAGATCGTTTTCATCCAGCAGCGCGCGGGCGTGACGGTGACCGTGGCGAATCAGGCCCTGCACCAGATCATCACGCGATGCACCTTCGATCGGGTCTTCACCCGCAGCAAAAATATCAGCGATTGCGACCACGTCGGCATCGTTGAAACAGGTGCAAAAATCGTCAAACAGATTCGACAGGCGCGAATAACGGTGCGGCTGGTGAACGGCGATCACACGCCCATCACTGGCTTGGCGTGCGGCTTTCAGCACGGCGGCAATCTCAACCGGGTGGTGGCCGTAGTCGTCGATGATGGTAACGCCATCAACCTCTCCGACCTTGGTAAAGCGGCGGTTTACGCCACCGAAATTGGCCAGAGCCTCGCGGATTTCAGCGGTTTTCATGCCCAGATGGCGGGCCACAGCCACGGCGGACAAAGCGTTCGAGACGTTGTGGTCGCCGGGCATAGGCAGGGTGCAGCCCTCGATCACCGTGTCTTCGTATTG
Source organism: Ruegeria sp. HKCCD7628 (assembly GCF_057221005.1). NCBI lineage: Bacteria > Pseudomonadati > Pseudomonadota > Alphaproteobacteria > Rhodobacterales > Roseobacteraceae > Ruegeria > Ruegeria sp. HKCCD7628. The sequence continues at coordinate 43,696 of NZ_JBWVBA010000004.1, forward strand.
CAGGTGGATATCGAAATGCGCGACGCCGCCCTTATAAGTCAAGTTCACGGCCCGCACATCGGCCTGCGCGTTGAACCCGTAGGTGCGCACCCGGCGGTCGCTGATGCGGCCCACCAGCGTCTGCACCTCGGCATGGTCGGTGCAGCACACAGCCAGACCGTAGAAGGGCAGGTTCGAGACGAACTCATAAAACCCATCCCGCAGCCGGTCGAAATCACCCCAATGCTCCATATGCTCTGGGTCGATATTGGTGACGATGGCAATCGTCGCAGGCAGGCGGTTGAACGAACCGTCGGATTCGTCGGCCTCGACCACCATCCATTCACCCTGCCCCATCCGCGCGTTGGACCCGTAGGCATGGATGATGCCGCCATTGATCACGGTGGGGTCGAAATCGCCCGCCACCATAAGCTCGGCCATCATGGTGGTCGTGGTGGTCTTGCCATGAGTTCCGGCAATGGCGATGTTTGATTTCAGGCGCATCAGCTCGGCCAGCATATCGGCGCGGCGCACCACCGGCAGGCCTTGCGCGCGGGCGCCGTCCAGCTCGGGGTTGCCCGGCTTGATCGCGGTAGACACAACAACAACGGCTGCGTTTTCAAGGTTTTCGGCGCGTTGGCCTACGAAAATCTCGGCCCCCAGCCCGGCCAGACGGTCCGTGATCTTGGACGCTTTGAGGTCCGAGCCCTGCACCCGGTAGCCCAGGTTCAGCAGCACCTCGGCAATCCCCGACATCCCGATCCCGCCGATACCAACGAAATGGATCGGCCCTACGTCTTGCGGCAGTTTGGTGGCTGGATTCATGGGGTCTCCTTCTGCGCCAGCTCTTCGACAAGGTGAACTAGACGCTCGGTCGCGTCCGGGGCTCCGGTCGATAGGGCGGCACGGGCCATCTTTTGTGCGGCCTCGGGGTTTGTCAGAACGGCGGTGATTTGCTCGGTCAGCGCGGCAACGTCAAGCAGGTTTTCGGGGATCATGATCGCGCCACCCGCCTGCACCAGCCCGCGCGCATTGGCGGTTTGATGGTCGCCCGCAGCGGCGGCAAAGGGGACAAGGATCGAGGGCCTCCCGATGACCGAGATATCGGCCACACTAGACGCGCCCGAGCGGCTGATCACCAGCTGCGCATCGGACATGCGCCGGGGGACATCATCGAAAAAGGGCAGAACTTCGGCCCGGATGCCATGGTCGGCGTAAAAGGCGGTGACACGTTCACCATCTTCATCGCGGGCCTGATGGGCCACGCGGATATGGTCGCGCAGACCATCGGGCAAGGCCGCAAGCGCACCGGGCACCACATCACTGAGGATGCGTGCACCCTGACTACCACCCATCACCAGAACCGACATTGGGTAGTCTCCGGGCGGGATATAGCCTGCCGCGGCACGTTCCAACACCGCACCGCGCACCGGGTTGCCAGTATGGACACCCTTTGCGCCGTCGGGCAAATCCGTGGGCCAGACGCCACAAGCCACCTGCGCTACGCGCTTGGCAAACAGTTGGTTCACGCGGCCCAGCACACCGTTCTGTTCATGGATCATCCGTGGAATGTTCAACAGCGTCGCCGCACCCAGCGCCGGGATCGAAGGGTAGCCTCCGAACCCAACCACCACATTGGGCCGGTCGCGCATCATCTGCATTGCCATACTTGTCACGCCACCCGCGATCTTGGGGCCGACCATCGCCTTGGCCGCCAGCCCGCCACGCGCGAAAGTGGCCGATGTCGCCTCGACAATCTCGGTCGAAGGGGGAAAGCCACCGGTATAGCGCGCACCGCGCGCATCGGTGGACAGGCGTACGCGCCAGCCTTTTTGCAGCATCGCCTCGGCCAGCGCCTGCGCCGGGAACATGTGGCCCCCGGTGCCGCCCGCCGCAATCAATAGGTACGGTTTGCTCATCAACCCCGTCCGCGCAGAATATCACCCAGCTCGCCCTGTGGTCGGGTGCGGGTGAACGCCAGCAACATGCCAACTGCGATACCGCCCGCTATAAGCGACGAGCCGCCATAGCTGACGAAAGGCAGCGTCATACCCTTGGCGGGCAGCAGGCGCACCGCGACGCCCATGTTGATCATCGCCTGAACGCCGAACATACAGGCAAGACCGGTTCCGGCCAGACGGATGAACATGTCCCGTTCCTTCATCAGCCGCAACAGCGAACGCACCACGATCAGCGAGTAGAGCGCGATTATGATCAGCACCAGAATCAGCCCGTATTCCTCGGCCGCGACGGCGATGATGAAATCGGTATGAGCATCGGGCAAAGACCACTTCACCTGCCCCTCACCTACTCCGACGCCGAACAGCCCGCCTTCACGGATGGCGTTAGTGGCATAGCCCAGCTGCGTGGTCGGATCGACCTCTTGGTTGAGGAATCCGTCAATGCGACGAGCAAAGTGTTCGGAATTGGAATAGGCGAACATCCCGCCCAGCACGACGGCCCCGGCCATGCCGACCAGCAAAAGCATCGGCGCACCGGCCACGAAATACATCACGCCCCAGCCAAACAGGATCAGACAGGCCTGCCCAAAATCAGGTTGCAGCACCAGCATCGCCACAATCGCCATGCACAGCGCAAAGGACCACAATCGCCCCGGAGGGCCGTTGATCTCTTGCGAGGCCGCCAGCAGCCACGCAGCGACAACGATAAAGCCGGGTTTTAGAAACTCTGAGGGTTGCAGCGAGGCAAATCCCAAGGAGTACCACCGCACCGCACCCTTGCCGAAATCGGTGCCGAAGACCGGCAGAAAGGCCAGCGCCACAAACGCGCCCAGAAAGCCCAGCACCGCCAAACGCCGCACCAATGTGGGCGACATCATTGAGGTCAGCAGCATTGCCACCAGCGCCAGCCCGCCAAACAGCGCCTGTCGCTCGACATAGTGGAAGGGATCAAACCCGTTGCGCCCGGCCAAAGGCGGCGATGAAGCCAGCCCCAGTAGCAAGCCGATGACAAACAGGATCAGCACGCAGGACATGGCCCAGCGATCAATCGTGCGCCACCACTTTGGTAGAATCGGTTCGCCGCGCGTGTCCCGGACCGCGCCATACACCATCTCAGTCATGAGATACCGCCACTATCTGCCTCGTTCACGCCCCGTTTTCGGGGTCTGATTGAGACTCTACAGCGATTTTGGCTTTGGGGCTAGGGAAATGAGGGGCATAAGCGGAATTCGATCAGCCCCAGAGTTGAAATAACGCGTCACGCTTTAATTGGGTACCGGTCCGGTTCCTCAAAGACATCAATCACGCGTGTACCGGCCTTGATCTGGCCTCCGTGTTCGACGCCCGCCGGGATCGAGTAGCTGTCGCCCGGACGGTAAGTTTTCGTCTGGTCTCCGATCGTCAGTGCAATCTCACCTTCAACGACCGTGCCCCATTGCGCACCATGCGAATGAAGCGGAAGCTCCATATCCTTCAGAAAAGTGAAGAACGCTACCAGACCTGCTTCCGAGCGAATGACAGCCGTCTGCACCACATCTTCAGGGAAAGGAACGTCCAGTTTCGGAAAGACCGTTATGAAGTCTGGGTAATGCATGAATTGTTCCTTCTCCTCGGGTGAACTGTCGCCACAGGATGACAGTGCTTTCAGCGGCTGGCAATCGGGATTGCCCACTTACCAGCACACCTTGAGCGAGACGACGGCATGCTCTTGCGTTCCGACGCGATCCGCGCCATCCCCTCGTCCATGACCTTTGACACGATCATCCTTGGTGCCGGTGCAGCCGGTATGATGTGTGCCTCCCACTGCGGCGGGCGCGTTCTGGTGATCGACCATGCCAAAGCAGCCGGAGAGAAAATCCGCATCTCAGGCGGAGGGCGCTGCAATTTCACCAATATGTATGCGGGCCCCGGAAATTTCCTGTCGCAAAACCCACATTTCTGCAAATCCGCACTGGCGCGATACACGCAATGGGATTTTATCGATCTGGTCGGGCATCACGGAATCGCGTGGCATGAGAAAACTCTGGGGCAATTGTTCTGCGACGGGTCTTCGAAGCAGATTGTCCAGATGCTGTTGGACGAGATGACCCGCGCCGGGGCTGAACTCTGGCTGCAAACCTCGGTACGTGATCTGCGCAAAACCGAATACGGCTTTGCGATCGAGGTCGAGCGCGAAGGCCAGCGCCGAAACCTGATTTGCCGAAATCTGGTGCTAGCGACAGGCGGCAAGTCGATCCCCAAGATGGGCGCAACGGGGTTAGCCTATGACATCGCCCATCAATTCGACCTGCGCGTTACAGACACGCGGGCGGCGCTGGTGCCCTTCACCTTTTCGGATGGCCGGTTCAAGGAGCTTTCGGGTGTGTCCCTGCCCGCCCGCCTGTCAAACGATCGCACCAACTTTGACGAAGCGCTATTGTTCACCCATCGCGGACTTAGCGGGCCATCGGTGCTGCAACTGTCGTCATACTGGCATGAAGGTGAGGCGATCCGTGCGAACCTGATCCCCGACCTACCTCTGTTTGACCTGCTGCGCGATCAGCGCCAGACCGGAGGGCGCAAGGCCCTGACCACCGAACTGGCACGGCACCTGCCCGCACGGCTGGTCGACTATCTGAAACACCAAATACCAATGCGCGGTAATCTGGCCGACCAGTCCGACGCCGCCCTGAACGATCTGGTGACGGCGCTGTCCAACTGGTCCCTCACCCCCTCTGGCACCGAAGGGTATCGCACCGCCGAGGTTACTTTGGGCGGGATCAATACGGATGAATTGTCGTCCAAAACGATGGAGGCCAGGGATGTCCCCGGCCTCTATGCGATTGGCGAAGCGGTGGATGTTACCGGCTGGCTGGGCGGTTACAATTTCCAGTGGGCGTGGTCTTCGGGTCACGCCGCCGGAACCGCCATAGCTGCAGGTTAGCCTACGACGTTATAGCCACGGCCGCGCATACAGTTGCGCACGAGAACTTCCTTGTTCTGGTTCTTGTTTATCACGTCGGCACCGGCACCTACCAGCGCACCTGCGACTGCGGCGCGCCCCAGATTGTCGCTGCTGTCCTGAACGATCCCGGTAACTGCCGCGGCACCCGCAGCCCCGATTGCCGCGTTACCGGCCGTAGTCCCATCAACCGAAGCCTGCGAAGCTGCCAGCTGTTGGCATTGCTGTAGGTCGACGTTGTAATTCGGGCCGACCGGCCCATCGATGACGGGCTGATAATTCGCACCAGTGTTTGTACAGGCTCCGGCCACCAAAAGCGCAGGCAGGACCAGAGAAAACTTACGGTAAGTCATAATGATAACCTCGTGTTGAATTTACAGGCAAGCAAGACCAATTAGTAATGGGCGTCAAGCACATAGCACCGCAGCTTGGCCCAACCGGCAATCTATTGCAAATTTCTAAAGTGAAAGGTTCAATCGAACCTGTGCTGCGAAATCCTCTCCGCGTTGCTCGAAATTGTCATATTGATCGAAACTGGCCGCAGCTGGGGCTAGCAATACTGTGTCCCCCGGCGCCGCATCCGCCACAGCCTGCGCGACGGCCTCGGCCATTGTGGTACAGACCTGCGCCTCCACCTCGAGCTGCATGGCGAAACCGGCGGCCTCCCGCCCAATGACGTAGGCTTTGACGACTTGATCGCAGGCTGTGTTCAAGGCAGACAAACCGCCTTCCTTCTCAAGACCGCCGCAGATCCACCGGACGTTCTTAAACGCACTTAGCGCCTTGAGCGCGCTGTCTACATTGGTGGCCTTCGAATCATTCACAAAGGTCACGCCATTCGCTTCGGCGATGATCTGACTGCGGTGCGGCAGACCGGGATAGCTGTGCAACGCATCCTCAATCACGCGCGGGGCCAGCCCAAGCGCGCGACATGCCGCGTAAGCAGCACAGGCGTTTTGATGGTTATGCGCGCCCGGCAGCCCTTTAATGTTACGCAAGTCAATCGCGCCTGCCTGTCGACCTTTGCGGTATTCGGACAAGAACCCTTTGCGGGCAAAAACCTGCCACCCGGGCCCCGTCAGTTTTCGGGCAACCGAGATCCGGATCACCCGGTCATCCGTTGGGCCTTCGGCCAATTGCCCGGCCAAAAACGCGCCTTCATTTTCGTCGACGCCAATCACTGCCCGGTCCGGGCCACCTTCGGCAAACAGGCGACGTTTGGCGGCAAAGTAGCCACCCATACCCCCGTGCCGATCCAGATGATCCGGAGACAGATTGGTAAACACCGCGATATCCGGCGTTAACGCTCGCGCCAGTTCGGTTTGATAGCTCGACAGCTCCAGCACGACGACTGAAGCATCCCGACCGGGTTCAATATCGAGAACCCCACGCCCAATGTTTCCGGCCAACTGGGCCTCTCGGCCTGCCTCGGTCAGAATGTGATGGATCAATGCCGCCGTGGTTGATTTGCCATTAGAGCCCGTGACCGCAATAACACGTGGGGGCGTGTCGAAATTATCCCATTCCGGGCCCGCAAACGATCGAAAAAACAACCCGATATCATTGTCGATCGGCACGCCGGCACCAAGTGCGGCCGCGACGACGGGATTTGGTACAGGGTAGAGATGAGGGATACCGGGCGAGACGATCAGCGCAGCGATCTGATCGAACGCCCCTTGGCGGCGCAAATCGGCACAGGCAAACCCCTCGGCCTCGGCTTTTTCGCGAGCAGCGGGATTGTCATCCCAACAGACGGCTTCTGCCTTGCCTGCCCTAAGCGCACGCGCCGTGGTCAGACCCGAGCGACCAAGCCCAAGCACCGCTACTTTCTGCCCCGAAAACCCTTTGACCGGGATCATCCTGCCCACCTTGTTCTGTCGTACATGTCGCGGCCACCCTGCGCAGAAGACACAAGCCTTGGCAAGAGACGCAAAAGGCTCGCGCGTCAGCGCGAGCCGGGCCCAACAGGTGGCAGGCGGGCCGCAGGCCCTTCGAACCTGGCGGGAGCGTTACCGGACCTTAAGCGTCGCGAGCCCGATCATCGCTAGGATCAGCGAAATGATCCAAAACCGGATCACGATGGTGGGCTCAGCCCAGCCCTTTTTCTCATAGTGATGGTGGATTGGCGCCATCAGAAACACCCGTCGTCCGGTGCGTTTGAAATACAGAACTTGAATGATAACACTCAGGGCTTCAACGACGAACAGGCCGCCGACCACGGCTAGCACCAGCTCGTGCTTGGTCGCTACCGCGATGGCTCCCAAAGCACCGCCCAAAGCCAATGATCCAGTATCGCCCATGAACACCGCAGCCGGGGGTGCATTGTACCACAGGAACCCAAGCCCTGCGCCGAACAAGGCCGAGGTAAAGATGAAAATCTCGCCTGTACCCGGCACGTAATGCACATCCAGATACTCGGTAAAGTCAACCCGCCCAACCGCATAGGCAATCACACCTAAAGTCGAGGCCGCAATCATCGCAGGCATGATCGCCAAACCGTCCAGCCCATCGGTCAGATTCACAGCGTTCGCAGCGCCAACAATTACAACAATCGCGAACGGGATATAGAAAATACCCAAATTGACCAGCGTATCCTTGAACACAGGCACCGCCAGTTGGTTCTGCAACGCCTCGGGGTGGTGCAGGGTTGCCCAGACCGAAGCGAGCACTGCGATCAACACGCCCAAAGCCAAACGCATCTTGCCCGACACGCCCTTAGTGTTCTGTTTGGACACTTTTGCGTAGTCATCCGCAAAGCCAATCGCCGCATAGCCCAGCGTCACGAACAAGACCATCCAGACATAGGGGTTGTCCCACCGTGCCCAGACCAGCGTTGACGTCACCAACGCCCCCACGATCAGCAACCCGCCCATTGTCGGTGTACCTGCCTTGGAAAAATGCCCCTCGGGGCCGTCATCTCGGATCGGCTGACCTTTGCCCTGCTTGCGGCGCAGCACGTTGATCAGCGGTTTGCCAAACAGGAACCCGAAAATCAGCGCCGTCATAAAGGCACCGCCCGCGCGGAAGGTGATATAGCGAAAGAGGTTAAAGAAATCCCCGCCATCGGACAGATTGGTCAACCAATAAAGCATTCTAACACCTTTCTCGTGCGGCGATCATGGCTCAAGCGCGCCCCCTTGCCCCATTTTCCGTAAACCGTCAACAATCCGCGCCAGCGCCATACTCAAAGATCCTTTGGCCAGCACGATATCGTCCGCGCGGATCAGATCCGGCAGATGCGAGGCCATTTCGGCGCTGGTTTCCGTCCAAATCCCGCGTTTCCCCTCGGGCAACGCATCATGCAGCGCCTGCATCAACGGACCGATGCAATGCACCTGATCCACATGCGCCATCGCCGCAACATCGGCCATGGCCGCGTGCATGGCGCTTTCCCGCGCGCCCAGCTCTTTCATATCGCCCAAGAATGCAATCCGACGGGGACCTTGCGCCGCGGCCAGAACGTCCAAGGCCGCCTCCATCGAGGTTGGATTGGCGTTATAGCTGTCGTCCAGAAGCTCAATCTGCCCACCGCTCGCCAGCGGCAGCGTCTCGCGCACGCCGCGCCCCGCGACCGGAAACCACCGGCGCAGCCCGGCAATGGCTTGTTCCAGATCAACGCCCAGCTCAACGCATGTCGCCAAAGCACCCAGCCCGTTCATGGCGAAATGCGTACCGGCCGACCTTACGTCAAAACCGAATGGCGCCCCGTCCAGCGCCGCAGAGGCATGGACCGAGTCGGCGGTCTGCGCCACATCCGTCACAACATAATCCGCAGCGTTCCGCCCAAATTCGACGATTCCCGCCCCTTGAGCCTGCGCACAACTGCGCAACACATTCGCGTCGTCAATGTCGGCGTTCACGATGGCTGTGCCTCCGGGCTCCAACCCCTCGAAAATCGCAGCCTTTTCATGGGCGATACCTGTGACCGATTCGAACGCCTCAAGATGCACGGCCGCCACGGTCGTCACCAGCGCCACATGCGGGCGGGCTTGCTGAGCCAGCGGAGCGATCTCTCCCGGGTGGTTCATGCCAATCTCGATCACGGCGAATTCGGTGTCGCGTGGCATCCGCGCCAAGGTCAGCGGCACGCCCCAATGGTTGTTGTAGCTGGCGACGCTGGCGTGGGTTTTTCCTTGCGTTTCCAAAATATTGGCCAGCATTTCCTTGGTCGAAGTCTTGCCGACACTTCCTGTCACACCAACCACACGCGCATCCGTGCGGGCTCGACCGGCTCGGCCCAACGCCTCCAGCCCCGCTTGCACATCGTCGACGATCAGCAACGGCGCATCCTCGGCCACGCCTTCGGGGATGCGCGAGACCAAAGCGGCCCCTGCCCCCTTCTCCAACGCCTGCGCCACGAAATCATGCCCGTCTCGCGCCGCTTTCAGCGCCACAAACAGATCGCCCGGTTGCAAAGTGCGCGTGTCAATCGACACGCCATTCACCACCCAGTCGGCGGTCACACGCCCGTCGGTAGCCTCGGCCGCCTCAGCCGCAGTCCAGAGCGTCATGCTACCCTCCCGTCCAGCGCGGCCACGCTGATGCTGGCCTGTTCCACATCATCAAAGGGCAGAACCTGATCGCCAACGATCTGGCCGGTCTCATGCCCCTTGCCCGCGATCAACAGAGCATCGCCCGGTTGCAGCGCATCGACGCCGCGCAGGATCGCTTCGGCCCGGTCGCCAACTTCAGTCGCCTCGGGCGCGCCAAGCAGAACAGCGGCGCGGATGGTGGCGGGGTCTTCGCTACGCGGGTTGTCGTCGGTGACAAAAACCACGTCGGCATGGTTTGCTGCCGCTTGCCCCATCAAAGGCCGCTTGGTTGCATCGCGGTCGCCGCCTGCGCCAACAATGGCAATCAGGCGGCCCATCACATGCGGGCGCAACGCCTTGAGGGCAGTGGCCACAGCATCCGGCGTATGGGCATAGTCGACGAACACCGCCGCACCGTTTTGGCGCGTGGCGGCCAGCTGCATTCGACCGCGCACGGTTGTCAGATGCGGCAGAGTTTCAATCACGCGTTCAGGCTCTTCCCCGCCCGCGATCACCAAACCACAGGCCAGAAGGATGTTTTCGGCCTGGAACCCTCCGATCAGGTTCAGGCGGGTTTGGAACACCTTGCCCTTCCACGAGAACCGCAAATCCTGACCGGTCGCGTCAAAACGCTGGTTCATCAGGCACAGATCGGCATCGCCCAGACCAACGGTCAGAACCTCCTGTCCACGAGCCTTGGCGATCTTGCGGACCTCGGCTCCTTTGGGGTCGCTCATATTGATCACGACTGTGCCGTCCTGGGGCAGAACCCGGTCGAAGAGACCAGCCTTGGCGGCGAAATACGCTTCGAACGTCTCGTGATAGTCCAGATGGTCCTGCGTGAAATTCGAAAATCCCGCAGCCGCCAGATGGACCCCGTCCAGACGGCGCTGTTCCAACCCGTGCGAGGAAGCTTCCATCGCCGCATGGGTCACGCCATTTGCGGCAGCTTCGGACAAACAGCGATGCAGCGTGATCGGCTCGGGCGTGGTGTGGGCCAGAGGGGCAGTCCATGCGCCTTCGACCCCGGTGGTGCCAAGGTTAACGGCGGCGTGGCCCAGCTCCATCCAGATTTGGCGCACGAATGTGGCGACCGAGGTTTTTCCATTGGTCCCGGTCACGGCCACAATGGTCTGTGGCTGCGCGCCAAACCATAGTGCGGCACAACCGGCCAGCGCCTGACGCGGGTCTTCGACGACGACCAAGGCCGCGTCTGATGCGGCCAGTTCATCGGCTGCAATCTCGGCCCCTTCGGCGTCCGTCATGATCGCCGCCGCGCCCATGCGCAGGGCGTATTGGATGAACGCGCCGCCATGAACCCGCGTGCCGGGCAAGGCAGCGAACAGAAAGCCCTCCTGCACCTCGCGACTGTCTACGGCCAGACCGGTGATTTCGGGATTCGCGCCTCCGCGTGCGGTCAGGGCCAGTTGGCTGAGTGTTTTTGGTCTTGTGCCCATGCCCTACCCTCTGTCGGACGGTCTAATTTGAGGTGAGCGTTATAGCAGCGCGCGCTTCAGGCTCAAGCCGAGGTCGCAACCCCAGCAACGGGGCAATGCGCCCGATCAGCTCGGCAGCAACGGGCACGGCTGTCCAGCCAGCCGTGCGGCGCTTTTCGCCGTAGGCGACGATCGATGGCTCATCCAGCGTGACGATCAGCACGTATTTTGGATCATAGGCCGGGAAGATTGTCGCGAAGGTGGAAATCACCTTGTCATCATAATAGCCGCCACGTGGTTTGGGCTTATCAGCCGTGCCGGTCTTACCCGCCACGTCATAGCCTGCAACATCGCCGAAGCTGGCGGTGCCGTCGGTGACAACCTTGCGCAACATCCGCTGCGCCTGTTGCGCTGCACTGTCAGACATCACGCGCGGCCCGTATTGAGGCCCATTTTTGCGCAGGATCGTCGGGCTGACATAGTGCCCGCCATTGGCAATCGTCGCATAGCCCGCCGCCAGATGCATCGGGCTTGTCGACAGACCATGGCCATAAGAGATCGTAACCGTGCTGAGTTCGCCCCATTTCTTGGGCTTCAAAGGCTCGCCGCCCTTGGCCTCGACAATTTCAAACGGGGTCGAATCGAACATACCCAGCGAACGCAGAAAATTCTGCTGCCGTTTTGCGCCGATCTGCAGCGCCAGCCGCCCCGTTCCCCGGTTCGAGCTGTGGACGATCACATCCGCCACGCTGATCTTGCCGTAGTTTTTGCCGTTGAACTCGCCAATCGGGAAGCGACCGATCCGCATCGGGCCCGACGTGTCGATGATCGTCTCGGAATTCACCAGCCCAAGCTGAACCGCCTGCGCCGCCGTGAAAATCTTGAAGACCGAGCCCAGCTCGTACACGCCCTGCACGTAGCGGTTGAACAATGGGCTGTCCGAGGGATCAAACCCCGAAGTTGGCGGGCGGGGGCGGTCATTGGGGTCAAAAGACGGCAACGAGGCTGCCGAAACGACCTCACCCGTATGGGCGTTCATAAGAACGGCCGAGGCCCCCTTGGCGTTCATGATTTTCATGCCGCCATACAGAACCTGTTCGACCGCCGCCTGAACAGTCAGGTCCAAAGACAGTTGAAGAGGTTTGTTGCCGTTGGCCGGATCACGCAGATAATCGTCGAATTGCTTTTCAACGCCCGCGACACCGATTACCTCGGCGGCGCTGACGCCTTCGCGACCAAAGCCCGAGCCGCCCAGAATATGCGCGGCCAGTTTGCCGTTGGGATAAAGCCGCATCTCACGCGGGCCGAAAAGGATGCCGGGGTCGCCGATGTCATGGACAGCCTGCTTCTGCTCGGGCGAGATGCGTTTCTTGATCCACAGAAATTTACGATTGCCGGTGAAATCCTTGACCAGACGTTCTTTTTCAAGATCGGGGAAGATCGCCACCAATTGATCAGCGGCGGCTTCGGGGTCGATCATCAATGGCGGCTGCGCATAGACCGAGTATGTATCCAGATTGGTCGCCAGAATGCGTCCTTCACGGTCGACGATATTGGCGCGCTGCATGGCGATGGCGGCACCGGGCGTGCTGGCCAGCGGCTCTTGCGCCTCGGAGGTGGCGAGCATACCCATGCGAAAACCAACTACCGAAAACGCACAGAAAAAGAACAGGCCCAAAACCAAAAGACGCCCCTCGGCGCGGGCGCGGGCGCGGTCTTTCATGTCTTCGTGACGCTGGCGGATATTTTCGCGCTCGATGGCTTTGGGGTTTTCGCCGCGGGCGCGGGCGTCAAGGATACGGGCTAAGGGGCGTAGCGGTGTCCGGGTCATGGGATTTGCACCTCGCCAAACGCCTGAATGTTCGTGATCGCCTGCAGTTCGATCGGATCAACGATCGGCAGATCGGGATCTTCGGCATAAGAGACCTGGTCAGCCCGCCCAAACTGTTCTGCTCGCAGAGGCAGCAGGCCCAAACGTTCGAAATTCAGGTCGGCGAGTTCACGCAACCGGTCCGGGCGGTTCAGATAGGCCCATTCTGCATTCAGAACCGCCAGCCGAACTTGCGCCATGCCGATCTCACGCTGCAGCTTCTGTGTCTCTTTGACAACCTGCTGCGTGCGGTAGTTTTCCTGATAGGCCCACAAAGCCAACCCAAATACCGAAAGCGCAGTCATCACATATAATACACTCTTCATTTTGCCCTTCCCCCGATTTGCGGCATCCCAATGGCGCGGGCCTCAATTTCCCCCGCCGGAGCCTCAGTCCGCACAGCAACACGCAACTTGGCCGAGCGCGCACGCGGATTCTCCTGCAATTCCTGCTCGTCTGGCCCCACCGCCTTGCGCGTTTTCAACGTGAATTGCGGCAAGTCCTGCGTGATTTCAGGCGCGTAACGATTGGCGCGCCCGGTCTTTCCCGCGCGCGATTGAAAGAACCGTTTGACCATACGGTCTTCGATGGAATGAAACGTCACCACTGCCAGTTGTCCTCCGGGCTTCAAAGCCCGCTCGGCGGCCATAAGACCCTGAAACAGTTCCTCATATTCCGCATTTACTGCAATTCGCAGGCCCTGAAAGCTTCGCGTTGCCGGGTGCGATTGACCCGGCTTCGGGCGCGGCAGGCAGGATTCGATGATCTCGGCCAAACGCAGGGTCGTCGTGATCGCCTCCTCCGCACGCGCCTTGACGATGGCCTTGGCAATGCGGCGGCTGGCGCGCTCTTCTCCAAAGTGAAACAGGATATCAGCCAACTGCGCCTCGGACGCGGCATTGACCAGATCTGCAGCGCTTTCGCCCTCCTGGCTCATCCGCATATCCAGCGGGCCGTTCTTCATGAAGGAAAACCCACGCTCGGCCTGGTCCAACTGCATCGAAGACACGCCCAGGTCCAACACAACTCCGTCCAAATCCTGTGCATACTCATCCATGCGTGAGAACACACCGGGTTGCATCACCAATCGGTCGCCGTAGTCACCAACCCAATCCGCGACCATTTCAAAGGCCAACGGATCGCGGTCCACACCGATAACCTTCTCAGCCCCCGCCTCCAGCAAACCTTTTGTGTACCCACCGGCGCCGAACGTACCATCCAACCACACGCCCGAGACCGGCGCCACAGCCGCCAGCAATGGGCGCAACAAAACAGGGATATGAGGTTTGTCCGAAGGGGTCAGAGCGTCGGCCATGCCGCTACGCCCCCTCGACGCCATCAAGATAGACCATCGGGTCGAAGTCATCGGGCAGATCGTCCAACCACTCTTCCGCCTTTGCCAGCTCTTCAGCCTCATAGGTCTCGGGCTTCCAAATCTGGAAGGTATCGCCGGCGGCTATAAAGAAAGCCTCGCCTTCCAGATCGATCTTGTTGCGCAGCTTGGCGGGCAGTACCAGACGACCCGTTTCATCAACGTTGGTCGGATGGGACTGACCGTGGAACATGCGTTGCAGCATCCGGCGCTGCATAGATCCGCGCGGCAAAGCATCAATCTTGGCGTCGACCTCGTCGATCGCTTCCATTGTGTAGCATTCAAGGTATTTTCGACGATGATCGCCGTAGACTATCACAAGCTCAGGGTTATCACCGGGTTGCCAGTTCGGGTCCGAAGTTTCAAGCACACGGCGAAATGAGGCCGGGATCGACACCCTGCCCTTCGTATCCACCTTGTGGTGGCTTTCACCTCTGAACCTGCGCGCCAAGACGACTGTCCCTTTCGCTTGCGCCCCACTTGAACTTCACGTTTCCCCCGGATGAAAAACGGCGGGTTGATCTGCTGCCACTGATCAACCCGCCGCATTGGCCCGCTGAGCGGGAAGTCCAGCTGCGCGCGCCACCTGGGGGGGATGTCTGCTCGCCCGCGCGCCGGATCTCTTGATTGATGAAAGCGAGATGCCTGTATGAAACCTGAATTTTATTGGTTCGGGGTCGTTTGGTGCCCCATGTGCCTCGTCCTCATCGGATGTATAAGGGATGCCATGGGAATTCATGGAAATCAAATAAAAAATTCAGGCATGTCATCACGGAAGGCCCACTATAAGGAGGAATTCAATAGACGCAAACAGGAAAAGCATACCAGAAAAAGTGTCCATATCGCGCCTAGCTACGATATATAGATAAATATAAGCTGAACCCACTATGTCCCACGATTTCCCAACTTTTTTCCAAAATGTGCGGATTCTTGGGTGATCGCCATTCAAACACGCCCTAGAAACCGCGAATCAGCGTCTGAAAACGAGCTGATTATCATCGTCTGCAGAAAGACCCATGGTTTCCCATTTACCCCTCCCCCAAAAGATTCTTCTCTTTTTCAACGAGCGAGGGCGCTCTCAAAGCGCACAAATTTCAGGAAATGGCGATGAAAGTTGGGGCAAACTTTATGCGCAAGCAATCAAGGTGACACTTGTGGCGAAAACTGTAAATCGTGAAAACCCTTATTTTTAAGGCACTTTTGGCAGATATCTTACAACGCTTTGATATCTATGCACTTGCCGCATAGCAGCATTGACGACGTGAGCTATTGTGCAATCGCAGCATTCGCCTATCTTCAGTCTCAAGCAAACGCCGGAACGATCCGGCAGCAAAGAGACATATCGGGTTAAGCAAATGGCAGCAGTAACACATCAGACAGCGCTCAAAGGCGCACCGGCAACCGGCCTGGCTTCTCTGATTGAAGCCGCAAAAACCCGGTACGCCCGTTATCGCATCTATCGCCAGACAGTCAACGAGCTGTCCGAGCTGTCGAACCGCGAACTGGCTGATCTTGGCCTACACCGGTCGATGATCCGTCGCCTCGCGATGCAGGCGGCAGAAGAATACTGCGCACGCTAAGCGCACCGACATAACCGAGATCAGGTCCTTCCTCCTCCCTTTAGGGCCTGTATTTCAGCGGCGGCACCTCTCCTCCTCCCTGGTGTCGCCGCAGATTATACCGGCCCTGAATGCCGGAACGTGACACACCGGGTTCTCCTCCTCCCTTTCCCGGTGTTGAAAGCGCGCGGCGACGTCTCTCCTCCTCCCTGACGTCGCCGCGTCTTACAGATACCGGGATCAGACCCGGAAACAGATACATCGGGGCTCTCCTCCTCCCTGCCCTGATGTTGAAAGAGCGCGACGACACCTCTCCTCCTCCCTGGTGTCGTCGCGACTTACACATACCGGGATCAAACCCGGATTCGGATACATCGGGACTCTCCTCCTCCCTGTCTCGATGTTGCAAAGAACGGCGGTTTCCTCTCCTCCTCCCTGGAAACCGCCGTTTTTCTTTTTCTGAACGCAAAAAAGGCGCCGCGGTCAGAACCGGGCGCCTTCGCAGATTCGAGCATGTGCCGTCAGGCACATTCCATTTGATTAAAACGGTACGTCGTCCTTAGCCGACAGGAATCGCGATACGACCTTCTTCACCCCGGCCTTGTCGAAATCGACCTCGACCTTGTCGCCTTCGATGTCGATCACCGCGCCATAGCCGAATTTCTGGTGAAATACCCGCTCACCCAGCGTGAAACTCACCAGTGCCGTCGCATCGATCACCGTATTGCGGCTTTCTTTGGGCTGAGACATCCCATACTGCCCCTGCCGCGCCTGCATCCGTTTCCAGCCCGGCGAGTTATAGACATTTGCTTCGGCCGCGCGGGTTTCGATGCTGGCCGTAGCCTGCCCGCCGCCGTACAGGCCCGGAGGCGTCAGCACCTCTACATGGTTCTCGGGTAACTCGTCGATGAATCGCGATGGCATCGCGTTTTGCCACTGCCCGAACACCCGCCGATTGGCCGCGAAGGAAATCGTGCAGACCTCTTCAGCGCGGGTGATACCGACATAGGCCAGCCGTCGCTCCTCCTCCAAACCCTTCAGGCCGGATTCGTCCATCGAGCGTTGCGAGGGGAACAACCCATCCTCCCACCCCGGCAGGAACACGGCAGGAAACTCCAACCCCTTGGCCGCGTGCAGCGTCATGATCGAGACTTTGGCCCCGTCGCCGTCCTGCTCATTGTCCATGACCAGACTGACATGTTCCAAGAACCCCTGCAGGTTCTCGAAATTATCCAACTGGTTGACCAGTTCCTTGAGGTTTTCCAACCGCCCCGGCGCCTCGGGCGTCTTTTCATTCTGCCAGTGGGCCGTATAGCCGGATTCATCCAGAATGATCTGCGCCAGTTCGATATGCGACACTTCAGGCTCACCAAACCGCAGCGGCGCGCCGTCGTCGATGACCGTATCATCCTCGACCTCGATTCGCGGCCCGCGCGTCATCGCATTCCAGCGCGCCAGCCCCTCGATCAGCTCTCGCAAAGCCTTGCCGCCTTTGCCCTTGATCAGCCCATTGTCGACCGCAATCCGTGCCCCATCGACCAGCGACACGCCATTTTCGCGCGCGGTCATTTGGATCGTCTGTTGCGCCTTGTCGCCCAAACCGCGCTTGGGCGTATTCACAATCCGCTCGAACGCCAGATCGTCACCGGGGCTGACCACCAGCCGGAAATAGGCCATGGCATCGCGGATCTCCATCCGCTCATAGAACCGAGGGCCGCCGATCACCTTATAAGGCAAACCGATGGTCAGAAACCGATCCTCGAACGCGCGCATCTGGTGCGAGGCACGGACAAGGATGGCGATCTCATCCAGATAGAATCTCGGGAAAGCCGCTTCCAGTGATCGACCTTCTTGCTGCCTCATCGTCAATTCCCAGATAAGACTTTTCCGATGATCGTCTGCCAAAAAGCTCTTATTCTGCTTCAACCTATCGAGGACATCCTCTCTTCTATTGAGCCCCTTCAATGCACCCAGTTCATCGAGACGCTCAACCTCCCTCATCATCTGATCTGATCGAGAGTTTTGTCTTCGTTTAGCAACAGGAGAACTCCCGTTAACAAGGTCGTCGATTTGCTCGCCGATCCAGCGCGCTTCTTCCTCGCCATCCCAATGGCCGATCAAGCGAACATTTTCGCCATTTTCTGCGGCCGTCCACAGTTCCTTACCCAGACGGTTTTCGTTGCCCCTAATGACATTCGAGGCGGCAGCCAGAATATGCGGAGTCGATCGGTAGTTCTGCTCAAGCCGCACCACAAACGCGCCGGGGAAATCCTTTTCGAACCGCAGGATATTGCCAACCTCGGCCCCGCGCCAGCCATAGATCGACTGGTCATCATCGCCCACGCAACAGATGTTTTTATGCGCCCCGGCCAGCAGCCGCAGCCACAGGTATTGGGCAACGTTGGTATCCTGATACTCGTCCACCAAAATATAGCGGAACCAGCGCTGATATTGCTGCAACACATCCTCGTGCTGCTGAAAGATCGAGACCATGTGCAACAACAGATCGCCGAAATCGACGGCGTTCAGCTCGCGCAGGCGGGTCTGGTATTGGGCATAAAGCTCAATACCCTTGCTGTTATACGCCCCCGCATCGGCAGCGGGCACCTTGTCGGGCGTCAGCGCGCGGTTCTTCCAGTCGTCGATGATCCCGGCCAACATTCGCGGGGGCCAGCGTTTCTCGTCAATATTCGCCAGCTTGATCAACTGCTTGAGCAGGCGCAGCTGTTCATCCGTGTCCAGAATGGTGAAGTTCGATTTCAAACCCACCAGTTCCGCATGGCGGCGCAGCAGCTTGACGCAGATCGAATGAAATGTGCCCAGCCACGGCATCCCCTCGGCCGGTTGGCCCAACAGGCGACCCACGCGATCACGCATCTCGCGCGCGGCTTTGTTGGTGAATGTCACGGCCAGAATCTCATTCGGCCGCGCCTGCCCCTTGGTCAGAAGATGCGCAATCCGCGCCGTGAGTGCTTTGGTTTTGCCGGTCCCCGCCCCGGCCAACATCAGAACCGGCCCATCCAGACGCTCAACCGCTTCGCGCTGCGCCGGGTTCAGTTCATCAAGATAAGGTGCGGGGCGCGCAACCATGGCGCGCTGGGACAGGGATGCGCCTTCAAAGGCGTCCATTTCATCGAAACTGCTCATCGTGCCAAGCTACGCCGAATAAGGCCCGAGGGAAAGGGTTTGTTCACCCCTTGTTCGCCAAGATTTGCCGTTTGAACTATAAGCAATTCTATTCAACAGCTGTGCATTTTGCCGGCCCGCGTTAACCTTTGCTCAAAAAAGCGCACTCGATAGTGAATTCAAAGCTGTGGGAGCGCGATCATGGAACAAAAACTTAAACCAGGCTGGTCATATCGGCTGAAATTGGCGGCCATTGTGCTGACGCTTTTGTCCCTGACCGCGTTTTCTGGCTGGGGAATATACGCGGTGCCTGCTCCGGTCGTGGACCGTATGCTTGAAGCGGACCTGAGAAAAGAAGCCACGCAGCTCGGCAAACAAGTGACATCGCACCTGAAGGATGTTCAAGCCACGTTCCAAACAGGATTCGTCGGCGGCCATGATCAGGAGTTTCTTGAGCTTTTGCCCGCAACATCCGACATCTATCGTTTCAAACTGTTCAACGCAGATGATCGCGTCTTCTGGTCTTCACGGTCCTCCGACCTAGGGTCAGTGAACTCCAAACCGTACTTTGACACCGTAATCAAACAGGGCAATATCTACTATAAACACGAAGAAAAACCTTTATCCGAGGTCGAGGATTTCGATGGCGACGCTATTCACGCCTCGGGCCCGCAAACACGCCACGTTGCGGAAATCTACACTCCGATCATTCGAGACGGTCGTTTTCTGGGCGCGATTGAGTTCTATTCGGACATTACGGATGTCAGGAACCTGTTCATCGATCGCGTGCGGTTGTCTCTGTTTATTCTCAGCACTGTTGCCCTTCTTGCGTTCAGTGTCGTGACATTGGTCGTGTTCCGCTCTAACCGCCGTCAGGTTCAAAGCCTTCGCGGGCGCGCAGCCAAGGAACGTGAGCTTATGGACGAACAATTGCGTTTGGCCCGAGAAGTCCGTTTGCTGGGCGAGTTGAATGAATGGCTGCAATCCAGCCGGTCTCTGGACGAGCTGTTCGACATGGTCTCGCGTTTCATGACCCACATCCTGCCCGAGGCAGAGGGCAGTGTGTATGTATACTCGAACTCACGCGATGTGCTGGATGGGTGTGCCAGTTGGAATGGTGGCACGCATAAGTCTCACATCCACCCCGAAGGATGCTGGGGCCTGCGTCGGGGGCGAACCTATGAATTCGGTGCGTCCGAGATTGACTTTGTATGTGAACATGCCGAGCCCCATGATGGCCGTCCTTACTTCTGCTTCCCGATTCTGGCCCACGGCGAAACGGTTGGTCTGCTGCATCTGCGGGCGCTGGAAGGTCGCGACAAGTGCTTTCACAAAAGCCGCAAACTGGCGCAGCTATGTGCAGAGCAAATCAGCATGGCAATCGCCAACGTTCGGATGCGCGACCAGTTGCATGACCAGTCAGTGCGGGACCCGCTGACCGGCTTGTTCAACCGGCGGCACATGACCGAGACGTTGCGCAAGTCCATTAGCCGCAGCCAGCAAACAGGCGCTCCGCTCAGCCTGATTGCTGTGGACGTGGATCACTTCAAAAAGTTCAACGACACTCATGGGCACGACGCCGGAGATATGGTTTTGCGCGCTGTTGGATCGGCAATGGAACAAGAGTGTGACCGGGATGAGATCGCCTGCAGGATCGGTGGGGAAGAGTTCATGCTGATCCTGCCCGACAATACTCAGGAAGATGCCATGACCCGCGCTGAACAGCTGCGCCAGGCGGTTGAAGGTATTACCGTGCGGTACGGTGAAAAATCGCTACCCCGCATAACGATTTCTGTGGGTGTCGCCAATTACCCGGCGCATGGAACCATGCCGCAGGATCTTATGCGCTCGGCGGATGATGCGCTGTATGAGGCCAAGGACAAAGGCCGCAATCAGGTTCAGGTTGCCGGAAAGATTGATCCGAGCTCTGGGCGCGGGGATCAGACTGGCGTTACAACACCTTCCATCGCCAAAATTAGCGCAAAGTCCTAAATTTCTTGCCGAATCAGACGCCAACCACGATCAATCCGTATGGATTTGCACAGCAGATATCCCAGCATCGAAGATCTGAAGCGTCGGGCCAAAACCAGAATCCCCCATTTCGTGTGGGAATACCTGGACAGCGGTACCGGAGTCGAAGCAACACTGAACCGAAACCGCGCCGCCCTGGATCGTATTGGCTTTTTGCCCTCAATCCTGCACGGAACGATATCTTGTGACACCGGCACCGATTTTTTGGGGAAACGTTACCCGCTCCCGTTTGGTGTAGCTCCGATCGGAATGGCGGGCTTGATCTGGCCCGACGCCGAGGGGGTTTTGGCGCGGGCCTGCGCGGCGGCAAGCCTGCCTTTTACCCTCTCAAACGTTGCGACCCAAAGCCCCGAAGACCTGGACGGCCACATTGGGGATGACGCGTGGTTTCAACTCTACCCCCCAAAGGACCCAGACATCCGCATGGATTTGCTCAACCGGGTCAAAGCTGCCGGATTCTCAACGCTGGTAATGACTGCGGACGTGCCGGTGGCGTCTCGACGGGAAAGACAAATCCGTTCGGGGCTTACGAACCCGCCCAGGCTGACCCCCCGCTTGCTGGCACAAATCATTCAACGGCCTGCATGGGCCCTTGCCATGGCGCGTAGCGGGCCACCGCGGATGCGCACATTGGACAAGTACACCGACGATTCAAGCAATCTCCCTCCGACAGCGCATGTTGGGTATCTACTGCGCACGTCGCCGGACATGGACTATGTCAGATGGCTGCGCGATGCGTGGGATGGTCCTTTCATAGTTAAAGGGGTTATGCGTGCCGAGGATGCTGAACCGCTGAAACAGGCGGGTGTCGACGCCTTGTGGATATCCAATCACGGTGGTCGACAGTTCGACGCCGCCCCCGCAAGTATCGAGGCGCTACCAGCCATTCGTGCCGCGACAGATCTGCCACTGATACTCGATAGCGGCATCGAAGGGGGGCTGGATATTCTGCGCGCGAAAGCACTGGGCGCAGATTTGGTCATGCTTGGGCGTGGGTTCATGTATGCTCTCGCAGCCCTAGGCGTCGATGGCCCTGACCATGCGATAGACATTCTGCGGCAAGATCTGCTGGCGAATATGGGTCAGCTGGGGGCAGAATCTCTAGATCACTTGCCACCTGCAATATCTCAGATTGATGCTGCGGCGCGGCACGTGTAATACGTTAGCGCCAACATAGGGCGTTTGCGAGCGTTAACATGCCGGTTCTACCCAGAACGACTGATATACGTGCGCGTATTGTCCGCTTATGAACACGGCCAAACCATAAAGACCGGGACCGCAAATGACCGACTTCAACAAGATCCTGATCGCCAACCGCGGCGAGATTGCCATTCGCGTGATGCGCGCAGCCAATGAGATGGGCAAACGCACCGTCGCTGTCTTCGCCGAAGAGGACAAGCTGGGCCTGCACCGTTTTAAGGCGGATGAGGCGTATCGCATTGGCGAAGGCATGGGCCCGGTGGCTGCATATCTTTCGATTGATGAAATCATCCGCGTCGCCAAGGAATGCGGCGCAGACGCGATCCACCCGGGTTACGGCCTGCTGTCGGAAAACCCCGATTTCGTGGATGCCTGTGTGCAGAACGGCATAACCTTCATCGGACCGAAAGCTGAAACCATGCGCGCCCTTGGCGACAAGGCCAGCGCCCGCCGCGTTGCGATTGCAGCTGGCGTTCCGGTCATTCCGGCAACCGAGGTTCTGGGCGATGACATGGACGCGATCCGCGCGGAGGCCGCCGAGATCGGTTACCCGCTGATGCTGAAGGCCAGCTGGGGCGGAGGCGGACGCGGGATGCGCCCGATCGAATCCGAGGCAGAGCTGGAAGAAAAGGTACTGGAAGGCCGCCGCGAGGCCGAGGCCGCTTTTGGCAATGGAGAAGGCTATCTGGAAAAGATGATCACCCGTGCCCGCCATGTCGAGGTGCAGATTCTGGGCGACAAGCACGGTGAGATTTACCACCTGTACGAACGCGACTGCTCGGTTCAGCGCCGGAACCAGAAGGTCGTGGAACGCGCCCCTGCCCCGTATCTGTCTGACGAACAGCGCGCGGAAATCTGTGAACTCGGCCGCAAAATCTGCGCCCATGTGAATTATGAATGCGCGGGCACGGTCGAATTCCTGATGGATATGGAAACCGGCAAGTTCTACTTCATCGAAGTGAACCCCCGCGTACAGGTCGAACATACCGTCACCGAAGAGGTCACGGGCATCGACATCGTGCAGGCGCAAATCCTGATCGCCGAGGGTAAAACTCTGGCCGAAGCAACCGGCGCTGCCAGCCAGTCCGACGTGCGTCTGAACGGTCACGCGCTGCAGACGCGGATCACGACCGAAGATCCGCAGAACAATTTTATCCCCGATTATGGCCGCATCACCGCCTATCGCTCGGCCACCGGAATGGGCATTCGTCTGGATGGCGGCACGGCCTATGCGGGCGGGGTGATCACGCGTTATTACGACTCGTTGCTGACCAAGGTCACGGCCAAGGCGCCCACGCCTGAGGCTGCGATTGCGCGGATGGACCGGGCGCTGCGCGAGTTCCGTATTCGCGGTGTCAGCACCAATATCGACTTTGTTATCAACCTGCTGAAGCACCCGACCTTCCTGTCGAACGAATACACCACCAAGTTCATCGACACGACGCCGGACCTGTTTGCCTTCAAGCGGCGCCGCGACCGGGGCACCAAAGTTCTGACCTATATCGCGGATATTACCGTGAACGGGCACCCCGAGACCAAGGACCGTCCCGAACCCCGCGCCGACCTGAAAGAGGCCAAGCCCCCCGCGTTGAAGGGGGAACCCCAAATGGGCACCCGCAACCTGCTGGAACAGAAAGGCCCGCAGGCGGTCGCAGACTGGATGAAGGCGCAGCGCCAGTTGCTGATCACCGACACCACCATGCGCGACGGGCACCAGTCGCTGTTGGCCACGCGGATGCGCTCAATCGACATGATCAAGGTGGCACCGACCTACGCGGCCAACCTGCCGCAGTTGTTCTCGGTCGAATGCTGGGGCGGAGCGACATTCGATGTGGCCTACCGCTTCTTGCAGGAATGCCCGTGGCAGCGTCTGCGTGACCTGCGCGAAGCGATGCCGAACCTGATGACCCAGATGCTGCTGCGTGGCGCGAACGGGGTTGGCTACACCAACTACCCCGACAACGTGGTGCAGGAATTCGTCCGTCAGGCGTCGCAGAATATCGACGTGTTCCGCGTGTTCGACTCGCTGAACTGGGTCGAGAACATGCGCGTTGCCATGGATGCGGTGGTTGAGAACGGCAAAATCTGTGAGGGCACCGTTTGTTATACCGGTGATATTCTGGACCCGGATCGCGCCAAATATGACCTGAAATACTATGTCGGCATGGCGAAAGAGCTGCGCGACGCGGGCGCGCATGTTCTGGGCCTGAAAGACATGGCGGGTCTGCTGAAACCGGCCTCGGCCAAGATCTTGATCCGCGCGTTGAAGGAAGAGGTCGGACTGCCGATCCACTTCCACACGCACGACACCGCGGGCATCGCCAGCGCCACCATTCTGGCCGCGTCCGAGGCGGGCGTGGACGCGGTGGATTGCGCGATGGACAGCTTCTCGGGCAACACTTCTCAGGCGACGCTGGGCACCGTGGTCGAGGCGCTGCGCCACACGGATCGTGACACCGGGTTGGACATCAAGGCCATCCGCGAGATCAGTGACTACTTCGAAGCAGTTCGTGGCCAATACGCGGCGTTTGAGTCCAGCCTGCAGGCTCCGGCCTCCGAGGTTTATCTGCACGAAATGCCCGGCGGTCAGTTCACCAACCTCAAGGCGCAGGCGCGCAGCTTGGGGCTGGAGGAACGCTGGCATGAGGTCGCTCAGATGTATGCCGACGTGAACCAGATGTTCGGCGATATCGTCAAGGTGACACCATCGTCCAAGGTGGTTGGTGACATGGCGCTAATGATGGTCAGCCAGGGCCTGACCCGTGCTGACGTTGAAAGCCCGGATTCGGATGTGGCCTTCCCTGATTCAGTCGTGGACATGATGCGCGGCAACCTGGGCCAACCTCCGGGCGGGTTCCCCGACACCATCATCCACAAGGTCCTCAAGGACGAGGCCCCCAACACGGACCGCCCCGGCAAGGATGTACCTGCCGTCGATCTTGAAGCCACCCGCGCCGAGCTGTCGAAGCAACTGGAAGGCAAAGAGGTCGATGACGAGGATCTGAACGGGTATCTGATGTATCCCAAGGTCTTCCTGGACTATATGGGCCGCCACCGTACCTATGGTCCGGTTCGCACCCTGCCCACGCGCACCTTTTTCTATGGAATGGAACCGGGCGAAGAAATCACGGCCGAGATCGACCCCGGCAAGACGTTGGAAATTCGGTGTCAGGCCATTGGTGAGACCGACGAAAAAGGTGAAGTGAAGGTCTTTTTTGAACTCAACGGCCAACCGCGTGTAATTCGAGTGCCGAACCGTCTTGTCACGTCGTCGACACAGACGCGCCCCAAGGCTGAAACCGGCAACCCCAGCCACATCGGCGCACCAATGCCCGGCGTCGTCGCAACCGTTTCCGTTACTGCCGGACAAGAGGTGAAGGAAGGCGACCTGTTGCTGACCATCGAAGCCATGAAGATGGAAACTGGCATCCACGCAGAGCGTGACGCGACCGTTAAGGCGATCCACGTGCAGCCCGGCGGCCAGATTGACGCTAAGGACCTACTGGTCGAACTTGAGTGAACGATCTAGTTTAATTCCCAACCTTCGGGCCGCTCGGACATCCGGGCGGCCCGTCGCTTTGCAAACGGGAGGGAAAACATGCTGTCTATCACACCTATCTACGCTGCGCTGCTGGCGATCATCTACGTCGCTCTCAGCGGCTGGGTCATTAGTACCCGCCGGAGCCAAAAGATCTCGTATGGCGACTCGGGCAACGGCGAGATGCTTAAAGCGGTACGAACCCATTCCAACTTTGCAGAATATGCTCCGTTTGGGTTGCTGCTGATCGCCATGGTCGAGCTTCAGGGGGCGAGCGGCCTGATGGTCAATCTGTTGGGGCTGTGTTTGCTGTCCGGACGCATGCTGCATGCCTACGGATTCGGTAAGACGCCTCAGATCGTTATCCTACGCCAACTCGGTATGGTTTTGACGTTTACAGCCCTTCTGGTGGCGGCTATCTCGAATCTGATATTGGCCTTTTGATCACCGCAACACGGGTCAGCCGGTCAAAACACGTGTTTCAACCCTAGGCAATTGCCCGAGGTCAGGCTCGGCCTTTCCAAGCCTGTCCTCGTCCCGCACACTCAGTGCACAGCTTAAAACGATCAAACCGGCCAATAGAGCCGTCTTTATGTCTGCTACCCGCTTCATTTCCTCGTTTCCATCTTTGTTGTTTTGCGTTGCTCTATGTCTTGAACACTTCAGCAGCGCATTTCCGTCGAAATATTTTTGCACCTTTTTGTGCTTTTCCGCTTGCAGCCCTGCGCGGGAATTTATACATCCCTCCTCACTCAACGGCGCGGGCGTAGCTCAGGGGTAGAGCATAACCTTGCCAAGGTTAGGGTCGGGCGTTCGAATCGCCTCGCCCGCTCCATTGAGAGGTCTTCGGACCAACATAGTATCTGATGCGGGCGTAGCTCAGGGGTAGAGCATAACCTTGCCAAGGTTAGGGTCGGGCGTTCGAATCGCCTCGCCCGCTCCAGATACCAAATTCTTGAAACTTTTCTGGCCACCTGCCGATTGTTACGCCATTCTGTTGGCGTTGTAGGTGTTATCGTTACAAGTTTCAGGATTTTAACATGTCAGGATATAGTATCAGGTCACTGACCGCCGATGAATTGCAACACGCCGTTGACTGGGCCGGCCGCGAAGGGTGGAACCCCGGCGTGCACGACGCTCAGTGTTTTCGCCCAACAGACCCAAGTGGATTTCTGGGCGGCTTTCTGGATGGTGAGATGATCGCGTCGGTCTCGGCCGTGAACTATGACGACGCTTTTTCGTTCCTTGGCTTTTACATTGTTCGGCCCGAATTTCGACATCACGGCCACGGTCTCGAGATAGCCAGACACGCACTTGCCCATTGTGAAGGCCGCAACATGGGGCTGGATGGCGTGGTCGAGCAACAGGATAATTACCGGAAATCAGGGTTCACCTTTGCCTACAACAATTTCCGCTTCGGCGCCCCCGTTCGACAGGTCTTGCCCAAACTGGGTCAAGTTCTGGGCAATGGGGTTGCGCCCATAAAGACAGCCACCGACGCCCTTAAAGCCTACGACCGACAGCTATTCCCGGCAGCGCGGGACGCATTTTTGCAAAGCTGGCTAAGCGCCTACTCCCACATCTCACGCGTCTACACCGAAAATGGTCAGATCAGAGGATATGCCACCCTTCGCCCCTGCAAAACGGGGTACAAAGTCGGCCCGCTTTTTGCCGATGACGCCGCAATTGCTCAGGCGCTTTTGGCCAGTTTGCTCGCCGCTATTCCCGTAGATCATCGCGATCACGATGTCTTTGTCGACATGCCCCAGCCCAACGATGCCGCCATCGCGATGGCGCAGCAGTTGGAGTTAAAGAAAGTGTTCGAAACAGCGCGCATGTATTCCGATCATGAACCGGACATCGACCTGAGTCGGGTTTTCGGGGTAACTACGTTTGAGTTGGGTTAGAACGCCTTGAACGTCATCGTGGTCAGCGATCTTTCGATATCAGGAATCACCAGCAAGTTTTCGTTGATGAAATGACCCACATCTTCAGTTTCCGGAATATAGAGCTTTAGCAGCAGGTCGTATTCACCACTGGTCGAATAAAGCTCGGAATGAATTTCGCGCAGGGCGATGTCTTCGGCCACCTTATAGGTGGTGCCGGGTTTGCAGCGGATCTGGATGAAAACGCAGGTGGACATGGGCCGGGCCTTATTGGTTCGTGTTGGTCGCAAGCTGGCACGAGGCGCGCCAGGGTGCAATCCCCTGCAACAGTTTACGGCGAATGCGCCTTTGCGGTCTGGATATGCGCGCCCTTCCCCGTCTATAAGCGCGCCTGTAGCAAAAGGAATTCGCCCATGCGCAGCGCAAAGATCAGCCGTCAGACCGCCGAAACCGAAATCTCGGTCGAGGTCAATCTGGACGGCACCGGCACCTATGACAACCAGACCGGCGTCGGGTTCTTCGATCATATGCTGGACCAGCTGGCGCGTCATTCGCTGATCGACATGACGATCCGCGCCAAGGGCGATTACCACATCGACGACCACCACACGGTCGAAGACACCGGCATCGCGCTGGGTCAGGCGCTGACGCAGGCATTGGGCGACAAGAAGGGCATCCGGCGCTATGGCGAATGCCACTTGCCGATGGATGACGCGCAGGTGCGCTGTGCGCTTGACCTGTCGGGCCGTCCGTTCCTGATCTGGAACGTGGACCTGCCGACGCACAAGATCGGCACGTTCGACACCGAGTTGGTACGTGAGTTCTTTCAGGCGCTGTCCACCCATGGCGGCATCACCCTGCATATCGACCAGTTGCACGGCTTCAACAGCCACCACATTGCCGAAGCTGCCTTTAAGGCCGTCGCCCGCGCCCTGCGACTCGCGGTCGAAACCGACCCGCGCAAGGCGGATGCGATTCCATCCACGAAAGGCGCGCTGTAGATGCTGACAGCGATCATTGACTACGAAAGCGGCAACCTGCACTCGGCGGAAAAGGCGTTTCAGCGGATGGCGCGGGAATTGGATGCGGGCGAGGTCGTCGTGACCGCGGACGCAGATGTTGTCGCGCGCGCCGACCGGCTGGTTCTGCCTGGCGACGGGGCTTTCCCGGCCTGCGCCGCCGAACTGCGCGGCCATAAGGGCATCCACGACGCCATGGTTGAGGCGGTGGAGCAAAAAGGCCGTCCGTTTCTTGGCATCTGCGTCGGGATGCAGCTGATGGCCTCTACAGGTCATGAATACACCGATACTGATGGTCTGGGCTGGGTTGCGGGCGATGTGGTGCGGATTGAACCGTCAGACAGCGCGCTGAAAGTCCCGCACATGGGCTGGAACGATCTGGTTCTGGAAAGCGATCACCCAGTGTTTGACGGGATAAAATCCGGCGATCACACCTATTTCGTCCACTCCTACCACTTGCGGGTCGCGGACCCAGCACAGCGTCTGGCCTATGTGGACTATGGGCGGGACGTCACGGCCGTGATTGGCCGTGACACGATGGTTGGAATGCAGTTTCACCCTGAGAAAAGCCAGGATGTGGGGCTGCGCATGATCGGCAACTTCCTGACGTGGAAGCCCTGATCCTTTACTGAACGCGGGTCCAAGTCTGGCCGCGGCAGATCAGACCACCCGCAGCACAGCCTTTGACGGTCAGCTTGTTCTGGCTGTCCAGTTGCATCTTTGAACTGTAGGTCTTATCGCGGTCCGGGGCCCAGATTTTGCCACCACCATAAGCGCCATCCCCTTGCGCCTGCATATCCCAGATCATCTGTTTACCCAAATTCTCATAGTTCAACGATTGATTGCCCGAGGCGTCAAACGCGCTATCGATGATTCCACAGATGGCACTGCCGCAGGGCTGGATCGAAACGTGCAGATAGTTGCCTTCATCTCCGGGCTCGGTTTTCCAAAGACCGTCGACCGGGTCTGCCAGCGCTGCCGTAGAAAGAACAGAAAAGGCCGCTGCTGCAATGAATGTAGATTTCATGATCTTCTCCCTTTTATGAGGCCACTTTGTCGCGCCTTATGTCGTCGGGCAAGAATGACCCCGCGTCGCGTTGCATCCCCTGCCCCGCTTGTGCGATATCCCCCGCGTGTAACACTGATATAGGGCCGCCGATCATGATCCTCTACCCCGCCATCGACCTCAAAGACGGCCAGGCCGTGCGCCTGTTGCGTGGCGAAATGGACAAGGCGACTGTGTTCAATGA
The DNA here is from genome assembly GCF_057221005.1 of Ruegeria sp. HKCCD7628. Lineage (NCBI taxonomy): Bacteria > Pseudomonadati > Pseudomonadota > Alphaproteobacteria > Rhodobacterales > Roseobacteraceae > Ruegeria > Ruegeria sp. HKCCD7628. Next base: position 73,396 of record NZ_JBWVBA010000004.1, read on the forward strand.
CGACCCGGCCGCCCAGGCGAAAGCATTTGTCGAAGCCGGCTGCGAGTGGCTGCATCTGGTCGACCTGAACGGTGCCTTCGCCGGCGAGCCGGTCAATGCCGCCCCGGTCGAGGCGATCCTGTCGGCATGCAAAGTCCCCGCCCAGCTAGGTGGAGGCATCCGCGATATGACAACAATCGAAACCTGGATCGACAAAGGGCTCGCCCGCGTCATTCTTGGTACCGTTGCGGTCGAAAATCCCGATCTGGTCCGCGAAGCCGCGCGTGAGTTTCCCGGCAAGGTCGCCGTGGGTATCGACGCCCGCAACGGCATGGTCGCCACCAAAGGCTGGGCCGAGGAAACCGATGTCGAGGTCACCGAACTTGCCCGCAGCTTCGAGGATGCGGGCGTCGCGGCCATCATCTACACCGATATCAACCGCGACGGCGCGATGCAGGGCCCGAATATTGAAGCCACAGCCGCCCTCGCCCGCGCCGTGTCCATTCCGGTGATCGCGTCGGGCGGAGTGAGCTCGCTGGATGATCTGATCGCCCTGCGCGATTGTGGCGTGGAATTGAATGGTGCCATTTCGGGCCGTGCGCTGTACGACGGGGCGCTTGATCTGAAAGAAGCGCTTGCCACGCTCGGCGCGTAATCAAGCCGACCGGCGGTTATTCCAGCTTCCATGTGTGTTTCCGGGGCTGCCCATCTTTGTATGGCTGCAGCTCCGTTTCACTGATTTTTATGAATTGAAAACAACCCGTCCAGTCTCCGGTCTTTTCGCACCACTTATCGCCATCAACATACCACTCGCCGTCGTAGGAGTTTCCCCCGAAATTACCGGCAAGTTTACCTTTTTTGCGACCAGTGCTGTATGCCTGTGCCCACTGCGTCTTGTCATCCTGATTAGAAATAGACCGGACTGTTGACCCGGGTAGGGTTGCCAAAAGTTCTGACTTGGACATGAAATCTTGCGCAAACGCTCCGGTGGTAAACACCCCGACACACATCACTGCTGCGCTGATTGTTTGTAAGGCAATTTTCATAAAAAACCTCCCAATATGTGCTTTGAAATGCGGCAATTCTATCACAAATCGCCGCCATCCCAAAACTTGAGAGGTATCGCCACGCACCCGCCGGCGTGGCAGAACCTTATTGCGCGGCCGCTGCAGTCAGTTTGGCCAGTGCGCCGCGCATCTTTTCGATGACTGGGGCATCAGAGACACCATTGAGATCCTCCAAGGTCTCTTTCGGGTCTTCATAGGCCAACCAAACCTGCCCGTTGGCGTCCTCATAAGCCTGAACCTTCAGCGGCAGGAACAGCCCGGCGCGCGGGTCGATCTGCATGGCGGGTGTACCAAGTGCAGGGTTGCCGAAGATCAGCACCTGATTGGCCGGGATCGGTGTACCCACCTTCTCGGCGCCGGCGGCATGGTCGACACGGGCAAAGACGGTTGCGCCTGCATTGCCGACAGCAGCCTCAAGCGCGTCCAGCGCCTCGGCCACGGATTTATTTGTCTCAACTTTGATGATGTCGTCTGCCATGGCGGACAGTGCCCCTCCGAATGTGAGTATTGAAGCCAGAATAAGATGTCGCATCTCGATAATCCTTTTCATGAATTTCATCCCTAATTTCCACGGCTTCGCGGGAGATCACAATCACAAGTCTGGCATCGGCGGGGCTTTGCCGTTAGAGGTGCGCCAACAAAGGACTTCGACATGCTGAAAACACGCATCATTCCCTGCCTGGACGTCGCTGATGGCCGCGTGGTCAAGGGCGTCAATTTTGTTGGCCTGCGCGATGCGGGCGATCCGGTGGAATCGGCCAAGGCCTATGATGAGGCTGGCGCGGATGAGATCTGTTTTCTGGACATTCACGCCACCCATGAAAACCGCGGTACCATGTTCGACGTGGTTCAACGCACGGCCGAGCAGTGCTTTGTCCCCCTGACCGTTGGCGGCGGCGTACGCACCAAGGACGATGTTCGTGCCCTGCTATTGGCCGGGGCGGATAAGGTCAGCTTCAACTCGGCCGCCGTGGCCAACCCCGATGTGATCGCCGAATCCGCCGATCAGTTCGGCAGTCAGTGCATCGTGTGCGCCATTGACGCCAAAACCGTCAGCCCCGGCAAGTGGGAGATTTTCACCCATGGCGGCCGCAAGCCCACCGGTATCGACGCGGTCGAGTTCGCCAAAACCGTCGTTGCCAAGGGTGCGGGTGAAATCCTGCTGACATCAATGGATCGCGACGGCACCAAGGCGGGGTTCAACCTGCCGCTGACCCGCGCCATTTCTGATGCTGTGGACGTGCCGGTGATCGCCTCGGGCGGGGTCGGCAATCTGGATCATCTGGTCGAAGGCGTCACCGAAGGTGGGGCCAGTGCGGTTCTTGCGGCCTCGATCTTCCATTTCGGCGAATACACTATCCGCGAGGCCAAAGAGCATATGGCCGCCGCCGGCATCCCCATGAGGCTGACATGAGTATCCTGCACGATCTGGCCGCCACGATCGACTCGCGCAAGGGGGCGGACCCCGACAGCAGTTGGACGGCCAAGCTGTTGTCCAAAGGCCCCGAGAAATGCGCCGAGAAATTCGGCGAAGAGGCCGTCGAGGCCATCATCGAAGCGGTCAAGAACGACAAAGCCGGGCTGACAGCCGAGGCAGCGGATGTGCTGTATCACCTGCTGGTCATGTTGGCCGCGCGCGATGTGGCGCTGGATGATGTGTTGGCCGAACTGGCCCGCCGTCAAGGTATCAGCGGCATCTCCGAAAAAGCTGCAAGGCCAAAGGGCTAGGCTTTCGCCGACGTGCCTTTATGATCGGGTTTCAACACCGAACGGATCAAAGGGCCCGCAGATGATCAAAACCTTGGCCACCCTATTGGCCCTTGTGGCGTTGACTGCTTGTGCCAGCCTTCCGCCCCAGACCGGGGACGAGGTGCAACGTCTGGCCACCGAAATCCGCAATCTGGGGCCTGGCATTGATCCATCCGAGGCCGACCGCGCCGCACGTATCACCTATGCCTATACCGCGCAGCTTGCGCAGGAATACCAGATCACCGATCCCCCGCTGATCCACAATGCCAAGGTCAACAAGGGCCTAAAGCCGCGCGGACTGTGCTGGCACTGGGCCGAGGATATCGAGCAGCGTCTGAACCAAGAGGGTTTCAAAACCCTGAAGATGCACCGGGCCATCGCCAATGCTGATAACCCGCTGCGAATTGACCACAGCACCGCGATTATCAGTCGTTCAGAGGATGGGATGCAGGACGGAATCATTCTGGACCCCTGGCGGTACGGCGGAACTCTTTTTTGGTCACCCTTCAGCGAGGACACCCGATATGACTGGGTCCCGCGCGAGGTTGTGTTGGCACAAAGGCGTATCGAACAATACGGCGAGCTCCTCGCCTATACAGGCGAATAGCTTATAGCTTGGACGAGATCACCCCGGTCGCGAACCCACCCATCCGCAGCTCGCCGAAAAGGCGCTGATATTCGATCTTGGGACAGCGATTCATCACCACATCAACACCGCGCGTCTGCGCCTTTGCTGCAGCGTCGGCATGTTCTACACCGATCTGCATCCAAATGGTTCCCAATTCCGGAAACGCATCCAGTGCTTGATCAACGATCGGAGGGACAGCCTCGGACCGTCGAAAAATATCAACCATATCGACCGATTCCCGAACATCTGACAAAGACGCCCGAACCTTGGTGCCAAACAGCTCTTTTCCCGCATGCCCAGGATTGACCGGGATAACCGTGTACCCCTTGAGCGATAAGTAGCGAGCAACATAATAGCTGGGCCGGACCGGGTTCATCGAAACACCAAGCACGGCCACAGTTTTCGTGCGCTTAAGTATGTTCGACAGAAATGCGTCTGTGTATTTAGTCATGCCGCCACCCTATGCGCAGTCCATCAAAGAAAAAAGCGCCCAGGTAATAACCCGGGCGCAAGGTGTTGGAACGAGGGACAGTGAAATGACCCGCGGCAGTTCCGTTCCGCGGTCACTGTGACATTTAAGCATGTCCTGGCTAAAAAAAAGAGGGGGAGCGCATTTTTGTGATGACAGATCACGAAAAGCGGAAATTCGCCTAGTTCTCGTAGAGGATAACAGGCCAGTTTGCCTCGGCCATTCGAATAAATCCGCTTGTATCCTGTTCCCACATACGCTCGATCGCTGGCGAATGCGTCAGGTAAAGGCGTCCATCGATCACCTGCCACAGGTTCGGGTCTGTACTGACCAATTCCCCCTGAGCCATTGCATAAGCGCAGTATCCTCCGAACTGAGGCGCGTACGCACGCGGGTTCATTTCGAACGCATCACGGTTTTCAGGTGTCGCAAAGTGCCACTCGGCCCCTTTCCACACCACAGAATACTCTGGGCGGCCGCGAACAGGGGCATCGCCGTTGAAATACGACACCGCATCATACCCAGCCATGGCTGCGCCATCCGTCTTGTAAAACACGGGTAAATGCTGCGCGAACGCAGCAGGAGCAAGCATAGAGGCGGTTATCGCGCCCAATAGGAAACGTCGGTACATCTTCATAAGGTCTTCATTAGGAAGTCAGGGTATCAAGATGCAATTGATTAACGCCGCTGAAACCCCAATTAACGCGGATGTGATCGCGCGTGGGTGAATAAACGCCCTAGTCGAAAATATCCTCGATCACATCCCATGCTTCGTCGAACACGCGTGAAAAGACGCTCTTTTTCTTCTTCTTTTTGGTCTTTCGCTGTTTTTCGATTCGGCGGTCCGGCTTTATGTCGGACAGCTTGCGCTTCGGCACCATTTTGAGGTCGTGCAACGGTGCGCCGCAGCTTGAACAGCTTAGCTCGTGGCGTTGCTTACCTTTCAGGACCAGCGCAGCTCGGGTGCCGCAATAGCAGCAGGTGACAATTTTCGAAGGGGTGGAAATGGCGCTCTCCTGTCTATCTATGCCTTGAAGCATATAGGGCAATTGCGGCCGCATTTGAGACATTCAGCGATCCAAAGCCGCCTGCCGCGTCAATTTTCACCAAGTGGTCAACGGTTTCCTTGGTTTTCTGCCTCAACCCCGGCCCCTCGGCCCCAAGCACCAAGGCGACCGGTTGGTCGAACTTACTATCCAGCGTCGCCTCAATCGTCTGCTCGGCCTCACCGTCCAGACCAAGGACCAGAAAACCCATATTCTGCAGCTCAACGATTGTATCGGCCAAGTTGCGCATGCGCAGGTAAGGTTGCCGCTCTAGCGCTCCACTGGCCGTTTTGGCCAAGGCACCGGTTTCCGGCGCCGAGTGGTGACGGGTGCCGATAACCGCACTGGCCCCCAGAACCTCGGCCGAGCGGAGAATCGCCCCGACGTTATGCGGGTCGGTCACACGGTCCAGCAGAATGACACGCGGATGTTCACGCCCGATACAGTTTTCGGCCAGCCCGCCCCAATCCAACGGCTTTACCTCAAGCGCGGCCCCCTGATGCACCGAGCCGGGGTCAATCGGAGCAGTAAACTTGCGCGGATCAACCATTTCAGCCTCGATCCCTGCAAATTCAATGGCTTCGTTCAGCTTGTCGCGGGCATTCCGGGTCACGATTAGGCGCAATTTCTGCCGTTTGGGGTTCATCAGGGCATCGCGCACAGCGTGCAAGCCGAACAGCCATACAGTTTCAGAAGCGGCCGCCTTGCGCGCCTGTTCCTTTTCAACGACCCACTTGGGTTTCTTCATTTCTTAGGCCTCCTGGCCGGGAATTCGGTTTCCTGCGCCAAAGCAGTATTTTCCTGTTGACGCTCGTTTAAGGCGCTAGTAATCACGCCTCCACGTCAGGTGCAACGCCTGACAGTGGGCGACAGGCCGCAAGGTGTGGCAGGGGACTGTAACTCCCTCGCGGAGACGCACGCCTGGTTCGATTCCAGGGTCGCCCACCATTTCCAAATTTCACTTAAAATAGTCAGATACTTACAGAGCGAATTGTCAAACTTTTGTATGAGGTTTGACAGTTTACGTTCTTTCTTTGACCTTACCCATTGATGCCATAGCGTCCTCAGACAGTTGCGCGCGGCTTGCGGCCACAGTGTAACGGGTGACTTCGGACAGGGTTTTGTGACCGCTGATAGCCATGATTTGATGCGGTGTGCATCCGCCTTCTGCCAACATTCGACAAGTTGCCTTGCGCAGACCGTGAGCTGACAAGCCAGAAAGTCCGGCGTCTTGAACCATGCGCTTGAACCAATTGGTGAAACTCTCGGGCTTCAGCGGGCCGCCTCGGTCGGACACCAAAAATGTCAAATTGTTTTTCGGCAAAGAATCGAGGGTACGTTTCAGCTCAAAGTGTATCGGGATCGAAACTTGCTGGCCCGTCTTTTGCTGCGTGATCGTCAGCACATTGTTTCTGACGTGTTGCCGCCCCATGCGCACCACATCGGCCCTGCGCTGCCCCGTGTAGAGCAAAAGCATCAACGCCAAATGCGCCCGAGACCCGGGCTTATGATGCGCCAAAAAACGTTCAATGTGTTCATCCTCCCAAGTAGTGAAGCCCCCTGTATTTTCTTTCAGCTTGCGCACGCCTATGGTCGGATCATCGCGACGCCAGCCCATTTCAACTGCGTGACGCATAAGGATGCGGATCATTCGCAAGAGGCGGTTCGCAGCGGATGGTGTTCCTGCCCTTTCGTTCACCAATCTTTGAATGTGCCGGCGCTGAAGCAAGGCCACCCTCTTGTCTGCGTGCTCCTTTCGAAACCGTTCTAAGATGTTGCGATACGTGCGTTTTGTTACATCGGACAGGTTGGTGAAGTCGGACGTGCGGTAGTAACTAGCCACCAGTGCGGTGATGGTCCCCGGCTTGCTCTTGGTCCTGCCCACGTCCATGCGTTCGCCTTGGGCCGCCAGCTCATAAGCGGCCATGAACTCGGGACTCCATGGCAAACCGGACAATGCAGCACGGGGATAGCCCGTGCGGCGATAATACCAGCGCATCTTGCCATGTCTGTCTTCAAAGCCCTGACAGTATTTGGGCGGTCTTCGGAGTTGTTTCATTGGTCAGTCCCATTCATTGATGTCGGAACCGCCAGCATCTGACGAGTCTTGGTCGCCCGGCAAGGCATCAATCGCACTGTCGAGCGCACGCACGTCCCAAAGCACGCGATTATACACACGCTTGGGGCCGGGCATCAGGCCATCGCCCATCATGCGGTCAAAAGTATTCGGGCTAACCCCGGCATATGCTGATGCCTCTCCACGTGACAGCAGCCTTGCGCAAGGCGGCGGCAAGACCCTGTGTCGTACTTGGGAGGCGGTGGCCATTGACTTACCTCTTCGCATCCGTAGCCAATGCGGCCAGCGCATCGATGATCTCCGGCTCAGAATATATTACAGTCCGTGGACTCACCCGTATCCCTCGCGGAAAGATGCCGCGCCGACGCAAGCGATACTGGGTGCCTCGTGAAACTCCGAAGCGGGATACGATCTGACGCTCACGGATATAAGGGGGGCGAATGTCTGTATTTGGCAGGGTTTTCTTACTCACTATGCGGGCCTCACAAAGCTTCTTGGGCGTTCTGAGCAAAACATGGAGTATTTCTTCGGTGTTTTCTGGTGCCCTAAAAGGCACTTTTACAACTCTCGCCTCCGATAACCCTTCGTTTGGTTCTCGATCGCCCTGCGATGATTGGTTTCCAAGTCTTCGATTAAGGCGGAAACGGATACACCTCTCGATCTGGCCGACTGGTCTAGCCAATCTTCCAAGAGTTGCCGACGGAAGTTGTCAATTGGATAGAACTTCTGGCCGTTTCCAATCTGAACACTTGGCGGACTGACGATGAGCGATTGGCCCAACGCTTCGAAGCAAGCTTGGATAGTATTGAGTTTGGGAATAGTTCGAGATTTTTCGTCGCTGCTGAACCATTTCTTGATAGTCCGGGAGGGAACGCCTGAGAGGTGTGAAAGCTGATCGTATGAAACACTTTTCTTGTTCATTAACTGCGCGAGCCATTGGACAATATCGTCGGCTCCTGCCAACCCGTTGCGGCCAGGTAGACGAGAAACGATAGTATTATCTTGGTCTTCGGTATCGGTAGGTTCTAAAGGTATCGGCGGCCATTCCCTTTGCGGCGGCATAATCTCACGTTTCTTGCGTTTTCGTACTTCGGTCATTGCGGGACTATCCGTTGGAAAGAGCTTTTGAAGTTGGCGTATGGTGTGTTCAGCTTCAACCTTCTTGCTCGGCTTCTAAGGCCGCAACATCGTGCTGCTGTTTCCAGACTGTTTGCGTCTGTTTCGAGCCAACCACTTCTACAAAGTCGTCGGGGGTCTGTTTCGCGAACTGCATCACCGCCTCGCGCCCCCTTCCATAGTAGAGCGTCGTTCCAGTGATTGGCTCCACTCCGGTGTTCGTCTTGTCGCCAACCGCTTGGTCCCAGAACCCAAGGTGTTCTGCTGCTTTTCGCAGATGCGCGTATGACCAAGGGAACTGATCGCCGAACACCCCTACGATGGTTGGACGCATCACGTCGACGGCGTCTTTGGTTCGCATTGGGTTGCGGGGGTCATTGTCGGCGGGCGCAGCCAATTGGACGTTGCCCACAAGTTTGTACGCGGGTGCGCCGTCGTCCTGAACAAGCGTTCCCTCGTCGATAACATTCATGTCCGCTGCGGCAGTCTCAGGCAGATAGAATGTCATTTCTTGCCCATCATCTTCTGCGCCGCTCCTAGGATCCGCGACAATCACCTGATCGAACCCAATGTCGCGCCCCCGGCTGAGATATGAGAATATTTCGCTACGGGTCTTATCGTCGCGAGAGTTCAGAAGTTGCGAAAACTCTTCACCCGTTATTGGAGCAGTCTGCCCCCTACGTCGGGTGTAGACAGCCAGCCGTTCACTTAAGTTGTGCCCCCGACGCCTCGTTGGGGGTGTCATTTTGTGGTCAACTTCAGAAAGCTACAAAATGTTGTGGATTCGACGAGGAATTGCTTTTCTGCCGGTTGCCACGAGAGCAATAGATACTTCGCGATTGTGAAAGGTCAGATTCCTTGGTGCGCTGCGATCACAGTTGTCCAGGAAGCCCACAGTTCCCTGCGGGCTTTCAGAACTTTTTTATCCAACGATTTGAAAATTAGTCAATTTTCGCAACATCGTCGGGTTTCCAAGTTTGGTCGAAGAACTCGATACCCGTTCCAAACAGTCGCACAGCTGTCAGGAAGTTTCTTCCCTCAACGGTCTTGATGAAATTGGACTCAGGAGCGCCGTCTGGCAGCGTCGGACCGAAGTAGAGATCAACCGAACCATCATCATTCTTCTCGTAATCGTTGAATTGATTGATAGACGGCATGAACTGGTCAGTTTCCGGCATCGTCCCATCGGTTACGTTGTAGAGCGTTACTGCCCAGAACAGCTTCGCCGGAATACCCGCCGGCAGATGTAGCTTGTAGTGGTGGCTACCATTCAAGAATTCGCCGTCCGCGTCTCTGGCAGTAACCGGATATTTTGCACCACCATTGATAACGCGTTTAACCATTGCTGGTGACGTGCTGTATGCAAATTGCATAAAGGCAGCCCTTTGGTCGATGTCGAGGTAGCCGTCCTGCATAAACTCGGCGGTAGCTCCAGACCAAACGCGTTCATACTGTCTGTCATAGTAATAGAAGTTACGGCCATCCGGTCGACCGACCTGCCTGGAGGCAAAGATCATCTTTGGTGCAACTTCCATCGCCTTGTTCAAGGATTCCATTTGCTTGGCAGTTGGATTAAATGGCTCACCCTTCTTGATGCCGAGGGAAGCCAAAACACCGCGAGTAGCCGGCGGAATGGCCGAGTAAGGCTCATGGTCCACGAACTCTTTCATTTTCGTCCAAAAGTCGAAATCGGTTTCATACATCATGTTGAGGCGCTTGCCCGAGGCGTTCGGGAACTCCATTGCCGGAATATCCTTCTCCACTTCCCAAAGTGGGTAAATACGAATTTGTTCCGCCGTCGCGACCGCCTCGGAGGGATCTGGACCACCATCACCCTGCTTCATGATTGTGCGAAAGAAGATAAACACGTTGTATGTCGGAGACTCGAACGTGTAATACCCGCCATTCGGAACCGGGCCATCGTAGTTGGGTGGAAGAAGGAGATACAGTCCGCCTTTTCCGCCATCTGGACCAGCGGCGCCTACGTCCGTCAACGTTACTTGGAAGAAATCTGTGAGCATGCTCACTGTATTGGGTGGAGCCGCAACAACCAATGGGCCGGTTTCTTTGAGATCTGCGTAACCCATTGAATAAATAACGTCAGCGTTAGGTGTCGGAACCCAGGCGCGGGAGTCCATTCTTTCTTTCCAGATCGGAATGACGTTGTAGCCCGCTCCAAACACTGCCTCAGACCCATCGCGCAGGCCAATGGTGTTCATTGCCGGTAACATGTCGTAGTAGGCCTGAATCGCTCTATGATAGTAGAGTTCGTCTACCAATTTCTGCGCCTCAGACTCCTCAAGCCAGTTGCCATTGTTGATTTGCTGCATCAATGGCGGAAGCTCCGTTGAGACAGTGTCCTCATTTGCATGGGCCTTGGAGGCGCTGGCGCCCGCCGCAATGAGGCTGAGGGCAATTGCCGCCGATAAATGATTGGTAAGAAGTTTCATGTATCTCTCCTAAAAAATTTGATCGGAATTCTTGTGGCTGAAGGCGCCGCTGCGCAACCATCAGACTACTCGACAATGGTGGCCTCTTTGGCTGTCAAAATCACGCATCATTCTTATCCAAAATCTGCAAACATCTCTTGAGACTGGGTTTTTGAGACTAAACTTCCGTCTAATTGCGATGCAGTGTTTCCGATGGCAGGCAGCCGAACAGCCGCTTGTATTGGTTCGTGAAATGCCCTTGATGGTGAAAGCCGTAAGTCGCGGCCACGCTGCCTATTGTAGCCCCATTCGAGATCGCGCCTTGCAGTTCGCGATGCACTCTATTGAGCCTCATGCGTCGCAGCCAGGTCGCAGCTGAAAGGCCCGTGACATCTTTGAATGCATAGTGAAGTGTCCTAAGGCTGACACCATAATGAGCGCAAAGAGTGGTCAATCCTATGTTTCCGGTCACGTCGGATAGAACCAGATCTGTTGCGTCCCCCACCAGTCTGGCCGGTCTGGAAACCCGGTGTTCCTTTAGGCCGCCGCCATTTGACTTCACCAGCTCCCAAAGGAACAACTTGATAAACTGATCGGAGAGACGCTTAAGAGCGGCTCTGTCGTCGGAAAAATCTGAGATAGCCCGGTCAATGAGCGATTGTCCCTGATGGCGTAAAGAAGCTGCACCTGCCGTCGAAAGGGTTGAGGCCCCATGCAAGTTGCCACTGATTTCGCCTTTCCCAGATAGCGCCGATGAAATCCGGAACACGTCGTTTTCAGGAACTCCGAGCACCAGCGCGTCGTAGAAATTGGAGGAAATCAGATCGCCGGCCTTGTTTGGTGCTTGCATGAGAACTGTGTCCACGCCCGCTTTCTGGCCGATCCAGTTTGCATCTCCTTGCTGATCGAACGGCAAAGCAAAGGCAAAAGCCCCAGCTGGGGCTGTTCCACGGTAGCGAATTTTTTGTCCCCATCGAATTCTGAGGATCTGGGACTCATTAACCTGCGCCAGCTTGAGGCCACCCTCGAATTGACCGCCCGACAACTGGTCATACTCCTGATCCCAGTTGACGACTGCGTCGCTTAGCTCTTCAAAGCTTTGCGTTTTAAGGCTGAACGACTCAACTATATCATCGTGGCTTTGCATCCATCGAATCCCAACAACGATACCTAGCCGTTTATCAGGTCAAAATGATCACGAACGCGATACCAACTAGAAAATTCTCCGAACGCCATTTTCCAGTCTTCATGAACCGCGAAACTCACTCAACCACCTCCCGAAGCAGATCTGCAATCTCTGCCTCCAGCTCCTTTAACTCGGCATCGATCTCGTCGAGCGGACGGGGTGGAACGTATTTGTAGAAATAGCGATTGAAGTTGATCTCATACCCGACACGCCCAACGTGGCCGTCCTGCCCATCGGTGTGAGTTTCATCCACCCAGGCATCCGGGACAAAGGGCAGGACCTCACGTCTCACATAATCGCGCCAGTCCTCATTCAGCGGCACCAATTCGTGATCGCGCAGATTGGTGTCCGGTTCAGTGTTGCCCTTGCTGTCAGCGCAAGCCTCGGCGTCTTCATCACGCTCCGACAAGGCCGAAAGGATCGCCTTTCTAACCGGCGCTCCAACCTTGAGGCCAGACTCTTTAAACGCCGCTGTGAGTGCCTTGTCGAAGTCGTCGCGGTTGATCCAACGTTCATCGGTAGGAAGGGCCTCCAACGCCGCCAGAACGCGGCTCTGCTCACTTTCTTCAAGTTTTTGAAATGGCTTGGCCTCGCGCACCGTCTCAAGTCCCTCGGGGGTCACCGCAAAGGCGAGTTTCAACGGTCGATCCACCCGAATTTCACGATAGCCAAAGTCGGTCGTCTTAAAGATTTTTGAAACTTCGCCCCAGTCACCGTCGCCGTTCAACATCTCAGCGTAGATGCGGGCGATCTCATCGCAGGCTTCAATCGGAATTTCGCGACGCTTGGACCCGAGGGACTTGCGCATGGACTTCCAGAAACGCTCACCACTGGCGTCAATCAGCTGCACCTTGCCGCGCCGGGCTGTGTCCTTGCGGTTCGTGAGCAGCCAAACATATGTCTGGATGCCGGTGTTGTAGAATAGGTCGGTGGGCAGCGCGATGATAGCCTCCACCCAGTCGTTTTCAAGCATCCAGCGACGTATCTCACTCTCGCCGGATCCGGCCCCGCCCGTGAAAAGCGGTGAGCCATTCATGACAATACCAACACGCGAGCCTTGCTCATCGTTCCGCATCTTCGAGATCATGTGCTGTAGGAAGAGCAGCTGTCCGTCCGAGATCCGCGGCAGGCCTGCACCAAAGCGCCCGCCCATGCCTAGTTCTGCAGCCTCGTCCTTGATGGGGTCAGCGTATTTCTTCCAGTCCACGCCATAGGGCGGATTTGATAACATGTAATGGAAGCGTTTGTTAGCGTGGGCGTCTTGGGTCAGCGTGTTGCCGAAGGCGATGTTCTCGGGGTTGTGCCCGGTCACCAGCATGTCGGATTTGCAGATCGCGAAGGACTCGGGGTTCAGTTCCTGCCCGAAGAGTTCGACGCGGATGCGGTCGTTGAGCGCCTTCATCTCCATCTCAGCAATTGACAGCATCCCGCCTGTGCCCGCTGCCGGGTCATAGACCTGCCGGATGACGCCAGAGCCGGTCAGCGCGTCCTTGTCGTTGATGAGCAATAACGAGACGATGAGACGGATGACCTCGCGCGGGGTATAGTGTTCCCCTGCTGTCTCGTTTGAAATCTCCGAGAAGCGGCGGATGAGGTCTTCGAACAGATACCCCATTTCAAGGTTAGAGATCGCGTCGGGGTGCAGGTCAATCTGGGTGAAGCGGTCGAACACCTGATAGAGCAGCCCGGCATCGTTCAGCCGTTTTAGCTGATCAGTGAACAGGAACTTGTCGAGGAAGATGTCGCGGACGTTGCCTGAGAACTTGGTGATGTAGTCGAGCAGGTTCATATGGATGTCTTTGGCATCCTGCCCCTTGAGCGAAGCAAAGGTGAAGTGGGACAAGTTGTAAATGCGGATGTTTTGACCAACAGAGCCAAAAAGCAGCGTGTCGCGTGCCTCGTCGTCCATATCATCTGGCAGCGATGCGGCCATGTCGAGGACGCTCTGCTTGCTCTCTTCAAGAATGCAGTCTAGGCGTCGCAGCACGACAAAGGGCAATATTACTTTGCCATACTCAGATTGCTTAAAATCCCCACGAAGCAGCTCAGCTATAGACCAGACGAAAGAACTAAGTGATTTAATATCTGCGCTCATAGTATACAGCCTGCTCTTATCTTTGTTTTCTTGAGCGGGAATCCTCCCACTGTATCTTTGGCGGCACGCTAACATGAGAATTTGGGCATATCCAAGGCGGCTCGGATAATGGTTTGCCAGTATGGCGCAAAATGCGTCTGTCAAGTTAGGTAACGCTGAATCCTCATTGCGTCTGCCCAAGGCTGTTACTGCTTTCCTACGGGTTGTTTCGAAACCGCTTATCTTTACTTTGGCAAATAGTTGATAGAAAGGCCGGGTTGCAGGTTTCGTCTTGCGCCCCCGCAAATTCGCAGATGATTGGAAGTCAGAAATGAGATGGCATAAACTTCGTTGAACAATCAGTACATATCCGGCCCGAACCTCGGTTTCGAGGCGACCCACAGCCTCCTAATACTCATGCTGATGTCGGGCGAAATTTGTATCGTGGGGGAGTGAGAAGGCGATGGAGGTTGTAGCATGAGTTCCCGACTAGGGAGATCGGTAAAATTGTTTCTTGCCGAAGGCACGGCGTCCGGCCTGACAACGGCCGAGATAATGAACTGGACTGGTCATGTCCTATCCGGGTCACGGAATGGATTGCCTGCTTTCCTCAAACGCTCGGAACTTGACCGTACCGGAATCTATTTCCTGACTGGTCGCGATCCTAAGGACCCGGATACCCTTCAACTCTACATCGGTGAAAGCGACAATGTCCGAAAGCGTCTCGTTCAGCACAACAGAGACTCCGGCAAGGATTTCTGGGAGAGCACTTGCGTTGTAACCAGCAAAGACCAGAACATCACTAAGGCGCATGCGCGTTATCTAGAGGCGCGGTTGATTGCTATCGCAAACGCTGTGGGCAACTCCAGTGTTCAGAATAGCACGGCACCCCCGCCGGTCGCCCTGCCGGAGGCCGACGCGTCCGACATGGAGTACTTCATAGACCAGCTTCGCCTCATCCTGCCGGTCCTTGGGTTTGATTTCCTTCGCCAGCACAGAGCCATGACCAAGGTAGTTTCCGCCGGGGACGAAATCACCTCAGAAATCGAAGTCGCACCACTGTTCAAGTTTGTCCACAGTAAGCTTGGGTTGGAAGCGCGCGCCCGCGAGGTCGAAGGGGAATTTATTGTTCTGGAGGGATCGGACGCAGTGAGTGCCTGGTCGAGCACTTCGGACCACAGCTATTCAAAACGGCACGCGCAGCTAATCAAGACGGGCAAGCTGGTCCCGGGGCAAAAGGGCCTTCTTAGCTTTGCGCAAGATGTCGCGTTCAATAGCCCAAGCGCGGCATCTGCGGTGGTTTACGGGCGCCCCGACAACGGTCGCTCGTCTTGGAAGGTCAGCGGCTCCAACGTTTCCTATGGGGACTGGCAATCAGAACAAGTGGCGAAGACTGCTGTTGAAGCGGCGGGTGAGAACGACGACATCGAGTCCGATGGATGAATTTCTCCAGCGACCTCGTCGAGGAAGCCACTGGATCTGTTATGGCGCAGGGTCCAAAAACCTAGGAAGCAATCCTATGGTTAAAGCCTTGATTGCAAGCTGGCACGAGATGCTGAAACCATACATGGCGGGCGAAATAGGTCTGTTATCGTTAGAGGCCCCAAAAGCTATGGAAAACTGGGGCTCGGCGCACCCCCCGGAGCAAGCCTCCCTCGGGAAGGACCCGAGCGAACAGCTTCCCCGCCGTGGCTCTCCTTATGAATTTCTCAACACTGTCAAAATGGCATTTGAGGGGCGGTGACTTGGGACACCCCCTCTAAGGGGTGTGTCCTGTCCCGTCCCCTGCCCATCTCCCGGTTTGCCGGGGACGTGAGGGGAAGTGTTTCCTGAAAGTCCCGTCTCTCACAGGATCTCATGGTCGTCCTCCGGCTGCGCCCCGTGGTCATTTTCCGTCAGAACAAAACCCCGATCGCGAAGTGCGATCAATTCTCGGTCTGCAAGGTCCACGCGGGCCTCGCGGAATGTCTTGCGTTTTCCGTTATCAGTTTCCGCCGCAGAGAACTTCGGATCGGCGATACACGCCGCCCGCCACTCATCTTCAGAAACACTACTCTGCCACCGGAGCAAGTCTGTCAGGATTTCGAGTGCGACACGTTTACTTCGGGCCAATGGCTTGCCTGTCTTTTGCAGTTCGGTGGCGTGCTCCTCCACGCAGATCGCGGTCAAGACCGGCTCGCCGTCATCGTCATTTCCCATCTGGACCGTGTCAACGCGAAAGGCCAGTTGCTGATCAGTGCTGCCGTTCCGGTTCTTGGTCGGTCGGACGCAGACCACCTTGCCGTTGCGCTTCAGGTGCAGTGACAGGTCCAACGCGCCGTTCAGGATGGAGTGACCTCGCGGCAGCCCGTCGCCGGCCTTGGTGTCGTGGTGGACAAGCACGACGGCGGCACCCCATCGGGTCAAGCTACGGGCTACAGCAACGACTCGGCCCATCGCCTTCGCCTCGTTCTCTTCTAAGCCTGGGAAGGCAATAGCGAGCGTGTCGATCACAATTAGCACCGGGCGCCGGTCCTCAACAGCGATCAGCAATGCCTTCAGGTCTTCGCTGTTTTCGCTCAATAGATCGGAGACGCCTTCCACCAACCTGAAGGCATCGGCATCACCGTATTGACCTCGGAGTGCCTGAACTCGCGCGCGCATGCCATGGCTATCCTCTGCGGCAACGTAGAAGACGCCGCCCTGTCGGTTCCGGCAGCCGAAGACTTCCGCGCCTTGCGCTATTGCATAGCCCAGATAAGGGGCCAGAAGAGATTTACCCGCACCCGGTGCGCCAATGACAGCGGCAACGTCGCCCTCGCCCAGCAGACCCTTGATAAGATAGTTCCGGGTAGGCAGGGTTTCGCAATCAGTCGGGCTCAGAAATTTCAATCGCGAGGGCGGAAGCCCCAATAGTTCGCGGGCTTCTGCATCCAGCGACCCGTGCCCAGCGGACCGCAAATCAGTCGTCTCGCCAATCTCAACATCCGCGTCAGTCAAGAGCGCAAGCGGGTCGTCCCAACCATGCTCACGCGCTTTCATGAAAAGTGTTTTTTTTGTGATAGAATTACCTTCGAATTTGCCGAATGACCGCCACTTACTCTGGACTTCTTTGATGGAAAAACCATCGTAGCCCGCAGACCATGCCAGAGCGAGAGCAAGCCCCTCTTCCGCGCCGCCGGTTGCGTGATGAACGGCCATTAGGGTTTCAATCCAGTCGCCATAGTAGAGGTCATTGGGCACGACATTCAGTGCATCACGGATCGTGTCTAGATCGCACTCGCCGAGTGCAGATTGTTCCTTCTCGCATTTCTGTTTCGTGAGTGCATGAAAAATTAGCTGAGGGACAGCGGTCAAACAACCAAGTTGAAGATAGTTCAAATCACCCCGTTTTATTCGGTATTCCCCGAAGACCGTCCGGGCACCGGGGGCAAACACGAAGCCGCCTTTTCCGCGTGTGTCGATGCCCGGGGCGATATTGTCTTGTGAAATGCTGAGACCAATCGAGTTCTCAAAATAAAGGTGCTCGCCCCCAGACGGTGTTTCTACAGTGAAAAGCGCATCTTCCGGGTCGAGACCCATAGCCTTGTATGCAGCGGAACCGTCCTTCCCGTCGCGATCATCCAAATCAATCACAAGAAAATCGCCAGTTGGCATCCCCGGAACCGCACTAGGGTTTTCATCCCACCAACTGTTAATCTGGACGGGATCAGTCGAGGCGTCTTTCACCCAAGATTTGACAAGAACCTTGGCTTTCTTCTTGCCGGGCTTTTTCGGGTCGTGGGTCACGTGAACGGGGAATACCCGCAGGTCATGAGCTGCAGCATCTAGGGCCGCTTGTCTGTTCTGGTCATAAACTTGTTGCGCTTGTGCTTTGGTGGTGGTTTTGCTATTTTTATTCAGCATCTTGCTTCCTTTTGGCAGAGGATTGCGGGATCGTTTTTTTTGGATGCCTCCGCCGTTTTTCTCGGCGGGGGTTTTTTGTAATCGTCAAGCGTGATTCATGCTTCAGTTCCTCTCTTGAGGCCCTGTAAAGTTTGACAGTTCACGTGAAAGTCCTTGAAAAACAATAAGACGCTTTCGCCGGGGTTTACACTTCAAGCCATTGATTTAGCTTGAAACTACCAGTTCAGGGTCGCCCACCATCTTCCTCAGATGGTAAAAAAGCGCAACGGGTTGCGTAATGTGCAGCGCGCATCATCTCCGTTCGCGAAATTGAATCTCTGAGTGACGTTGCGAGTTTTCAAAAAAAACGCCCTTGGCATACCAAAGGCGTTGTTTTTGTACGATGAAAGAACCCGCGTTAAGCAGCGGCTGCTCGTTGCGCTGTGATACGGTCAAACCATTCCAGAATGGCATCGCGTTTCGGCGTGATTTCTTCTGCTCCGCCGCCCGTGAACTCTTGGAACTTTTCCATGTTAAGACCGTTCACGCCAACCAAAACAGGGATGTCCTGCGCCAATGCCTCGGCAATCAAAGGACGAAACCCGCGCCCGTCAGCCTCATGTTTGCCGAACTTATTGACGATCAACAATTGCGGCTTGTCGGCAAGCGACGCGGTCACATACCCCACAGCCTGTTCCAGCGCGGCGGGGTCCAAACGGCATCCTCGAGATTGCGTGCCCAGTGACTGCGAGATGCGGATGGTGTCACCTTCGGGTAGGACGCGCACGTCCATATCGCATTTAGTGCTGTCGACGCATTCAGTGTTGGTTTGCACAACGCCTGCAAGCCGAGCGCCAGATTTCGACAGTTGTTCAGCAGCTGCGGCCAGCAAAAGATCGGTCGCGCCACGGTCGGTGGTGGTTACATAGCCCAGGTACATTCAGAGACCCTCGTCGTAAAACTGTGACATTCCAGATAGCACGCAAGATACACTCCGGCCACTCCTTTACCCTAAGGTAAAGGAGAAAGTCCGATCACAGCTGCGTGCAGGTGAAGCAGAACCGCATATGCGGCAAGTGAAACCAGCCAGACCCAAAGGGGTGGCCAGGGATGCGGGGCGCGCAGGGAAAAGCGCGCGGTGTTACGGGACAGGCGCATCCATTCGATGCCCATCTCGCGGGATTTGCGCTGGTCAATCAAGGCCATTCCCATCGCCGCGAACCCCGCGAACAGGCCAAACAGGATCACGTGCGAAAGGCTGCCATTGGCCAGCAGATGCGCCAGTGCCCAAAGCATCAGCGCCGCCAGCACCGGATGTCGAGTGGCGCGCAGAACGCCCGGCTTTTCCGGATCGAACGGGCGTCGACCCAATCCGCCGAATGAGAACGGATTCTGTATCGCCACACCGGCGGCGGCCAGCCACAAGGCGATGGGCATGACCAACAATGGTAACCAGCGGAAAACAGGCCAAGGTGGGATGACCTCGACATAGGGCGCACGACTGGCTGCGACAATCAGCCAGCCCAGAACCAGCAGTGACAAAGCCGAATAAGCGGCGAAATATCCCTTGCGCCCCAACGCTGTGATCAACTGCCCACGCAAGGCGGGACGCGCCGGAATAGCGTGCGTCAGCATGAATGTGATCAGCGCTGCAAGGAATAGGACCCAACCAGTCATCAGAGTCTCCGAACGTGTTGCGCCCGGTTTAGCCCTATAGGTTGGGACCGTCTTTGTTCGAAATCAAGCCAGGCGGGGCGGTCGCGCCGCCCCTGCCCTGAGTTACAGGCCCAGTGCCTTGCGGCGTTCCTCGGCAAAGCCCTGCACCATACGGTCGGCGATCAGCGCCAGAATGGCCATCGCCGCCCCGGCCGAGATGCCAAGCCCCACATCCGCCTGCCCCAACGCCAGATAGATCGACTGGCCCAGACCGGTGGTGCCGATCAGTGCCGCGATCACCAGCATCGCAAATGCATAGAGGATGGTTTGGTTCAGCCCCAGCAGGATGGTCGGCGCGGCATAGGGCGCGCGCACGTCTCGCATGATCTGCCACTCGGTCGCGCCGCTGGAGATTGCAGCCTCCATCATTTCCTCGGGTGTGTTTACCAGACCATGGCGGGTGTACCGGATCATCGGCACGATCGCATAGGCGCAGATCGCCAGAAACGCCGAGAACTCGCCAATCTGGAACACCATCAGCACCGGGATCAGGAACACGAATAGAGGGATCGTTTGCAGCATGTCACAGATCGGGCGGACGATTTTCCAGACGGGCGTCCAAACCGCGCTGGCCAGACCGATCAGCCCGCCGACCACAGCACAGGAAAACACCGCCGCACCGCTAAGGTAGAGCGACAGCAAGGCGCGCTCCCACAGGCCCGAGACAAGGATGGTGCACAGCAGCCCCACGGACAGCGCCGCCAGTCGCCAACCGCCCGCCACATAGCTGAGGGCAGCAGCCCCCGTCAGGACAAAGGGCCATGGCAGGTTCGCAATGCCGGTTTCCAACATGCCGATCAGGATCAGTACAACCAGCCCTCCGGTCAGATGCCCGCGCCATGCCATCAGCGCAGCGATCACAGCGGCCACGGCAAAGAGACCGAAGCTCATACCGGACGTCCATTGAAAGCCCCAAGTGAAGGGCAGCACCGCTTGGTCGAGACCAATCCGCAGTGGCAGCAGCACGTAGAACAGCGAGTTGTTCTTGAGCGCATCCAGCCACGGGCCGTTAGCCTGCGTAAAGGCGGTCAGGCCGCTGTCGATGGCCCCGGCCACCGGGTCCAGCAGAGTCAGCTCGGACGGGTTCGGCAGCCACAGCCAGAAGGCCGCAGTGAACAGAACGGTAAAGCCCAGAACCGCCCAGACGACTCGCTGGTCATAGCGTTTGCGTTCGGTGGCGAGCGTGCCGCTCATGCGGTCGATGACGACGGCAAACACCACGATCACAAGACCGGCCATCAGGGATTCGCCGAACTGCGCCTTGCGCATGGTCAGCAGAACCTCCCATCCGATATCGTTGAAGCCACCGATCACAGCCGCGATGATCACCATCGACAAGGCCGCCATCAGGCATTGGTTCACACCGACCATGATCTGCGTTGCCGCTGCCGGAATTTCCACCTGAAACAGTTGCTGAAACCGGGTACCGCCGGACATGATGGCGGCCTCTTTGATCTCGGGTTCGACCCGTTCCAGCCCCAGCATCACGTTGCGCGCCATGGGCGGCGCAGCATAGATGGCCGAGGCGATAAGACCCACCACCGGGCCAAAACCAAAGAGCAGCAGCAAAGGCGTCAGATAAGCGAAGGTCGGCACGGTCTGCATGACGTCCAGCACGGCTTGAACAAAGTTTTTCACGCGGGGGATCTCATTGGCCAGAATGCCGATCCCTCCACCCACAACCAGCGCCACAGGGACTGAGACAGCCACCAGCGCCAGCGTATTCATGCTTTCAGCCCAATAACCCGAGGCCAGCACGAAGCTGAGGCCAAAGAATCCCAGAGCGGCCATTGGCAGCCCGCCCAGATACCAGCCCAGCGCGGTGACAAGCCCAATCAGGATTGGCCATGGCGTGTTCGCAAGCACGAAATTGGCCGCATCCATCGGATAGGTCATCAGGTCTGAAAACAACCGCATCGCGGGTTTGATCCCGTTCAGGAACCAGTCGAGGAAGGCTCCGACCCATTGCGTCGCAGGCAACTCCCATGCGGCGGGCCATTTGACCAACCACGGGGCAATACCTTCAAGCGCCAGACACAGCGCGCCAACGACAACAGTAATCAGTGCCGCCTTGGCTCCGATCGTCAGGCGCGCCTGTGCAGGGATGTCCGTGATCGCCGTCATGTCTCATCCACCTGAAGCGCCGCAGCCAGATCGGACGGGTGAACCGTGCCGACGATTTTGCCCGCCTCATCCCGCACGGGCACCGGTTCGTACAGCTCCATGCAATGCGCCAGCGCGGCGTCCAATGTCATACTGGTTGTCAGACCGGGATCGTCCGGGCCACGTTCGGAATCGTCGCGCATGACCGAGGCGACCTTGGCGTGTTGGCCCTTGGCGACGTCTTTCGAGAATTCGCGTACATAGTCATCGACCGGGCGCAGCACGATATCGGTGGGCGTGCCGATCTGCACGATCTTGCCATCGCGCATGATCGCGATGCGGTCGGCCAGTTTCAGCGCCTCTTGGATATCGTGAGTGATAAAGACGATGGATTTCTTCAACGTCGCCTGAATGCGCAGGAATTCGTCCTGCAACTGACGACGGATCAGGGGATCGAGGGCCGAGAACGGCTCATCCAAAAACCAAATGTCGGGGTTCACGGCAAGACTGCGGGCGATGCCCACACGTTGCCTCTGACCGCCCGATAGCTGCCGTGGGAAGCTGTCTTCGCGCCCCTCAAGGCCGACCAATGAGATCACCTCTTGCGCGCGGGCCAGACGTTCCTTTTTACCAACGCCTTGAACACGCAGCGGATAGGCCACGTTTTCGGCGACGGTCATATGGGGGAAAAGACCGAAATGCTGGAACACCATGCCCAGCTTCTTACGGCGCAGGTCGGTCAGTACCTTCTTGGAGGCTCCGATGACGTTCTCGCCATCCACGCGGATTTCACCGCCCGTACCGGGCAGCAGTTGCGAGATGCAGCGGATCAGCGTCGATTTGCCCGAGCCCGACAGGCCCATGATAACGAAAAGCTCGCCCTCTTTTACCTCGAAATTGGCGTCCTGCACGGCAGGGATGAACCCGCGTTCGCGCAGATCGGAGGCGGCTTTGTCGGAGTCACTCCCTGACCGAGACAGCGCGTCGGTCAGGGCCTTGTCTGCACCGGGGCCAAAGACCTGCCAGAGATTCTGGCAGGCAATGGCTGGTGTTTGTGCGTCAGTCACTTAGGCAGACTCACTGAGTTGCCGCGTCAACAACCGGACGCCACTTGCCTTCGTTTTCTGCCATCCATGCGGCGACGACTTCCTCGACCTTACCGCCGTCGACGTCAATCGCGCCCATCATCGGCTGCTGATCTTCGACTGCCAACTGATAGTTGGTCAGAATTTCATAAGCTGCGGGCCACTTGTCTTCCATGCCGCTCCAGCTGGCCTTGAAGATGCGCGAGGGCGAGAAGTCACAATCATTCACCGCGTTGGGGTTTGGACCCCATGCGGGATCGTTGAAACAGGCTTCTTCACCGGCAGGCAGCTCAACGAATTGCACGTCATATGCGGACATCGCCCAATGCGGTTGCCAGAAGGTGATCAGCAATGGTGATTTCCGCTCGGTCGAGGCACGCAGTTCGGCAATCAAAGCGCCTTCCGAACCAGCGGGCACGGCTTTGAACGGCAGTTCCAGACCGGTCATACGGTCCGCGCCAGGAGTCCCCCAATCCGCCGGGTAATCGACCAAACGACCACCGGGCAGCGTTTCAGCCGTTGCGAAAACCTGCGCGCAGTCTTTCAGAGCTTCCCATGCGGGCAGACCCGGGCACAGTTCGGCCACGTGGGCAGGATAGGCGATGCCTTCCTTGGCGTTCAGGCCCAGATCACCGATTTCCACAACGGTGCCTTCGTCGACCTTCTTGGCATATTCGTCGGAAACGTTCGACGACCAGATTTCAAGCGTCGCATCGATATCACCATCGGCCAGTGCCTGGAACTGGTTCATCATGCCAGCCGTGACATATTCCACGTTGTACCCTGCGGCTTTCAGCATCTCACCGGCCACATGGGTGGTCACATGCTGACCAGTCCACTCGTTGATCGCCAATTTGATAGGTTCATCCACGGCGCCCATATCGGCCGCAAAAGCCGAGCCCGCAACGGTCATCGCCAAAAGGCTTACACTGAGTTTTTTCATCGACATTCTCCCTGTCTTTTTTTGCTTCGCCCGCCCCGGCACAAGCACGCGCCTTGGGGGCTGTCTCACAACATTACCATGCCGCAACATGCACAATTAAAGCCGGAAAGGGAAAGCAAACAGTTGGGTCTAGCGCGGAAATCATACGCTCGACCGACCTAAATGTCCCCCGCCTGCCGGCATGCACCGAAAGCCCGCCCCCACGTGTTTTCACATTTCGCTGGGCACGGACATTGATTGACCAGTCAATCACAAACCAGAATCACCTGATTTGTCGAGTGTTTCTTTCCAATTTTCCAACTTTTTTCCCGAAACGCTTAGGCCTTGCCCAGTATCCGGGGCCTTGAAACCCCGGGCCTGACAAGCAACGCTGATCAGAAAGGACACCGCTATGCACCATTTTGACGATATCTTTCGGATGGCCGCCGACCGACATGGCGGCGCCGACGCCCTGAATTCGCAGCTCGAGACACCCAAATCTCCTGAAGAACTGGCGGATCTGCCAGAAGACCGCTGGCTATCGGTGATGACCAAATGCATATTTCAGGCCGGTTTCAGCTGGAAAGTGATCGAGTCCAAATGGGACGGGTTCGAGGCTGCGTTCGACGGTTTTGACGTGGGCCGATGCGCCTTCATGAACGACGAAAAGTTCGACTCCCTCTTGCAAGATACCCGAATCGTGCGCAACGGCACCAAGATCGCCGCCGTGCGTGACAACGCAGCCTTTCTGCTGGAACTGCGTGAAGAAGGTGGTGCAGGCCGGGTGTTGGGTGGCTGGCCTTCGACCGACTTCGTCGGTCTGCTTGAGATGCTGCGTAAGCGTGGTGCGCGCTTGGGGGGAACCTCGGCGCAGATCGCAATGCGCTTTGCAGGCCGTGACAGCTTCATTCTCTCGCAGGACGTCACCGCACGGTTGATTGCCGAAGGCGTCGTAGACAAAGCGCCGACCTCGAAGAAAGCTATGAACGCTGTGCAGGCTGCTTTTAATACGTGGATGGATCAATCCGGGCGTTCGCTCACGGAAATCAGCCGCGTTCTGGCTATGAGCGTTTGAAAACAGGTTGCAGGTTGAAGGTCAGGGATTAAGGTCGGAACATGTTGCGCCTCATTTTGATGACGTCTTTGTTGTTTCTTTACTCGTGCGGCCGTCCCCTAACGGAAAACGAGGTCGCCTTTGCAAGCGCTGTTCAGGGCAACACGCTGGACCTAAAGAACGTACGTTTGGTCGAAGGCGCCCCGGTCGTGCCGATCACCTTTTATCGCAAAGACCGTCCGCGCCTGGCCTGCCGAGAGCGTATCCTGCCGCCAACCAAGGAAGGCGTGGTCACTGCAAAACCTGCCGCCGTCGCGTTGTTTAACAAAGTCTACTTCACGAAAGACTGGTACCTCGAGGATTATATGTCCGAGTTTCCGGAACAGATGGACCTGATCGCCGCCATGTTGCTGGCCCATGAATTGACCCACGTGTGGCAGTGGCAGAACCGGGAAACCACGGGCTATCACCCATTGCGTGCAGCGGCCGAGCATGGGGGCAATACGGATCCTTATCAATTTGATCTGACGACCTCGCCCGATTTCCTGTCCTACGGGTTCGAGCAGCAGGGCGCTATTGTCGAGGAATACATCTGCTGCCGTGCACTGGACCCTACAGCACCGCGCACGCAACGGCTGCATGAAATGCTGGGACAGCACTTTGACCTAGCGGCGCTGCCCGGCGAACGCCGCGAACGGGACGTGGTGATCCCTTGGGCCGATGCTGAGGTCGAGGGAATTTGCCGTTAAGGCTATTTTGCTTGCAACGTTTGCAGGTACGCCACTAAGTCCACGATTGGCTGGCTTGTTAGAATTGGCTGCCCTTGAGGTGTTTTCATCGAAGTATCCTGACCATCGAAATATGGCCCGTAGACCGGCATAGGGCTGCCGTGACTGATCAAGGGATCGCGCCCGTCAATCCGCGCGACAACACGTGCGACCGGGAAAGTACCATCCGCGCTGGCCAATGTGGTCAAATCCGTCGGCTGGATCACCAGCACCCCGGCCATAGGACCCTGCCCGGTAGCATCAATGCCGTGGCACGTCGCGCAATAGTGCTGGTACAGTTTCGCACCCTCTTGCACATCCTGCGCTATGGCCTGAGACCCCATTGCTAACCCTATCGAAACAAGCCCGAGTACCCGTCTGATCATCGCATCCTCCTGTCACGACTGACATTTGCAGACTTGCTCGTTGGGCAGCTTGGCGCAATGATCCAGATCAACGAAACCATAGGACACGGGCCATGACACAATACGCAGCCATCATGCTGGCCGCCGGAATCGGAGTTCCCATCCTCGCCGCATTGAACGCGGCTTTGGGCAAGATGATCGGTTCCCCCACGACCGCCGCAGTGGTTCTGTTCGCCATCGCCTTTGCATCTTCGGCGGTCGTCATGGTGCTATTTCCGGGGTTCGGTGCCTTATCGAAAATCGCCGGGGCACCAAGACACCTGCTGCTTGCGGGTGTGCTTATCGCCTTCTACGTTCTGTCTATCACCCACGTCGCCCCGCATTTCGGTGTGGGCAACGCGGTGTTCTTCGTGTTGATCGGACAGTTGATCAGCGCCGCTGCCATAGACCATTTCGGCCTGTTCGGTGCGCAAGTCACGCCGCTGACATGGATACGCGCGGGCGGTATTGCCGTGATGGCCGCCGGGGTGGCGATCACTCAACTGGCTTAAGAACGCCCCCATCCAACCGCAGCTTGCGATCCATCCGCGCGGCCAGATCCATATTGTGCGTGGCGATCAGGGCCGAGAGCCCCTCGTCCCGCACCAATGCCATTAGCGCATCGAACACCTGATCCGAGGTCTCGGGGTCGAGATTGCCCGTCGGTTCATCCGCCAACAATACGCGCGGCGCGTTGGCCAGCGCGCGGCAAAAGGCGACCCGCTGTTGCTCGCCCCCAGACAGGGCCGCCGGGCGGTGATCCGCGCGCGCCGCAACACCGACGCGATCCAGCAGCGCCATCGCCCTGTCCTGTGCGGCCTTCTCGGAGACACCATTGGCCAGTTGCGGCAGGGTGATGTTCTCCAGCGCTGTGAACTCGGGCAGTAGATGGTGGAACTGATAGACAAAGCCTACATCCTGCCGCCGCAGCGCGGTGCGGGTGCGGTCGCCTTTGCCTGCGATGCTCTGCCCCGCGATCTCAACGGTGCCGCTATCGGGCGTGTCCAGCAGCCCGGCAATATGCAGCAGCGTCGACTTGCCCGCCCCAGAGGGCGCCACTAGTGCAACTGCCTCGCCCGCGCGTAGGTCCAGATCGACGCCGCGCAGCACCTGCACCTCGCCCGGTGTGCCCTGCAGATAGGTTTTGGTCAGGCCGTTCAGCCGCAATGTCACATCACTCATAGCGCAGCGCCTCAACCGGGTTCAGCCGCGCCGCGCGACGGGCCGGAAAATAGGTGACGAAGAAGGACAAGCCAAGCGACAGCCCCACGGCCTTAAGCACATCGGACAAGTGCAACTCGGCCGGCAACGCATAGATGCCCCGGATCGAAGGATCCCAGACCCCGCCGCCCATGACAAAATTCACAAAGCTGAAGATCGGGTCGATATAAATGGCAAACAGACAGCCCAACACCACACCCATCGTGGTGCCGATAATGCCCGTAAATGACCCGCAGATGAAGAACACGCGCAGGACAGACCCCTCGCTGAGGCCAATGGTGCGTAGGATGCCGATATCTCGCCCCTTGTTCTTGACCAGCATGATCAGACCCGAGACGATGTTCATCGCCG
The DNA here is from genome assembly GCF_057221005.1 of Ruegeria sp. HKCCD7628. Lineage (NCBI taxonomy): Bacteria > Pseudomonadati > Pseudomonadota > Alphaproteobacteria > Rhodobacterales > Roseobacteraceae > Ruegeria > Ruegeria sp. HKCCD7628. Next base: position 100,703 of record NZ_JBWVBA010000004.1, read on the forward strand.
CAATTAGTACAAGGATCGACAGGATGATGAACATCACATTGTCCTCGACCTCAAGCGCGCGCAGGAACCCGCCCGAGGCGTCCTGCCATGTCCATATCTGACTGCGTTCGCCTGCTGCTTCCAGGATGGGGATCAGAATGGGTGTCAGATTCTCCGGATCATCCACCATAACTTCGATCTCGTCGGCCACACCTTCCCGGTTAAAGAAGGTCTGCGCCTGTTCGAACGGCATGTAAACACGGGTGCGGTCGATGTCATAGCGCCCGGCCGAAAACACATAAACCACCCGATAGGCGCTGACGCGGGGCGAGGTGCCAAAAGCAGTCTTTACCCCGTTAGGCGAGGTCAGCTTGACTGTATCCCCTACTGTCGCGCCGATACTGCGCGCCACGCCCGAACCGATCGCAATAACGAATACCTCGTTCTGGAATTCCAACAGATCGCCAACCGCCTGATCGCTTTCGGCGATGCCCGGCAGGTCCAACAAGTCGTCCGGCTGTATCCCAAAAACTTCGACACCGCTGCTGCGGTCGCGGTTGGTGATCAGCACTTGCCCCTTGACCAAAGGTGCCGCCCGTTGAACGCCCGGCACCTGCCCGATCCTGTCAGCCACCTGATCGTAGTTTTCAATGGTCCGATCTACGTGCCCCTGGGCATCAAAATTCCCAGCCGAATAAACCGTCACATGCGCGTTGGCCCCCAGAATGGTGCCGACAAACTCGGCACGGAAACCCGATCGAACAGCCAACGTGGCGATCAGAGCGAACACGGCCAAGGTGATCCCGATCAGCGAGATCCAGGTCATCACGCTGACGCCCCCCTCGGCGCGGCGCGCGCGTAGGTATCGCCAGGCGATTTTCCATTCAAAAGGTGCAAAGGGCGGGGGTGTCTTGGCCATGCCTGCTCCGGTGTTTTTGTTGGACGTGACCCTTTCGGCATTTGGCCAAATGGTCAAGCCGCGCGTTATCCCGACAGGGCTGCGGTTTGCTGCAAAACGGCCTCGGCCCGGTTCCGGTCGCAAATGCCGCGCGCCTCAAGCTCGTGAAAGACACGGTCGCGCAAATCCTGGGGCAGGTTTGCGATGGCGCGGTTGTGCAACCCAAGCGTCAAACTGCGCGGGTCATCCAGCCGTCCCAGCAACTGCGTCAGCGCCTCGGTCGAATATGTAGGCCAGAGCCCGATGGCTGTAGACTCCGCCTCTTCGAACCATGGGGCGTAACCGTCGTGGGATTTCAGGCAAAACGCGTTCATCAGCATGAACTCTGAGGGCCGCCTGCGCGACGCGAACAAGGCCTGAACCGAGCCGTAGCGCGCGTTGATTTCATCCAGCAGAGACAGGACAAGCGACCGGCGCACAGGGTACGGCGTGGCAAAGGTTGTCGTCTTGATCTGCCCTGGATCAGACCGTGGCGCACCTAGGGCATCCAAACTTTGCAGCAGCCAGTTGCGGTGAAAATCACTTTCAATGTCAATGAACGGGATGCGCGCCGCGCCACCGGGCGTAAAGAACTCTGCCTCATCAAACTGGCGCAGAAACAGGTTCTTGGTGTCCAGAATGACCATATTCTCGGAGGCCGCGACCCGCGCCGCGCCCAGTTTCAGAATCTGTTGATTGCGGTAGCCATTGTTGCCACGCCACCCGCCCTTGCGGATCAGCGGAATGCGAAAGCGGTTCTCGATCAGCACACGATCCAGCGCCGGGCGTCGCGCACAATGACCCTCCCCCAGTAGAACATCGTCCCCACTGAGGACGCGCACCTTGTCTTGCAGTGCTCCGTAGGCAGGTAGAATCGGCTCGATCCGCTGCCCCAACGCACCCTCATCAACGTCGTTCATGATCACATGGATCGACCCGACCTGCGCCGGATCAACAAACCGGGCGAAGGAAAGGGCCTGAAGTTCCAGCAAAGGAAAGTCCCTGGAATATACAACCGTTGCGAAACTCAGCACCGCGCAGACCTTTTTGCGTTTTTCCGCTCATCTAGCAGCATTTGCCGACCTGTCCAAGCGAACCACACCACGAATCAGTCGTCGGTTCCGGCAAACCGCTATTCGAGGTAAGGATGATTTAGTCGAACCTCTAAAAACCAAAGGTTGTGATACCGTTCACAGACCAGCGGCGACTGTTTCAGCTATGTAGTCAATGCCGGGCTCGCGTGATTGACTGAACTCAAAATGCAACATTTTCGTTGGAATAATATTTCGCTTTTTGATTATTTTTCGAAACTTTGTCACCCTGACTTTGGGGGAATACAATTTTTAGAGCGGGGGTCGCTCATGAGTATTCGACTAAACAAAGAAAAAGCGGGCGCGATTTCGGCCCGGCAGGCATCAACAGAACTGGATTGCGAAACAGCGGCATTGCTGAGGGCCGCGATCCGCCCTTTGTTTGCAAGTGCTGCAAGTTGGAACAGCCTCACCGATATTCTCAAAGACAAGGGGTATCAACTGGCCTTCCGGCAGGGTCGGCTGTGTGTCACCGAAATCGCCACGGCAAAACGGATTTGCGGGCTGCGGTTTCTGGGGTTGGAGTTTCGCGATCTGGTGCAGCGGATGGGACGCCCCATCGTTGTTGCACGCGACAGTGAAACCGGAGACCTGCTGGCCGCCCGACCTTCGGTGAACGGCGCTTAAAAGCTGCGCCAGAACTGGACTGAACGCCGCGTGGCCTTCCACAGGCTGTGGCGCGCCGCCGCTTTGATACCGGCGCATGTTCCCGGTTCGATCAACCGCCCAAGGACCAGTTTCGCGGGCATATGGCCGCGATGGTAGAACCGGCAGAAATCATCCTCGGTCAAGTCACGCGCAGCTTTACGCCCGTCGTAATACTTCATCCAGACCCGCGCATAGTCTCGGGCCGTCACATCCGGGTCACTGCTGGCCCCACGTCCCCAAAACATCGAGATCGGCTCATCCATCCGTTCGCCCTGATACCCGGCCGTGATCATGCGCAGCATCAGGTCATAGTCGGCCGCCACGCGGAATTGCGGATCATGGCCGCCCAGCGCCGCAAACACGTCGCGCCGGATCAGGACTGAGTTATGGCAGAACGGCATCCGTTGCAGGATCGCAGTCAGCGACATGCGCTTTTCGCGGCTTTCCGTCCCGTCCTTGAACCGGCGCAAGGTGGACCCGTACAGGAAGTCGGGCCGGGTCGCGGTCAAACGTTCAGCGGCTATGTTCAGGATGTCATCCGAAGCGAGTGAGTCATCCGAGTTCAGGAACAAAAGGTATTGACCACGCGCGGCCCCTGCCCCCTTGTTCATCGCATCATAGAGGTTGCGGTCCGGTTCGCTGATCACGCGGGTCCGTTCTGCATTGGCAGTGACGTCCTGAAGAAACGGGACGGTGCCATCCGTTGAGGCACCGTCCTGAATAATATGCTCGGCCCTCAAGCAGTTCTGGCGGGCCATGCACGCGATTACCTCGCGAAAGCTATCCTGCCGCCCTTGGGACAGCAGGTTATGCGTCGCCGTGACAACCGAGATCAGCGGCGCGTCTGTGTCAGCCGATTTGCTCATAGATCTCGGCGATCTTAGTGACGGCGGCCTCGGGGCTGAGTTCCTCGCTCTCGCCAGTGCGGCGGCAGGTCAGTTCAACCACACCGTTTTTCAACCCGCGCGGACCAACGGTGATGCGCCATGGCAGGCCGATCAGGTCCATGGTGGCGAATTTGCCACCTGCCCGCTCGTTGCGGTCATCATAGAGCGGCTCCAGCCCCAACGCAGTCAGCGCACCGTAGAGCTTGTCACAGGCCGCATCTGCCTCTTCATCGCCCTGCTTCAGGTTCACGATGCCGCAATGGAACGGGGTTACGCCTTCGGGCCAGATGATGCCCTTATCGTCATGGCTGGCTTCTATGATGGCGCCGATCAGGCGGCTGACGCCGATGCCGTGGCTGCCCATGTGAACGGGCGTCGGCTTGCCATCCGGGCCTTGAACGGTTGCGCCCATCGCCTCGGAATACTTGGTGCCGAAATAGAAGATCTGCCCTACTTCGATCCCACGCGCCACACGGCGGCGATCCTCGGGCACCTGATTGAACAGCGCCTCGTCATGGGTTTCATCGGTGCGCGCATATTTCGAGGTGAACTCTTCCAAGATCGCCTGACATTGCGCGCGGTCGTCATAGTCGATCTGACGATCACCAAAACTCAGATCGGTGACAGCGCTGTCATAGAAGACCTCGGATTCACCCGTATCGGCCAGCACAAGGAATTCATGCGTGTCGTCGCCACCGATCGGGCCGGAATCGGCGCGCATCGGGATGGCTTGCAGGCCCATACGTTCATAGGTGCGCAGATAGCTGACCAGATGGCGGTTATAAGCGTGCAGCGCATCCTCTTTGGTCAGGTCGAAGTTGTAGCCGTCCTTCATATAGAACTCACGCCCCCGCATCACGCCGAAACGCGGGCGGATTTCATCGCGGAACTTCCACTGGATCTGGTACAGGGTCAGCGGCAGGTCTTTGTAGCTGTTGACGTGGCCACGGAAGATATCCGTCACCAGTTCCTCGGCAGTCGGCGTAAACAACATATCCCGGTCATGCCGGTCCTTCATCCGCAGCATTTCCTGACCATAGTCGTCGTAACGCCCGGATTCGCGCCACAGGTCCGCCGATTGGATGATCGGCATCTGAATCGCGATATGGCCTGCGCGCGCCTGCTCTTCGTGGATGATGTTTTCCAGCTTGCGCAGCACTTTGAAGCCCATCGGTAGCCACGAGTAAATCCCGGCCGAAGCCTGCTTGATCATGCCCGCGCGCAGCATCAGCCGGTGACTGACGATCTGAGCCTCGGAGGGGTTTTCCTTGAGAACGGGCAGAAAGTAACGGCTCAGGCGCATGGGAGGACCTTCAAAGGTGAAAATTTCGCTGCAAGGTGATTATGCCAAAGCCTCGCCGGGGGCAATCACGCAATGGCGTTTTTGCGACCCCCGGCCCGTCGCATTTTTTATTGACCCGCCAGTCAGGAACCTCAAATGTGACAGGAATGTAAAAATGTGAGGCCCCGATGCAGACAATCTCGGAACCCGCCCGTCAAATTCCTGTTGTTCACCAGACGGATGTTCTGGTCGTGGGCTCTGGCCCCGCCGGGTTGGCCGCCGCTTTGGCCGCCGCGCGCGCCGGGGCCGAAGTGTCACTGGTTGACCGCTTTGGCTGCATGGGCGGCAATATCACCGCCGTGGGGGTAGAGGGGTTCGCATGGTATCGCCACGAACAAACGGTCGAGGCAGGCGGCATCGGCATGGAGTTTGAGACCCGCGCCAAGGACATGGGCGCGGCGGTGCGGAAAGCCAGTCGCTGAGTTATGAGCTGGACAGCGAGGGGTTCAAGCTGGTCGCCGACAAACTGGTCGAAGAGGCGGGTGTGCATCCGATGCTGCACCGTCAGTTCGTGGCCCCGATCATGGACGGCAACCGGATCACCGGCATCATCACCGAATCCAAAGCGGGGCGCGAGGCGATTCTGGCCCGCGTTGTAATCGACGCCACCGGCGACGCAGATGTCGCCCACCGCGCCGGTGCCCCGACCCATAAAACCGCGCGCGAGGATATGATGGCGGCCTCGGTCATGTTTCATCTGGCCGGTGTCGACAAGCGCGCGTTTATGGAGGGCGTCAAGGCCGATCCGCAGACCTACAAGGACTGGGGCGGCGGCGGTGAGTGGAATATCGAGACCTCGGGGAAAGAGGATGACATGTTCTCGCCCTTCGTTCACAAGCCCTTCCAACAGGCGATTGATGCAGGGATGATCCCGCCGCACCTGAACACCATCGCAGGCACGTGGGGTGCGATGCATGATACGGGTGAGCTGACCTATATGAACCTCATCCATCTGGCCGAGATTGACGGCACCGATCCCGACAGCTTGACGCGGGGCGAGATCGAGGGCCGCCGTCAGTCGATGCTGGCCATTGAGGCGCTGCGCCGTTTCATGCCGGGCTGCGAAAACGCGCGGCTGCGAAATTTCGGCATGACCATCGGTATCCGTGACACACGCAAGATCGACGCGGTCTACAACATGACCGAGGATGACGCCCGCCATCAGGGCCGGTTCGAAGATACGATCGGCATCTACCCCGAATTCATTGACGGCTATGGCATCCTGATCCTACCCACCACGGGGCGGTATATGCAGGTGCCCTATCGTTCGATGCTCCCCAAGGGAATCAAAGGGTTGCTGGTCGCGGGCCGCTCCCACGGAGCCGACAAAGTGGCCCATGCCGCCACACGCAACATGGCCTACTGCGCTGTCATGGGCCAAGGCGCAGGCATCGCCGCTGCGCTATCGTTGAAAAGCAATCAGGAGGTCGACACGATGAACCTCGCCCCCGGCCACAAAGAACTCGATCGTTAGGGCGTGCGGATTCACTGATGCAGCATATCCCAACCATCGACATCACCCCCCTGCGCGACTCGGCGCACTCGGACTACGCTAGCACCGTTCAGCAAATCATGGACGCCGGCACCGGTATCGGCTTTCTGTCGATCACCGGCACGGGCATTTCCCCCGATACGGCAGACGCCGTGCGCGCCTGCGTGCGCGATATCTTTGCGGTCGAGGAAAGCGCCAAATGGGATCAGGCCATCACCCGCGAGAATTACCGCGGATACATCCCGATGGGGTTCTTTACCCCGAATGACGGATCGGGAAAGGCCGACAAATACGAGGGCTACAAGCTGCACTATGACGTGGCCCTCGATGCACCGATCCGGCAGGACTGCGCGCTGTATGGCCCGAACCTCTGGCCAAAGGGCGTGGACGGCGCGCGCGACACGATACTGGGCTATTGGTCGCAACTGGACACGGTGGCCGATCACCTGCTGGGCGCGCTAGAGGTCGGCCTGGCCCTGCCTGCGCGCGCCCTGCGCGATGCCTTTGTCGATCCAATGACCAACATGACCCTGCTGCATTACCCGCCGCAGGCACCGGATGAGGGTGGATATGGTATCCACCCGCACAAGGATACCGACGCCCTGACCATCATCGCCCCCGACCCCGTCGGCGGGCTGGAGGTTCAGACCCGCGAAGGCGGCTGGATCACGCCGGACTGCCCTCCTGGCGGGTTTGTCGTGAATATCGGTGACATGCTAGAGCTTTGGTCCGGTGGACGCCTGAAATCCACGCCACACCGGGTTGTCAACCGATCTGGGCAAGAACGCTATTCCTTCCCATATTTCGCTGTACCTCGTCATGATGTTGTTGTGCGTCCGCTGCTGGAGCCTTTGGACGGATTCGACCGCCCTTCGGTCCATTGCGGCCATTGGTCGGCCGAGATATGGCGCACCAACTGGCCAGATGAACATGCCGATGAGGCGACGCCGGAACTGGGAACGCTTGCCGATTGAGGGGCAGAAATCCACAGCCCCATGAACCGCTTGCATCGCCGCGCCGCATACGCCAAGAACATATGCAAGAACCGGCAACAAGGGGACGGGCATGGCGCTGCCAGTGAAGGACCAACTCAGATACTGGGGCATTGCCGCTGTTGTCTTCGTGTTCCTGATGTGGGCGCTGGGCGATGTGCTTTTGCCTTTCGTAATTGGCGGTGCGATTGCCTATTTTCTTGACCCGGTTGCCGACCGGCTGGAAAATCTGGGGCTGTCACGCATGGCGGCAACCGCGATTATAACCGTTGTCGGAGTTCTGGGCTTTGTCCTGATGATCCTGATGGTCGTGCCCGCGCTGGTCACGCAGCTGATCGACCTTGTCGAGTTCATGCCCAGCCTGATCAAACAGCTGCGCGGGTTTGTCGAGCAACAATTCCCCTCGCTGCTGGACCGCGAATCCAGCTCGCACCAATTCCTTGTCTCGCTGGGCGAGACGCTGCAATCCAAAACCGGGGATGTGCTGCAATCGGTGGCGGCGTCGCTGGGATCCGCGATCAATGTGGTGGTGCTGCTGGTGATCGTCCCCGTTGTCGCTGTCTATCTGCTGTTGGACTGGGACCGTATGATCGCCCGTGTCGGAGAGCTGTTGCCCCGCGACCACGCCCCCACCATAAAGCGCCTGGCCAGCGAGATTGACGCCGTTTTGGCCTCGTTCGTGCGCGGTATGGGTACGGTCTGCCTGATCCTTGGCACCTATTATGCCGTGGCGCTGATGGCGGTGGGCCTGCAGTTTGGCCTGATCGTGGGCTTTATCGCCGGGCTCGTGACCTTCATCCCCTATCTGGGCGCACTGATCGGCGGATCGCTGGCAATCGGGCTGGCCCTGTTTCAGTTCTGGGGCGACTGGGCGCAGATCGGGCTGGTCGCCGGGATCTTCGCGCTGGGACAAGTGACCGAGGGCAATTTCCTGACCCCCAAGCTGGTGGGCAGTTCGGTAGGTTTGCACCCTGTCTGGCTTTTGCTGGCTTTATCGGTGTTTGGCGCCATGTTCGGATTTGTCGGGATGCTGGTGGCGGTTCCGGTCGCGGCGGCACTGGGTGTTGTGGCCCGGTTCATGACCTCTCTTTATCTGGACAGCCGCTTGTATACGGGCCTTGAAGGGCTTCAACAGGACGACGAATAAATGCCCCGCCAACTGAGCTTTGACCTGCCGGCCAAAACCGCCTTGGGCCGCGAGGATTTCTTTGTCTCGCCTGCCAATGCGCTGGCGGTGGCGATGATTTCTGCGACCTCGTGGCCCGGCAACAAGCTGGTGCTAAGCGGCCCGGCGGGCGCGGGAAAGACTCACCTGGCCCATGTCTGGGCGGCTGAGACCGGAGGCCGGATTATTCAGGCCCGTGATCTGCGCTATGACGATGTACCCGCACTGGCCAGCACGCCGATTGCTGTGGAAGACGTGCCGATGATCGCCGGTGATCCCGACCTCCAAAAGACGTTGTTCCATTTGCACAACTTGACGTTGGCGGAAGGCAACGCTCTGTTGATGACAGGGCGCATGGCTCCGAAGTTCTGGGAACTGCCGCTGCCTGACCTTCAAAGCCGGATCGAGGGGGCACACCACGTAGCACTGGACCCGCCAGACGACGCCCTTTTGGGGGCGGTTCTGGCTAAACTGTTTCTGGACCGACAGCTTAACCCGGGCCCCGAGGTGATATCCTACCTTGTGAAACACATGGATCGTAGGTTCGAGACAGCCGCAAATGTTGTCGCGCAGTTGGATTTGGTGGCTTTGACTGAAAAACGTGACATCACCCGCTCGCTGGCTGTGCGTGTTTTGAACTCGGACGTAGGTGATGTCGCATCTGACGATTGACCCAAACCCGACGATTTCGCATTCTAAGCACGGAATATCTGGAAGAGACATGGATCAGACCGTCGACACAGACATCCCCGACTGGGGGCCTTTCGGAAAACCGCTATTCGACAACCCCGAGGCCCGCGCCCTGTCGCGTGTCGGAGTGGTCGACGTTGGATCGAACTCGGTCCGAATGGTTATCTTTGACGGTGCAGCACGGTCGCCAGCCTATTTCTACAACGAAAAAGTTATGTGCGAACTGGGCGCAGGCCTGTCCGAGACCGGGCGTCTGAACCCACGCGGACGGGAACGCGCATTGGCTGCCCTGCGTCGGTTTGCACAACTGGCCCAGGATTTGGGGCTGCCGGGCCTGCATGTTGTCGCGACGGCTGCGGTGCGCGAAGCCACAGATGGGCCTGCCTTCTGCAAAGAGGTGTTTGCCGAAACTGGCCTGACCGTCTCGGTTATCGACGGCGGTGAAGAGGCGCGCCTGTCTGCGCAAGGCGTCCTGTTGGGCTGGCCCGGAGCCTATGGCTTGATCTGCGACATCGGCGGGTCTTCGATGGAACTGGCCGAGATCGGAGGCGGCGATGTGGGCCGCCGCGTGACATCGGCCCTTGGTCCGCTCAAGCTGCGCGATATCAAAGGTGGGCGACGGGCGCGCAAAGCACATATCAAAGCCACGATGGAAGAGCTGCGCGATCAAATGGGGCCGCAGCGTGACCGGCTGTTTCTGGTCGGTGGCAGTTGGCGTGCTTTTGCACGGTTGGACATGTTGCGCCGGGGCTATCCGCTGAACGTGCTGCATGAATACCGCATGACCACCAAACAGGTTCACGAGACAATAAAATTCATTGAAAAGGGCGACCCGGACAAGCTGCGAAGCCTTGCTGGTGTGTCTGGCTCTCGTATGGCGTTGATGCCCTTTGCGATGGATGTACTGGCCCGGTTGGTGCGGACGTTCAAACCTAAGGATATCGCGATCTCAAGCTATGGCATCCGTGAAGGCTTGCTATACGAACAGATGCCGCAAATCCTGCGCGACCGCGATCCATTGATCGAAGCCAGTCGATTTTATGAGGCGAAAGATGCTCGCTTGCCCGGGTTCAGCAAACACTTGTTTGACTTCGTGATGCCCTTGTTCAAATCCGCCCCCGACGCACGGGTGCGTCTGATCAAGGCGGCTTGCCTGCTGCATGATGTAAGTTGGCGCGCGCATCCCGACTACCGGGCCGAGACCTGCTTTGACTATGTCACACGCGCCAATTTGGGGGGCCTAAAACACTCCGAGCGGGTATTCATCGGGCTTGCCCTGCAGCACCGATACCGCAACAAGCGCGAAGATAATCGGTTTGCACCGCTTTATGACCTGTTAGATGAAAGCGGCCAGAAACAGGCCGAGATTCTGGGCAAAGCCATGCGGTTCGGCGCGATGCTTTGGATGCAGAACGACGCCACGATGGGTAAGTTGCGCTTTTATCCAAAAAAGCGACAGCTTGAACTGTTTTTGCCTGAAACCGCTGCCTCGCTCTTCAGCGAAGTGGCCCAAGCGCGCCTGAATTCACTGGCGTCTGCACTGAGGTCGGAAACCCGCGTTGTGATCAAAGGCTGAGCCTTAGATATCAATCTCACCTTCCGGCGCGTCCTGCGGCTGTACCGGTTCGATTTCGGGTGTTTCAGGCTTTTTGCGGATAATGATATCGCCATTGGGCAGGATTTCCGGGACCTCATAGGTGCTCCAGTCCTCGATCTCGGCAGCCAGATCCGCAAGCGCTGGACCCATCTCGGCCATGAAAGACTGCATCGCTGGTCCAAACTGATCAGCCAGCCCCAGCAATTCATCGAACGCTGGTTCCATTTCCTTTCGCAGCCCTTCAAAGAACAGTTCGGCGCCTTGCTCCATCAGCGACGGGCCGCTGTCATCTTCAGCGTGGGCCGGGTGGGTCAAGGCTACGGAAATCGCGCAGATCGTGATGAAATGTCTCATACTGGCAATATAGAGCCATCAGGCCGGTCATGTAAGGTCACAGATCAATATCCAGTGTGACGGGGAAATGATCGGATGCGGTCAAAAGCGCTTGATGCAAGTCCTTCACAGCCAGGCAGGCGGGATCATGAAAAGGATGCCAGATGCGCCATTGCGGACTGCACGCCCGCAATTCCTCGCTGATCATGATGTAGTCCAGTAGAGCCTCAAGATACTCACCTTCGGTCGGGCGCGCAAAGCGCGCCGTCGAAAACAAACTACCCGGTTGATCCGCATAGGCCTCGACCGCGTGAGGGTCGAACAGGCCCGCTTGCAACAAAATCTCGACCGAGGATCGGCCGAACAGGTTTTCAAACTCATCCAGCCCCGGTCCATCGTTCAGATCGCCCATCAGGATCACGGGTTCTGCCGCGTCTAAATGGGCCCCTACCCGCCGCGACAGCCACACCGCCTGAGCCAATTGCTTGCGTCGATTGGCGATCGAGATTCGTATAGCCTCATCCCGGCTTTCGGCCCCATGAGGGGCTTTTGACTTCAGGTGCGCGCCGATCAGACGAAAGCGCCCACCCGCCGGTGTCCGCACCAATAGCTCCATCGGAGGCTTTGAAAACCGAACGCGGTCTTCGGTCGCGTCGATGTCGAGGTCAATATGAAACACGCCGTCAAACCGCGGGGCGTTCTTGTCACCCGTCCCCTTCGGGTCGTGATTTACTGCCATGGCCATCGGGTCATACATCAGCGACAGTTCCTGATGCGTGTCGTTGGCAAAACCCATCACCGCGTGACTGGTGCGCAGATCAAATGCTTCGGCAAAGCGCTGCAACGCGCGCACAGTGTTCTGGGTCTTACCAGTGTTAGGCGCTTCGACTATGAGCATCGCGTCCGCATCTACGGCCGTCAAAACTTTGGCAATCGCCTCAACCTGTTCCGCCTTGGTGATGTTGTGCCTGCCGGACCAACTGTCGTCGACAATCAGCTTGTCCTGACGATCAAAAAGATTGGCGAACCACTCGATATTGTAGGTCGCCAACCGCATTGCGGTCAGGCCCGAGCGCCGTTGATCTCATCCCATGCGCGGTTGATGTCGATCATCTTTTTCTCGGCCAGTCGGATCGCCTCTTCGGGGACGCCACGTGCCATCATCGCGTCGGGATGGGTTTCGCGCACCAATTGCCGCCAGACCTTTCGGATATCAAGTAATGGCATATCTCGCGGAACACCCAACACAATGTAGGGATCATTAGGCGCATCCGGGACAAACCGCGCGCGCAAGGCCAGAAATTGCGCCTCGGTCTGGCCAAAGATGCGGCTGACCTCTTCCAGAAACTCGTTTTCGTTGGGGTGGTAGAACCCATCCGCCATGGCGATGTGGAACAGCCCCTCCATCAAATCGCAGAAGGTGGTGCTGTCATCGGCAAACATCCCCGCGATCTTGCGGGCATATTCCTGATACCCCGCAACGTCGGTTCGGGCCATGTCGAACACACGTGCGGCGTCTGCCTCATCTTCGCGCGCGATCTGAAAGACATCACGAAATGCGGTGACTTCATCTCGGGTTACTTGCCCATCGGCCTTGGCCATCTTGGCGCCCAGCGCGATCACTGCGATCGTAAAGGCCACCGACCGTTCAGGCGGCGTACGCAGCTTTTCGAAAACAGCAGTCAGGCTTTCGCCCTTGGCAAGCGCGCTTAGCGCATCGGATATGCGAGTCCAGATCGACATGAGCGCACCCTAGCCTTTGAAAACGCCGGTGTCAGGTGCGACTAGTGGCTTGGGGGCAAGAATTTTCTGCATTAGCACAAGATCCAGCCGTTTGCCCCATTTGTATCCTACCTCGGGCATCCGTCCGACATGTTGGAACCCAAGCGCTGCATGGAACGCCTCAGCCCCCGGATTGGCCGATGAGATGCCGGCGACCAACACATGAACGTCCTCATGCCGCGCGACTTCTTCCAGTGCAGCCATCAGGGCCCTCCCCGCGCCTTTGCCGCGTGCTTGCTCTGATAACTGAACAGAATGCTCGCGGCATTGGGCATATCCGGGGCCGGATCGGAACGGGCCATAGGTGGCAAATCCCTGAACCAAAGCGGCGTCTTCAACCACCAGATAGGCGCGGTCCCGTTGTCGGATATCCTCTGCAATGCTGTCGGTGTTGCGTTCCGCCGTCGTAAAGGTGATCAGTGTGTCCCGAATGATAGTATTCGCAATGTCCGCGATTGCCTTGGCATCCGCCACCCGAGCCTGACGAATTTTCATTCCAACACGCGCGGTCCATGCGGTGTCTCAAACTCCGCCCGCAATGCCGCAGCACCGCTGTCGAAAACCACGCCCTCCATCTGGCCCAACAGTTTCGCAAGCTCCAGACCTTCCGGATGCGAGACCACCAAGCGGCGCAATCGGCAACCGCTTTGCGTTAACATCCGCGCCGGGTGCAGATCGCCATGCCATTGAATAAGAGCCGGAAACAGGTTGTCGAAAGGCAAACGACCACTCGGTGGGACCGCCATCTGCCACCGCAACGCACCCCGGGCCAAGTCGATTGGATGTCCAACACCATCGGGGAACACATCCAGCGCCGCGTCAATACTCGGCACCTGGCAAATCCAATTGGTCAAACGCGGAGGGCCCTCGAACCGATCCAGATCGAACCAGCGTGTTCGCTCGGGATTGGGTGCGGCCGGGTCGATTGCAATGGCTTCGAGATACAATCCATCGGCCAACCCTAGTAGACGATTATGTGTTCCGAAGGCTTCGTGTTTGCCACCCTCTTGCAGGGTCACACCCAGCGCGTCTTCGATATGGGCTGCAGCCTCCTCAACGGTTTCGCCTGAGACGGCCAGATGATCCAGTAACATGAGTGCCTCCAACGTAGTGCGACCAGACCTTTTGGGTCTGGTCGCATGTTTCCGTCAAAGCGCCGGGATCACAAGATTTTTCGTCGAAAAATCTTTAGCCTTACCCTTTGGCTTCTCGGATCAGGCGCAAGATGTCTTGTGCAGCCTCGGGAATGTTCGTGCCCGGTCCAAAGATCGCCTTGACGCCGTGATCATAGAGGAACTGATAATCCTGCTGCGGGATCACACCGCCGCAAATGACGATAATATCTTCAGCTCCGGCCTTTTTCAGTTCTTCGACCAGTTGCGGGGCCAGCGTTTTGTGTCCCGCGGCCTGAGACGAAATCCCGACCACATGAACGTCATTGTCGACCGCATCCTGCGCCGCCTCAGCAGGTGTCTGGAACAGTGGGCCAACATCCACGTCAAAGCCGATATCGGCAAAGGCGGTCGCGATCACCTTGGCACCCCGGTCATGCCCGTCCTGACCCATCTTGACCACCAACAGGCGCGGGCGGCGGCCCTCTGCCTCGGCGAATTCGTCGATGGATTTCTGGATCGCGGCAAAGCCTTCGTCGCCCTCATAGGCGGCACCATAGACACCGGCCAGTGTTTTCACCTCGGCGCGGTGGCGGCCGAACTCTTTCTCCATTGCCATGCTGATCTCTCCTACGGATGCGCGGGCGCGGGCGGCTTCGACCGCAGCAGCCAGCAGGTTTCCGCCCTCCTGGGCGGCTTTGGTCAGGGCGTCCAGCGCGTCTTTACATGCCGCCTCATCACGGGTGGCGCGGATACGTTCCAAGCGCGCGACCTGCGCCTCGCGCACGGCGACGTTATCGACGTCCAGAATGTCGATCGGGTCTTCCTGTTCCTTGCGGTATTTGTTGACGCCTACGATAACCTCTTCGCCCCGGTCGATCATCGCTTGACGGCGCGCGGCGCTTTCCTCGATTCGCAGCTTGGGCATGCCCGAGGCAACAGCCTTGGTCATCCCGCCCATCTCTTCGACCTCTTCCATCAGGGCCCAGGCTTTTTCGACCAGCTCATTGGTCAGGCTTTCGATGTAATATGAGCCCGCCAGAGGATCGACCACATCGGTTACACCGGTCTCTTCCTGCAGCACCAACTGTGTGTTGCGGGCGATGCGGGCTGAGAAATCAGTGGGCAACGCGATTGCCTCGTCCAGCGCGTTGGTGTGCAAGCTTTGCGTGCCTCCCAGAACCGCGCTCATCGCCTCATAGGCCGTGCGGATCACGTTGTTGTATGGGTCTTGTTCCTGCAGCGAAACGCCAGAGGTCTGACAGTGAGTGCGCAACATCTTGGACCGCTCTGATTTCGCCCCGAAATCGGTCATCACGCGGTGCCACAGGGTGCGGGCGGCGCGCAGTTTTGCGATCTCCATGAAGAAGTTCATACCAATCGCAAAGAAGAACGACAGACGTCCCGCGAACTTGTCCACGTCCATCCCGGCCTGCGTCGCAGCGCGCACGTACTCGCGCCCGTCCGCCAGCGTATAGGCCAGCTCCTGCACCAGGTTCGCGCCGGCCTCTTGCATATGGTAGCCCGAGATCGAGATCGAGTTGAACTTGGGCATCTCATTCGACGTATAATCGATGATGTCCGAAATGATCTTCATCGACGGCTCGGGCGGGTAAATATAGGTATTCCGCACCATGAACTCTTTCAGAATGTCATTCTGAATGGTGCCGGACAGCACAGATTTGTCGTGCCCCTGCTCTTCGCCTGCCACGATGAAACTCGCCAAAATTGGGACCACAGCACCGTTCATGGTCATCGAGACCGAAACCTTGTCCAGTGGAATGCCATCGAACAGGATCTTCATGTCCTCGACAGAATCGATTGCTACACCCGCCTTACCCACATCGCCCACAACGCGCGGGTGGTCGCTGTCATAGCCGCGATGCGTGGCCAGATCGAAGGCTACCGACACGCCCTGTTGACCCGCGGCCAGATTGCGGCGGTAGAAGGCATTCGATTCCTCGGCGGTCGAAAAACCCGCATATTGACGGATCGTCCATGGGCGGCCTGCATACATCGTAGCCTTCACCCCGCGCGTGAACGGGCCGAACCCCGGCAGCGTACCCATGTGCGGCAGATCCGCCGTATCTTCGGCTGTATAGAGCGGCTTGACGTCGATGCCTTCCAGCGTCTCTTTGGTCAGATCTTCCAGCGGACGCCCGCGCAGCTCTTTTTCGGCCAGCGCCTGCCAGTCTTTGGTATCGGTCATGGCGATTTCCTTTTCCTATTTCGGGTTGCGCGCGAAGAGGAACCCGCACGCAGTTATGTTTCGAAGTGCCCGGCCAATCCGGGCTGCGCGCGACAAATTGAGCGCGCATTGCATTTCACTGGTCGCATTCATCTGAACAGGGGCTATATTCGATGGAACAGGAGGCCCCATGACACGAACGCTTGCCCTTGTTTTCTCGGCACTAATCCCGCTGGCCGCGATGGCTGCCGATGGGTCTGCGCCGGATGAGGATGAATTTGTCCGACCCGCAGGTGACAGCGAGTTGAGCGAGTTTTTATGGGTCAACAGACCCATTGTCGTCTTTGCCGACACGCCCGCAGACCCCCGCTTCCAACAACAAATCGACATGCTGATCGAAGGCGAAGCCGCGATGCGTGACCGCGATGTGATTGTCATCACCGACACGGACCCGGCGGCCAAATCCCCGATACGGTCGCAATTGCGCCCGCGTGGTTTCCAGATGGTGTTCGTCGACAAGGACGGCGTGGTCAAACTGCGCAAGCCGTCCCCGTGGAGCGTGCGTGAGATCGGTCGATCCATCGACAAGACCCCCCTCCGCGAACGCGAGATTCGCGAACGGCGCGAGGGCGGTTGATAGCCTTCGCCACGCCCCAAGCCCCCGGCGCAGAACGCCGGGAGAGCTATGGGGTATGACAAAAGCGCCGTCATGATCACTCGAACTCGATGATCACATCGTCCACGGCAAGACTGTCGCCGGGGCCTGCGTTGATCTTGGCGACCACACCTTTCTTCTCGGCGCGTAGGATGTTTTCCATCTTCATCGCCTCGACAGTGCATAGCGCCTGACCTTCCTGCACCTCTTGGCCCAGTTCAACGTCGATCTTCACGATCAGGCCGGGCATCGGGCAGAGCAGCATTTTCGAGGTATCGGGCGGCAGTTTCTCGGGCATCAGTTTGGCCAGCTCCGCCTGACGCGGACGGCGCACATGCACTTTCAGGTCTGCACCCCGGTTGCGGATACGGAACCCACCCGAGATTTTGCCGACCTTCATGACCAGCGCCTCTCCGTCGACATCCAAAACAGCCAGTTGGTCGCCCGGCGTCCAATCCGAGGCAACCCGCAGGCTTGTGCCATCCGAGAAGGCCACCGTCGCGCCCTCTTTATCCGCTTCGATCTTGACGTCGAACTCCTGACCCTGCAGCGCAACATTCCAATGCGCGCCGACCTTGCGCTCGTGGTTGTCCATACGGCCCGAGACGCGGGTGCGACGAATTTCAGCGACACGGTACATCGCCGCGCAAGACGCGGCGATACGGCGCAGGTCTTCTTCTGGCAGGGTGACGCCTTCAAAACCGTCGGGATACTCTTCGGCGATGAAAGCGGTGGTCATGTGACCGCTGACAAATTTCGGGTGATCCATCACGGCGGACAGGAACGGCAGGTTGTGACCGATACCTTCGACCTCAAAGCTGTCCAGCGCCACACGCATCGCCTCGATCGCGGCTTCCCGGGTCGGCGCCCAGGTGCAGAGCTTGGCGATCATCGGGTCATAGTACATGCTGATCTCGCCGCCCTCATAGACGCCGGTATCGTTACGCACTGCGGCCTCGCCTTCGGGCGCGTCACCCTGCCATTTGCCATTCACCAACATCGGACCAGCCGCCGTTTCCATCGGCGGGCGATAGCGGGTTAAACGGCCAATCGAGGGCAGGAAGTTGCGATACGGGTCTTCGGCATACAGACGGTTTTCAATCGCCCAGCCAGTCAGGGTGACGTCATCTTGGGTGATGGTCAGTTTCTCACCTGCGGCTACGCGGATCATCTGTTCCACCAGATCGACACCGGTGATCAGCTCGGTCACAGGGTGTTCCACCTGCAGGCGGGTGTTCATTTCCAGGAAATAGAAGTTCTTATCCCCATCCACGATGAACTCGACCGTCCCGGCGCTGGCATAGTTTACAGCTTTGGCCAGCGCGACAGCCTGTTCACCCATTGCCTTGCGTGTCTCGGGGTCGAGGAAGGGCGACGGGGCCTCTTCCACAACCTTCTGGTTCCGACGCTGGATCGAGCATTCACGCTCGCCCAGATAAATACCGTTGCCGTGGCTGTCGCAGAGAACCTGAATTTCGATATGGCGGGGTTGTGTCACGAATTTCTCGATGAAGATCCGGTCATCGCCAAAGGAATTCGCGGCCTCGTTCTTGGACGACTGGAAACCCTCGCGCGCCTCGTCGTCATTCCATGCGATCCGCATGCCTTTGCCGCCGCCACCGGCGCTGGCCTTGATCATGACCGGGTAGCCGATCTCGTTCGAAATCTTCACTGCCTCTTCCGCGTCTTCGATCAGCCCCATGTAACCGGGCACGGTCGACACGCCTGCGTCCTGCGCAATTTTCTTCGAGGTGATCTTGTCGCCCATGCTTTCGATCGCGCCGACCGGGGGACCGACAAAAGCCACGCCTTCGGCCTCAAGCGCTTCGGCGAACTTGGAGTTTTCCGACAGGAAGCCGTAACCGGGATGTACCGCCTGAGCGCCGCTTTGACGGATCGCGTCCATGACCTTGTCAATCACGATATAGGACTGGTTCGCAGGGGGCGGGCCGATATGAACGGCCTCATCGGCCATTGATACGTGCAGCGCGTTGCGGTCCGCGTCCGAATAAATGGCAACGGTGCCGATACCCATCTTGCGCGCAGTCTTGATGACCCGGCAGGCGATTTCGCCCCGGTTGGCAATCAGTATCTTGTTGAACATGGAACGTCCTTTGTCTTGGTGTTCGAAAAACGTAACACGCCGCCGCGAGGACTTAACCCCACGACGGCGTGATCAGCGATGACGGTCGGGGCCGAGTAAGCCCCGATGACTTCGTTAGCTACAGTTGTTTTGCGTCTTGCAATACAGCACGTTGCCGGCCGCGCCGACCACGGCCCCAAAGAGCGGGTCCGATTGCAGCACCGCCGCGCCGACCGCGCCGGCGCCACCGCCCAAGATCGCCTGTTCGCCCGTGGTGTCGCCACAGGCTGCAAGCCCGGCGCAGGTCGCCAATGCAATCGCAAGTTTCGAGAGTCGCATGATTTCTGCCTCATCTGTTGGTTTGAATCAGTCGAAGCCAGATGCGCGGTTCGTGTACCGCTATTCAATAACAGACAGGTATTAGGCCAAATATGCGCAGCTTTATGCCGTCGATCCCCCTCCGTGTGCGCAAAGAAAAACGCGGGCAGGGATTTGTGAAACTCACAAGCCTGCCCGCGGAAGGAAGGGGTACGGAATAGTAGGTGCATGTGCGGCGCAGGCAAAGTAGAGCCGCACGGCTTGGACACCATGCACGGTGTGGTTGCACCTGCAAACTGTGATTCACGAGTTGCAATTTTTCCGGCTGGAATCTGCCCATTCAAGGAAAAGCCGCGCAATTTTGCGCCGACGCTGTTTCGCGCATATTCACGGGGACTCACGTGAATGTTCGTCACAATCCCGTTACAAACGTTGACCCGAAAAACAAGCTTTGCACTTGCAGCATCACGTTTTGCGCACGCGATAGCGACGAAAAAAAACACTGCACTCATAAGGTTAACCGATCTGTTCACCTTGCTGTGATCCAGGTCCGCTTTTCCCACAAATTTTCTTGAGATTTTTGCGTTTAATTGTCCCAATCTCGTGATTTCCCTGAAAATCGTCGGCGTGGAACGTTGCGCGTGCACACTCGCACACAAGGAAACATCCAAATGATTACAAAGAGAAAAACGGCATCTCTGCTCGCTGCCACTGCGCTTAGTGTGACTGGCACGCTTGCTTATGCCCAGGATGCGAATACGCAGGCCGAACTGGAGAAACTTCGCCTCCGGATCGAAGCCTTGGAATCTCAGGGACCGAACGCGACACCCGGTGAGTTTAGGATCGGGAATACGACACTGGACGTCTATGGCTATGTCAAAGCCGACTTCTTCTACGATTTCGACTTCGACCAAGGCGATACAGCGTTCGTCAACGTAATTGGTGAACCTTCTGCTGAGACCAGCGGTACCTTTGGCGCAACCGTCCGTCAGTCGCGGATCGGCTTGCTCACCAGTACGCCTAGCGCCATTGGCGATATCGGCGGTCAGTTGGAGCTTGACCTGTTTGCAGGCGGCGGCGCTGCTGAACTGCGTTTGCGTCACGCCAATATCCGTATCGGCGACCAGTGGTTGATCGGCCAGTTCTGGACCAACTTCCAGCCTTTGGACACGTATCCGACCTCGGTTGAATTCAACGGTCCCGTTGGTATCGCCTTCGCCCGTGTTCCGCAGATCCGTTACACTAACGCATTCTCTGAAAATGCCGAATTTGCACTCTCCATCGAGGAAAACGTCGGTAGCTCCAACTCGGATGATCCGGTTTTCACCGCGTCGGCCGAATACAATGATGGCACTTACGTCGCCCGAATTGCCGGTCTTTACGGTCGAGCCCAGGACGACGCCGGCATCAATGAAGTCGACCAATGGGGTGTGACTCTGTCCGGATCGGCGCGGCTTTGGCAGGGTGGCCTGTTCCAGGTCAACTACGTGACCGGTCAGGCGCTTGGACCGTGGCTGATCGGCTTGGGTGATGCGGTGGTCAATGGCGAAGCCAACGATGTTGACGGCTTCACCGTCGAACTGCGTCAGGACATCGGTCCGAAATGGAACGTCGGTATCGCCTACGGTTACGAGGACTATGACTTGGCAACCTCGACTGGTGACCTGGCCTTTACCGAGCTTGAGACGATCCACGTAAACGCCTTCTATCAGGCGACCGAGACTCTGACACTGAGCGCCGAATACATCTATGGTGAGCGGAACGACGTGAACTCGGGCGATGACTTTGACGGCAGCCGCGTTCAAGTTGCGGCGCAGTTGAACTTCTGATCGCATATCACGACCCTGCCCCCATCGGGGCAGGGTTTTCCACGGAGCATTGCCCGCGTGAGGATATACGGCCTGATAGGTCACAATCAGCGCAGTCCGTCGAAAATATCCGGAAACGACAGCCTTGCAGCGTCAGGATCGATCACCAGCAATGCGTCATAGCTGGCCGGATCAAAAGGATCCTCGGCTGGAATGACTTCACGCTCAAACAACCAGCTAAGACGACCGGCATCCAGATTACCCCTCTCAAAAGGCTGGTCGCCGAAATGTTGCCAGAGCGCCTCCATAAAGCCCGCATCCGCCCGGCGGTCGGCCGGTTTGCGATCACGGAACCGTTCTCGTCTGGTTAGCGGCGTCACGCCCTTGGGATTGGCCCGGCGGATTGTGAATTGGAAATCTGTTCCGGCCAAACGACCGGGAAATCCGCGGTGCTTCAGCATGTTGCTCCTCCGCTGACGTAAATGTCCCCAAAAACATCGAAATCGCATCCTGTGATGGATGAGTTCATCTTGCGCACCTCCAAAGCCGCATTGCTGGTCAGAAACGCTCTGACGATCTGAAAACCGGGTCTCATGATCAGAGCCCCTCCCAGATACACTGCGCCTGCTCCAATCGGTAGGCTTCGAAATACTGCGTGGCGTCAGGTGCGGCTTGTCCAAATTCCGTTGGCCTATCAGACAGCGAGATCACTACGCGTGCCGGTTCCAAATCGTATTCAGCGACATAAGCGACGGCCAGCGTATGGCACAGGTGCTCCATATCGACCGAGGCGACGTCATAACCGATACGGCCTACGTCGGAACCGATCTTCGGAGCGACAAAGCGGAAACGGACCCAAAGTTCGCCGGGGTTGTTGTCCAACAGAACATCGCTCAGATGCACGGGCTGACCCGAAGGGACAGCCAAATTGGTTTCCGCAACTACAGGGGATGACAGGGTCAGAAAACCTAGACAAAAGGCGCGACCCCGGACCCACCAAAGGTGAGCTCCTCTCTCCGGGATCGCGCGCGCATGGCTTTTGGCCCGCGCTTTTCTATATCTGGTAAGAGCACTCATTTATCAGCTTTGCCCTCAATGTCAAACTCAAGTCCCCGTCAGGTCTTCGTTACCTTGGACTGCAAAAGGAAATCGGGGGCGAGTTGACTAGAAACCGACCCCGCCCAAGCACTTACAACGGGATGTTGTCGTGCTTTTTCCAGGGGTTTTTCAGCTTTTTGTTGCGCAGGCTTGCGAAAGCGCGCGAAACGCGACGCCGCGTCGATTGTGGCATGATCACCTCGTCGATGAAGCCACGTTCCGCAGCAACGAATGGATTGGCGAAACGGTCTTCGTAATCCTGTGTGTGCTGCGCGATTTTCTCGGCATCGCCCAGATCGGCGCGGTGGATGATTTCGGTCGCGCCCTTGGCGCCCATCACCGCGATCTCGGCTGTCGGCCACGCATAGTTGAAATCGCCGCGCAGGTGCTTCGACGCCATAACGTCATAAGCCCCGCCATAGGCTTTGCGGGTAATCACGGTGACTTTAGGGACAGTCGCCTCACCATAGGCAAACAGCAGCTTTGCACCGTGCTTGATGACACCGCCATATTCCTGCGACGTACCCGGCAAAAAGCCCGGAACATCCACAAGGGTCAGGATCGGAATTTCAAAGCAGTCACAGAACCGCACGAAACGGGCCGCCTTGCGCGAGCTGTCGATGTCCAAGCACCCGGCCAGAACCATCGGCTGGTTGGCGACAACACCGACAGTCTGCCCTTCGAGGCGAATGAAACCGGTGATGATGTTTTTGGCGTAGTCTTCCTGAATCTCGTAGAAGTCGCCTTCATCCGCCACCTTAGTGATCAGTTCTTTCATGTCGTAAGGCGTGTTCGGATTGTCCGGGATCAAGGTATCCAACGAGGTTTCAATCCGGTCGGGTTCATCAAAGAACGGACGGACAGGGGGTTTCTCTTGGTTGTTGAGCGGCAGGAAATCGACCAGACGGCGTACTTCGGCCAGCGCTTCAACGTCGTTTTCAAAGGCGCCATCCGCGACCGAGGATTTCTTGGTGTGGGTCGATGCGCCGCCCAGTTCTTCGGCCGTGACAACCTCATTGGTGACAGTTTTCACCACATCGGGACCGGTCACAAACATGTAAGAGGTGTCTTTGACCATAAAGATAAAGTCGGTCATCGCCGGGCTGTACACTGCGCCACCTGCACAGGGTCCCATGATCACGCTGATCTGCGGCACCACGCCCGAAGCCATGATGTTGCGCTGGAACACCTCGGCATAGCCCGCCAACGAGGCGACGCCTTCTTGAATCCGCGCGCCGCCCGAGTCGTTGATGCCGATCACTGGCGCGCCATTCTGGATCGCCATATCCATGATCTTGCAAATCTTCTGGGCATGCGTTTCCGAAAGAGACCCGCCAAATACGGTAAAGTCCTGGCTGAACACATAAACCATCCGACCGTTGATCGTGCCCCAGCCGGTGACCACGCCATCGCCCGCAGGTTTCTGGTTTTCCATACCAAAATCGGTGCAGCGATGACTGACGAACATGTCAAACTCTTCAAAGCTGTCTTCATCCAACAGCAGTTCGATACGTTCCCGCGCAGTCAGCTTTCCCCGCGCATGCTGAGCGTCAATCCGTTTTTGACCACCACCCAAACGGGCATTGCTACGGCGGCCTTCAAGCTCGGTCAGGATGTCTTTCATGACAGTGATCCCCTAATGTAATCTGGCGGGACACTATACCTTATACTTGCCAGCCCAAAGCAACTTTCGGCAAATTTGCAAACCTTTGAACATTTATCGATAGAATAATGCAAATCAGCAAATTTCAACGCTGAGATCACAATGCTGATGCCAATCCCAAAATCGCGGACTATACAATTGAACTATGCAGTTCAGATCATCTTCCGCTCGACGCTCACCCCCATCTATTGCCACGCTTGTTCTATTGTCAGGGCTGTCGGCACTTAGTCTGAATCTCTATCTTCCCAGCCTTCCAAACATGGCTGTTTATTTCCAGACAGACTATAAGGTCATGCAGCTTTCGATCGCCCTGTACCTTATGGTCAGCGCGGTGCTGCAGATTCTTATCGGACCGATCGCAGACAAGGCCGGCCGCAGGCCAGTCTTGCTGTACGGCCTTGCCCTGTTCCTGGTGGTGACATTGGGCTGCATCTACGCGCCGAACGCCACGGTCTTTCTGGCGTTTCGGATGTCTCAGGCGACAATAGTCGTCGGCATGGTGCTTAGCCGGGCTGCCGTGCGGGATCTTTACGATCAGGATCAGGCTGCCTCGATGATTGGCTACGTGACTATGGGGATGGCGGTCGTCCCGATGATTGCCCCCGCGATCGGAGGGCTGCTGGAAGAATCCCTCGGATGGAAGGCTAATTTCTGGCTGCCTTTCGTTTTAGGCGCATTGACGCTAATCCTGTGCTTCAAAGACTTCGGTGAAACCTCAGCCAAAAGCGGGAAGACCCTGCTGCAACAGTTTCGAGAGTATCCTGAACTGCTGACGTCCCCTCGCTTTTGGGGGTATTCGCTATCCTCTGCGTTGTCGTCAGGTGCCTTTTTCGCCTATCTCGGTGGAGCTCCATTTATCGGGACCGAGATATTCGGAATGTCAGCCGCAGAAGTTGGCGTATATTTTGGCGCGCCTGCGATTGGGTATTTTGCCGGTAATTTCCTAAGCGGTCGGTATTCCGTCCGATTTGGTGTCAACCGAATGGTCCTGCGGGGCTGCATCCTGAATGCCGCTGGCGTTTTTCTGTCGGCGCTTTTGTTCCTGTTTGGGCTAGGCACACCCCTTAGTTTCTTTGGGCTTATGACATTCGTCGGCCTTGGAAATGGCATGACGATCCCGAACGCCACTTCGGGCGCTCTGTCAGTGCGCCCACATCTGGCGGCAACGGCCGCGGGCCTGAGCGGCGCTATCATGCTGGCGGGTGGGGCTGGTCTCAGCGCACTGGCCGGGTCGTTGCTGACCCGCGAAACAGGGGCGATGCCCTTGCTGTGGCTGATGCTGATAACCGCCTTGCTGGCTGTCTTTGCAATTACATCTGTAATCCGGCGGGAGCGTCGCCTGGGACTCTAGCAATGCTTGCGCCCCGGGATTTGCAAAGTTAATTTCCCACAACGGAATAGTTGCAAAGGCGCGCCATGGCGACCCAGAAACTCTATGCAGGCGCGAAACTGCGCGAGATGCGTACGCGCCTGACCCTGACCCAAAAGGAATTCGCCGCCAAGCTGGGGGTTTCGCTCCCTTATCTTAATCAGATGGAGAACAACAACCGTCCCATCTCGACCACGGTTGTTCTGGCATTGGCGCAGGAATTCGGCATGGATGTGACCGAGTTAAGCACCGGCGACAGCGAACGCCTTGTGTCAGACATGCGCGAAGCACTCGCCGATCCGGTTTTTGACGATGCAATGCCCCCGTTGGCCGATCTGCGACTGGCGGCATCAAATGCGCCTGCGTTGGCCCGCGCGTTTATCGCTTTGCACCGCACTTATCGGCAGACCCACGAACGGCTTGCATCGCTGGACGAAGCATTGGGGCGTGAAGATGCGCAAATTCAAGCCAGCCCCTGGGAAGAGGTCCGGGATTTCTTCCACTATTGCGACAACTACATTGACGCCGTGGATCGGGCGGCCGAGCGTTTTGCGTCAATCGCACAGGAAACCGGCGGCATTCGCGATGCGGCGATCAGCAGCCTGCGAGAAAGGGATATTCGGGTACACATTGCTGATATCAAAGAAACCCGACGGTATGACGCTGACAGCAAAACCCTGTCTCTGTCCTCGCGCAGCGCGCCTCAAACGCAGGTGTTCCAGCTTTTGCTGCAAGTCGCCCTGATAAACCAGGACAAGCTGCTCGAAGCGACTTTGGACTTTGCCAAATTCCAAACAGATGAAGCCCGCGCCATCGCCAAGATCGGCCTCGCCAACTACTTCGCAGGCGCATCCCTAATGCCCTACAGCGCATTCCTTGGGGCCGCGCAAGACTACCGCCATGATCTGGAACTGCTCAGCAACCGCTTTGGGGCTTCAATCGAACAGGTCGCTCACCGCCTATCGACACTGCAACGTCCCGGTGCCAAGGGAATTCCGTTTTTCTTTGTCCGTGTCGATCAGGCCGGTACAATCACCAAACGCCACTCGGCTACACGCCTGCAATTCGCCCGCTTTGGCGGCGCCTGCCCCCTTTGGAACGTGCACCGCGCCTTTGAAACACCGGGCCATTTCCTGCGGCAACTGGCGGAAACCCCCGATGGCGTTCAATACATCTCGTTGGCGCGGGACGTTTCGAAATCCGGGGGATCCTTCGGTGCGCCTGTGCGTCGGTACGCCATCGCGCTTGGATGTGAAGTCCGGCACGCCGAAGCGCTCGTCTATGCAGATAATTTGGATATCAACAACGCCAGCGCCTACGAACCTATCGGAATATCCTGCCGTATCTGTGAAAGGCAGAACTGCCATCAGCGTTCGGTTCCACCACTCGAACGTCGCCTGACCATCGACGCCCATACCCGCAATACCTTGCCGTACGAAGTCACCTGAACTTTACGTGGCCTGAAATATCCCGGGGGAAGCGCGACGTGCCGCGACAGGGGCAGAGCCCCCGCCCTTTTGGCTTATGCTTTGGACAAAATCGCCCAGATCTCATCTTTTAGAACCGCGCGCTTCTTGCGCAATTCACCTTCGGCCAAATCCTCCATGGGCTCGACATTGGTTTCGGCTCGGTGCACCACGCGGTTGATCTCATGGTACTCCTCTGCCAGCCGCGCAAAGTGAGCGTCTGATTGCTTGAGCTGGCTCATCACCTCAACTTTGTCCGGAAACTCTTCGGCCAGTTCATGCGGGGTGTTGGACATTTCTGTTCGCTCCTTAGATTAGTCGTTGCGATTCAGGTTTATAGATGTCTGCGCTACCCCGCTTTGACGCGGATCAAATCACCGCTGTGATGTCGCCCATTGAGGATGAATCCATGGTCGGTCATTGGCCTTGGGCAACGGGTTGCGCCCCAACACATGATCCGAGACCTTCTCCCCGACCATGATGGAAGGCGCATTGAGGTTGCCATTGGTAATCTGAGGGAAAACCGAACTATCGGCCACCCGCAGCCCATCCACACCGATCACGCGGCCTTCAGGATCGACAACCGCGTTTGGATCATCCGCACGCCCCATCCGACAAGTTCCGCATGGGTGATAAGCGCTCTCGGCATGTTCCGCGATGAAAGCGTTCAATTCATCATCTGTTTGAGCGTCAGCACCGGGCTGGATTTCCTTGCCGGCATAAGGTTTGAACGCCTCCTGCCCGAAAATCTCGCGGGTCAGGCGGATACAGGTGCGGAAGTCTTCCCAATCCGTCTCATGACTCATGTAGTTGAACTGGATCACAGGGGCATCCTCGGCCCTTTTGGATCGCAATGTCACAGCACCTCGCGACGGCGACCGCATCGGACCAACATGCGCCTGGAACCCATGCCCCTCGGCCGCCGCCTGCCCGTCATAGCGTACGGCAATCGGCAGGAAGTGGTACTGAATGTCAGGATATTCGACACCCGGCTGCGAGCGAATGAACGCCGCGCTTTCAAACTGGTTCGATGCGCCAAGCCCGGTTTTGGTAAACAGCCACTGCGCGCCGATCAAGCCCTTGCTGATCAGGTTCCAGTGTTTATACAGCGTGATCGGCTGAAGCGACGCCTGCTGGATATAAAGCTCCAGATGATCCTGCAGGTTTGCGCCCACACCGGGGCGATCCGCAACAACCTCAATCCCATGCTCGGCCAGATGCGCGGACGGGCCAATCCCTGACAACATCAACAGTTTGGGCGAGTTGATGGACGACGCCGCCAGCACCACCTCGCGCCGGGCACGGATGACTTCAGTCTTGCCACCGCGCACAAGTTCAACTCCGGTCGCACGGCCATTCTCGATTACGACCTTCGACGCCAGACCCCGCACAATATCGCAATTGTCACGCTTGAGCGCAGGCTTCAGATACGCGTTCGCCGCCGACCAGCGCCGCCCCTTCCAGACGGTTTGCTCCATTGGGCCAAAGCCTTCCTGCTTTTCGCCGTTATAGTCGCCCGTGACCTCGTACCCTGCTTGCTGGCCCGCATCGACGAACGCCTTGAACAGCGGATTCTCGCGCGGCCCACGCGACACATGCAGCGGACCATCGGTGCCGCGCCACGCCGTGTCGCCCCCGTGCCCACCGTCGTGCCAGGTCTCCATGCGTTTGTAATAGGGCAGCACATCCGAATAGGACCACCCATCCGCCCCCATCTCGGCCCAGGTATCAAAGTCCCGCGCGTGGCCGCGCACATAGACCATGCCGTTGATCGAGGAAGACCCTCCGATCACCTTGCCGCGTGGACAGGCCAAACGACGGTTGTTCAGATGCGGCTCGGGCTCGGACTGATAGCCCCAGTCGTAGCGCGACATATTCATCGGATAGCTTAGTGCAGCCGGCATCTGGATGAACGGTCCAGCATCCGTTCCGCCATGCTCGATCACCAGAACCGAGGCCCCTGCCTCGCTTAGCCGGTATGCCATCGCGCAGCCTGCGGAACCTGCGCCGACGATGACGAAATCTGCTTCCATTTTCGAGTCTCCGTTTCCCACCGGTACACCAAGATTTTCCATCGAAAAACCTTGGCCGAACCGAAGGGGGTATTACTAAATCAGTCTGTTATTCTCCGCGGGGAAAGCGTTGGCTTTCCTCGACGACATTCAAGTCCATGTGGTTGCGCATGTAACGCTCGGATGCCTTTTGCAGGGGCTGATAATCCCAAGGGTAGTACCCCCCCTGCCGCAGCGCCTCATACACCACCCATCTGCGGGCTTGACTGGCACGTACATCTTCGTCGAACCGGTTTAGATCCCAACGCGCCTCGGACTTGGCACGCAGGGTTTGCAAGGTGCCTGCATGTTCAGGTTTTTCGGCGAGATTTTCCAACTCATGCGGATCGGCCTCAAGGTCGAACAACTGGTCGGGGTCCAACGCGCAACGGTTGTATTTCCACTTGCCATACCGCAGCGAAACCAGCGGCGCGTATGACGCCTCGGCCGCATATTCCATCGCCACGGGCGCAGTACGCTCGGCGCCTTTAGCCAGCGGCACGAGGTCTTCGCCATCGGTCCATGGTGCGATTTCGGCCATGTCGACACCTGCAAGCGCGCCAAGAGTCGGCGTGACGTCGATGGTCGAGACCGGTGCCTCAATCCGACCTGCTGGTAAATCGGGCGAAGAGATCATCAGCGGCACCCGCGACGAGCCCTCGAAGAAGGTCATCTTGAACCACAGGCCCCGCTCTCCCAGCATGTCGCCGTGGTCCGAGACAAACAGGATCGTTGCCTCTTGCCGCGTGGTTTCCAACACTTCGAGGATTTCGCCGATCTTATCGTCCAGATACGAGATATTTGCGAAATAGGCCCGGCGGGACTTGCGGATATCGTCCTCAGAGATGTCAAAGCTACGCCAGTCATTCGCGTCGAAAATCCGTTTGGAATGCGCGTCCTGATTGTCATAGCCAAGGTCCGAAACTTCGGGCAGCAGATGCTCGCAATCCTCGTACAGATCCCAATATTTCCGACGAGCCACATAAGGATCATGCGGATGGGTAAAGCTGACGGTCACGCACCATGGGCGATCGTCCTTGCCGCGCGCCAGATCATAGAGCTTGGCCTTGGCGTTATATGCGACCTCGTCGTCATATTCCATCTGGTTGGAAATCTCGGCCACGCCGGCACCCGTCACCGAACCCATGTTGTGATACCACCAGTCGATCCGCTCGCCCGGTTTGCGATAATCGGGCGTCCAGCCGAAATCGGCGGGGTAGATGTCAGTGGTCAGGCGGTCCTCGAACCCGTGCAATTGATCGGGACCGACGAAATGCATCTTGCCTGACAAGCAGGTATAGTACCCAGCCCGGCGCAAGTGGTGCGCATAGGTGGGGATGTCGCTGCGGAACTCGGCCGCGTTGTCATAGACGCCGGTGCGCGAAGGCAACTGCCCGGACATGAAACTGGCCCGGCCCGGCGCGCACAAAGGTGAAGCTGTGTAGGCATTGGCAAACCGCGTGGACCGCGCTGCCAGTTTCTTGAGGTTCGGTGCATGCAGCCAGTCTGCGGGACCATCCGGAAAAAGGGTCCCGTTCAACTGATCCACCATCAGGATCAGAATGTTAGGTTGTGTCATGTTTCAGCCTCAAGAAAAGTATCGAGCACACGCATCGCGTGGTTGACCGCACGTTCCGGCTTTTCAGGCGCGTTAAGGGCGGCGTGGATATACAGGCCGTCGATCAGAGCGACCATATCCTCTGCCGCCTCAATCGGATCGGACAGCAAAGGGCGCAACGCATAAATCAAGTTCGACCGAATACGCGCCTGATAGATTTGCCACAGACGCAGCGCCTCATCATTGGTTTGTGCCAGCACGTAAAAGGTCATCCAAGCTGCGATCACGTCAGGCGTAAAGCAGGACGGGGCAAAACAGGACCGGATAATCGCCTGAGCACGCTGATTGGGTGCGGCGCCTTTCAACTCCTGCCGGGCCTCGGCCCCGAAATCCGAAAGGATGCGGCGCATGGCGGCCAGAAAAATCTGGTCCTTGCCCCCGAAATAGTGATGCGCCAGCGCGCTGGACATACCGGCCCGTTTGGCAATCTGGCTAACAGTGACATCAAGGGATTTCTTCGCCCCCAGTTCGGCAATCGTGGCTTTGACGATCGCATCCCGACGGATCGGCTCCATTCCGAGTTTTGGCATCGTTACCCCTCCACTGCGCAAGATGAAAAAACGCTAAGAGGTTTTTATTGACCCGTCAATCAATAACGCCTTATTCCTTCGGAAACAGCTACAGTTTCGGAGCGATACTGGGTGTCGTCAGGCTGCTGCGGTTCAGAACGGCTTCGCGCCAGGCAATAAAGCTGACGGCGGACAGAATCAGAGTGCCTCCGGCAACGACCCAGATGTCGACGCTTTCGTGAAACACCAGCGCACCCATGAGGGTCGCCCAGATCAGCTGCAGAAACGTGACCGGCTGCGTCACCGCCACGGGTGCCGCCTGCAGTGCCAGCGTCATGAAGTAATGGCCCAGAGTGGCAAAACTGGCGACCAGAAACAACACGCCGAGGTCATACAGACTAGGCGGCGTCCAGACGGCCGCCGCAAAGGGGATCAGCGCGAGTGTCACCCAGATCGACATATGCGCCACTACGACTGAGGGCGGCAGGTCCTGCACTAGCCGTTTGGCCAGCAAATATGACGCCCCTAACGTCAGCGAGGTCATCAGCATAGCGATATGTCCCGGCGAAACCTCTCGAAAGCCGGGCCTGAGGATGATGGCAACCCCAATCAGGGCTAATCCAATGGCAGCGATGCGGCGAAACGCCAATGGCTCGCCCAGAAACAGCGCCGCACCAAGTGTCACGTAGACCGGGGTCATGTAGTTCATCGCTGTGACTTCGGCCAAGGGTATCTGGGTCATGGAATAGAACCACAACATCACCGACACCGCGTGAACGATCCCGCGTATGCCGAACAGGGTTAAGTGCCTGCGCGACAACCGTGTCGAGACGACCAGGCGCAGTGCGGGCAAGAGGAAGACCAACCCAAAAACGAACCGCAGAAAAGCAGCCTGTATCGGATCCATGCTGGACCCCAACGACTTGACCAACGCTGTCATGACCACAAAAGACAACCCGGCCGAGAACATCCAGAACATGCCAGCAAAAGGCCGAGCGGGGGCGGTAAGAGTTGTCATGTTAACGGTTCAACACTGAATACCGCTTGGGGACAAGCCCTCAGATCACGACAAGTTTGGCCGCGATCGCCAACATCACCACACCGATAATCATATCCAAGACCTGCCACGACCTGGCACGGGCGAATATCGGAGACAAAAACCCTGCCCCGTAGCCGAGCGAGAAAAAGAAGACAAAGCTTGCGGTCATCGCACCAACAGCAAAAGCCAAACGGTCCTCATATTGGGCTGAAATCGACCCGATTAGCACAACCGTATCCAGATAAACGTGCGGGTTCAGCCAGGTGAAAGCCAGCACCGTCAGCAGCACAGACCGCAAGCCAGATCGCTGACCGCCCTCTACCTCCATCACTGCGCCCCCGCGCCACGCGGAATTCAGGCTTCGCAACCCGTACCAGGTCAGAAAAATCGCGCCCCCGTACCGCATCGCGGTTTCGAACCAAGGAACCATCTGCGCCAGCGATCCGAAACCGGCCACACCCGCTGCGATCAGGATCGCATCCGACACCGCGCAGGTTAGACACAGGGTAAATACATGCTCGCGCCGCAAGCCCTGTCTCAAAACAAAAGCATTCTGCGCCCCAATAGCAAGGATCAGGCTAAAGCCGAGCGCAAAACCGGCAATCAGAGACGTGGGCATGAGAACTCCTTAAGCTGTTGGCCAGTTGACTACGATGCCCAAGGCCGCCTATCAAATTAATGATGTTTATCCCGATTAAGTTTTACTAATGCTGCTCGACCCCAATCACCTGTCCGCTTTGTCTGCCATTCTGCGTCATGGCAGCTTTGAGGCCGCCGCGTCCGAGCTATCGGTCACACCTTCCGCTATTTCCCAGCGAATTAAAGCGTTAGAGGACCGGGTCGGTGCCGCCTTGATCCTTCGCGGCACACCCTGCACTGCCACCCCGGCGGGTCTGCGCATCGCCCAACACGCCGAGGACATCGGATTGCTAGAGGCCCAACTGGCACGTGAATTGACGCTGGACCAAAACACGAACCCTACGCGCGTTCGGATCGCAGTGCCTGCCGACGTGCTGGCAACATGGTTTATCGACGCCATGGCGCAGGTGGACGACATGCTGTTTGATCTTGTGATCGACGATCAGGATTATTCCGCTGACTGGTTAAAGCGCGGAGAGGTCAGCGCAGCCGTCACTATCGGAGGTCAACCTGTCGCGGGCTGTGATGCAATCGCGCTCGGGTCGTTAAGGTACTTGGCGACAGCAAGTCCGGCATTCATGCAAAGGTGGTTTCCAAAAGGGGTAAACATCGACAGTCTTGGCCAAGCGCCAAACCTGACATTTAACCGTAAAGACGGCCTGCAAAGGGCCTGGATCACTCAACAAACCGGGCGGCGCCTTTCGCCACCCTCTCACTATCTGGCTTCTTCGCATGGATTTGTCGAAGCCGCGATCGCCGGGCTGGGATGGGGGATGAACCCCGAAAGCCTTGTGAAGCCAGCGTTGCGCGATGGCAGCCTGTCCCTGGTGCTTCCGGATGCGCCTTACGATGTCCCCCTGACATGGCAAGTCGGGCGCATTCTGGCCCCGGCCCTGGACCCGTTGACCCAAGCGGTGAAACGCAGCGCAAACAGTGCCTTGCAGCCGGCATAGGTCAAGCCGAAGCCGAGCTTTCCGCCACCGGCAAAACCAGGCGATAGCAGGCAAAGGCCGCGAATACGGCCACCACAACGATAAAGGCAATGGCCCAGGCGACCTCGTGCATATGCGCCACCGCGGCCAGCGCGGCGGAAAGAATAACCGCGACCAGGCGGCTGACGCTCTTAATCGCTGCCGCACCTTTGACCCGCTGATCCTTTGGGGCCACGTCCAGGTAGTACAGTTTTCGTGCGCTGCTGATGCCGGTCA
Source organism: Ruegeria sp. HKCCD7628 (assembly GCF_057221005.1). Classification (NCBI taxonomy): domain Bacteria; kingdom Pseudomonadati; phylum Pseudomonadota; class Alphaproteobacteria; order Rhodobacterales; family Roseobacteraceae; genus Ruegeria; species Ruegeria sp. HKCCD7628. The sequence continues at coordinate 134,462 of NZ_JBWVBA010000004.1, forward strand.
CGGCCACCGTCACGATAAACAGCGCGATGGCGTGAAGATGAACATCATGATCCAAGTGCAAGAAATGAAAGGTCAAAAGCACCGTCCCAGTGATGACGACCATAAGGTTCCCCGTCACCATGACCGCCCTATGAGACTTCATGTTCACCACCTGCCACAACGGAGCGGAAACCAGATATCCAGACGCCGAGGAAACGATCATTGCTGTCAGACCCTTGGCCGAGGCATGGTGCGCCTCAGCCGCGATCAGGGCGAAAAAGGGCACTGAAAGCGTGGCCGCGACCAGAGGCAAGCGCATGATCATGTAACGCCGGAACCACGGCTCATTGAACATCGCGGTGATGTCGGTGAAATACGTGATGAATTTGCGTTTCGGCCCGGGCGCGGCATCGCGGGTGCTTTCATCACCGCTCGCGCCTTCGAACATCGCCAGAATGGCCAGGCCCGACAGGACAAAAAAGCCCACGGACACGAAGATGATTGCTGAATGGCGCGAGAAAGGTGGGTTTTCTTTAACGATCTCATGCACTAAAAGCGCCAGACCGATGGCGCCAAGCCCTCCGACCCCTAGTTGCAGATAGCGCATGATCATGCGGGATTTGGATTGAACGTGATCGCCTAGAAGATCGGTATACATGAGCATCTGCGTCTCATCGACCAACCCGATGATGAAGAAAACAAGGACAAACGCCGCCGCGATCAGTGGCACATAACCCGTCGTCGCTACCCCCAGTGCGATCAGAAGGCAGAGGCCAACCGCGACTTCGGTCAGCGCAATGCCGCGTTTCTTGCGGTCGTGAGCCGAAATCGAACGCGCTAGGAACACATCCGCAATCACGCTGCCCACCATGCGAACCGAGACCAGCGCGCCCGCTATGAACATCGGCAATTCCAGCGAGACAGCAAGAAACGGCAGCACGATAGAGGGGCTGCCAAGCGTCCAAGCGATTTGCGACAGGATGCTTTGCCCGGTCAACACAGGCAGGTTTCGTTTCGCAGGGATCGGGGGACTGTCCGTCATGCTCTCATTGCTGTTTTACGAACAGCTTACCGAGTTTAACGCATTCCGCCAAGCACACTGAAAAGGCGCATAAAAAAACCCGACCAGAGGCCGGGTTTTCCTGATCGATTAACGACAGGATCACAGCTGAGCCATGACCTCATCCGTCGCTTCGAAATTGGTCGTTACGCGCTGTACGTCGTCATCGTCTTCCAGCGCATCGACCAGCTTCATCAGCTTTTGCATATCTTCCAGACCCAGCTCGGTCGTGGTCGTGGGTTTCCAGACCAGCTTGGTGGATTCGGATTCGCCCAAGGCCTCTTCCAGCGCGTTGGATACGTCGTTCAGATCGGTATCGGCGCACCAGATGATGTGACCGTCTTCCGAGCTTTCGACATCTTCGGCACCCGCCTCGATCGCGGCCTCGAAGATCGTGTCTGCATCGCCAGCGTCCGCCTGATAGACAACCTCTCCCTTGCGTTCGAACATGAACCCGACCGAACCGGTCTCGCCCAGATTACCGCCGTTCTTCGAAAAGGTCGAGCGCACGGTTGAGGCGGTCCGGTTGCGGTTGTCGGTCATCGTCTCGACGATCACGGCGACACCGTTCGGGCCATAGCCCTCGTACCGGATTTCTTCGTATTCGTCGCCTTCACCGGCCACCGATTTCTTGATAGCGCGGTCGATCACGTCCTTGGGGACCGAATTCGACTTGGCCTCTTTCACCGCCAGACGCAGGCGCGGGTTCTTGTCGGGATCGGGATCGCCCATTTTGGCGGCCACGGTTATCTCTTTCGACAGTTTGGAAAACAGTTTGGACCGCGCGGCGTCCTGACGTCCCTTGCGGTGCTGGATGTTGGCCCATTTGGAGTGGCCTGCCATAGTGCGTCCTCGTCATCATGTTTGGGTGTTCGGCGCTCATATAGACGTTTGCGGGGGGCAGGATCAAGAGAGCGGCTTGCCCGATATCCCGTCGCGGGTATGGTGGCGACATGACAAGTGATCAAATTATTCTTTTTGCCCTTTTCGCCACAGTTTTTGGAATGCTGCTATGGGGGCGATTCCGATATGATCTTGTTGCCTTTTCGGCGTTGATGATTGGTGTTGTGCTGGGCGTTGTGCCCGTGGACAACGCATTCGCCGGGTTCGGCCATCCCGCAACCATCATCGTGGCGCTGGTTCTGGTTGTGTCTGCCGGGCTGGTGCGCTCGGGCGCGGTATTCCTGATTACGCGCTCGCTGGTCGATGCCTCGCGCGGGCTGGGCGCGCACATTGCGCTGATGGGCGGGATCGGAGCGGTCCTGTCGGCCTTCATGAACAACGTGGCGGCGCTTGCGCTTTTGATGCCGGTCGATATCCAGACCGCACGCAAGGCCGGACGGTCTGTGGGCCTGTCACTCATGCCGTTGAGTTTCGCTACCATTCTGGGTGGCATGGTCACGCTGATCGGTACGCCACCCAACATCATCATCGCCTCGATCCGAGCCGAAACTCTGGGTGAGCCGTTCCATATGTTCGATTTCGCCCCCGTGGGCGGGATCGCAGCCATTGCCGGTCTGGCTTTTGTCGCGCTGATCGGATGGCGGTTCATCCCCGATCGCGGGCCGCAAACCGAAAGCTCTGAGGCGCTGGCCGAATACATCGCCGAGCTGACCATCCCGCCGGAATCCCCTCAGATCGGCAAACGCGTCAGCGAGTTGTACGAGGTGGCCGAGAAATCCGACGTCGCCATCATCGGCCTGATCCGCGACGGCAAGCGTCGCTACGGGCGCTCAGCCCATGCCACCCTGCACGCGGGCGATGCGCTGGTGCTGGAGGCCAGACCCGAGGCGCTGGACGAATTCCGCGCGGCGCTGAACCTGGATTTCTCGGACACGCGACGGCAGGAATTGCTGACTGCCGAGGGTGACGGACTAGAAGTGATCGAGGTCGTCGCCACCGAGAACGCCCGCATCACCGGGCGCACCGCCCAAGGGTTGGGGCTGGCATGGCGACAAAGCACAGTGCTGATGGGCATCTCGCGCCAGGGTCGTCAAATCACCGAACAAGTCCGCAAGACCGAGGTGGAGGCGGGCGATATCCTGCTGCTGCTCTGCCCTCGTGACCGCAGTGCGGACGTGACCGAGTGGCTGGGCTGCCTACCGTTGGCTGGGCGCGGCCTGAACGTGACCGCCAATGACAAGGCGTGGCTGGCGATCGGTCTGTTCGGGGCGGCCGTGCTGGCGGCCAGTATCGGGCTGATCTACCTGCCGATTGCGCTGGGTCTGGTCGTGGTGGCCTATGTACTGACCAAGATCATGCCTATTGCCGAGATCTACAACCATATCGAATGGCCCGTCGTGGTACTGCTGGGCTCGATGATCCCGCTGGGCAGCGCGCTTGAGACCTCGGGCGGGACAGAACTGATTGCGAATGCTCTGATCCAGCTGACCAACGGCCTGCCTGCATGGGCCATTCTGACGGTGCTGATGGTGGTCACGATGACACTGTCGGATGTGTTGAACAATACCGCCACCGCCATTGTCGCCGCACCCGTGGGCATCCAAATGGCCCGCACGCTGGAGGTCTCGCCCGATCCGTTCCTGATGACGGTTGCCGTGGCGGCTTCGGCGGCGTTCCTGACCCCCATAGGGCACAAGAACAATACGCTGGTGCTTGGCCCCGGCGGCTATCGCTTTGGCGATTACTGGCGCATGGGACTGCCGTTGGAGGCTTTGATCATCGCCGTTTCAGTCCCCTCGATCCTTGTGTTCTGGCCGCTGTGACGGGTAAAGGCTGCGTATGAAACGATTTCTGATCCTGCAATTGCGACCTGAGACAGACGCCTCGGACGCTGAGTATGCCTCGATCCTGGACAAAACCGGGCTAACGCCCGAGCGAACGCATCGCATCCGTCTGGATTGCGAAACTCTGCCTGAGGGGCTCTACGTAACCGATTACGCAGGCGTGATCGTCGGCGGAGGCCCCGGCTGCGTCAGCGATGATCCCGCAACGAAATCTGACGTAGATGCCCGCGTCGAGGCGTCGATCATGGGATTGATGCCGCAGATTACTGCGCAGGACCATCCCTTCATGGGGTGTTGCTATGGCTTAGGCATTCTGGCCGCCCACCTTGGCGGGGCGGTCAGTAAAGAAAAATACGGTGAACCCGTCGGGCCTTCGACCTGCCACGTGACCGAGGACGGTATGCAGGACCAGCTAACAGTAGGGCTGCCCGTAACTTTCGACGCGTTTGTCGGCCACAAAGAGGCGGTTCAGGCACTGCCCGAAGGATGCGTGCACTTGCTAGCTTCTGACCCCTGCCCGTTTCAGATGATCCGTTTCGGCCAGAACGTCTATGCGACGCAGTTCCATCCCGAGGCCGAGGCAAAGGACTTTGAGGAACGCATCAATATCTACAAGCATCACGGCTATTTTCCACCAGAGGATGCCCAGCGCCTGATCGACATCTGCCACGCGGCCGACGTCACCCAGCCGGCACTGATCCTGCGCCGTTTTGCGGAACGCTATGGCTGACCCAACGGCGCGGTTGCGCAATTGCCGACCGCTCGCATAGGCTGACCGGAACGGCTTTGGGAGGAGTTGTTCTTGGATCTACTCATTTCTGTCGGCCTGCCCCTGTCGCTGGCCATTATCATGCTATCGCTGGGCGTAGGACTTGAGATTGCAGATTTTCGCCGCGTCCTGACACGCGGCTACCCCTTTGCTATCGGCGCGCTGTGTCAGGTCGTGCTGCTGCCAATAGCGGCCTTTGCCACAGTCAAACTGTTCGCGCTGCCGCCCGAAATTGCGGTGGGGTTTATGATCCTCAGCTTCTGCCCCGGCGGTGTGACTAGCAATATCCTTTCCAAACTGGCCAAGGGGGACGTGGCCCTGTCGGTCAGCCTGACGGCAGTGATCAGCCTGTTGTCGATGCTGACAGTGCCGTTTCTGGCTGCGTGGTCGATCGCGCATTTCATGGGGGCCGACGCCCCCGAGGTCTCGATCACCGGACTGGCAATCGCCATGTTCCTGATCACCACCCTGCCCGTCGCAATCGGTATTGGCATCCGCCATTTCGCAACTGGATTTGCAAACCGGATCGAGAGCGGCTTGTCCAAGTTGGCAACGGTCTTGTTCGTGCTCGTGGTTCTGGCTGCATTGGCCGCCAATTGGCAGACATTCACCGAAAATCTCGGGATCATGGGCGGCAGCCTGATCACCCTGAACATTGCACTACTGCTGATCGGTCTGGGGATTGCCAAAGCCGCGAACTTGTCATGGGATGAGGCTAAGACCGTCTCAATCGAAACCGGCATTCAGAACTCGACCCTTGGCATCACGCTGGCCGCGCTGATCACTGGCACCGAAAGCGGATTTAGCCCGCTGGCCCTTCCGTCGGCCGTTTACGGGATCACGATGTATGTCGTGGCCGTGCCCTTCCTCCTATGGTTCCGCCGAAAGGACGTCGCATGACCAATAACACAGCAGATGCCATCGTCGTTGGGGCCGGTCTGGCGGGGCTGGCTGCCGCTGCCGAGCTGGGCGACCGGGGTAAAAAGGTCATCATCGTCGATCAGGAACCGGAGCATTTTCTGGGCGGGCAAGCATTCTGGAGCCTTGGCGGGCTGTTCATGATCGACACCCCGGAACAGCGCCGCATGGGCATTCGCGACAGCCACGACCTGGCCTTGCGCGATTGGATGGGCAGCGCGCAGTTCCACCGGGATGAGGACGCGTGGCCGCGCAAATGGGCCGAGGCTTATGTGGAATTCGCCGCAGGTGAGATGCGCCCTTGGCTGCACGATATGGGCCTGCGCTGGTTCCCCGTGGTCGGCTGGGCCGAGCGCGGCGGGTCTTATGCGGATGGGCATGGCAACTCGGTCCCGCGGTTCCACATCACATGGGGCACCGGGCCGGGTGTGCTGGAACATTTCATCCGCCGCGTGCGCGAACATGTGGATAACGGGCTGATCCAGATGAAGTTCCGCCATCAGGTCAGCCATATCATTATGCAGAACGGCTGCGCCAAGGGTGTCTCGGGCGAGGTTCTGGCCGATGACACCGCCCAGCACGGGGCCAAGACCAACCGCGACGAAGTGGGTGAGTTCGAGGTCTACGCGCTCTCGATCATCGTAAGTTCCGGCGGGATTGGCGGCAATTTCGAGATGGTACGTAAGAACTGGCCCCGTGAACGGCTGGGAGAGCCGCCAAAGGACATGGTCGCAGGTGTCCCCTTTCACGTTGATGGCCGTATGATTGCCATCAGCGAGAAAGCAGGCGGTCACGTGATCAATGGCGATAGGATGTGGCACTACACCGAAGGCGTGCGGAACTGGGATCCGATCTGGCCATCGCATGGCATCCGCATCCTCCCCGGACCAAGCTCCATGTGGTTTGACGCGACCGGCAACCGGATGAAGCCGCCCTGCCTGCCGGGGTTTGACACGCTAGGTACGCTAAAGGAAATCCTGAAAACCGGCTATGAATACAGCTGGTTCGTGCTGACCCAGAAGGTGATAAAGAAGGAATTCGCCCTGTCAGGGTCCGAACAGAACCCCGACATGACCGAAGGCGGTTGGCGCGAAGTGCTGTTGCAGCGGATACTGACCGGATCAAAAGCCACTGCCCCGGTCGAGGCGTTCAAACAGCATGGCGAGGATTTCATTGTCGCCAATACGCTCAGCGAGTTGGTGCGTGGCATGAACCAGATGGGGGAGGCCCCAATCGACGAGGACCATCTGCGCGCCCAGATCGAAGCGCGGGATTCACAGGTTGATAACCCCTTCACCAAAGATGCCCAGATGGCTGCCATTCTGGCCGCGCGCAACTATCGTGGCGACCGGCTGATCCGCACCGCCAAGCCGCATAAGTTCCTTGATCCGAACAACGGTCCGCTGATCGCGGTCAAACTGCACGTTCTGACGCGCAAGACGTTGGGCGGGCTGCAGACCAACCTCGACAGCCAAATGATCGGTACGGATGGTCAGGTCGTCCCCGGCCTGTTCGCGGCCGGAGAAGTCGCGGGCTTTGGCGGCGGTGGATACCACGGATACAACGCGCTGGAGGGCACGTTTCTGGGCGGTTGCATCTTCTCGGGCCGCAATGCGGGACGCTCGCGCGCTGTGGCCTGATTACTGCGCGCGGACGAATTTCAGAACGGGCTCTCCTGCCGCGTCCAACAGCACAAGGCTGTCTCCGGCCATTGCATAGCGGGTCACAGTCTGGAGCGCGGCAAGGAATTGATCTTCGACCTCTTCAAGCTCGGGCGGGCATGCCATCAGGGTCGCAGCCATGTTGTCGGGGAAATTCAGGCTGTCACCACTGATTTCGGCCTGGCCCGAGAACCTGTTGCACCCGCCGGTACCGCCGAACGCGCCGCCCTGCGCAAAGGTAATCTGAGGCGGGCGTTTCGCGTCCACCACTTCTCCGTTAATGCCGATTGCTGTCCAGTTGGTGCCATCCAGACTTGCGGCTGGTTGCGAAGGAACCTTCACCAACAAAAGATCTGCCGTATCCCCGGCTCCTCGCGTCAGCACTGGGTTCACCGTATCTGTTGTGAACAGCAGTTTGTTGCCATGGTAGATTGAGCCTCGGACGGCATATGTCCGGCCATCTTGAATCAGCGCGTCATCATAGGTCAGCTGGTAGTCGGCAGGGACACTGGCCAACGCATAGCGCTGAGACGCAAGCGTCACTGCAGGCGCATCAGCCAGAGAAATATCCTGCAGTTCGACGTAAAGAGTCGCGTCCGGAAGCACTGCGATCCGCTCGCGATATGTAGCGGTCCCGGTAACGGTGCCCGCATGGCTTTGACTTCCCAGAATGGTCAGCGCAACTGCGCCAACGACGATGGCCTGGCCGAGCTTCGGAAAAGGCATGTTCCAATCCTTTCACATTCGTATTTGATAAAAAGATCGTGACTTGATCAGCGTTTACAAGCCCCCGGCATTTTATTCGGCAATTACGTGCCGTCGCTACAGCGGCCAGATCAGCGGAATCAGTAGCGACGCCAGAAGCCCCACGGTCAGGTTCAACGGCACACCCACCTTCAGAAAATCGGTGAACCGATACCCGCCGGGGCCGTAGACCATCATGTTGGTCTGATACCCGATTGGCGTCGCAAACGAGGCTGAGGCCGCGACCATAACCGCCACCACGAGCGGGCGCGCATCAATGCCCACCGCCTGCGCCAGACCGATAGCAATCGGCGTCACGACCACGGCCACCGCGTTATTTGACACAAGCTCGGTCAACACCGAGGTCAGCAGGTACACGGCCCAAATGATCAGGAAGGGCGGTAGAGAGCTTAAGCCGGGCGCAACCGCTTCGACAATCAGGGACACCGCACCAGATTTATCCAGCGCTGCGCCAATCGCTAGCATCGAGAAAATCAGCGCCAGCAGACGGCCTTCGACAAAGGAAAACGCCTCATCGGCGTCGATGCAGCGCGTCAGCAACACCGCCGCAACCGCGATGATCGACAACAGCAGGATCGGAGCAACGCCAAGCGCCGCCAGCACGACGATGCCAACAAGTGACCCGATCGCAATAGGCGCGTGACTGCGACGGAAAGCCCGAGCCGAAGGCTGCGACACGTCTACCATATCCATATCTGCGGCCAGTTTCTGAACATCCTCAGGCGAGCCTTCCAACAGCAGCGTATCCCCCACGCGCACAACTAGATCATCCAACTGCCGTCCGATATTCTGGTTCCGGCGATGCACAGCCAGCACATACACACCATAGCGCCGACGCAGACGCATCGCGCCCAGAGTTCTGCCCACCATTCGGCAACCGGGGGTGATCAAAACTTCGACCGTCTTGGTTTCGACCGCCGAAACCTGATCGACGCGCTTCAATTCCTTGTTGCTCTGAAGGCTCAGCAACTCGGTCATCTCGGTGCGCAAAACCACGCGGTCACCCAGCTTAAGCTCAACGCCCTTGAGGTTGCGACGCAACGATTCATCGCCCCTAACCACGTCGATCAGACGCACGCCGGGACGTTTGAACAGCTGCACGCCTGTCACTTCGCGCCCGATCAGGTTGCTTTCTGGGGGAATAACTGCCTCGGTAAAGAACTTCATCTTCGAGCGGTCGCTTAGAAGTGAAGCCATGCTGTCGCGATCCGGTAGCAGGCGCGGCGCAATGAACCGCAGATAGACCATGCCGTAGATCACTAGTGCGATGCCCAATGGCGTGACCTCGAAGATGGTAAACGGGGCCATGCCCTGCGACCGGGCCACACCATCCACCAACAGGTTGGTCGACGTGCCGATCAAGGTCAGCGTCCCGCCCAGAATCGCCGCATAGCTAAGCGGGATCAGCAGCTTTGAGGCCGGCACGTTCAGCGTCCGCGCAATCTGCACAAAGACCGGGATCATCACCACGACCACGGGCGTATTCGACACCACGGCCGAGGCCAAAACGACAAAAGCCATCAGAAGACCGATAGCAAAGCGCGGGTTCACCTGCGCCTGCTTTTGCGCGGTGGAGGTAAACGCATCCAGCGCGCCGGTACGCACAAGCGCCCCCATGATGATGAACATCGCTGCAATGGTCCACGGCGCGGGGTTGGACAGCACGGCCAGCGCGCTTTGGTAAGGCAAGATACCGGTCAGCAGCATGACGGCCACGCCGCCAATAGCCACCACTTCAGTTGGGTAGATCTCGCGCAGGAACATGATGAACATGCCCGCGACAACCATCAGCGCCAGTATCGCGCTGCCCGTTTCTGTCAGTTGGATGAATTGCATTCCTGGTGTGTCCGACCTCTGGCCCGGCGGTCAGTTTCACGCATTGCGCGAGACAGAGCAAGCCTTACTGCGGCCCCGCCTGCTGCAATCGCCCGCCAACACGCACCATATGCACAGATTTTGCCTGCCCGTCGCGATCATCAGTCTCGACAAACACGCCGCTTAAGGTGGCCTCGCCATTGGCGGGGGTGAACCGCGCCTTGGGCATCCCGGTGATAAAGCGGCGCATCGGCTCGACCTTATCCATACCTATGACCGAGTCGTAGTCGCCGCACATCCCCGCATCGGTCAGATAGGCCGTCCCGCCGGGCAGAATCTGCGCGTCACTTGTAGGCACATGGGTGTGCGTGCCGACCACAAGGCTGGCGCGCTTGTCGCAATAATGGCCCATCGCCATCTTTTCCGACGTCGCCTCGCAATGCATATCGACAATGATCGCATTCGCCTGCCCGCCGCGCGGGTGGGACTTCAGGATCGGCTCAACACCCGAGAACGGATCGTCAAAGGGCCGCTTCATAAAGACTTGCCCCAGCACCTGCACCACCAGCACCTTGCGCCCCCCCGGCGCGTTGAACAAACGATGCCCCCGCCCGGGCGCCCCCTTGGCGAAGTTTACGGGGCGCACGACGCGTGGCTCTTTCTCGATGAATTGCAGCATGTCTTTCTGGTCGAACGCATGATCGCCCAGCGTCAGGCAATCGGCCCCCGCATCCAGCAGCAGCTTGGCGTGATCGCCGGTTAGCCCCATCCCGTTCGAAGCGTTCTCGCCATTGACCACAACAAAATCCAGCCGCCATTCATCGCGCAGACGTGGCAAATGTTGTTGAATGGCCGCGCGTCCTGCACGGCCCATAACGTCACCCAGAAACAATATTCTCATACGAACCGTCCTAAGTGTGGCCTCGGCCAAGCACAAGTGGTTAAACTGCCGCCATAACGCAGGGAAACATATTGCATCAGGAGACATTCATGACCCGCTACATCCTCTCGGCCGCTTTACTGACCCCATTGGCTGCCTGTGACCCCACCCCCGGGCCTGAGGTCGGACTGGCCAATCCTGCGGCTACGTTCTGCGTCGAAAAAGGCGGCACATATGATATCGTGGACGGCGCCGAGGGACAGACCGGAACCTGCACCCTGCCCGACGGGTCAAAACAAGACGCGTGGGAGTTCTTCCGCGCAGAAAACATGGGCTAACTTAAAACGTCAGAACCCGGCTTTCGGTGATCACCATATCCAGCGGTTGATCTGTCGGTTCCAGCGGCAGCCCTTCCGCTTCTTGAGCATCAAAGGCGAACCCGATGGCCAGCGTCGGGCGTTGGGCCCGCAGCCCTTCCAGCGTGCGGTCATAAAACCCGCCCCCATAGCCCAGACGCCCGCCCTGTGCATCAAACGCTACCAGCGGCACGATCAGTATCTCGGGGTCGAAATAGTCGTCGACCTCGGGCACTTTGGCGCCGAACGGGCCGTCTTTCAGTGCGCCCTCGGGCGTCCAGCGGGAAAACTTTAGCGGCTGCGCGGCGGCTTGAATGACCGGCACCCCGACCGGGCCATAGGCCGAAGCCTCGGCCATAGCGGGCAGTGGATCAATCTCGGTGCGGATGGGCATATAGCCCGAGATCGGTACGCCCCGGTACCCAGCCAGCACTTCGGATAAACGTCCGGCCGCACCGGGCAGCCGCGCGTCAAACGCGGCCTTGCGGCGCGCAAAAGCCGCCTTACGCGCGGCGGCTTTGATTTCGGTCAGATCGATCACAGTAGCACCACGCTGGCAAGCCCCAGAAAGATGAAGAACCCCATGACATCCGTGGTGGTGGTCACAAAAGTCCCCGACGCCAGCGCAGGGTCAACGCCCAGACGGTCCAGCACGACCGGTACTACCGTACCTGCAAAGCCCGCGATGACCATGTTCACGACCAAGGCCGACCCGATCACGACACCCAGCATCGGAGAATCGAACCACATCATCCCCACTGTGCCCAGCACGACGGCAAAACACAGCCCGTTCAGCATCCCCACCAGCAATTCCCGCCGGATCACCCGCATCACGTTTGCCGCCGTCAAGTCGCGCGTGGCCAGCGCCCGTACCGCCACTGTCAGCGACTGCGTGCCCGCATTGCCGCCCATCGAGGCCACAATCGGCATCAGAATGGCCAGTGCCACCAGTTGATCAATCGCCGCCTCGAACTGCGAAATCACCAACGAGGCACAAATAGCCGTACACAGGTTCACGGCCAGCCACGGCAGACGCCGCTTGCTGGTCGCCGCCACACTGTCCGAGATCGAGCTTTCGTCACTGACCCCTGCCAGACGCAGGATATCTTCCTCGTGTTCTTCATCCAGCACGACCATGGCGTCGTCGATGGTGATCACGCCGACCAACCGCCCATCTTCATCCACCACCGGGGCCGAGATCAGGTGGTATTGGTTGAACGCATAAGCCACGTCTTCCTCGTCCTGATCTACGGGGATCGTGTGAAACTCTTCTTCGGCGATGTCATGCAGGGGAACATCGCGACGTGTCGCCATCAGCTTGCCCAAAGTCACCTGCGCCACAGGCTTAAGGCGCGGGTCGACCAGCACCACGTGATAGAACTGCTCGGGCAGATCATCGTTGGCGCGCATGAAGTCGATGGCCTGCCCTACCGACCAATGCTCGGGGGCCATGACCACCTCGCGCTGCATGAGGCGACCGGCCGAGTTCTCGGGGTAGGACAGCGCCTGCTCGGCAGCGACACGTTCGGAATCCTCCAGTACATCAAGGATAGCTTCCTGCTGAGGCTCTTCCAGGTCTTCCAGAAGGTCGACCACATCATCGCTTTCCATGTCGCGCACAGCATCGGCCAGAACGTCTGGGCGCAGGACGCCGATCACCTCTTCGCGGATCGCCTCATCCAGTTCAGACAGGATGTCACCGTCGAATTCCTTGTCATAAAGCCGGATCAGGCGGGCACGGTCGTAAGGGTTGATCTGTTCCAGCAGGTCGGCGATGTCGGCGGCGTGCAGCGGCTCCATCAGCTCGACCAGCTTGTCGCGGTCATCTACGTCAACTGCGTAGAGAATGGCCGCCACGGTCCGCCGGTCCAGCGCATAGACGTCCTCATCGCTGGTTGTCTCGGTTACGGGTTCATCAAAGCCTGTGGTCATGTCTGCCCCCGTGTTCTGGTCATTGGCCTCTAATTAGAAGAAGCAGCTACCGGAAAACAATGACAATGCGGCGATTTACCGACAAGTTTCGCCGCCCTATGGTGTTTCCACACCCCATACAGGCGGAGATGACAAAAAATGGCGCAAAAAACGCTGCTGAAAGGCCGTGTGCTGAGCTTTGAGGGCTCGCCCTTTGACGGCAACCCCACTGATGCGGTGAAAATCAGTGAGGCGGTTCTGATCGACGGCGACCGCATTGCCGGTGTTGGGGAGGCCACTCGCCTGCGCGCAGATTACCCTGAGGCAGCGGTGGTCGATCACGGAAAGCACGTGATCATGGCCGGATTCGTGGATGCGCATGTGCATTACCCGCAGACAGCGATGATCGCCAGCTGGGGCAAACGCCTGATCGACTGGCTGAACACCTATACCTTCCCCGAAGAGATGAAGTTCGGCGACCCGACCTATGCCGCCGAGATTGCCAACCGCTATTTGGACCTGACGGCGGCACACGGCACCACCACCATGTGCAGCTTTTGCACCATTCATCCCGAAAGTGTGGACGCGTTTTTCACCGCAGCCCAGGCCCGCAATCAGCGGGTGGTCGCGGGGAAAACCTGTATGGATCGCAACGCGCCCGAGGGGCTGCGGGACACGGCGCAGACCGCCTATGACCAGTCGCAGGCGCTGTTGGAGAAATGGCACGGAATAGACCGGTTGTCCTATGCCATCACGCCGCGCTTTTCACCCACCTCGACCCCTGAACAGCTTGAGGCCATGGGCGCGCTTTGGGCCGAGCATCCTCATTGCCTGATGCAGACCCATCTGAGCGAGCAGACCGATGAGATCACATGGGTCCGCGAGCTGTTCCCCGAGGCGCGGGATTATCTGGATACCTACGAGAAATTCGGCCTGCTGGGATCGCATGGCGTCTACGGCCATGTCATCCATTTGGAGGCGCGCGAACGGGATCGTCTGCGCGAGGTGGACGCGGCGTTGATCCATTGCCCGACCTCGAATACGTTCATTGGCTCGGGCCTGTTCGACATGACCGGGTTGATGCGCGACGGGCATCGGGTCGGGCTGGCCACGGATACGGGCGGTGGGTCGAGCTTTTCGATGCTGCACACGATGGCCTCGGCCTATGAAATCGGCCAGCTGCGCGGCGCGCCTCTGCACGCGGCGCAACTGTTGTGGTTGGGCACTGTCGGGTCAGCGCGGTCGCTGCGGCTGGACGACCGGATCGGAAACGTTGAGCCGGGTATGGAAGCGGATCTGGTTGTGCTCGATTTGGCCTCAACCCCTGCTATCGCCCAGCGCGAAGCTTGTGCGGACGATATTTGGGAGGCGATCTTTCCAACCATCATGATGGGTGACGACCGCGCCATAGCAGAGGTCTGGGTCGGGGGACGGGCTGTTTCAATTTGATGGGCCTGCGGCCCATGCCTCCGGCGGGGATATTTTGGCCAGATGAAAAGCGGATCCGTACCTAGTCCGCCAACGCGCGGGCGAGGCGGTTTTGGGTTTCGATGATTTTAGGCAGGTCCAGCGTTGTGATCTGCCCGTCGCGCACGATTTGGCGGCCTTCGACGAACAGGTGTTTGACCTTCATCGGACCGGACAACAACAGCGCAGCCTTGTCCCAGCTGCCTGCGCTTTCGATGCCACGCGTGTCCCAGATGGCAATGTCGGCGCGTTTTCCGGGCTCTAGCCGGCCACAATCAGGGCGGTTCAGCACATCCGCACCGCCGCGCGTGGCGATTTCCAGTGCCTCGCGGGAAGACATCGCATCGGCTCCGTTTGCGACCCGTTGCAGCAGCATGGTTTGCCGGGCTTCAAGGATCAGGCTGCCATTGTCATTGCTGGCCGAGCCGTCCGCGCCCAGACCCACCGGAACGCCGCGATCCCGCATCGCCCGGACCGGGGCGATCCCAGACCCCAGACGGCAATTCGAACAGGGGCAATGGGCGACGCCGGTTTGCGTGCGGGCGAACAGGTCAATCTCGGCCCCGTCCAGCTTAACGCAATGGGCGTGCCAGACGTCCGAACCCGTCCAGCCCAGATCCTCGGCATATTGCCCCGGACGGCAGCCGAATTGCGCCTGAGAATAGGCGATATCCTCGTCATTCTCGGCCAGATGGGTGTGCAGCATCACACCCTTGTCCCGCGCCAGAACAACTGTATCCCGCATCAAGTCGCGGCTGACCGAGAACGGCGAACAGGGGGCCAGCCCGACGCGGCACATTGCGCCTTCGGACGGATCATGGAAGGCGTCTACCACGCGGATCATGTCGTCTAGGATTACCTGTTCCTTTTCAACCAAAGCGTCCGGTGGCAAGCCCCCGTCGCTTTCGCCAATGCTCATCGCGCCTCGGGTCGGGTGAAAACGCAGGCCAATCTGGGCCGCCGCGGCTATGGTATCGTCCAATCTTGCGCCGTTGGGGTAAAGATACAGGTGATCAGAACTCAGGGTGCAGCCCGACAAAGCAAGCTCGGCCAGCCCGATCTGTGCCGAGACAAACATCTCTTCCGGCCCAAATCGTGACCAGATCGGGTAGAGCGTCTGCAACCACCCAAACAGCAATGCATTCTGCCCATTGGGGACAGCACGCGTAAGGGTCTGATAGAGGTGGTGGTGCGTGTTAACCAGACCCGGCGTGACGACGCATCCGGCTGCATCGTGCACGTCCCCCAGCGTTGTCAGCCCTTGGCCAATCGCAGCAATCTGACCGCCCCGGACCAAGATATCCGCACCCGCCAGTTCACGGCGCGCGTCATCCATGGTCAGGATTGAATCTGCGTTTTTGATAAGGAATTCTGTCACTTCGCCCTCCTTGCACATGCCCGTTTCATGCATGGAGTGCGATGGCTGGCGGAAAACGGGCTCAAGAACCAGCGGGATGAACGCTACCTGACCATCGCCCCCGCATCAACCTGTTTCAAACGTCGTGCAGAATGGCCAGCGCCTTGGCATGCAGGTCAGCATTCGCCGCAGCAAGCACGCGTCCACCCTGATGTGCCGGGCCACCTTGCCAGTCAGTTACGATACCGCCTGCAGCCTCGATCACTGCGATGGGTGCCTGAATATCATAGGCATTCAAGCCGCATTCAATCACCAGATCGACCTGCCCCGCTGCCAACAACGCGTAGGCATAACAATCCATGCCGTAACGTGTCAGGCGTACGTGCTGCGCTACGGATTCAAATCCTGCGCGTTCTTCCGAAGTTCCCACCTCGGGGAACGTGGTAAACAAAACGGCTTGATCCAGCGTTTCTGTCGCGCGCGTCTTCAAAGGTTGCGTACCAGTCGGACCTGAGACCTCGGCAGTATCCGCCGACCCTATGAAACGCTCGCCAATATAGGGCTGATCAATCACCCCCATGACGGGTCCGTCCTGAGTGCTGAGGGCAATCAGAACCCCCCAAGTCGGAGTACCACTGATGAAGCCTCGGGTTCCGTCGATCGGATCCAACACCCAGGTTCGACCGCTGAGACCCTCGACCTGCCCATATTCTTCGCCAAAAATGCCATCGTCTGGACGGTGACGCGCCAGAACCGCCCGCATGGCTTGTTCCGCCGCCCGATCCGCGACAGTGACCGGGTCAAACCCGTCAGTCAGCTTGTTCGAGGTTTCCAGATCCGGTTTCCGGAAAAAAGGAAGAATGACCTCGCGCGCGGCGTCGGCCATTTCCTGTGCTACTTCTATGTCACTGAGCGAGATCTGTTGCATGCGACACCCGTGAGGATCACCGGCATCAGAGTCAACCCGCTAATTCAAGCAACGTCGCTGAGAACCCGAGCCAGTTCGAAAAGACGGCGGCGCTGGTTTTCAGGAATCGCATAATACGAGCGGACCAGATCCAGTGCTTCCTTGTCCCCCATCAGATCCGCAGGAACCGATTTCTTGCCAGCGGTTTCTTTTTCGGCCTCTTCCAGACCTTCAAAGAAAAAGCTGACCGGAACATCTAGCGCCTCGGCAATGTCCCACAGGCGGGATGCGCTGATTCGGTTAGCCCCTGTTTCATACTTCTGGATTTGCTGAAACTTGATACCAACCTGCTGCGCCAGCTGCTGTTGAGTCATCCCAATCAGCCAACGGCGATGCCGTACGCGCTTGCCCACATGGACATCGACGTGATGGGTCATCGGTATTCTCCTCTACTACACACAACTCCCAGGGACGCACGGCGTACACCACCACCGCATCACTAGCGAGTCGCGCTTAACCACTCCCTAATTTGGAACATGCCCCCAAATCAGCACCATAGCGCAATATTGCGCCTTTTGGTGATTTTTTCAAGCGGGTTGAATCGAGATTACCCAACAATGGTTTACGGTTGTGCAATCGCAATAGACATAAACGCATACACGCATTGCAATATTATGTAATTCCTGCGCTGCCTTAGGCTGTCTCGCCCGGTAATGAATTGACAACGGCAGGACAAACCGAATCTATGCCGCAAACACGGAGCGAGTTGATGCAGGCTTTTAGAATCGAAACCACCGGGGCCGAACCCCGGCTGTGCAATCTGGACATACCCGAGCCCGGTCCAGGAAAGATTCGCGTTGCCATCAAAGCCTGTGGCCTGAATTTTGCCGATCTGTTGATGCAAAAGGGTACGTATCAGGACACGCCTCCGGCCCCATTCACCCAGGGCATGGAAATCGCTGGGATTGTCGACAGCTGCGGGCCCGACGTCACGCACCTTAATCCGGGCGATCGCATCGCCATCTATTCAGGCCAAGGTGGGCTAGCCGAGTATGGTGTATTCGAGGCTGCGCGGGCGATCCCGATGCCAGACAACATGAGCTTTGAAGACGCCGCCGCGATCCAGATTGCCTACGGAACAGGGCATATGGCTTTGGATCACAGAGCGCAGCTGCAACCGGGCGAAACACTTTTAGTCACCGGCGCCGCCGGAGGCGTTGGCTTAACTGCGGTTGAAATCGGCAAACTTATGGGGGCTACCGTCATCGCGCAAGCACGTGGCTCTGAAAAGTTGGAGGTGGCCCGCAAGGCGGGAGCTGATCACTTGATTGATAGCTCTGAAGACCTTCACATGCGGGTCAAGGTACTGGGCGGCGCTGATGTCGTCTATGATGCAATCGGCGGCGATGTGTTCAAAGCCGCATTTCGCGCCACAAACCCCGAAGGAAGATTAGTGCCAATCGGCTTCGCCGGCGGCGAAGTCCCGCAAATCCCAGCGAATCATCTGCTGGTCAAAAACCTGACCGTCATAGGTTTTTATATCGGTGGGTATCTGAACTTCCGCCCGGAAATCGTGCAAAAGAGCTTTCAAACCCTGTTCCAGTGGCATACCGAAGGGCGCATAAAACCTTATATCAGTCATACGTTTCCGCTGACCGAAGCAGCCAGAGGTTTGCAGATGCTACGGGATCGGACCGCGACCGGAAAAGTCGTGATCACTATCTGAACCCCCTACCCCGCGACCGCCTTCAAGGGCGTGCCGACCAACATGCGGAAATTTTGACGGACCAAAGCAGCCAGGGCCTCGACCACATCACCTCGGCCCGCCTCTCCACCGTACAAGTTGATCATCTGCACAGGCAGATCGGGCAAAGCACCGCCGGAGTCGATAAGCTCGAGATGTGCGGCCTCGGTCCCTTCCAGCATCGCGCTTACAGCCAAGTCGGCACTGACCGTTGCCTCGATTGTACGATCATCTTCGGCGTCGACGGTCAGTTCCCAGGGAATGTCCTGTGCATCAAGGGCGCTGATCACCTTGGGTCGGAAAAGGCACCGGCGCCCCTCGGCCAAGGGCAATGGACGCTTACGCCAAGCAGACCCATTCGGCGCACCGACCCAGCGCAAAGGCAATTCTGCGATCGACTCAGCACCATCGGCCGCCCCGCCCTCGGTTGTCAGGATCAAATCACATTCGCCTTTCTTGAACATATCCTTGAGCTGCAATGAGAAAGACGACACCAGTTGGATGCGCACCCGAGGGAAATCTGCATTGAACTGCTTCAAAACACGCGGAATGGCCGGGTATACGATGTCATGCGGTACACCAAGCACGACTTCTCCCTCATAGGCTTGGTCCGTCAGCTTCGAGATCACCTCATCATTCAACGCGACCATTCGCCGTGCGTACGCCAACAGCTGTTCGCCCGAGGGTGTCAGCGCAATGGTCCGACCGCTGCGGTCCAGCAGATCCAGACCCAAAAGCTCTTCCAAACGCTTCAGCTGCATTGAGACGGCAGATTGCGTCAGATGCAGGAACCCGGCGGCGCGAGTTACTCCGCCTTGGTCGGCTACAGCCACGAAGGATCGCAGCGTCGTAATATCGAGATTTCGCATCTTCACGATTCCTTATGGATCAGATCAAAAACATTCATTTTTAAAATGTGTCACACCACGCCATATAAATCAAGGAAGTTGATGAGACAGGCGATATTCATCGCAAATAGAGGAAAGGACATAAATTATGACCCAAGTTGCACTCCACCACCCCTGTCCACCGCGCCGCCGGTTTGGCTTGAAAACGTTGCTGGACGCCGTGTCTTTGTATCGCCAGCGCTGCACCCTGGCTCGGCTGGATGCCCGCGCGTTGGAAGACATCGGAATCACCCGCGAACAGGCCGAGGCAGAGGCCTCGCGCAAAATCTGGGATGCGCCGGAATTCTGGCAAAGATGATTTTTAAATTGATCTTTTTTCCTGGAATGGCGATCCGCATCAGCAGGTCGCCATTTTTGTTGTCAGTTTTAACCGGAATCCTGCGCTAAACCCTTGAAAGCTTGCCCGCAGTTGCCGATATTTGCGGGGAACGCCGCCCTCTTGCGGGCGCGCTAAGAATTAACGAAGGGAGACCCTTTTATGGCACAATTTGACACGATCCGGACGGCGGCCGGCGCGCGCGCTGCCCAGATTGACGAGGGCCTGCGCGCCCACATGAATAAAGTCTACGGCACCATGTCCGTCGGCATGCTGATAACATTTGCGGCGGCTTGGGCAATTGCCGGCCTGGCAACAACAACCGACCCATCGGCGGCAGCGGCGCAACTGAGCGCTGACAAATACCTGACATCGCTAGGTGCCGCCCTGTTTTCATCGCCGCTGAGATGGGTGATCATGTTCGCGCCGCTGGCCTTTGTTTTCGGCTTTAGCGCCGGGATCAACCGTATGTCGGCAGCAGCTGCGCAGACGGTATTCTACCTGTTCGCAGCCGTTATGGGCGTTTCGATCAGCTGGATCTTCTTGGTCTTTACCGGCGAGTCGATCATTCAGGTCTTCCTTATCACTGCCATCGCCTTTGCGGGGCTGTCGCTGTATGGCTACACGACCAAGAAAGATCTGTCGGCGATGGGCACGTTCCTGATCATGGGCGTGATTGGTCTGATCGTAGCATCGATCGTGAACATCTTCATTGCATCCTCGGCCATGGCCTTTGCAATCTCGGTCATCGGTGTGCTGATCTTCGCTGGACTGACCGCATACGACACGCAGAACATCAAAACCACTTACCTGCAAATGGCCCATTCGGGTGATCAGGAATGGTTGGGTAAAGCAGCGATCATGGGCGCACTGAGCCTGTATCTCGACTTTATCAACATGTTTATGTTCCTGCTGCAGTTGTTCGGCAACCGCGAGTAACGCGGTCTTCAGACCACGCAATTCAGGGCGAGCCAATGGCTCGCCCTTTTTTTCGCGGGCTATTTAGTACTCCAAAAAAGGCCCCCACCATCCAGTGAGGGCCTTTCGTCTTAGACGGCTTAAAGAAAAGATCAGCTGCAGTTCAGAGGAACAGCAAAGCCCGAGCTGCGCTGCGACGACCCTTTGCGGAACACATTACCCGCAGGCAAACAACCAGTGAACTGTTCGGCGTTACGACCGAAGGCTGCGCCGATTTCGTTGTCGATACGAGTCGAATTATTCGCGGTGCGTAAGACACCATACAGCGTTCCGTTTACGCTGACTGTGCTAAGGAACAGGTTTGTGTCTGAACCGGTCAGCACGACTGAATTGGCGTCACTGCGGCCGCCATTGTCAATCGCGATCCGTGCGATTTTCTGCGGATCGGTTTCGCTTGTCGTCACGGGCACCGCCGGCAAGACGGCGAGTTCTGCGGGTACGTTCGTTGCATCAGGCAGGAAGGCGACCGCACCCGGAACATCCGCAATTGTCCGGGGCTCACCATCAATGCCGGTAAAGCCGACACCTGAGCGATTGTAAGGGTCTTCACAGGCCGCAAGGGCCAGAACGGTAGCTGTGGATAACAAGATTTTTTTCATGACGGCCAACATTTTGGAACGATTAGCTGAAGCGTATGAGAAAGGCGTTCCAAAAAGCAACCCGCAGCCGTAGCGAATAGCTTTACGGCTGATGCGCCGTTGCAACGGCACAGATGCAGCACAAGGTCGTCCGAGATCCACCATCCAACCAGTTTCAAACGAAAAAAGGCCCCGTAAACACGAGGCCTTCTAAGCTGTCCAAGAGGGACGGCAGATTACTTAATCTTGCCTTCCTTATACTCGACATGTTTCCGAGCGACCGGATCGTATTTACGAATGGTCATTTTCTCGGTCATGGTACGCGCGTTTTTCTTGGTCACGTAGAAGTGGCCCGTGCCCGCGGTCGAGTTCAGACGGATCTTGATTGTCGTCGGCTTCGCCATGGTTATCTCCTGCGTCCGAAAAGGCAGGGGCCTTTCGGTTGAATTCCTATGAGCGTGCGCTTTTACCCGGTCGCACAGCCGAGTCAACCTGAATCGGTGTCTTTTCCGCACAATTCCATCTGACGCGCGACGGCCGAACCGTGTCGATTTGGTGGGATCACGGTTCCGTGATACAGTTCTGCGGTCGGAGCAAGCCAAAAGGCTGCATTCCGGCGGGATGCACGAGGCATCGGATCACAGGCAAAACCTTGGGGTAGCGCGGTTTTATCATGCCGTACACTTGGGGGGCTATTATGACGGAATGGGAACTTCAGGCCGAGGAATTGGCCAATTGCAACTGCAACTTCGGTTGCCCGTGCCAATTCAGCGTTTTGCCGACGCATGGCAACTGCGAAGCGGTTGTTGTTTATGATATCCAAAGCGGCCACTACGGAGACACCGATCTTGCGGGAATCCGCGCGGCAGGCGTCTACTATTGGCCGGGCCCGATTCACGAAGGCAACGGCCAAATGCAATTGGTGATCGACGTCTCGGCCTCGGCCGATCAGCGGGCGGCGATGCAAGCTATCATGACTGGTCAGGACACGGATGAAATGGCGACATTCTGGTTCGTCTACAGCGCCATGGCACCAACCAAACACGAAACACTCTATGTACCGATCGAGTTGAGCTGGTCCCGCGAAGACCGCACAGGCCACGCAAAGGTTCATGGTGTCTTCGATCTTGAGGTCAATCCGATTCCACATATCGTATCGGGTCTGCCCCATCGGGCATCCATACAATTACCGAATGGGTTTGAATATCGTCAGGCCGAGGCCGCCTCGGGGAAAGCACAGACAACGGGTGGCGAGATCAGCCTGAGCTTTGACGCCACCCACGCGCATTTGGCGCATCTTAACATATCAGGCCACGGCGTTCTTGGCGCGTGAACAGGTGCGATCATGACCTCTGAGAACGAGCCGGCCTCGGCCGGAGCCATTGATCGTGTTTTACGCCATGACCGACTAATCGTGTTGCTGAGTGTCCTCGCAGTCGTCCTTGGCGCTGCGTGGTACACAACAGTTGGCATTGGTATGAACATGTCCGCAGTGGACATGACCCGCATGGCCGGACCGATCGGAGAGCCAATGACAATGGCAGGTCAAACGGCGTGGTCCCTGCCCTACGCCATCCTTATTTTTCTAATGTGGTGGGTGATGATGGTCGCCATGATGACACCCAGCGCTGCTCCTACCGTTTTGCTTTATACCGCGATCAAACGCATGGGACCAGAAAAGGCCCGGTCCGCTGTCCTGAGCATGGTTTTTCTGAGCGGTTATCTGGTGACTTGGGCGGCCTTCAGCGCATTGGCAACAGGAGCGCAATGGGGGTTGGAACAAGCCGGGTTATCCGACGGGCCGATGATGACGATCCGATCCCGAACCTTTGCCGGGATTATTTTGTTAGCGGCCGGGCTCTATCAACTGTCCAGCCTGAAAACTGCATGCCTGCGTCATTGCCGCAACCCTGCGCATTTTTTGGCCGACCACAGCAGACCGGGTGCAGTTGGCGCCTTTCGTACCGGCGTACTGCATGGGGCATATTGCCTTGGGTGCTGCTGGGCGCTGATGCTGCTGCTGTTTGTTGGCGGCATTATGAACCTTTATTGGATTGTCGGGATCGCCGTGTATGTCGCGCTGGAAAAACTTATCCCACATGCAAGATGGCTGGTTCCCCTGACCGGCATTGCCTTGATCGTATTCGGTGCTTGGTTGATCGCAGGGCTTTCGATTCCGGTGACGTGATCAAAATACTCGGCTTTCGGGGCCGGCCAACTTAAGGGTCCCCTTCATTTTTTCAGGAGGTAGACATGCCAATTTTCATTACTTACGCCACTTATTCGCAGGGCGGTGTCCGTGGGATGCTTAAGAAGCCGGCGGATCGGACGGGACCGGTGAAAGCTCTTTTAAAGAAAGTCGGAGGCAAGTTATTGGCTTTTTATGTGACAACTGGCGAAAACGACGTGGTTGTTATCAGCGAGGCACCGGACGGAACTGATGCGGTCGCCGTCGGCATGGCCGTCGCAGCCTCGGGCGCAGTTTCCAAGGTCGAGACAGTTCGCGCATGGAAGGCCAAAGATTTTGTCGCGATTCAGAAAAAAGCTGCCAAACTTGCCGAAGCCTATTCACCCCCGGGCAAGTGAGCAGGGAATATGCGCGGAGGGCCTGTAAGCCGGATCTTGTTCCGGGGTTACCCCCTTCGATGACCATTCCTCTAGGCCGTGCATTGCTGCGCGGCTCAAGCTGCCAACCCGGTCCCTCTGGGCCAAGACAGGCTTAGCGGCGGTATCGGCGGGCGCCGACCGGCCCGCGCGGGGACCCTATTTGGCATTGCTCCCGGTGGGGCTTGCCGTGCCACCGCTGTTGCCAGCGGCGCGGTGGGCTCTTACCCCACCGTTTCACCCTTACCACACGCGTGTGGCGGTCTGATTTCTGTGGCGCTTTCCGTCGGGTTACCCCGCCCGGGCATTACCCGGCACCGTTGTCTTGTGGAGTCCGGACTTTCCTCTCGGGCCTTGCGACCCCAGCGGCCATCCGGCCCTCCGCGCGTGGGCTGGGTAGGCTTTGGGCCAGGCGGCGTCAAGGGTGGATTGGTTGGTAGAAGGGGCCAGCCCCTTCTTGGCCTGCGGCCAATTCAACCCCGAGGTATTTTTGGCCAGATGAAGGACGGATCAGGTTCTAGGGGATAAGCGCGGCGAAATCGGCAGGGTGCAAAGGGCCTGTTGCACTTGGACGGTGACGCAGGCGCACAGTTGCCAGCAGCGTATCGTCGTCGGTTTGGGCAGTATAGCCTGCGGCGCGGGCAGCAGCGCGGAACGCCTCTTGTGTGAGGTTTTGTGGACAATCGCCTGCGCCCGATTGGGCGGCAAGGGCTTGGTGTTCCAGCCGAGACCAGGGAAAGCGCGGGCCGGGGTCGATCTTGCGACCCGGAGCCATGTCGGAATGACCGATCATGCCGGATGGCGGGATTTTCCAGCGCGACAAGATCGCGAGCAGAAGGGTTTCGAGTGTCGCCAGTTGCGGCTCGGAAAAGGGGTGGTCGCCGCGATTGTCCAGCTCGATCCCGATCGAGCGCGAGTTGATGTCAGTTTGGCCGCGCCACTCACCTGCCCCGGCGTGCCAAGCACGGTCTTCTTCGCGCACCATCTGCCAGAGCGTGCCGCCACAACCGATCAGGTAGTGGGCGGACACCTCGTATTGCGGGTCGCAGAGGCGATCCAACGCCGCCTGGGCGCTGTTCATTGCGGTATAGTGCAGAACGACCAGCGACGGCCCCAACCCGTCTCTGCGTGAGCCGAAATTGGGGGAAGGGTGCCAGATCGGATTCAGGTCAGTTGTTGACGGCACTGCGAAACGCGCTGGGGTTCCAGCCGCAGGCATACCCGTCTCCGTCCGGGTCCAACCCCTTACGGTCGCGCTGCGGGCCACCATTGGACAGGAACTCGATCTGTGCTTGATCCGCCGACGGGAATTTTGCGCAATTCCTTTGCGCCTTGGCCTGCAGGTTGAACCCTGCCCGACTATAGAGCTGCGTACCAACCGGATTTGAAGTGCTTAACGCGTATTGCACAATGTTGGGCTGTCCATCGGTGCCCCGCTGAGGGATCGCTGTTGGGGCAACCACCTCGTAGGTTTGACGATTCTGTTCGATCCGTGCCGCATCTGACTCGATGGAACGGCGGTCAGATACAGCCCCAAAATCCTGCTCATCCGAGATGGCGTTGTTGCTCGGAAGCTCTGTCGCAACCGGAGCGGTCAAAGGTGCACCAGAGGCAGAAGTACTAGCCAAAGCCGCCGCAGTAGCAGAGGCCAGGTCTGCGTTGTCTCCCGATGGGGGCAGTGCTGTACCCGGCGCGCCAAGCGCCTGCTCTGACACGTCCACTGGGCCGACCAGAGGGTTGCCCGTGTAGCCTTGGCCAGCCAATTGGGCCTCACGCTGGGCCTGATAAGACGGTGTATTGAAGTCGGTCCCCTGGATCGGGGCCACCGTGTTGCAGGCGGCCACAAACCCGATTGCGGGGATCAGAAACGTAAATCGCATCCGGCTGCTCCGTGTTGTCTTGCCTGCGCCCAGACCTACCACCATTTGCCCGGCTTGGCCACAAACCCGGCGGCGTTTTCCAGCGCGTAGGCCGTGTTGAGCAGATCACCCTCTTCCCAAGGACGTCCGATCAACTGCAGACCCAACGGCAGACCCTGTGCGTCCAGACCTGCCGGGACAGAGACACCGGGCAGGCCCGCAAGGTTCACGGTGACGGTGAAGACGTCGTTCAGATACATCTGCACCGGATCGGCTTCGGTCATCTCACCCAGCCCGAACGACGCCGACGGGGTAGCGGGCGTCAGGATTGCGTCGACACCTGCGGCAAAGACGTCTTCGAAGTCTTTCTTGATCAGGGTACGTACGCGGCGGGCGCGGTTGTAGTAGGCGTCGTAGAAGCCCGCCGACAGCACATAGGTGCCGACCATCACGCGGCGCTGAACTTCGTGACCGAAGCCTTCAGCGCGAGTTTTCTCGTACATTTCGGTGATGCCATCGCCCTGCGCCAGCGTGGCGCGGCGGCCATAGCGGACGCCGTCATAGCGCGCCAGATTCGAGGACGCCTCGGCCGGGGCAATCACGTAATAGGCAGGCAGCGCGTACTTGGTGTGCGGCAGCGAGATATCGACGATCTCGGCCCCAGCAGCTTTGAGCATCTCGGCGCCATCTGCCCAGAGCTTTTCGATCTCGGCCGGCATACCGTCCATACGGTATTCCTTAGGGATCCCGATTTTCTTGCCCTTGATGTCGCCGGTCAGCATCGCCTCAAAGTTCGGCACAGCCAATTCGGCGCTGGTGGAATCCTTGGGGTCATGGCCACACATGGTTTCCAGCATGATCGCCGCATCGCGCACGTTTTTGGTCATCGGACCGGCCTGATCCAGCGAGGACGCAAAGGCCACAATGCCCCAGCGAGAGCAACGGCCGTAGGTCGGCTTGATGCCGGTAATGCCGGTAAACGCGGCGGGCTGACGGATCGAACCGCCAGTGTCGGTGCCGGTTGCGGCCAGACACAGGTCAGCCGCCACAGCAGACGCCGAACCTCCCGACGAGCCGCCAGGTGTCAGTTGCGCGTCGTCATTGCCGCGCCGCCATGGGCTGACCGCGTTTCCGTAAACCGAGGTTTCGTTGGACGAGCCCATGGCGAATTCGTCCATGTTCAACTTGCCCAGCATAACAGCCCCGGCATCGGCCAGTTGCTGAGACACAGTGGATTCGTATTCCGGCTTGAAGCCTTCCAGAATCTTCGAGGCCGCCTGAGAGGGCACGCCCTTGGTGCAGAACAGATCCTTGATGCCGATCGGCAGACCACACATGGAAGGCGCGTCGCCTTCCTTGATCCGTGAGTCCGCAGCCTTGGCGCGTTCCAGCGCGATCTCGGGCGTTTTGTGGACAAAAGCGTTCAGCGCGTCGGCGTCATCAATCGCTTTCAAGCAGGCTTCGGTCAGCTCGACCGAGGTCACATCACCCTTGCGCAGCGCGTCGCGGGCCTCGGCCAGGCCCAGTTTGTTCAGATCGCTCATGTCTTACTCCACCACTTTGGGGACTGCGAAAAAGCCCTCGCGCGCGTCAGGGGCGTTGGCCAGAACCTTGTCCTGCTGGTTTCCGTCGGTGACCACATCCTCGCGCCGTTTCAGGCGCATCGGCTCGACCGAGACCATGGGCTCGACACCTTCAACATCTACTTCGTTCAGTTGCTCGATGAACCCAAGGATGGTGTTGAATTCGGATGCCAGCGCGGGCAGCGCGTCATCCTCGACCTTGATCCGGGCCAGTTTGGCCACCTTGGCGGCGGTGCTTTGGTCAATCGACATCGGAAAACCTCATATGCGTTAGGTGGCGTTTACCTGTCTGCCGCCCCGGTCGCAAGAGCGGCAGGGGGCGGATTTACCCGCCTTTCGCCCCGGCGACCCAAGCCGACTACAAATAGAGCATAGCCGTCATGCAAAAAATAAACCGATTAGTTCACTTTGCCCCTTGAAAAACTAAACTGAACTGTTCACTTCATACTCACGGAAACGCACAATCGGAGTAAGACGATGAAAACGTTCATGACCGCCCTTGTATTGACCTCGACCCTTCTGGCAGCGCAGGCACAGGCATTCGGGCCGACCATGGGCAGCCTGACCCGCGACCTGACCTTCCCCGAAACGGTCTCGGAACCTGTCTCTCAAGATAAAACGAAGCTCGGTAAGTGATGTGACCCCCTTCGTCCGGGTCGGGTCCTCCTCTCCCCGACCCGGATTTTATACAATCGCCTGCTGCGCTTAATCTGATGACACGCTAGGATGGACACAAAGTCAGCCATTCGACGGAGCACAAGATGAACCCGCGCAAACAAGCAGTTCTGGACGCGATTGACGCGGCCAACGCACAAGACCCCAATCTGGAAGATGGCCAACCTGCCGCCCTGCTCTACGGTCAGCGCATGACCGCCGAGTTGGACCGGCTGTTCCCAAACGCCTCGGACCCACTGCAAATCGCGGCGCGCGGTCAGCATGTGGAACGTTGGAAGCTTGCCCGCAGTGAATACCCCGAAGGTCGTGCGGGCTATCTGGCATGGCGCAAAGCGCAAGCGGTTCATCACGCCGAAGTCGTCGCCGGGTTGATGGAGCTTAGTGAATATGGCGCCGGCGACATCGAAGCGGCTGAGCGAATGCTGCGCAAACAGGGCATCAAGCGCGACGACGAGGTTCAGGCGCTGGAAGATGTGATCTGTTTCGTGTTTCTAAAGTGGTATTTTGCACCCTTCGCCGCAAAGCACTCTGCCGAGAAAATCCAAAGCATCGTCGAAAAGACCGCCCGTAAGATGTCTGACGAGGGTCGCACGCGGGTATTGACGGAATTTGACCTACCCAAAGAGCTTGCCGCCGCTTTCGAAAACTAACGCAGACGTATCATGTGCCTGCGATAGACCTCGATCATCCAGCCCAGCATGGTCGCATTCAGGATGTGCCACATGAAATGTGTACCCGACGGCAGATGGCCGCAGATCGGTTCATCCAGCGCTCGGAATGTAATTGAGGCGATAAGGATTATCGCGCCGATGGCCAGCCCTTTGGCCGTTTCCGGAACGCGCGTGCGCAACAAGAAAGCGTAGATCAGGATCAGCAACGGGACCGGCGCATAGGCCGCCGACCCGCCGAGACCCGGCACGAGTTGGAACACAGGTATGGTCGCGGCTGCATACGGGGTAAACAACGCCGTAACGATGGCGGCAAAAAGCGGCCGCATCTGCCAGACATCACGGTTGATCGCGAAAATGTAGACCAGAATATACAGCAGGATAGGCGCGACATCCGCCAGCGCCGCCCAGACCTGTGCATGTGTGTGGAACAGATAGCTGCCCACGCCGATCGCAGCCAGAATCGCCACCAGGGCTACGGCCAGCGGCATCCCCTGCCCCCGAACGCGCATCCACATAATCAACGCGGCAACCAGAAAGGCCGCGTTCGTGACCGCATTTATCGGCTCGGCCCAATAAGCGGGCGACAACCGTTCGCAATACCCGTCAATTTCCTGAAACCAGTCCATGAATTTTTACATAGCCGATGCTAGGTTGAAGCCAACAGACTGATTGGGAGGTTTTTTCATGAATATCATCTGGCTGGGTCACGGCAGCTTTCGCATCGAGACCGAAGGGCAAGTGTTGCTGATCGACCCGTGGCTGACCGGAAACCCGGTTTTGCCCGAAGACCAGCACGACGCAGCCCTTGAGGGGGCAACCCACATCCTGTTGACGCACACACATTTCGACCATGTCGCGGATGTTGTGTCACTGGCCAAGCACCTTAAGGTTCCAGTCGTCGGCCAATACGATTTGATGGGGTATTGGAGCGAATCCGAAGGGATCGAAACCGTGGGCTTCAACAAAGGTGGCACGGTAAACCTGAACGGCGTGATGGTGTCGATGGTTCCCGCGTCGCACAGCTCGACCTTCTCTACGCCCGATGGTTTGCGCACCGGTGGCAGCGAAGTCGGGTTCATGATCGCGGGTGATGGGCACATGCTATATGTGTCTGGGGATACGGACATAATGGCCGACATGGACTGGATGGGCGACTACTATAAACCCGATATCGGCATCCTGTCGGCAGGCGGGCATTTCACCATGGATATGAAGGGGGCTGCATACGCTGCCAAGCGGTATTTCAATTTCAAAACCGTGATTCCATGCCACTACAAAACATTCCCGATCCTGGAACAATCCGCGCAAACGCTGATCGACAGGCTGCCCGGTGTAGACGTGATCGAGCCCGTGGTGATGCAGCCGATCAAACTATAGCGCACGAATGAGCCAAAGCATCGTTCCTTCCCCCGAATTGATCGCCGTTGTCAGACGGTGGAACGATGCCGTACGCCTCAAGGACCGCGCGACCTTGGTCAACATGCTCTCGTCTTCTGAGCATCTGCGGTATCAGGGATCAGCGGAAAACGAGGAGTGGTCGGGGCAGGTTTTTCGCCGAGGGTTTGCCGATCACACGAAAGAAATCCCCGACTTTGAGTGGGATGAACACTCGCTGGAAGCGTTTGAATGCGGCAACGCGGGCTGGGCGCATTGCACCGCGACATTGACCTTTGCCTCGAATGGAAAGTCTGCATTTCACCGGTTTACATTTGTTTTGCATCTTGAGGACGGCGTCTGGAAAGTCGTGCAGGCGCATGTGTCCAACCCCACCTCGAACATGAAAAAAATCGGGATCGAGCACACTGCGCTGAACGTCCTGATAGACGCAGCGCGTCACGAATTTCAACATGATCAGACCGAAGGCACCGCTTCGGTCATGTTTACTGACATCGCGAATTCGTCGGTGATCACCCGGCGATTGGGTGATCGCAGATGGGCAGAGGTTATTGCGGACCATTTTGCCCTGACCTCGCAGATGATCGAGGCGAATCGCGGCCGGATGATCAAATCGCTTGGAGACGGAACCATGTCGATTTTCGCCTCTCCTCAAAACGCGTTAAGGGCGGCGATCGAAATCCAGAGCCGAAACGCGGCAGCAGCTTCCGACGCCCCATTTGGGCTGCGGATCGGCATTCACACCGGAGATGTCATACAGCGGAACGAGGATTTTTTCGGATCGGTCGTCAACAAGGCAGCCCGTGTCACCGATATCAGCGGGCCAAACGAAATTCACGTCACCGACGTAACGCGCCTTTTGGTCGGGGCAGAGGATAACTTGGTATTCAGACCACCTGCGTCAGTCTCGTTGAAAGGATTCGGCGGGCAGCAAGTTGTCTATCAACTGGATTGGTCTGCGAATTGAAGCAAAGACCAAGTTACTTTTGCTCTCTTTTTTCAGCAAAAAACCGGCGCAACAGATCTTCACACTCGGCCGCAGCAATACCATCGAATACTTCGGGCTTGTGATGCGCTTGTGGATGCGAAAACACCCGCGCGCCATGCGCCACGCCGCCCGATTTGGGATCGGCTGCACCATAATACACCCGACGAATACGTGCAGCAGACAAGGCCGCAGCACACATCGCGCAGGGCTCCAACGTGACGTACAAGTCATGCTCGAGCAGACGCTCGGACCCAGCCTCGGCGCAGGCTGCGCGCAAAGCGAGTATCTCGGCATGTGCAGTCGGGTCATTCAGTTCTCGTGTTCGGTTTCCCGCTGCTGCGACCACCCGGCCACCCTGCACAATGACGGCGCCCACGGGAACCTCGCCGCGTTCGGCAGCCGCGCGCGCCTGATCTATCGCGATATTCATGTAAGACCTGAATGCCATGCCCCTGACTGCATCAGAAACCTGTCTTTCGCAAGGCGGCGGGATGCGCTATGGGCTGCGGATGACACAAACCCCTCCTCCCGGCGACCGGATCGCCAAAGTGCTTGCCCGCGCGGGCGTCGCCTCGCGCCGTGAAGCCGAACGCATGATCGAAGCTGGTCGTGTGACCGTGAATGGCAAGCCCATCACCAGCCCCGCCCTGAACGTCACCGGCAAAGACAGGATCACTGTTGACGGCAAGCCGGTGTCCGAACCGGAACCGTCGCGCTTGTGGTTGTATCACAAGCCCCCCGGTCTGGTGACAACGACGCGGGACGAAAAGGGCCGCGCGACGATCTTCGACAACCTGCCCGAGGACATGCCCCGAGTCATGAGCGTCGGGCGGCTGGACCTAAATTCCGAAGGGTTGCTGCTGTTGACCAATGACGGCGGCATCAAGCGCAAACTGGAGCTGCCCTCGACCGGATGGCTGCGCAAATACCGCGTGCGGGTGAATGGCCGCCCCAAGGACGAGGATTTTGCCCCCTTGCGCAAAGGGCTGGTTATTGAAGGCGAGCGGTTTTTACCCATGGACGTCTCGCTGGACCGTCAACAGGGCGCGAACGCATGGCTGACCATCGGCTTGCGCGAAGGCAAGAACCGCGAAATTCGCCGCGCGATGGAGGATATCGGTTACGCCGTGAACCGCCTGTTGCGTGTGTCTTACGGGCCGTTTCAACTGGGCAGCCTGAAGCCCGGCGAGGTCGAAGAAATTCGTCGCCGCGTGATGCGCGACCAATTGGGTTTGGACGCGGCCCCGGAAGCGCAAGCCAAACCCAAGGCTCGACCGCAAAGAAAACGGGCACCGATCGGCAAGAAATCTCGCAAGTGACGCGGGTTAGGCAACCTTCCCCCTAGCGTACACGCCCCTCATGCCCTAAATTTTATGTGAGGATCGTCTTTGGGGGGCATCATGTCCGGAACCGGAGTGCAGAAACTGGCCTACGCGGCCCTGGTGGTGCTGTTGTTTGGCGTTTGCACCGGCCTTCTGGGGGGCTTGTAGACGCATGGCCAAACGCTATGGCGGAAAATATAGCCCACACGGTGAAGCCGAACCGACCGAACAGCCGTCGCGTGGTCAGTTCGACGGCGTCCGGGTAGAACCTGCTGGTGCCCGCACCAACATTCTGTTCATCCCTCCCATACCATTGGTGTTTCTGTCGCTGAACGATGGCGCACTTGGCATGACCATTGGCCTGATTGCAGCGGCGCTGCTGACCGGCGCGGCGTTTCTTCTGCGCGAGGGTCTGCGCGCCGAAGCGGCTTATAACGCCCGTCGAACGGCGCGACGGCCCGCTATTCCGCGCAAGATCTTTGCCAGTGTTCTCACGGGGCTTGGTACGGCGTTGGCGTCTTACAGAGTGGAATTTCTGGACGCAGCAGCGGCGTCAGACGCCGGCATCATCGCGCCTGTTCTGTTTGGCCTAGCAGCCGCGGCGCTGCATTCCGTGTCTTTCGGACTGGATCCGATGAAAGACAAGGGAATGGAGGGCATCGATACCTTTCAACAGGACCGCGTGGCCCGCGTGATCGAAGATGCCGAGACCCATCTGGCCGAGATGACGGATGCAATCAAACGCGCAGGCGACCGACAGATCGAGGCTCGCGTTGAACGATTTCAGGACACTGCGCGCGAATTATTTCGTACGGTCGAAGAGGACCCGCGCGATCTCGCGGGGGCGCGCAAATACCTGACCGTCTATCTGCAAGGTGCACGTGATGCGACCGTCAAATTCTCGGATGTCTATGCCCGCACGCGGGACGCACAAGCCCTTGCCGGTTACTCGGAATTGCTAGACGATTTGGAGCAGAATTTCGCGGCTCGAACCCGCAAGATGCTATTGGATGACCGCAGTGATCTGACGGTTGAAATTGACGTGTTGCGCGAACGGTTGCAGCGCGAAGGCGTCCGGTTGGACTGACCGGCCACTATTGCAAGAGAGGATTTCCCCATGTCCGACGAAATCAAGAATAAGGCGGTCGAAGCCGAGACGATGGTGCAGGAAGTTACTGCAGTTGCCCTTCCCGACCCCACCGCCGAGGTCATCTCGCTGGAGGATGCCGACGAGCCTGTCAGTGCCGAAATTCGCAAGCGGATGGACGAGATCGATATGGGCAACACCAACTCGATCGTCGCGTTCGGGTCTTCAGCGCAAGCCGAACTGCAGGAAATAAGCCAAGCCATGTTGGCCGACGTACGCAACAAGGATGTTGGACCAGCCGGAGACAGCCTGCGCAACATCGTGACCACCATTCGCGGTTTCTCGGTCAGCGAGCTGGACGTAAGGCGCGAACGAAGCTGGTGGGAAAAACTAATGGGCCGCGCGGCGCCATTTGCCAAGTTCACCGCGCAATACGAACAAGTACAGGGCCAGATAGACCGCATTACTGACGATTTGTTGGCGCATGAGCATACGCTGCTGAAAGACATCAAATCGCTGGATATGCTCTATGAAAAGACGCTGGGTTTTTACGACGAGCTGGCGCTGTATATCGCAGCGGGTGAGGAAAAGCTGACCGAACTGGACAGCCACGATATCCCCGAAAAAGAGGCCGCCGTTCAGGCCGCCCCCGAAGATGATCAGGTTATGAAAGCGCAGGAATTGCGCGACCTGCGCGCCGCACGAGATGATTTGGAACGCCGCGTGCATGACCTGAAACTGACCCGACAGGTGACGATGCAGTCACTGCCCTCAATCCGCTTGGTACAGGAAAACGACAAGTCGCTGGTGACCAAGATCAATTCGACATTGGTGAACACCGTACCGCTGTGGGAAACCCAACTGGCGCAGGCGGTTA
This sequence comes from Ruegeria sp. HKCCD7628, assembly GCF_057221005.1. Lineage (NCBI taxonomy): Bacteria > Pseudomonadati > Pseudomonadota > Alphaproteobacteria > Rhodobacterales > Roseobacteraceae > Ruegeria > Ruegeria sp. HKCCD7628. The sequence continues at coordinate 168,639 of NZ_JBWVBA010000004.1, forward strand.
CTATCCAGCGCAGTGCCGAGGCTGCCTCGGCCGTGCGTGAGGCCAACGACCTGACAAATGAGTTGCTGACCTCGAACGCGGCCAATCTGCGGCAGTCGAACAAGATGATCCGCGAAGAGATGGAGCGCGGCGTGTTCGACATCGAAGCTGTAAAACAGGCCAATGCTGATCTGATCGGAACGATCAATGAAAGCCTTGCTATTGCCGATGAGGGCAAAGCCAAACGTGCCGCCGCCGAAGAAGAGCTGCAGAAGATGGAGGCCGAGCTGCGCGACACGCTGGCCTCCGCCAAGGCCCGCAAGGACGGCATCGGCGACAATTCCGGCACCGCTGTTCCGGGCTGATACGGTGGCAGGACTAAGGACACTCAGATATGCATTGGGGTGCGTTGCGCTTTGGGCCTTAGCCAGTTGCGACGAAACCCTGACCGCGTCTGCAGTGCCTGAACCCCGCCCTGCGCCGGCAACGCCCGCGCCCAACGCCTATGTCGCGCCCTCGGCCGCCAGTCAGGATCTTGCACGGTTTTACCAGCGGGTCGAACGCGATCTGGTCACGCGCGGCCTGCTGCGCACAGATGGCGGGGGGCCAGATACGCCCTACGACGCCAGCGACCTTGAGCGCAATTTCGACGTGATTGCGTTTTACAACGAATATCCCGACCATGCCGTCACCGCGACGACGTACAGCACCGAGGGGCAACTCAGCCGCTGGACCACCCCGGTTCGTGTCCAAATTGAGTTTGCGCCCACCGTGGAACCAAAGTTGCGCGAACAGGATACCGCTCAGGTCAACGCCTACACCGAAAGGTTAGCGAGACTTACCAGCCACCCGATTTCTGTCGTCACAAGAAAACCGAATTTTCATGTCTTTTTTGCAGGCAAAGACGACAGCGCATACGTGGTGTCACGCCTCAAGGAGCTCGCGCCGGGGATCAGCCAACCGGTCCTTGAACTGGTCGCAAACCCTCGGGCCAATATTGATTGCTTTGTAATTGCGTCCCCCACTAACCGGGCGCCGAACCAGTTCGTGCGGGCCGTGGTACTCATCCGAACGGAATTGCCGGACTTGCTGCGCCGCAGTTGCATCCATGAAGAAATGGCGCAGGGTCTTGGCCTGTCCAACGACAGTCCGGCCGCACGGCCTTCGATCTTTAACGACGATGACGAGTTTGCTCTGCTGACCAGCCATGACGAGAAACTGCTTTCAATGCTTTACGATCCGCGCCTGCAACCGGGCGTGACGGCACAGGATGCCCGCCCCGTGGTGCGGATACTGGCACGTGAATTGATGGGCCAGCCGCTATAGGCCCAAGGATAAGGAGGCCCCAATGGGTATTTTCGATTTTCTGACCGGAGAATTCATCGACGTCATTCATTGGGTCGACGACACCCGTGACACAATGGTCTGGCGGTTCGAGCGTGAAGGCCATGCGATCAAATACGGTGCCAAGCTGACCGTGCGCGAAGGTCAGGCCGCCGTTTTTGTGCATGAAGGGCAACTGGCGGATGTATTCACGCCGGGCCTTTATATGCTTGAAACCAACAACATGCCGATCCTGACGACCCTGCAGCATTGGGATCACGGTTTTCAGTCTCCGTTCAAATCCGAGGTCTATTTCGTCAACACGACCCGGTTCAACGATCTGAAATGGGGCACCAAGAACCCGATCATGCTGCGCGATCCCGAATTTGGGCCAACCCGCATTCGGGCCTTTGGCACCTATACGGTGCGGGTGAAGGATGCCGCGAAGTTTCTGGTCGAGATCGTCGGCACCGATGGCGAATTCACCATGGATGAGATCAGCTTTCAGATCCGCAACATCATCGTGCAGGAATTCAGCCGCGTGATTGCGGGATCGGGCATTCCGGTTCTGGACATGGCGGCCAACACCGCCGATCTGGGCAAACTGATCGCGGCTGAGGTCTCGCCCGTGCTGGATGGGTACGGGTTGGAGATGCCTGAGTTTTACATCGAAAACATCTCATTGCCGCCGGCGGTCGAGGCGGCGCTGGATAAGCGCACATCCATGGGTCTGGCCGGTGATTTGGGCAAGTTCACCGAGTATTCTGCAGCCGAGGCGATGACCGCAGCCGCCAACAACCCCGGTCAGGGCGGTGGCATGGGGGCCGGTCTTGGTATGGGCATGGGAATGGCGATGGCGCAGCAGATGGCGAATATGGCAGCGGGTCAACCGAGCGGCCCGTGGGGCAGCTCCGCCCCCGCTGCCCCGCAAACAGTTGCACATGCGGCACCGCCGCCCCCGCCTCCGGTTGAGCATGTTTGGCATATCGCCGTCGACGGGCAGACCAGCGGGCCGTTTTCCAAGGCCAAGATGGGCCGAATGGCCACTGACGGAGAGCTAACCCGTGACACCCATGTCTGGACCGCCGGTCAGGACGGCTGGAAAAAGGCGGGCGAGGTGCAGGAACTGGCACAGCTGTTCACCATCCTGCCGCCACCGCCGCCGGGGGCGTAATCGGTGGCCGACGTCAAGGCGGAGTCTCCGTATTCTCGGCGCGATCTGGGATGTGCGGTGAAACTCTCTGCGCTGTTGGGCTGGGTGGGCGTTATCGGCGTACCGCTGTTTGCCAGCCTGAGCCGTGAAGCTCTGGACGTGGACTCTGTGTTCCTTGTGTTTTGGTACGCGTTGTTTGGCCTGCCAATATCGTTTTTTATTTGCTGGCTATTGGTCAAACCCTTTCTGCGCTTCATGATGCGCCGCCGGATCAATTATGTACGTGCGGCCATTTGGGGCGCAGGGATTGCGGTAAACCTCATCGCCATTCGACTGACCTTCAGGTTCTTCAGAAGCTGGCTAATGTCGCAGGATCCTAAAAGCACATCCAGCTATGGCGGCGGGACTGACACCATCTCGATCAACGGTGTCTACACCGACTATGGTTGGTGGGTATTTGCAAAGAACTCTCTGAATTTCGTCGCAATCTGCATCCTCTCGGCCATGGTTGTTCGTTTGATAATTGGCCCCGGGAGCAGCGCCACGACCACAGAGGCCAAGCTATGACCGAAGAACACCGTTTCCCCTGTGACCAATGCGGCGCGGATTACCGTTTCAACCCGGGCGATGGCACTTTGACCTGCGACCATTGCGGCCATTCGGAACCCATCGGCGCAGGTCCGTGGGGCGGGGCCAGCCTGAAAGAGCTGGATTTCGACACCGCCATCGCCGACCGGCTGCCCGATACCGAGATCGAGGAAACGCGCGTTCTTTCTTGTCCCAATTGTGCGGCCCAGGTCGAATTCGACCCAGCCACCCATGCCGCCGAATGCCCATTCTGCGCCACGCCCGTGGTGACGGATACCGGAGTCAACCGGCACATCAAGCCGCGCGGCGTGCTGCCTTTTGCGCTGGATGAGCGGGTTGCGCATAAGGCGATGGGCGATTGGCTGGGCCGGCTGTGGTTTGCGCCTAACGGGCTCAAGGACTATGCCCGCAAGGGCCGGAAAATGCAGGGTATCTATGTGCCCTACTGGACCTTTGATGCCGACACCCAGTCCAGCTACCGAGGTGAGCGCGGCACGGTCTATTACGAAACCCGCACTGTCATGCGCGATGGCCAGCGGGTGCAACAGCAGGTTCCCAAAGTGCGATGGTCGCCCAAATCCGGGCGGGTGGCGCGTTTCTTTGACGATGTGCTGGTGCTGGCCTCTCGGTCCCTACCCAAAACCTATACCGACGCGCTGGAGCCTTGGGATCTGCCTGCGCTGGAACCCTATCAGCCCGAATATCTGGCCGGGTTCCGGGCCGAGGCGTACTCGGTCGAGCTGAAGGAAGGTTATACCGAGGCGCGCGGCCATATGGCCCGCGTGATCGAGCGGGACGTGCGCTTTGATATTGGCGGCGACCGTCAGCGCATACACGCGATTGATACCGATGTGCGGAATGTCACCTTCAAACACATCCTGTTGCCCGTCTGGATGGCGGCCTACAAGTATCGCGGCCAGACCTATCGGTTCGTGGTGAATGGCCGCACGGGACGGGTACAGGGCGAACGCCCATGGTCTGCAATCAAGATCACCATCGCCGTTGCGCTTGGTTTGCTGGTTGCCGCGGGGGTTGGCTATCTGATCGCGACCGGTCAGCAATAGACAGACACAGTACCAGCCGGATAACTGCTTGAACATCCTTTGGTCAGACGCCATCCTGCGCGTCGTCAACGCCGAGGGGAGAGGCCAGTGTGACGCTATCCAAATTGAACAAATTGCTGGACGAGCGCCATTCCTGTCGCGCTTTTCGCCCTGATCCGATTCCAAAAGACCAGATCGAGCAAATACTGACAAGCGCGGCACGTGTGCCAAGTTGGTGCAACGCACAGCCATGGGACGTTGTCGTTACCAGCGGTGCCCAAACCGACACCTTCCGAAAAGCGCTACAAGAAGAGGCGACCACTGGCGCGCCTGCGCCTGATCTGCCCTTTCCGACGTCATATTCTGGCGTTTACAAGGACCGTCGCCGCGAATGTGGCTGGGCCTTATACGAAGCGGTGGGCGTTGAACGCGGAGACCGATCCGCCTCCGCAAAACAGATGATGCAAAACTTTACCCTTTTCGGTGCGCCTCATTGCGCGATTGTGTCCAGCCCGGCCGAGCTGGGCTCATATGGTGCAATGGATTGCGGCGGTTTTGTCACCGCCTTTACGCTGGCAGCGCAGGCTTTGGGCGTGGCGACCATCCCGCAGGCAGCCGTGGCCAGCTACGGCCCATTCCTGCACCGGTTTTTCAACATCCCTGACGACCGGCTGATCCTTTGCGCAATTTCCTTCGGCTATGCGGATTCAGAGCATCCGGCAAATGGATTTCGTACAACACGCGCTGCACCAAGTGAATTTATCACCTGGGCCGATTAACTAAAGGAGCAGCACTTGCGGGCCGTTTTACAAAGAGTTTCCAAAGCCAAGGTCAGCGTAGATGGTGTTGTCGTTGGGCGGACCGGTCCCGGCCTGATGATTCTGGTTTGTGCCATGCAGGGCGATGACTTGGTTAAAGCAGAGCAGTTGGCGACCAAAATCGCAAAACTGCGAATTTTCAAGGACGACGCCGGCAAGATGAATCGGTCGGTTCTGGATATCGGGGGCTCGGCGCTTGTGATCAGCCAGTTCACGCTGGCGGCAGATACGACACGGGGAAACCGGCCCGGTTTCTCAGAAGCTGCCCCGCCTGAGATTGGCGAGCACCTGTACGAAGAATTCGCGCGCTTTCTGGACGCGCAAGGCATACCTGTCGAAACCGGGCAATTCGGTGCGGATATGGCCGTGGAACTGGTAAATGACGGGCCGGTCACAATCTGGGTGGAGAACTGATGAATCAAACGCAAAAGGCAATACGCATCTGGCAAGCAGGCGTGGATGCCGTTGGCGGCCACGCCGCAACGCAGACAGCCCTTGGTGATATCCCAGCGCCCGACCAAATTCTGGCAGTGGGAAAACCTGCAGCGGCAATGGCCCTCGCCGCGCTTGAGCATTTCGGCCCGGTGCCAACCCTTGTCGTCACCAAGGACGATCACGGACGGGGCCTGCCTGATCATGTAACGGTGATCGAGGCGTCTCATCCTGTTCCTGACGCGCGCAGTCTGGACGGTGGGCGTGCGCTGCGACAAACCGTGGAAGGAATGGGAGCTTCGTCGCACCTGCTACTGCTCGTGTCAGGCGGCGCATCATCGCTGGCGGAAGATCTGGTACCGGGCCAGACGCTGGATGATCTTGAGCGATTGAACAAACGGCTTTTGTCCCAAGGGCTTGATATCACTGCGATGAATGTCGAACGTCGCAAGATATCCCGGATCAAGGGGGCCGGATTGCTGTCCCATTTCAAAGGGCGCAAAGCAACGGTTCTGGCGATCTCGGATGTGCCTGGGGATGATCTGAGTGTCATCGGCTCGGGGATTGGAGCGCTACCCGATACCCGTGATTTCGAAGCATCGGCACAGATTGTGGCCTCAAACGCCCACGCCCGCGCGGCCGCTGTCCGACAGGCCGAGATCGAAGGCGCAGCGGTATTTGCCGATGAAGAAGCTTTGCACGACGATTTTCTTGCCGTGGCAGCGACCCTCGGCCCTCGCCTGCGCGACATGCCAAAGGGAGTTATGATCTTTGGAGGCGAACCGACGGTTGTTCTGCCGGACGATCCGGGACGCGGCGGGCGCAATCAGGCGCTGGCGCTGGCATTGGCCAAGGAAATCGCTGGCGTCGAAGGGCTGACGGTGGTCGTAGGCGGCACTGACGGCACCGACGGTCCGACGCAGGCGGCAGGCGGTATTGTCGATGGAACCACTTGGGCAGACGGCGCAGAGCAAGCGCTTCAGAATGCCGACAGCGGCAGTTACCTTGAGCGTGCAGATGCTTTGTTGGTGACTGGCCCCACCGGAACAAACGTGATGGATCTGCTTGTCGCAATTCGCTCTTGAATTGACGATTTTTATCTCACCCGAAACGCACAAGACCACGAGACTGATCCGATGACTCATCCCTCCAATGCGCTGCGCGAGATCGAAGACCTGCCAGATATCGGTATTCACATGCCAGATGGGTGCCGCCTGTCTGCCCGCGTTTGGCGACCGGTGGATGCGCAGGACGATCCTGTCCCTGCCATTCTGGAGTTCCTGCCCTACCGCAAACGCGACGGCACCGCGACGCGCGATGCCCTGACACATCCTTGGTTCGCTAAGCGCGGTTACGCCTGCATCCGGGTCGATATGCGCGGAAATGGCGACAGCGAAGGGCTGATGGAGGACGAATACACCCAGCAAGAGCTGGACGACGCCGTCTCGACGATCCGGTGGCTGGCCGACCAACCCTGGTGCACGGGTCAAGTTGGGATGATGGGGATCAGCTGGGGCGGTTTCAATTCGTTGCAGGTCGCTGCAATGCAGCCCGAGGCCCTAAAGGCGATCATCACCCTCTGCTCAACCGCAGACCGCTATGCCGACGACATCCACTACAAGGGTGGTTGCCTGCTGAACGAAAACCTCGGCTGGGGGGCAACAATGTGGTCGTATTCGTCACGCGCTCCTGATCCGGCACTGCGCCCGAACTGGCGCGAACTATGGCTGGATCGACTTGAAAATGAACCATTCCTGCCGTCGGTCTGGCTGCGGCATCAGACTCGGGATGCCTATTGGCAGCACGGCTCGGTCTGCGAGGATTTCGGTGCTATCCGGGCCGCAACCCTTGCCGTCGGAGGATGGGGTGACGCCTATAAAAACACTGTTCCTCTGCTGGTCGAACAACTTGACGCCCCAGCCAAAGGGATCGTGGGACCATGGGTGCACAAGTACCCGCATTTCGCGATCCCCGAGCCCCGGATTGGGTTCCTGCAAGAGGCGCTGCGCTGGTGGGACCACTGGTTAAAAGGCCGAAATACCGGAGTGGACCAGGACCCGGATTACCGTGCCTATCTTATGGACGGCGTTCGCCCGCAACGGTGGTACACCGAACGTCCCGGCCGCTGGATCGCTGAAGAAAAGGGCGCGACCTCGCACTTGCCTGTTCAGACTTTGGCGCTGACCGAGGACGGGTTGGGCACGTCAGGCGCGTTGGACGCTCGCATCCGGTCGCCGCACACCTGCGGGATGGAAGGCGGCGAGTATTGCGCCATCTGGCTCGGCCCGGACATGCCCGGTGATCAGCGGGGGGACGACGCGTTGTCTGCTTGTTTCGACGGCGCAGTACTGTCCGATGATTTGGATATCGTTGGCGCACCTCGACTACGGCTTCGCGTCAGCGCTGACAAACCACAAGCACAGATTGCCGTGCGTCTGAACCACGTGCACCCCGACGGTGCGTCGACGCGTATCACCTATGGGGTCCTTAATCTGTCACACCGAGACAGCCACGCGACCCCGTCTGCCCTGACACCCAACGTACCCTTCGAGATAGAATTAGACCTCGACCATATCGCGTACCGCGTTCCCAAAGGGCACCATTTGCGTGTCGCAATCTCAAGCGCTTACTGGCCGCTGATCTGGCCCTCGCCCGAGGCGACCGAGCTTCATATGACCAAAGGTGAGATCGATATCCCTCTCCGCCCGTCATCCGGGGACGAATGGGTGTTCGAACCCGCCGATTCTGAAACCCCTCGCGATGTCGACACTCTGCGTGCAGACAGCAACAAACGCCGTGTAGAAACAGACATGAACACGGGCGAAACGCACTTGATCATCGAAGATGATTTTGGGTTGATCACAGATAAACACCACGGTCTGACACACGGGGGCACGGCCACTGAAAAATGGTCTATTCACCCCGAAGATCCACTTTCAGCGCGCGGTCAATGTGTTTGGACACAGGAAATGCGCCGGGATGACATTCACCTGCGCACCGTGACCACTTGTGAAATGTGGTCGGATATCAACACCTTTTACCTGAAAGCCAAACTGACCGCCTATGAGGACGGGACAGAGGTTTTTTCAAAGGAAACGGAGGATTCGATCCCGCGCGAGCAGATGTGACTCAGTGCGATGCAAATGTATGACAATAAAACTTGCCCGGTGGGCAAAAATCAGCCAACTTTGACTCATGCGTCAATAAAAAGCCCGCGCAAGGGCTGGAATCCAATCAACTGGGAGATCTTTGGATGAACGAACAACTCACTCACATGGCCAAACAGGTCACAGTCGGGAAACTGACCCGCCGCGAATTTATGGGAAAAGCGGCGGCATTGGGTGTTTCGGCAGCGATGGCCAGCACCATGTTTGCAGATGCAGCTCGCGCAGCGGGACCAAAAAAGGGCGGCGATCTTAAGCTGGGCCTTCAGGGCGGCGAATCCACCAACTCGCTTGACCCGGCAACCTATGCCAGCTCGGTTCCGTTCGCGAACGGCAAGCAGTTCGGTGACACGCTGGTCGAGGTCGCGCCCGATGGCTCGATCGAACCCCGCGTCGCCGAAAGCGTTGAAGGCAGCGCGGACGCTAAGGTTTGGACTTTCAAATTGCGCCAAGGCGTGGAATTCCACAACGGCAAGACCATGACCAGCGAAGACGTGCTGAAAACCATGGAGCGCCATTCGAACGAAGACTCCAAGTCCGGTGCTCTGGGCATCATGAAGGGCATCGAGTCCATGAAGGCCGATGGCGAGTATTTCCAGGTCACACTGACCGAAGCGAATGCCGACCTTCCCTATTTGCTGGCCGACTACCACCTGATCATCCAGCCAGACGGCGGCATGGACAACCCCGGTGCCGGTATCGGCACCGGCCCCTATCAACTGGAGGTCGACGAGCCCGGCGTACGCCATGTGTTCAAGAAATTTGCCAACCACTGGAACAGTGATTTTGGCAACTTCGACAGCGTCGAAGTGGTTGTAATCAACGACGCAACCGCCCGTACAGCCGCATTGCAGTCGGGCCAGGTTCACGCGATCAACCGGGTCGAGCCCAAAGTGGCAGACCTGCTGGGCCGCGCACCCAACCTGACAGTGCATTCAACAGCTGGTCGTGGACACTATGTGTTCATCATGCATTGCGACACCGCACCGTTCGACAACAACGAACTGCGTCTGGCACTGAAATATGCGATCAACCGTCAGGAACTGGTCGACAAGGTTCTTCGTGGTTATGGCTCGATCGGGAACGACATGCCGATCAACGCGGCATATCCTCTGTTCGACGGCTCGATCCCACAGCGTGAATTCAGCATCGAAAAAGCCGCCGAGCACTATAAGAAGTCCGGCCATGACGGATCACCCATCATCCTGCGGGTCGCAGATGGTGCATTCCCGGGCGCCGTGGATGCCGCCGCTCTGTTCCAGCAAACCGCCGCTCAGGCCGGTATCCCGCTGGAAATCAAGCGTGAGCCCAACGATGGCTACTGGTCCGAAGTCTGGAACGTTCAGCCCTTCTGCGCCTCGTATTGGGGTGGCCGTCCGGTTCAGGATCAGATGTACGCGACCGCGTATCTGTCGACCGCTGACTGGAACGACACGCGGTTCAAGGTTGCCAGCTTTGACGAAATGTTGTTCCAGGCCCGTGCCGAGCTGGACAATGACAAGCGCAAGAACATCTACAGCCAGATGGGCCAGATGGTCCGCGACGAAGGCGGCCTGATCTGCCCGATGTTCAACGACTTTGTCGAAGGCGTCAGCAACCAGCTGGAAGGTTGGGAGACCGACCCGACCCAAGAGCTGATGAACGGCCAGATGTCTCGTAAGATGTGGTTCGCCTGATACGGATCACGGACGAATGCATCCTATTCTGAAACTGGTTTCCCAGCGCCTGGCGCTGGGACTCCTATTGCTGCTCGGCGCTTCGGCCCTGATTTTTGGCCTGACCGAAGCCCTTCCCGGAGACGCCGCGCAAGCCGTCCTGGGGCAGTCCGCAACCCCTGAAGCTCTGGCTAACCTACGCGAAGAAATGGGTCTGAACCGCCCTGCCCTGACCCGCTATTTCGAATGGCTGGGTGGCATTGTGCAAGGCGATCTGGGCCAGTCCCTGACAAACAAGCTGGACATCGCCGAATCTGTTGGCGGCCGTCTGAACAACACTCTGTTCCTGGCGTTCTGGGCCGCGCTGGTTTCGGTTCCACTGGCCATTTTTCTTGGCCTGCTGGCAGTACGCTACCGCAACCGGTGGCCGGACAAGCTGATTTCGGCTGTCACGCTGACCACAATCTCGATCCCGGAATTCCTGATCGGCTATGTGCTGGTCTATTTCGTTGCCGTAAAACTGGGCATGTTCTCGCCGCTGGCAATGATCAATGACAGCATGTCACTTGGGCAAAAGCTGAACTCGATCGCACTGCCCGTCATGGTGCTGACCATGGTTGTCTTGGCGCATATGATGCGTATGACGCGCGCCGCTATTCTGAACGTGATGCAGTCGGCCTATGTCGAAACGGCTGAACTGAAGGGTCTGACCAACTTTAAAATCATCTACCGCCACGCGCTGCCCAATGCAGTCGCACCTATCGTCAATGTGGTGATGCTGAACCTGGCTTATCTGGTCGTCGGCGTTGTCGTGGTTGAGGTGGTGTTCGTCTATCCCGGCATGGGGCAGTACCTTGTGGACCACGTAACCAAGCGAGATGTTCCCGTGGTTCTGGCCTGCGGCGTGATCTTTGCCGCGATCTATATCGGACTAAACATGGTTGCAGATATCGTTGCCATTCTGGCCAACCCAAGGCTGAGGCATCCGAAATGAAGAACATCCCTATCTCTGCAATGATCGGGCTGGCCTTTACAGCCCTCTACTTTCTGATTGCTCTGCTGGCTCCTGTGCTGGCCCCATACGGTATGGCCGAGGTCGTGGGCGATGTCTGGGAACCGTCAAGTTCGCAGTTCTGGCTTGGGACCGACAATATCGGGCGCGACCTTCTCAGCCGTATGATCTATGGCGGACGCACAACGATCTTTATCGCGACGGCTGCGACGATCCTCAGCTTTGTGACCGGTTCGATCCTTGGATTTTTGGCCGCTGTTCTGGGGGGATGGGCCGATCAGGTCATGTCCCGAACAGTTGACCTGATCATGTCGATCCCGACGCTCATCAGCGCGCTGGTGGTGCTGGCAATGGTGCCAGTGACCATTCCGGTTCTGATCATCGTCATGGGTCTGTTGGATTCCACCCGCGTCTATCGCTTGGCTCGCGCAGTCGCGGTAGATATCGCCGTAATGGACTATGTCGAGGCCGCCAAGCTGCGCGGTGAGGGGCAATCGTGGATCATCTTCCGCGAAATCCTACCTAACGCTCTGTCGCCGCTGGTGGCGGAACTGGGCTTGCGTTTCATCTTTGCGGTTCTCTTCGTCTCGACACTGTCGTTCCTGGGGCTGGGCGTTCAGCCGCCACTGGCCGATTGGGGCGGGATCGTGAAAGAAAACAAGGACGGCATCGTCTACGGCATCGGCGCGGCGCTTTATCCCGCTGTGGCTATCGCGACGCTGGCAATCTCGGTCAACCTCGTGGCTGACTGGGTCCTGAACCGAACCACATCGCTGAAAGGAGGCCGGGGATGAGTGATACCATTCTCAAGGTCCGCGACCTCAAGATCGGCGCGACCGTCTATCCGCCGGGCGAAAAGCCCCATGACATCGAAATCGTGCACGGGGTCAGCTTTGACCTTGAACGCGGCAAGGTGCTGGGGCTGATCGGTGAATCCGGGGCTGGCAAGTCCACCATCGGCCTGGCCTCGATGGCCTATGGTCGGGGCGGAGTTCAGATCACCGGAGGCGAGGTCTGGGTCAACGGGCGTGATATCCTGAAGACGTCCTATGGCGATATCCGCAAGCTGCGCGGGGGTGAGGTGACGTATGTGTCTCAGTCCGCTGCGGCGTCCTTTAACCCCGCCAAAAAGATCATGGATCAGGTGGTCGAGGCTGCGGTTGAACAGAAAAAATTCAGCCGCAAAGAGGCCGAGGCCCGCGCGCGCGAACTGTTCGCCAAGCTGGGTCTGCCCGACCCCGACAATATCGGCGAGCGCTATCCGCACCAGGTCTCGGGCGGTCAGCTACAGCGCTGCATGACGGCGCTGGCGCTATGCCCCGAGCCTGATCTGGTGGTGTTCGACGAACCCACTACGGCACTGGACGTGACCACGCAGATCGACGTTCTGATGGCCATCAAAGAGGCTATTGCAGATACCGGCGTTGCCGCGCTGTATATCACGCATGATCTGGCGGTCGTTGCGCAGGTCAGTGATGACATCATGGTTCTGCGCATGGGCAATACGGTCGAATACGGCACCACCGACCAGATCATCAACAACCCACAGGAAGAGTACACCAAGGCCCTTGTCTCGGTGCGTTCGATCGAACACGAGGAAAAGCAGCCCACACCTGAACCGGTGCTCAGCGTCGACGGCATCACCGCGCGTTACAAGGGGCTGAATTTCGATGTGCTGCACAACGTCAATGTCGAGCTTCATCCAGGGCAGACGCTGGCGGTTGTGGGTGAATCGGGTTCGGGCAAGTCCACGCTGGCGCGGGTGATCACCGGCCTGCTGCCGCCGCGCGATGGTGAGATCACGTTTGCCGGGCGCAAGCTGTCGCCCGACCTCAAGGGCCGCACCCGCGAGGACCTGCGTGAATTGCAGATGATCTACCAGATGGCCGATGTTGCGATGAACCCTCGTCAAACCGTGGGCACCATCATCGGACGCCCGCTGGAGTTCTACTTCAACATGCGCGGCGCTGAAAAACGCAAGCGGATTGTGGAACTGCTGGACGAGATCGAGCTGGGCGAAAAGTTCATTGACCGCTACCCGGCAGAGCTGTCCGGCGGACAGAAACAGCGTGTCTGTATTGCGCGCTCTTTGGCCGCCAAGCCCAAGATGATCATCTGCGATGAGGTCACCTCGGCGCTGGACCCGCTGGTGGCAGACGGCATCCTGAAGCTGCTTCTGGACCTGCAGAAGATTGAGGATGTGGCCTATTTGTTCATCACTCACGATCTGGCGACGGTCCGCGCGATCAGCGACAGTATTGCGGTGATGTATCAGGGCCGTGTGGTCCGCTACGGCCCGAAATCGCAGGTTCTGAGCCCGCCGTTCGACGACTATACCGACCTTCTGCTAAGCTCGGTGCCCGAGATGCATTTGGGTTGGCTGGAAGAGGTTGTCGCGCACCGCAAGATGGAGAGCGCCGGGAACTGATCCCACGCAAAACAATCATAAAATCCCGACGCTTGTCACAAACAGGTGTCGGGATTTTGCTATTTGGGGCGGGAACAAGCTGCCCCTGCCCTGCGAATATCGTAGGGTCGCCGAAAGACCCCACGAAAAGGCCGAACCATGGACCGCAAACTTCTTCTCATCATCCTTGACGGTGTCCCTTGGCGTAATTTCCGCCGCCTGTTCGGCAACCTCGAGGGTTGGGTCGACAGCGGCGAGGCGCGCGCGTGGAAACACCGCGCGGTGTTGCCGTCGATTTCGGCCAGTTGCTACGCCTCGATCCACACAGGTGTCTCACCGCAGGAACATGGCTGCACCGGCAATGGCAATGTCTTCCGCCTCAGCCACAAGGACGTGTTCAGCCAGGTACGCGAGGCCGGGGGCGTCACAGGGGCAGTCACTCATAGTTATTGGTCACAGTTCTTCAACCGCCATCCCTTCGACTACGTGCGCGACGTGGAATATGACGAACCCAACAGCAAGACGATCAACCACGGCCGGTTCCACACCATGACGGGCTACGGCAAAGCCAATCAGATGACGCCCTGCGATGTGGATCTGTTTGCCCAGCTCACCAACATGTGCCTTCGGTTCGGGCTTGATTACGGAATCCTGCACACTTGCACTCTGGACAGCATGGGGCACCGTTTTTTCCACGAAAGCGAAGAGATGGACCACGCTTGTTTTGTCATGGACGAAATGCTGGCCCCATTTATTCCCCGCTGGCGCCAGTTGGGGTACGAGGTGATCGTCACCGCCGACCACGGTCAGGACGACCGCGGCCACCACGGAGGGCGCAGTCCACTGCAACAGGAAACGGCGCTGTATTACTTCGGCGACGCGGAAGGCCCCGAGGCGGATACGGTCATAGACCAGCTTCAGCTGGCACCAACGATCCTGACGAGGATGGGCGCACCGGTGGCCGAGACCATGAAGGCGCAACCCTTTCTGAAGTGATCAGTCATAGGGCCAGATTTGCTGGCCCAGCGCTTCAATCGCGATCGAAATCCGCTCAAAACTATCTGCGGCACGTTTGACCGAGCTTCGTGCCCGCAGATAGCCATGCACCAGCCCCGCTTCGTTGATGCAATGTGCCTTCCCTCCGGCCTTTTTGATCCGTGCGCAATAGTCTGGCCCGTCATCCCGCAGCGGATCGCAATCCGCCGTCACAATCACTGTGGGCGGCAGCCCGGCGAAATCCGTATCCTGCAAAGGCGCGTAGGTCGGGTCACTTTGCGGAGGCGTGCCACCGCAACGCACCTTTTCGTAAAAGACTATGTCTTCCAACGTCAAAAGCGGCGCATGGGCATGTTCGATATAAGACCCTTTAGAGCGGTCCCCGCCCAATCCCGGATAGATCAGAACTTGCCCCAGAATCCCATCCAGCCGACCCCGCGCGTGATGAGATACAGCGGCGACCAGATTGCCTCCGGCGCTGTCTCCGGCCAGAACAAGCGGGTCACCGAATTCACTCGCGGCCCATTGCACTGCGGTCCACGCATCCTGAAACTGCGCCGGATGCACATGTTCGGGGCAGAGCCGATAATCTACGGCAACAATTCGGTACCCGGTCTGCGCGCAAATTTCAGCGCAGACGTCATCGTGGCTGTCCAGTCCTCCGACAACAAACCCACCGCCGTGCAGATAGACGACCGTCCGTGTCGGATCACCGGCAGTGTAAATGCGAACAGGCACACCCTCGGCGTGCCTGTCTTCTGTTTCAACGCCCACCGGGCGCGGTTGGCGAAAGTCGCGGCACATGGCGTCATACACGTTGCGCTGATCCGCGATGGAAAGATCAACCGCATCATCTGGATAGCTTTCAGCGGTACGTCTTATGAACGCCCAGGTTTCTTCGTCGATCAGGCGTTCATAATCCATGTGTCCTCCGCAATCAGGCAGCCCATTCCCATGGCCGGGTAAATGAGCCCAGCACTTTACTGACATCGTCGTCCGAGGAACCGTTCGCGTCAAGCTGTGCGACCAAACCGCGTTTTTTATCATCAAGCACCGAGACAACACGGGCCTCGACACCGGCTTTTTCCAGCGCACCGTTGTAGATACGGGTGATCGCCTGTTTGCGCAGTTCGGGTTTGAACACTTTTCCGACGGCGGTCTTGGGAAGCTCGTCCAAAATGGTCATGTGCTTGGGTTGTGCGGCGCGTTCGTGAACGTGGACGTCGCAGTATTCCATCAGTTCCTGTTCGGTGACCTTCGCTCCATCGACCAGTTCGACAAAGGCGCAAGGCACCTCTCCCGCATAGGCATCGGGCTGGCCAATGGCACCAGCGAATGCGACTGCCTCATGGCCCAGCAGGGCCTCTTCGATCTCAGCCGGGTCGATATTGTGACCTCCGCGAATGATCAGGTCTTTGGCGCGGCCCGTAATCCACAGGTATCCGTCCTCGTCAAAGCGGCCCAGATCGCCTGTGCGCAGGTATTCGTCGAAATGATAAAGATCTACGTTCTTGTCTGCTTCGGTATAGGTATTGCCAGCGTAGACACCCGGGTTCGAAATACAGATCTCGCCGATCTCATTGGCAGCAGACTCGACCGGGCCGTCCGGGCTGTCGTTGAGGATTTTTACGTCCGTATAGGGGAACGGAATCCCGATCGAACCGATCTTTTTCTCACCATCCGTCGGGTTACATGACACCAGACAGGTTGCCTCGGTCAGGCCATAACCTTCGATGATCGTGACGCCCGTGGCCTCTTCAAAGCGGCGGAACAGCTCGACCGGCAGCGGGGCCGAGCCCGAGAACGCAGTTTTCACGCTTGAGATATCGGCATCTACCGGGCGCTGCATCTTGGCAGCAATCGCCGTTGGGACAGTGATGATAAATGTCACCTTCCAACGCTCGATCAGCTTCCAGAAATTATCGAACACGCCATCGCCGCGATAGCCTTGCGGCGTCGGGAATACCACATGCGCACCCGACGACACAGCCGCCATCATGATCACATGTACGGCAAAGACGTGGAACATCGGAAGCGGGCACATAACAACGTCTTCGTCCGAGAACAGCAGCGTGTCGCCAAGCCAGCCGTTATAGATCATGCCCGAGTACTTGTGCTGTGCCACTTTGGGCATACCCGTTGTACCACCGGTGTGGAAATAGCAGGCGACGCGGTCTTCCTTACTGTCTTCGAAAGTCAGAGTGGTCGGCTGTTTGGCAAGCTCTTTACTGAAGCTTTTGTAGTCCGCATGCGCCAGATGTTCCTTGTCGCCCATCTTGGGACGCAAAAGAGGCACGATCCATGACTTGGGCGGGGTCAAATAGCGGTTCAGATCAATTTCGAGGATTGTGTTGACCTTGGGCGCATGCCGCACGGCCTCTTCGACCTTTTGGGCCACATCCGTCTTGGGGAAGGATTTCAGCGTGACAACAACCTTGGCACCGGTTTCACGCAGGATGGCTGCAATCTGTTCGGGTTCAAGCAAAGGGTTGATCGGGTTGACGATACCTGCAACCGCGCCACCCATCATGGTGATCAGCGTCTCATTACAGTTGGGTAGGATATAGGCGACTACGTCCTTTTCCCCGACACCCAACGACCGGAAGAGATTGGCGGCCTGATTGACCTTGCCCAGCAGGTCCGACCATGTCAGCGTCTCGGCCTTGTCTGTGGGACCAGAAAACAACTGAAAGCTGATCGCATTGTTGTTCGGAAACTTGGTCGCGGTTCGCGACAATAACTGATGGAATGTGACCGGAACGTCCCGATCCTCCCACGGCATTTCCTGTTCAAGTTTCTTCTTATCGTCGATGCCAACAAACGACATGCGTCTCCTCCCGTTTTATTTCGCACTCTGCGCGCGGCTTTTTCCATCACAGGATGGAAGTAAAACCACGCGGGTTCAAGCAACGGGTTAGAGAGGGAGGGGGTAAAAAACTAAATTACGCTACGGCGAAAATCCGTTTCCCCGACGTCATACTACTCGGCAGCTACACCATCGGTGAACTGCAACCGCGCCAGACGTGCATACAGACCATCCTGCGCCACAAGATCATCATGAGTACCTTGCGCCACAATCTGACCTGCATCCATCACTACGATCCGGTCCGCCTTTTTCACGGTAGCCAGCCGGTGTGCGACGATCAACGTGGTGCGTCCCGCACGCATCTGATCCACAGCACCCTGCACCGCCCGCTCGCTTTCCGCATCCAGCGCCGAGGTCGCCTCGTCCAGCAGCAGAACTGGTGCATCGCGCAGGATGGCGCGCGCGATGGCGATGCGCTGTTTCTGGCCACCCGACAGCATGACGCCCCGTTCGCCTACGAAACTGTCATAGCCTTCCGGCAATGCCGAAATGAAATCATGCGCGGCGGCGGCGCGGGCGGCGGCCTCGACTTCGGCATCCGTTGCGTCCAATCGGCCAAAGCGGATGTTCTCACGGGCCGAAGCGGCAAAGATCGTGGGGTCTTGGGGGACCAGCGCCATGTGACGTCGAAATTCAGATCGGTCCAAGTCACGCAGGTCGACGCCATCCAGGCTTACCCCGCCGGCATCCGGGTCGTAAAAACGTTGAATCATCTGAATGACAGTCGTTTTGCCTGCCCCCGAAGGCCCGACAAAGGCGACCGTTTCGCCCGGGCTGACTGTAAGCGTCATCTGATCCAGCGCGACCACATCCGGCCGCGCAGGATAGCGGAACGTCACGCCGTCGAACCGTATCTCGCCCCGCACGGGCGCGGGAAGGGCCTTGGCTTGCGTGGGGTCGTTCACAGTGTCCTGCGCGTTCAGCAATTCGACCAGACGCTCGGTCGCGCCGGCTGCACGTTGAAGTTCGCTCCAGATCTCTGACAAGGCCGCGACCGAGCCGGCCATGATGATCGAATAGATCACGAATTGGATCAAAACACCTTCGGTCATCACACCGTTGCGGACGTCATTCGCGCCCATCCACAAAACGCCCACGATGCCGGAGAAGACCAGAAAAATCACGATCACAGTCAAAACGGCACGGGTTTGGATACGGCGCAAAGAAACCTCATACGAAGTTTCCGTCATCTCTCCGAACTGGGCGCGGCTTGCCTGTTCGTGAGTAAAGGCCTGAACAGTCTGAACCGCACCCAGCGCTTCGCCTGCGTTTCCGGACGAGGCTGCGATCCAGTCCTGGTTTTCGCGGCTGATCACGCGCAACCGGCGCCCCAACACCAAAATCGGCACCACAACCAGCGGAATCAGCAACAAAACCATCGCGGTCAGTTTGGCCGAAGTCAGCAGCATCAGCACCAAACCGCCAATGAACATCAGCATGTTGCGTAGCGCGATTGATACCGAAGAGCCCAGCACAGACTGGATCAACGTCGTGTCAGTGGTAATCCGGCTCAGGACTTCTCCGGTCATGATGCGTTCATAGAATTCGGGGCTCATCCCGATGACGCGGTCGAACACGGCCTTACGAATGTCGGCCACGACGCGCTCACCCAACCGTGTCACCAGTGCATAGCGAATACCTGTTCCGATGGCCAAGACACCGGCGATGCCCAGCGCAGCCAGAAAGTACCAATCCAGCAACTCGCCATCTTCGATGCGGAAGTTGTCCACCACGCGGCGCACGGCCAACGGCAGAGTCAATGTCATGCTGGCCGTCAGGATCAATGCCAATGTCGCGCCGATCATCAACAGCTTATAGGGCTTCATAAACGGCCACAACGAGCCCAGAACACCAATTTTTCTGGAACGCGCGCGCTCTTCGCTGGCGCCGGGCGCGGATTTTGCCGATGGACTGGCTGAGGCGTTTCTTGCCATGACTGGCCCTTACGTGGTGTTCGCGTTTATTTCAGCGCTTCTTGGCGATGACAGCGCGTGGGGTCAAGCTGCCATGGCAAAATCGAACACCAAACGGGCCTTTTGACGCAGAATTTTGGGGCTGACTTGGAGCGGGCGGCGGGAATCGAACCCGCTTCATCAGCTTGGAAGGCTGAGGTAATAGCCAGTATACGACGCCCGCTCAGCGGAGGTCGGTTTAAGCGATGCGTCAGATGGCGTCAAGCGTCCTTCGGTCGCTGTTTTGAAATTCAGCGCCGAAAAATTGCGCAACCGACAAGTCCTTCCCAAGCAGTTCATTCAGTAGGAAATAACCACGTGCATTTTTCAAGGTTTGCACTGATGCGGATCATCTGATCGCGCTTCATCGACGGTCCATGCGTTTGCCCGATCAACTGGGCGGGATAGGTCGTGGCAGCTGTCAGAGCATCTGGCAAGGGAACACCCACCTGCGTCACCAGCACGCGGATGGCTGTCGTCATATCCAGGTCGGCCCCAGCCAAAGTGCCATCCTCCAGAGTCAGTCGCCCATCGGTTCTCGTAATTCGACGACCTTCCAATCTGAACTCGGACAAATCAGTGCCTGCAACGGCCATTGCATCGCTAACCAGATAGATCTGGCCCGGGCCGGATTTGGCAGCCCAAGCGGCTCGCATCGTTTCAGGATGAACGTGAATTCCGTCTGCGATGAGCCCCGCAGAAAGACCGCCGTTAGCAAGAGCAGAGCCAACCAAACCGGGCTCGCGGTTGCCCAATTGGCTCATGGCATTGAACAAATGGGTGACACAGCGTGCCCCGGCTGCCGCGTAATGTTGACAGGTCGCGAAATCTGCATCCGTGTGTCCGAGCGAGACAAGAATGCCCGCATCACTCAGCGCCCCAACTTGCTGTTCCGAGACCGTTTCAGGTGCCACAGTCACTTTGAGGCAAGGCAAATGCTGCGCCGCCTCAAGCAACATGGAAAGGTCGGTATCAGACATGGGGCAAATCAGGTCACCGTCATGCGCCCCCTTGCGGGCAACCGACAGATGGGGGCCTTCCAAATGCAATCCCGCGACACCCGGAACGCCCTCTTTCACTGACTGAATGGCCGCTGCGATCGCCGCCCGAGTCTTTTCGCTGGTATCCGTGATCAAAGTCGGCAGCAAAGCCGCGACTCCCAACCGGTGATGGGCCTGCGCGATCCGGCGGATCGTTTCGACCGAAGGGTCATCGTTCAGCATGACACCGTCGCCGCCATTCACCTGCAAGTCCACATAACCCGGACTGACGATATCTCCGTTCAGATCAATGTGATCCCCAACAGCCGCTACCTCTGCGTCAGCTACGATTTCCACACTCTGACCGCCGCTGAATACAAGCGCATGATCACTCAGCAACCGCTTGCCGTCAAAGATTGCACCGTTTCGAAAGATCACTCTATCTATTGTCATACCGTCTCGGTCACTTTCTTGAGGTGACGCGGCGCGTCCGGGTCAATACCGCGCATACTGGCGACGGATTCGACCATAGAGTAAAACGCGGTGATCGTCGTGATCGGATCGGTGATCCAATGATCCGTACGCTCTACTGGCAACTGCTGCGCCCGCGTGACGCGATCCGTAGTGGCGAAGACTATGGCCCCCTTATCGGCCAGCGCGTCAGCGGCCTGCGCCGTGGTGTCCTCCGCGGCATCCCCAGCCGCAAAGACAATGGTTGGGAACCCGTCCTCGACGATTGAGACCGGTCCATGCAGCACCTCGGCAGCTGAATAGCTTTCTGCATGGATCTGACAGGTTTCCTTGATCTTCAACGCCGCTTCGCCCGATATGGCAAAAGATGGCCCCCTGCCCAAAGTAAACAGCGAACGCCCTGTAATCGTGGCCGCCGCTGCAGACCAGTCGCACTGTGCTGCGCGTTCCAACTGGGCGGGAAGCGCCCGTATCGCCCCCAACAGTTCAGCATCGCCCTTGACTTCGGCCAGCAACCACAACCCTGCCACCAGCGAAGTCACAAATGTCTTGGTGGCGGCGACGCTCAACTCGGGGCCGGCGTGCAGCGGCAGCATCGCATCCGCAACGTCTGCCAATCGCGATTCCGAGTTGTTGGTGATCGCCAGCGCAACAGCTCCTGATGACCGCAGCGAGCGTGTCAGTCCGACAATATCGGGACTTTGGCCAGATTGAGACACCGACAGGCATACAGCGCCCCGCGCCATCAAGTCGGCCCCATAGATCGAACTAACCGACGGCCCAACCGAGGCCACAGGCAGCCCAAGCAATAGCTCGCTGGCATATTTCAGGTAACTACACGCGTGGTCGGATGACCCGCGCGCCACCGTGATCAGGAACCGCGGGTCGGTTTCCCGGACCAGCGCGGCCGCGTTTTGAATACTGGCCGCGCCACTGCCTAGCAGCCGGTCAACCGCGGCAGGGATTTCCAAAATCTCCTGGCGCATCTTGGATGTATTGTCGGACATCGGCCTTTGATCCTTCCGGTTATAAACGCAGCTCGGCGACGAAGTCATAAGCGTCACCGCGATAGAGAGAGCGGGTCAATTCCGCGACCCGCCCGTTTTTGAGAAATGAAAGACGCTCGATGTTCAACCCTGCCGCCCCTTCCGGCACATCCAGCAACTCAGCCTCGCGCGCAGCAAGATTAAGTGCCGAGATTTTCTGGACCGCCCGAACGGGACGACGCCCTAACCCGTCCAGAACCTCGTAGAGCGAGGTGGTCACCTCAATCGGGTTCGGCAGAATGTCCAACGGCAGTGCTGCCTTCTCAAGCGCCAGAGGGCGGCCGTCTGCCTCGCGCAGACGATAGATGCGGGCAATCTGCGCGCCTTCCGGCAAGTTCAGCGCAGCTATCTCTTGAGACGTCGCCGCAAATACGCCCCGCTCCAACCACTTTGACGTGGTCTGCATTCCACGGCTCGACATGTCTTCGGTGAAAGACGTCAAATGTGTCAGCGATTGTTCGACCCGGGGCACGCGCTCGCGGATGAACGAGCCTGAACCCTGACGTTGTTCAATCACACCTTCCTGCACCAGCTCTTGAATAGCCTTTCGCACCGTGACGCGGGACAGATCAGTGATGTCCACCAATTCCCGCTCGGACGGAAGAGATGAATTCGGTGCAAGCACGCCCGTATCTATCCCTTCCTGAAGGCGGCGGCGCAGCTGAACATATCGCGGGCCGTTCTTAGGGCTCAGCCACGCTTCTGCGCGCAAGAAATCAGCAATGCTCATGAGCGCCCTCCTTTGCCAAGGCCAAGGCCCCGATCAGCGGTTCGCCCTGTGCTGGTCTTAGCGCAGCTTGCATGTCTGCGGGCAGATAACCGGCATAATGCGGGCCAATTCCGCCTGTTAAACAGAGGGTTAACCCCGCCTTCCACCCAAGGCGTTTCGCCATTCCACCGATGTAATCGGCACCTGCCTGCATAACCTGACGCGCGACGTGATCACCATCGGCGGCAGCGGCTGTGACCTGAGGTGCCAATGCGCCGAACGCCCCCGGCGCGGCCTGCCCTGCAAATTCGACAATTCCAGCAACACCGCCGAACTGCTTAGAAAACTCTTGCGTCAAGCTCGACTTCGCTTGGATCTGATCCACCGCATTCAGCACTTCGGACAGCGCACGTCGACCGACCCATTGCGCGGATGCTTCGTCGCCCAAGATAGGCCCCCACCCTCCGGCAAGGCGGATGTCACCGTTGATCTGAACAGCCAGAAATGACCCGGTCCCGCAATGCGCGATCAGGCCATCTGAGGAACCCAATGCGCCCCTTACCGCTGCAGGTCGATCATCCTCGATCCGCGCGTTGGGCATATCCAACGCCACTCGCAGTCGATCGGCGACGCTGTCACCCGTTACTCCGGCCAACCCGATAAAGGCGGGCCAGCGCACCAATTCTGCTACAGAGGTATCCAGCCCCGCTGCCAATTCAGACAAACCGGCAGCGATCTGACGAACCCCGCCCTCGAAATCCGTTGATACATTGGCCGCTCCGGTCTCGACCGAATGTACGACGCCACGGACCTCAGCAGCGACCCTGCATCGGGTTCCACCACCGTCAACGGCCAGAAACGCGGTGTTTTGAGACTCAGTCATGACAATACCATTATAATACCTTTCCTTCACAGGAAAGACCAAAATTCGGGCACAAATCGCAAATTACTGGAGTTTAGCGCAAAAATCCCCAAACATCGCTTGCAATAATAAAGTTATAGACAAGTGGTATTACATAGGTATTGTAAAAGGACTGTAAGGGGGATTCTCTTGACGCTGCCGTCGACTGAACAACTGCACATTGATGCCGCCCAACTTGACCGGAGCGATCTGGCCAACTCGGCCCGCGCCTTGGCCGCTGGTCAAATCGCTGCTGCGAAGGCTGTTGAGCGTGCGGCACCCGCGATCGCGCGGGGAGCTGCGGCAATGGCGGCAACACTCCGCACCGGGGGCGTGCTGCATTACGTCGCCGCCGGGTCATCTGGCTTGATGGCCGCAGCAGATGCGCAGGAACTGGGCGGTACATTCTCGATCCTTCCAAGTCACTTACGCATTCACATGGCAGGCGGCTTACCGACCGGTGTTGAAATGCCCGGCGATACAGAGGACTCGGACGTAGGACTTGCCGAAGCTCTGTCCGACTTAAAGCCTACCGATACCGTCATCGCGGTGTCGGCTAGCGGATCCACGCCCTATACTCTGACAGCGGGTGACATCGCGCGCGCCAAAAAGGCAACCTTGATCGGCATCGCCAATAATGCGGACAGCCCTCTTCTTCAAACCGCTGACATACCAATTCTGCTCGCCACGCCACCCGAGCTGATCTCGGGCTCGACCCGCATGGGGGCTGGGACGGCGCAGAAGATCGCGCTCAATATGCTGTCTTCGCTCATGGCGCTTGATCTGGGGCATGTGCATGGCGGCATGATGGTGAATTTGCGCGCTGACAATCACAAGCTACGTGCGCGCGCGGCCGGGATCGTGGCACGGATTGCCAAGGTCGACACCGATGCAGCCCAGGCTGCGCTGGCGCAGACGAACGGCGACGTAAAACCCGCCATCCTGATCGCTGCCCTTGGCGTGTCAAAGGGCGACGCGGTGGCGCGGCTTGAAGAAGCCGACGGCATCCTGAGCACCGCACTAAACATGAATAACAACTGCTAACCAACTGGGAGAATGAAATGAAACGCACAAGTCTGAAGCTGGCTCTGCTGGGCTCAACCCTTATGGGTACGGCTGCCATGGCCGAAGATGTCACGCTGACCATCGAAAGCTGGCGCAACGATGACCTGACCCTATGGCAGGATCAGATCATTCCTGCATTTGAGGCCGCAAACCCCGGCATCAAGGTACAATTCACGCCCTCGGCCCCCGCTGAATACAACGCTGTTTTGAATTCAAAACTGGACGCGGGCTCGGCTGGCGACCTGATCACCTGCCGTCCTTTTGACGCCTCTTTGGCGCTATACGAAGCCGGGCACCTGACTGATCTGTCGGGCGTCGAGGCGATGGGCAATTTCTCTGATGTCGCCAAATCGGCGTGGCAGACCGATGATGGCGCGGTCAGTTTCTGTGTTCCGATGGCGTCGGTGATTCACGGGTTCATCTACAACAAAGACGCGTTCAACGAGCTGGGCATCGACGTGCCGACCACCGAGGATGAGTTCTTTGCCGCCCTCGACAAGATCAAGGAAGACGGCACCTATATCCCGATGGCGATGGGCACCAACGACCAGTGGGAAGCCGCCACCATGGGCTATAACAACATCGGCCCGAACTATTGGAAAGGTGAGGAAGGCCGTCAGGCGCTGATCAAAGGCGAGCAGAAGCTGACCGATGAGGCATGGACCGCCCCCTACGCCACACTGGCCCGTTGGGGCGAATATCTGGGCGACGGGTATGAGGCGCAGACCTATCCCGACAGCCAGAACATCTTCACGCTGGGCCGTGCGGCTGTTTACCCTGCCGGGTCGTGGGAAATCTCGGGCTTCAACGCGCAGGCTGATTTCGAAATGGGCGCATTCAAGCCGCCGGTCCGCAATGCGGGCGACACCTGCTATATCTCGGATCACACCGATATCGGCATCGGCATGAACGCCGCCACCGAGAATCCCGAGGCGGCCGAAACTTTCCTGGCCTGGGTCGCAAGCCCAGAGTTCGCGGAAATCTTCGGCAACGCGCTGCCCGGCTTCTTCCCGCTGTCCAGCACGCCGGTTGAGCTGCAGGATCCGCTGGCCAAGGAAATCGTCGGCTGGCGTGATGAGTGTGAATCGACCATCCGCTCGACCTATCAAATCCTGTCGCGCGGCACACCGAACCTTGAGAATGAGACCTGGGGCGCATCCGTTGCGGCTATCAAGGGTGCCAAATCGCCCGAAGAACTGGGCGCCGAACTGCAGGAAGGTCTTGCCTCCTGGTACGCTCCGCATCAGTAAGCTGATCCTTACCCGGGCGGAAACGCCCGCCCGGGTACACCCGACACCCCTGTGAAAGCTGACCCATGAATCGCCCCCGCTTCCGCTTGCATATCGTCGTGTTTCTGGCCCCAGCCGTGCTGGTTTATACGGCGGTGATGATCTTTCCGCTGTTCAACACACTGCGGCTAGCGCTCTATTCCGAGGTGGATCAGAGCCGCGTGTTCGTGGGCTTGCAGAACTTTCAAACGCTGTTTTTCGATCCCATCTGGTCCGAGCAGTTCTGGAACGCTTTGGGCAACAACTTCTGGTTCTTCCTGATCCATATGCTTGTTCAAAACCCCATCGGGATCGCGCTGGCCGCGCTGCTCAGCCACCCGCACCTGAGGTTCTCGGCGCTCTATCGGTCGGCGATTTTCATCCCGACAATCCTGAGCTTTGTGATCGTTGGCTTTGCATGGAAACTGATCCTGTCGCCCATCTGGGGCATCGCGCCCTCGATGCTGGATGCCGTGGGCCTGAAATCCCTGTTTGCACCGTGGCTGGGGAAAGAGGAATACGCGCTCACCACGCTGGCGCTGATCTCGGTCTGGCAGTTTGTGGGCATCCCGATGATGCTGATCTATGCCGCTCTGTTGACCATACCCGAGGAAATCCTTGAGGCCGGAGAGATCGACGGCATAACCGGGGCCTCGGCCTTCTGGAAAATCAAGCTGCCGCTGATCCTGCCCTCGATCGGCATCATCTCGATCCTGACCTTTGTGGGCAACTTCAACGCCTTCGACCTGATCTATGCCGCCCAAGGCGCGCTGGCCGGGCCGGATTTCTCGACCGATATCCTGGGCACCTTCATGTACCGCACCTTCTTTGGCTTCCAGCTGCAACTGGGTGACCCGCATATGGGGTCAGCCATCGCCGGGGCCATGTTCGCGATCATCCTTGTGGGCGTCTGCATTTACCTCTTCGGCATCCAGACCCGGATGCGCCGGTATCAATTGTGAGGGTCCAGCGATGAACAAAGCACGCCATAACCCGCTGAATACCGCTGCGATGCACGGGGCGCTGATCCTTTACACGCTGATCGCCCTGTTCCCGGTTTTTGTGATCATCATCAACAGCTTCAAAACCCGCCGCGCGATCTTCCGCGAGCCGCTGGCGCTGCCAAATGCCGACAGTTTCTCGATGATTGGCTATGAGACGGTGATGAAACAGGGGGATTTCTTCCTCTACTTCCAGAACTCGATGATCGTCACCGTTGCGTCGCTGTTCTTTATCCTGCTGTTTGGGGCCATGGCGGCCTATGCGCTGTCGGAATATCAGTTCAAGGGCAACCTGCTGATGGGGCTGTATCTGGCGCTGGGGATTATGATCCCGATCCGCATCGGCACCGTGGCGATCCTTGAGATGATGGTGGCGACCGGGCTGGTGAACACGCTATGGGCGCTGATACTGGTTTACACGGCGCAGGGACTGCCGCTGGCGGTGTTCATCCTGTCCGAGTTTATGCGGCAGGTCAGCGATGACCTGAAAAACGCGGGCCGCATCGACGGGCTGTCGGAATACACGATCTTTTTCCGGCTGGTTCTGCCTCTGGTCAGGCCCGCGATGGCGACCGTGGCCGTGTTCAACATGATCCCGATCTGGAATGACCTGTGGTTCCCGCTGATCCTCGCCCCGGCTGAAGAAACCAAGACGCTCACGCTGGGCAGTCAGGTCTTTATCGGACAGTTCGTCACCGACTGGAACGCGGTTCTGTCGGCCCTGTCGATGGCGATCCTGCCAGTGCTGGTTCTGTACGTCATCTTCTCGCGCCAACTGATCCGCGGCATCACTTCGGGAGCTGTCAAATGACCAAAGTTCTGATCGCTGGCCTTGGCAATATGGGTCTCAGCCACGCGCTGGCTCATCACAACCACGCGGACGCGCAGATCGTGGGGCTGGTGAACCGCTCGGGCCACGTGGATCACCCCGATCTGGGCCAATACCCCGCCTATTCGGATTTCCACACCGCACTGGCCGAGACCAATCCCGATCTAGTGGTCGTCGCCACCTATTCCGACAGCCACGCCGATTACGCCTGCGCCGCGATGGAAGCTGGCGCGCATGTCTTCGTTGAAAAACCACTGGCCACCAATGTGACCGATGCGCGGCGCGTGGTCGAAACCGCCACCCGCCTGAACCGCAAACTGGTGGTCGGATATATCCTGCGCCATCACCCCTCGTGGATGCGCCTCATTGCCGAGGCGCGCGATCTGGGCGGGCCGTATGTGTTCCGCCTGAACCTGAACCAGCAATCCTCGGGCGCGGAGTGGGAGACGCATAAGGCATTAATGCAGACGACCTCTCCCATCGTGGATTGCGGCGTACATTACGTGGACGTCATGTGCCAGATCACCGATGCGCAGCCCGTCCGCGTGCATGGCATGGGCCTGCGCCTGTCCGATGAGATCGCCGAGGACATGTACAATTACGGCCAGTTTCAGGTGATTTTTGAGGACGGCTCGGTCGGCTGGTACGAGGCCGGGTGGGGCCCGATGATGTCCGAAACCGCGTTTTTCGTGAAAGATATCGTCTCGCCCAACGGCTCGGTCTCGATCACCGACGGCAACAAAGGCGCGTCGGCGGATATCGATGGCCACACCAAGGTTGGTGGTCTACTGATCCACACGCCGAGCGGTGACCGTACGGTTGAGATGCCCGATGAGCCCGGCCATCAGGAGCTTTGTGACGCCGAGCAGGCGTATATGCTGCGCGCCATCGCAGACGATATCGACCTGACGCGCCACATGAATGACGCTGTCCAATCCCTCGCCATTTGTTTGGCCGCTGATGAAAGCATCCGCACCGGCCAGCCCGTTTCCCTACAGGAATCCGCATCATGACCGCTTTGACCCTGACCAACGTGAACAAATCCTTTGGCGAGGTGCATGTCCTGAAAGACATCTCGCTTGAGGTGGAAGAAGGTGAGTTTGTCGTCTTCGTCGGTCCCTCGGGCTGTGGCAAATCCACCCTGCTGCGCGTCATCGCTGGGTTGGAGGATGCGTCCTCGGGTGAGATCAATATCGACGGCCAGACCGTCAATCTGGTGCCGCCGTCAAAGCGCGGGATCGCGATGGTTTTTCAAAGTTATGCGCTCTATCCCCATCTGAACGTGCGCGGGAACATGACACTGGCGCTGAAACAAGAGAAGCAGCCCAAAGCGGTGATCGAAGAGCGCGTCGCCAGCGCCAGCCGGATGCTGAACCTTGAGGAATATCTGGACCGCTATCCATCTGAGCTGTCCGGCGGTCAGCGCCAACGCGTCGCCATCGGGCGGGCCATCGTGCGCGAGCCGAAACTGTTCCTGTTTGACGAACCGCTTTCGAACCTCGACGCGGCGCTGCGGATGAACACGCGGATTGAGATCGCAAACCTGCACCGGGCACTGGATGCCTCGATGATCTATGTCACCCACGACCAGACCGAGGCGATGACACTGGCCGACAAGATCGTAGTTCTGCGCGATGGCCGGGTGGAACAGATTGGCTCACCGATGGAGCTGTATAACAACCCCGCCAACCAGTTTGTTGCGGGATTCCTTGGATCTCCTTCGATGAACTTCCTGCCCGAAAGCCTGCTGGATCAGGGGTCAGACACCCTTGGTATTCGGCCAGAGGATCTGTTCCTGTCTGACGACGGCCCCCTGTCAGCACAGGTCAGCCATGTCGAAAAGCTGGGCGGTGATACCAACGTCATTGCGACTGTTCAGAACCATTCGGTGACGGCGCGCTTGTTCGGGCAACACGCAATATCCGAAGGCCAAGACCTGCGCCTTGGGTTCGCGCCCGAAAAAGCGTATCGGTTCAATGCCGATGGGCAGCGGCTGCGTTAACCCCATCACGGCGATGTGATCAATCAATTTTGATGATTGTAAAACCCTGTCTGCGTCGCGCAGGCAGGGCTTCGGCGCGATTTAGCGCTTCAAAAATGAATCTATTTTCAGGTCGAAATACAGCGGCTTTAATGGCGCTGTTAAGAACCTGTCACAAAGACCTCTTAAATCCCGTTCATCAACTTTCATTTTAGCCAGGAGCCATCCATGAAAGACGTCGACAACACCACACTATCCGCAGACGACTGGGACGAGCTGCACTTCCCCCGCCCCGAGGAAAACGACTTTGACCGCGTGGTCGAAAGCGCCATTTCCCGCCGTGGTTTTCTGGCCGGTGTGGTGGCCTTTGGATCGGGCGCTGCCGCAATGGGCACAGGTCTGCTCAGCTCGACCTCGGCGCAGGCCGCTGACGCGTCGCGCTTTGCCTTCACCCCGATCGCAGCCCAGACCGACGGCACCGTTCACGTCCCCGAAGGGTACGAGTGGAAAGTCATGATGCGCTGGGGCGATCCGCTGTTCTCGGATGCCGACGGCTATGACATCGCCGATGGTGGTTCGGTCGAAAAATCCGACCGTATCTTTGGTGAGAACACTGACGGGATGGAAACCTTTTCGTTCCAGGGTCACGAACTGATCGCGATCAACCACGAATACCCCAACCGCAAGATCAACCTGCCGGCCGCTGCGGAAGGTGTTCCGGCAAACGCAGACGATGTTCTGAAGCTGCAGAACATCCAAGGCGTGACAGTCATGGAAATCACCGAAGGCCCTGACGGCTG
Source organism: Ruegeria sp. HKCCD7628 (assembly GCF_057221005.1). Taxonomy (NCBI): domain Bacteria; kingdom Pseudomonadati; phylum Pseudomonadota; class Alphaproteobacteria; order Rhodobacterales; family Roseobacteraceae; genus Ruegeria; species Ruegeria sp. HKCCD7628. The sequence continues at coordinate 199,078 of NZ_JBWVBA010000004.1, forward strand.
GTCGGTTGTCAAAGACAGCCCCTTCAACCGCCGTATTCATCACAACACTCCGATGAAAATCGTTGGCCCCGCAGCCGGTCATGACCTGCTGAAAACTGAGGCTGACCCGACCGGCACCACCTCGCTGGGCACCATGAACAACTGTGGTGCGGGCAAGACGCCCTGGGGCACCTATCTGACCTGCGAAGAGAACTTCAATGGCTACTTCGGCTCATCGGATGAAAATGCCGCCTATGACCAGAAGGTCGCGGACGGTATGGCGCGCTACGGTATCAAGGCCGAAAGCTGGAACGGTTACGAGTTCTTTGATCCCCGTTTCGACACATCGAAAAACCCCAACGAGCCGCACCGTACGGGCTGGATCGTTGAAATCGACCCGACCAAACCTGACAGCACGCCTGTCAAGCACACCGGTCTGGGTCGCTTCAAGCACGAAAACGCCGAAGTCACCCTGGCTGCCGACGGTCGCGTGGTTGTCTACATGGGCGACGATGAACGTGGCGAATACCTGTACAAATTCGTCTCGAACGGCACCTATCAGCCCGGTGGTGAAACCGAGAGCCTGCTAAACGACGGTACGCTTTATGTCGCCAAGTTCAACGACGACATGAAGGGTGAATGGCTGGCTCTGACCCCGGAAACAACCGGAATGGACGATGCCGAGATTCGCATCTTTACCCGCATGGCGGCCTCCAAAGCGGGCGGCACCACCATGGATCGCCCCGAATGGGTCGCCTCCAGCCCGGTTGCGGTCGAAGCCTATTGCTGCCTGACCAACAACAAGAACCGCGGCGTCAAACCAAACGCCGGTGGTGATGATACCTCGGTCAACGCGGCCAACCCGCGTGAAGCCAACAAATACGGTCAGATCGTACGCTGGCGCCCGGCCAATGACGACCACGCCGCCGACGCTTTCGATTGGGACCTGTACGTCATGGCGGGCAACCCGACTGTACACTCGGATGACCGCGCCGGATCGCCTAATGTGAACGAGGGCAACCTGTTCAACTCGCCCGACGGTATGGTGATCGATTCGACCGGTCTGATCTGGATCCAGACAGACGGGAATGACGACAACGAGGAAGATTTCGCAGGCAACGGCAACAACCAGATGCTGGTTGGTGATCCCGTGACCGGTGAAATTGCACGCTTCATGACCGGCCCGAACGGCTGTGAGGTAACCGGTCTGGCGTGGTCCACAGATCTGCGCACCATGTTTGTTGGCATCCAGCACCCCGGCAGCAACTGGCCTGATGGTGGTACGCCACGCTCGTCTGTCATCGCAATCAAGCGCGCTGATAACGGTCTTGTCGGTTAACTAACGCACCAACGCCCCCGGAGTTCTTTTCGGGGGCGTTGATCTTCAGATGTCTTCGCCCTTCGGGGCAAGTGGTCCCCCGGCGTCCAGCAAATGGCGTTCGGACAACCACGGGTTAAGCTTCAACGCCCGTTGCAAAGTCTCACGCGCTTCATCAACCCGCTTTAAGCCCAACAAGGTCAGCGCCTTACCGCTAATGGCAGCCACATGGTTGGGCGACAGCTCGATCGCTCGGTCCAGATCAGGCAGCGCCGCCTGATAGTCTTGTCGCAGAAAATGCGCAAAGGCGCGCTGGTTATAACCTTCGGCGTAAGAGGGACAATATTCGACCAGTTTGTCGAAATCCTCGATCGCGCCCAACAAATCCCATTGGCTACGGCGGGTCATGCCACGATCCAGCACGGCCTGTGCGCTGTCGTCCGGTGCGTCGGCCCAAAATTCCCACAGCTGGTTTGAAAGGATTTGCGCGGCGCGCTCATTCTCGGCTTGCTGGATTTGCGTGATGATCCCGGCAACTCCGTCCGAGTGGTCCGGCGCAGCGGGGCACCCCTCGGACTGGGCCGCAATTGTGCTCGAGACCAGAAATGCAAAAGCTGTAACGATCTGTTTCATGTCTCAATGGTGACGCGCCATACACGTTCGTCAACCCACTGCATCGATCCCGCCCGAGACGCCGGTTTCCTTCACGGCCTCCATCGCCACAAAGGTCGAGGTGCTGGCCACATGCGGCAAGGAAGAGATTTTCTCGGCCAGAACCGCGCGGTATTCCGACATCGACCCGGTGCGGATTTTCAGCAGATAGTCGAAATTCGACGCGATCATATGGGCTTGCTCGATCTCGCCCACCTTCCGTACAGCGGCATTGAACTCGGCCAGTGCCTTTTCTCGGGTGTCGGTCAGGCGCACTTCTACAAAGGCCACATGGTCCAGTCCAAGGCGGATCGGGTCCAGCAGGGCGCGGTACCCGGTGATGATCCCGTCTGCCTCAAGTTTCTTCACACGTGCTTGAGTGGGCGATTTTGACAAACCGATCCGCCGCGCGAGGTCCGCGACCGAGATGCGCCCATCCTCGGACAGAATCGCCAGAATGGCGCGGTCGAACCGATCCAAGTCGGGAAAGTCCATTTGCATCACATCCGCCCCTCAAATTAGTCCAATCGACTGCATACTGCGAAATTTAGGGCAATCAGCCCGCCAAAGCGATCCTATATTTAACCAAAGCACCGGAGGATTCATGTCACACAGCCTGCGCACCCATATTGACGCCCAAACCTATGCCGACCCGTCGGCCGTTCTGGACAGCCTGATCGCGCAGGCCGATCTGAGCGACACGGATCGTGCCGCCATCTGTACGGCCGCAGCCCAACTGGTGCGCGACATCCGTGCCAGCACCTCGCCGGGGATGATGGAGGTCTTTCTGGCCGAATACGGCCTCTCCACCGATGAAGGCGTCGCGCTGATGTGTCTGGCCGAGGCGCTGCTGCGGGTGCCTGATGCCGATACGATTGACGCGCTGATCGAGGATAAAATCGCGCCCTCGGACTGGGGCAAGCATCTGGGGCAATCCTCGTCCTCGCTGGTCAATGCCTCGACTTGGGCCCTGATGCTGACGGGTAAGGTTCTGGACGAAGGCAAAGCCTCACCGGTCAGTGCCCTGCGCGGGGCGATCAAAAGGCTGGGTGAGCCGGTGATCCGCACCGCAGTGGGCCGCGCGATGAAGGAAATGGGCCGTCAGTTCGTTCTGGGCGAGACGATCCAATCCGCCATGGACCGCGCCAAAGGGATGGAAACCAAAGGCTATACCTATTCCTATGACATGCTGGGCGAGGCCGCCCGGACCGAGGCTGACGCCGCCCGCTATCACCTATCTTATTCGCGCGCGATTGCGGCCATTGCCGATGCCTGCACGCATGATGACATTCGCGCCAATCCGGGGATCTCGGTCAAGCTGTCCGCCCTGCACCCGCGCTATGAGCTGGCGCAGGAACAGCGCGTGATGGATGAGCTTGTTCCCCGCCTGCGCGCCTTGTGCCTGCTGGCCAAAGCCGCCGGGATGGGCCTGAACGTGGACGCCGAGGAGGCCGACCGCCTGTCTTTGTCTCTGCAAGTGATCGAAGAGGTGATGTCCGAACCCGCCCTTGCCGGATGGGACGGGTTCGGGATCGTGGTGCAGGCCTATGGCCCCCGCGCCGGGGTGGTTCTGGACACGCTCTATGACATGGCGCAACGCCACGACCGCAAGCTGATGGTGCGGCTGGTGAAAGGCGCCTATTGGGATACAGAGGTCAAGCGCGCGCAGGTCGAAGGCGTCGATGGCTTTCCCGTCTTCACTCGCAAGGCGGCGACCGATATTTCCTACATCACCAATGCGCGCAAATTGCTGGGCATGACCGATCGGATCTATCCGCAGTTCGCAACCCATAACGCCCATACGGTCAGCGCGATCCTGCACATGGCTGATGGGCAGCCCTTCGAATTCCAGCGCTTGCACGGCATGGGCGAGACGCTGCACGGGCTGGTCAAGGACCAGAACGCCACCCGCTGCCGCATCTATGCGCCGGTGGGTGCACATCGTGACCTGCTGGCCTATCTGGTGCGGCGCCTGTTGGAAAATGGTGCGAATTCCTCCTTCGTGAACCAGATCGTGGATGAGGACGTGCCGCCCGAAGTGGTCGCCGCCGATCCCTTTGTCACGATCATCGACGCCGCCCGCCCCCTGCCCACCGGCCCCGACCTGTTCCGGCCCGAGCGCCCCAATTCGCGCGGGTTCGACCTGCACCACACGCCAACGCTGGATCGGATCGACGCCGCGCGCGATGCCTTTCGTGCACATCACTGGTACGCGCAGCCCCTGCTGTCGGACGATGCGCGCCCCGAAGGCGATCAGCCCGTCACCAACCCCGCCCAGCCACAAGACCGCCCCGGAGCGGTCGCCCCGGCCAGTACCGCAGATGTGGAACTGGCGCTGGCCTCTTCCGCACCGTGGCAAGCCCCATCCGCCCAGCGCGCGCAGGTGCTGAACGCAGCCGCTGATCTTTACGAGGCGCATTTCGGCGAACTGTTCGCCCTGCTGGCGCGCGAGGCCGGGAAGTCTCTGCCCGACGCAGTGGCAGAACTGCGCGAGGCCGTGGATTTCCTGCGCTACTACGCCGCCAATATCCCCAATGCCAACCCCGCGGGCATTTTCACCTGTATCAGCCCGTGGAACTTCCCACTGGCGATTTTCACCGGGCAAATTTCGGCGGCTCTGGCCACCGGCAATGCCGTTCTGGCCAAACCGGCACCACAGACACCTCTGATCGCACATCGGGCCGTGCAACTGCTGCACGAGGCGGGTGTGCCGCGCGATGCGCTGCAATTGCTGCCGGGTGGCCCGCACGTGGGGGCGGCGCTGACATCCGATGCGCGGGTGTCGGGGGTGGCTTTCACCGGCTCGACCGGCACGGCGTTGAAAATCCGCGCGGCGATGGCGGATCATCTGCAACCCGGCACGCCTCTGATCGCGGAAACCGGCGGACTGAATGCGATGATCGTCGACAGCACTGCCCTGCCCGAACAGGCCGTGCAATCCATCATCGAAAGCGCGTTTCAATCGGCGGGTCAGCGATGCTCGGCCCTGCGGTGCCTCTATGTGCAAGAGGATATCGCCGACGATCTGCTGACCATGCTGACCGGCGCAATGGAGGCCCTGGTGGTGGGCGATCCGTGGCTGATCGCAACCGATTGCGGCCCGGTGATTGACCGCGACGCGCGGCAAGGCATCGCCGACCACATCGCACAGGCTCGCAGTGAAGGTCGGGTATTGAAGGAACTGAGAACCCCGCCCGAGGGCACTTTCATCGCCCCCACCCTGATTGAAATCCCCGGCATTGCGGCACTTGGGCGCGAAATATTCGGCCCCGTGCTGCATGTGGCGCGGTTCAAGGCCTCAGATCTGGATCAGGTCATCGCCGACATCAACGCCACGGGCTATGGCCTGACATTCGGCCTGCACACCCGCATCGACGACCGCGTGCAGCACATCACCGAGGCCGTTCACGCGGGCAATATCTACGTCAATCGCAATCAGATCGGCGCCATTGTCGGCTCGCAACCCTTCGGCGGCGAGGGGCTGTCGGGGACGGGGCCCAAGGCGGGCGGGCCAAACTATATGGCGAGGTTCTGCGCGCCGGACCGGCAAAAGGTGGATGCCACATGGGACAACACCGCCAGTGACCTGCCCGAACCCACAGGCCAGCCGGCCCCGCTGCGCACTCGGTCGCTGCCCGGCCCCACCGGCGAATCCAACCGGCTCAGCGAATTCCCCCGTGCGCCGCTACTGTGCATGGGGCCGAGCGCAGACGCCGTTCAGGCGCAGGCCCAAGCGGTCGAGGCCCTTGGCGGCACCGCGATCCGCGCGTCTGGCATGATCGACCTGCACCGACTGGAGAACATCGCGAACATCTCAGGCGTGTTGTGGTGGGGCGATGAGGCCACCGCGCGGCAGATCGAACAGCATCTGGCCCGTCGCCATGGCCCGATCCTGCCTTTGATCCCCGGCCTGCCCGACCGCGCGCGTGTGCTGAGTGAACGTCACGTTTGTGTCGACACAACCGCCGCAGGAGGCAACGCCGCTCTGCTTGGGGGTGCGGCGTAACCGGGCCTTGACGCTGGGCCGCGAAAAGCCCAGCGTCGCGCCATGTTTCCGATCCGTGACCATAACCCCTCGGGGCGCACGCCTTACGTCGTCTATCTGCTGATGGCAGCGAATATCGTGATCTTCCTCAGCTATGTGGGGATCATGGATAACGCACGGTTACTCAATCAACTTTACTTCGATTATGCGGTAATCCCGGCCCGTATCACGGATGGATTTGCGCTGGAAACGCTTGTGACCTCTATGTTTTTGCATGGCGGCTGGATGCATCTGGCGGGCAACATGCTGTTTCTGTGGATTTTCGGAGACAACCTGGAAGACGAAATGGGGCATCTACCCTTTCTGCTGTTTTATGTGCTGGCCGGTATCGGAGCGGGGTTGATCCACGTCGTGACGGCTCCTGAATCAGTGATCCCCACGATTGGCGCGTCTGGTGCCATTGCTGGCGTCTTGGGCGGGTATCTTCTGATGTTCCCCAAAGCCCGCGTCGACATCCTGTTGATCCTAGTCGTCTATTTCCGCGTATTTACTATCCCGGCCTTTGTCATGTTGGGAGTGTGGTTGGGAATGCAGTTCCTCGGTAGCCTGGCAAGCGATCCTGACAAGGGCGGTGTCGCCTATTGGGCACATACCGGTGGGTTCCTCGTTGGTCTGATCCTTTGCGTCCCCTTGTGGCTAAGGCGCGGCGCGATGTCTTATTGGAACCGCACCCACGGCCACCCGCCCCACCCCGAGCACGAATACAAGCTGTCACAATCCCGCATTCCCCGCATCCCGCGCCGGTAAGTGACCACCGCTTTGCCGCGTTACCTCTTGCGCGGCGGCCTGGACCAGCGCCCCCAGTTCCGGCGCGCGTTCAGCGTTGAACCGGACCGTTGGACCAGACACCGAGATACCTGCACAAGGCTCGCCCCGGTCGTTGAATATGGCTGCTCCGATGCAGGACATTCCCTGATATCGCTCCTCCCGGTCTAATGACCATCCCCGCGCGCGGGTTTGATCCAAGTCTGCCTGCAACCGGGTGTCGTCTATTAAAGTATGAGGCGTGAAGCGTTCCGGTTTGGCCCCGGTCATCAATCTGGTCAGCGCGGCCTCTCCCATCGCGGCCAGAATCGCCTTTCCCGTCCCCGAGGCATACATCGGCGTCCGCGCCCCCGGCGGGAAAAACGCCCGGATCGGGTTTGCTGTTTCAACCTGACCGACAAACACCACCTGCGCCCCGTCCGGGACCGCCAGATTGGCCGTTTCTCCGCTGTCCTGCATCAATCTGCGCAGGACTGGCCGCCCAATCTCGATCACACTATTACGTCGCAGGAACGAGGCCCCGGTCCGATAAGCCTCGATCCCGATCATCCACTCCTGTCGTTCTTCGTCGAAGGCCACGAACCCGTGTTTCTGCAAAGTCATCAGAATGCGGTGGGTGGTGGCCGTAGGTACACCAGTCTCACGTGCCAGATCGCTTAATGCTGCGCGCTCCTGCCGGGCAGTTTCGGTCAAAACACCTAGCGCGCGATCCAGCGACTGCATCGTCCCGGCCGTGCTTTCCTTGAACAAGGACTTCGGTCTACCGCGCTGTCTTTTTGAGGATTCCATCCCATTTTCTCCGGTTTGCGACGTCAAATTTTTTTGGCCCGTTTTTCTTCCCCAAGAAATGAAAAAAAGAAACTCAAATCAAATCAGCGCCTTAGTATTAAACTTGCAAAAATGAAAATATTTTTCAAGAAAATTGCATGGAACCGAGCATTCCCGGACACTGACCTCAAATGCGGAGGAACACGTCATGTCCAACCAAAACCCTGTTTTCATTCCTGGCCCGACTAACATCCCGGACAGGCTGCGTCTTGCAATGCAGGTCCAGACTCAGGACCACCGCGCGCCCGATTTCATCGAAACCTTTGCCCCCGTGCTTGAAGACACAAAGAAGGTTTTTGGCACCACCTCTGGTCAGGTCGTCACCTACCCCGCCAGCGGAACTGGCGGGTGGGAAGCTGCGGTGACCAACACGCTCAACCCCGGTGACAAGGTTCTGGTGGCGCGGTACGGCGTATTCAGTCACCGTTGGATCGACCTATGCCAACGGCATGGACTGGACGTTCAGGTGATCGATTGCCCTTGGGGCAGCGGTGCCCCTGCCGAGCAGTTCGAAACCGCCCTGTCCAAGGACAATGCACACCAAATCCGTGCAGTTCTGGTGACCCATAACGAAACCGCAACCGGCGTTCGGTCGGACATCAGTGCAGTTCGGCGCGCAATAGACACCGCCAATCATCCCGCGATGCTATTCGTAGATTGTGTCAGTTCCCTAGCGTCCATGCCGTTCGAGTTCGACGAATGGGGTGTCGATATCGCCGTGTCCGGGTCGCAAAAAGGGTTCATGCTGGCAACCGGCATGGCGATCCTTTGTGTCAGCCCCAAGGCTCTGGCGGCTTCGGCAACGGCGACGCTACCGCGCACGTTCTTCGATTTTCGCGACATGATGCAAGCCAATGCGTCTGGTGGCTTTCCTTATACCCCACCGCTGCAACTGATCTACGGGATGCGGGAAAGCCTGAAAATGTTGTTCGAGGAAGGGCTTGAGAATGTCTATGCCCGCCACACCCGTCTTGCTGAAGGCGTTCGGCGCGCCGTTGATGCCTGGGGCCTGCAACTGGTTGCCGAGGCGCCTGAGCTTTATTCCGACACTGTCAGCGCGATCTATGTACCGGATGGTACCAACAGCAATGCGCTGACAGATCATGCGTTCAACGCATACGGGATGTCATTCGGCATCGGCCTGGGCCAGCTTGACGGTAAGGCGTTTCGCATTGGTCATTTGGGTAGCCTGACGGATGCGATGGTCCTGTCCGGCCTGTCGACGATTGAGATGGCGATGGCCGATCTGCACTATCCGATCAACTTGGGTAGCGGAGTCGCCGCCGCACAGGATTTCTATCGCAAAGGGTCGCCGGACCACGCCAAGGCAGCCGCATAAGGAGGGTGGAGATGTTGGACCATTCACAAGCCGCCAACTTGACGATCGCGGACATGCGCGCGGCGCAACGGCGGATTGCACCTCATATCAGACGCACACCGCTGATGACGTCGGACTACCTGAATGACCTGACCGGCGCGCAGTTGTTCTTTAAATGCGAGAACTTTCAGGAGGCAGGTGCTTTCAAAGTGCGCGGTGCTTGCAACGCGGTCTTCAGCCTCAGCGAAGAAGAGGCCGTCAAGGGGGTGTGCACCCATTCCAGCGGCAACCACGCGTTGTCGCTCTCATACGCTGCTGGTCGCCGGGGTATCCCGTGCAACGTCGTTATGCCCCGCACAGCGCCTCAGGCCAAGAAAGACGCGGTACGCAGGTATGGCGGTACCATCACGGAATGCGATCCTTCAACTTCATCGCGCGAGGCTACCTTTGCCGAGGTTCAGGCCCGGACAAGAGGTGAGTTCATCCACCCCTACAACGATCCGCGTGTGATCGCAGGGCAAGCCACTTGCTCGGCTGAATTGCTGGATCAAACCGGCGGCGTTGACGCCGTAATCGCCCCAATTGGCGGCGGCGGCATGGTTTCGGGCACCTGCCTGACCGTCTCGAACCTTGCATCCGGCACAGAGATTTACGCGGCCGAACCCGAGCAGGCGGATGATGCGTTTCGGTCCTTCAAGGCTGGGTACATAATTGCCGACGACGCACCCAATACCGTCGCTGACGGCTTGCTGGTGCCCTTGAAAGAGAACACATGGCACTTTGTCTCGAACCATGTGACGGACATTTTCACAGCCTCTGACGACGAGATCATCGCCGCTATGAAATTGACGTGGAAGCACCTTCGGGTGGTGATGGAACCATCTTCGGCGGTGCCATTGGCGGTCATCTTGAAGAACCAAGACGTGTTCCGCGGCAAACGTGTAGGCGTGATCATAACAGGCGGGAACGTCGATCTAGACAAGTTGCCATGGTTGCAAGGATGAGGAGAGAGAATATGAACAAATCCGCGAAATTTGACGATCTCGAGATCGGCTTCGACATCCCTGCCGCCATTGGGATGGACGAACGCGATATCCAGACGCCAAGCCTAATCCTGAACCTTGATGCGCTTGAACGAAATATCAAGAAGATGGGTGACTACGCCAAAGCGCACGGGATGCGGCATAGGGTGCATGGCAAAATGCACAAATCCGTGGACGTAGCCAAGCTACAAGAAGAACTGGGTGGCGCGGTCGGCGTGTGCTGTCAGAAAGTGTCCGAGGCCGAAGTCTTTGCCCGTGGTGGTATCAAAGACATCCTCGTATCCAATCAGGTGCGCGACCCAGCCAAGATCGATCGCTTGGCGCGTCTGCCCAAACTGGGTGCGCGCACAATCGTCTGCGTAGATGACGTGGACAACATCGCCGAGCTGTCGTCGGCAGCCACGCGGCACGGCACCGAGTTGGAGGTTTTTGTCGAAATCGACTGCGGCGCAGGACGTTGCGGCGTGACCTCGACCGCAGCAGTCGTTGAAATCGCCCAAGCGGTTCACGCCGCCGCAAATCTCAAGTTCACAGGAATACAGGCCTATCAGGGTGCGATGCAGCACATGGACAGTTATGAAGCCCGCAAGGAAAAACTGGACGTCGCCATCGCGATGGTCAAAGACGCGGTCGAGGGTTTGAAAGCAGAAGGGATAGACTGCGAACTGGTCTCGGGCGGAGGAACTGGGTCGTATTATTTTGAAAGCGAGTCAGGCGTTTACAATGAATTGCAATGCGGGTCTTACGCGTTCATGGATGCTGATTACGGACGCATTCTGGACAAGGACGGCAACCGGATTGACCAAGGTGAATGGGAGAACGCGCTGTTCATCCTGACCAGTGTCATGAGCCATTCCAAACCTGATATTGCGGTCTGCGATGCGGGTCTCAAAGCCCAGTCTGTCGATAGCGGCCTGCCATTCGTATATGGGCGCGACGACGTGGAATACCTCAAATGTTCGGACGAACATGGCGTGATTGGCGACCCGGACGGGGTTTTGAAAGTCAATGACAAGCTACGGCTGGTGCCTGGTCACTGCGACCCCACTTGCAATGTCCATGACTGGTATGTCGGCGTACGCGGCGGCAAAGTCGAAGCGTTGTGGCCAGTGTCGGCGCGCGGAAAGGCGTATTAAGCGATGAGGGATGCCATGATTACTCAAGACGGACCGCTGATTGTGACCGAGGATTTATGTGCCCAACTCGTGGGCCGTCAACAAGCATTTGATGCTGTCGAGGCCGTCTTCGGCGCCATGGCCAGCGGCGGGGCGCGAAACTTTCCCGTGATCCGCGAGGCTTTGGGCCACGCAGATGCGATTTATGGGTTCAAGTCCGGGTTCGACCGCGAAGGGCAAGTGCTGGGTGTGAAGTCCGGTGGGTATTGGCCAGGGAATACAGATCGCGGCCTGACCAACCATCAATCCACAGTGTTCCTGTTCGACCCGGATACGGGGCGACTGTCGGCACTGGTTGGCGGCAACTATCTGACGGCAGTGCGCACTGCGGCGTCATCTGCTGTGTCCATCGCTCATCTGGCCCGTAAGGACGCCAAGGTTCTGGGCATGGTCGGGGCTGGCCATCAATCCACCTTTCAACTGCGCGCAGCCGCCGAGCAACGCGTGTTCGAAAAGGTCGTGGCGTGGAATCCACATCCGGACATGCTGCCTCGATTGGCCTCCGTCGCTGACGAGATCGGGTTGGAATTCGAAAGCGTCAGCCCACAGGAGTTGGGCGCACAGGCGGATGTGATCATCACCATCACCTCAGCTTTCGAGCCCCTGCTGATGAAGGAGTGGATCAAACCCGGCACCCATCTGGCCTGTATGGGCACCGACACCAAAGGAAAGCAAGAAGTCGACCCGGCACTGGTCTCTGCGGCCTCGGTCTTTACGGATGAGGTGGCGCAATCCGTCTCGATTGGTGAAGCGCAGCACGCCGTTGGCAACGGGGCTCTTACAGAGAAGGCTATTACGCCCATCGGCGCTGTGATCAATGGCGTTCATCCTGGCCGGGTTTCGGCGGATCAGATCACCTTGTTCGATGGAACAGGGGTCGGCCTGCAGGACCTGGCGGTCGCATCCGTCGCCGCACGGCTGGCTGAAGACTGCGGGTTAGCCCAACGCATTGCGTTATAAACAAAAAAGCGCGCCTTGTACGGGGCGCGCTTGTTCGGCACTGGCTTAAGAAAATCAGCCCCGGATCACCTTCGAGAACTGGTCAAAGATCGGCTCATTCGAACAGATAACCTCACCATCCTCCAAGACACTGCCTTCTGGATTGATGGCTTGCACAAATCCGCCAGCCTCTTTCACGATGATGATCCCGGCTGCCACGTCCCACGCGTTCAGTCGACGTTCCCAATAGCCTTCGTAACGCCCTGCAGCGACATAAGCCAAATCCAGCGCTGCCGATCCCCAACGACGCACGCCAGCGCAGGTGGGCATGATACGGGCCAGATCCTGCAAGGTCGCAGGCAGGTCAGAACGGCCACCAAAAGGCAAACCGGTCGCAAAGATCGATTCGATCATACGGTGACGGCCCGAAACGCGGATGCGGGTGTCGTTCATCCACGCGCCCTCGCCCTTTTCGGCAAAGAACATCTCATCCTTGGCGGGGTCATAGATCACGCCGGCAACGATCTTGCCCTTGTGTTCCAGAGCGATGGAAATCGCCCAATGCGGCAGCCCGTGCAGGAAGTTGGTGGTGCCGTCCAACGGGTCGACAATCCAGCGGCGCGTTGGGTCTTCACCCGCCTGCCCGCCGCCTTCTTCACCCAGCCAGCCATAGGTCGGGCGAGCGCCCAGCAATTCCTCTTTCAGGATCGCCTCGGCGGCGATATCGGCCTTGGAGACAAAGTCACCCGCGCCCTTCATCGAGACCTGCAGGTTCTCGACTTCGCGGAAATCCTTGACTAGAGACCGCCCCGCCTTGCGCGCGGCTTTGATCATGATGTTGAGGTTTGCACTGCCTACCATTGTCCCAAGGCTCCTGTTCGGTCAAACCGCGCGTATACTGATGCAATGCGCCCTTGCCAAGAGGCTTGATGCGCATAGCAGCCCCGCGTTTCGCGCCTATTGCGATTGCAGCTTACGCGCCTCGGTCCCGGCCAGTTCGATCAGTTCCTGCACATAGGGTTTTTCAAGGTCCTCGGACCGCACCGCCGCATACAGACTGCGGGTGATCCCGTCCTTGGTCAGTGGCCGGGTCACATAGTCCGAGTTATACTTGACCTCGCGCACCACCCAGTCGGGTAGGACCGAAATCCCCCGGTTCGAAGCGACCAGCAAAAGGATAACTGCTGTCAGCTCCACCTGCCGGATGGCCGCCGGTTCCACCCGCGCTGGGATCAGCAACTGGCTGAACACGTCCAAACGCGTGCGTTCGACCGGATAGGTGATCAGAGTCTGACCGCGGAAATCCTCGGCTTCGATGAAATCCTTTTGTGCCAATGGGTGGGCCGAGGCCGCAACAAACACCGCATCGTAGTCAAACAGTTTGATGAACTCGACCCCCGGCAGGTCTTCGGGGTCCGAGGACACGACCAGATCGACCTCTTCCTTCTGCAGCGCGGGCAACGCGTCAAAGGCCAGCCCGGGGCGGATATCGACATCCACATCGCCCCAGGATTTACGGAAAGCTTCCAACACCGGAAACAGCCATTCGAAACAGGCATGGCACTCGATCGCGATATGCATCCGGCCCGTGCGCCCGTCGCGCAGGGAAGAAAATTCGTGCTGCGTCGCTTCGACCTGCGGTAGTATCTGTTCGGCCAGCCGCAACAGGCGCAACCCCGCCGCCGACAACTTCATCGGCTTGGAGCGGCGCAGGAACAGCTCAACCCCGGCCTGATCCTCAAGCCCTTTGATCTGATGACTCAACGCCGATTGGGTGATGTTCAGCTGATCCGCCGCGCGGGCCAGACCGCCGCATTCATGGATCGCCTTGATCGTGCGCAGGTGCCGGAATTCGATATGCATTCAATGGAACTCATGTTGTTCTTGAGGAATATGAGTTTGTCTCACAATGCAGGTCATGGCACAAGGCCTGCAACCAGTATTTACGAGGCCGAGATGACACAACCTGAGATTTCATTCGAATTCTTCCCGCCCCAAACGCTCGAGGCCTCGTTCCGCCTGTGGGACACCGTGCAGACGCTGGCTCCGCTGGACCCGCGCTTTGTGTCAGTCACCTATGGTGCTGGTGGCACCACGCGGGAATTGACCCGCGATGCGGTGGCGACTTTGCACAAGTCTTCGGGTCTTCCCGTGGCCGCGCATTTGACGTGCGTCGATGCGACCCGCGCTGAGACCCTGCAAATAGCAGATTCCTTCGCCAAGGCAGGTGTGAAAGACATCGTGGCACTGCGTGGCGACCCCCCCAAAGGACAGGACCGGTTCGTCCCTCATCCAGACGGGTTCGCCAATTCGGTCGAACTGATCGAAGCGCTTTCAGACACCGGCGCGTTCAACATCCGCGTGGGCGCCTATCCAGACATCCACCCCGAAGCGCAATGCGCTCGCACTGATATCGACTGGTTGAAAGCCAAGCTGGACGCTGGCGCAGACGAAGCGCTGACGCAGTTCTTCTTTGAGGCCGAGACTTTTTTCCGCTTCCGCGACGCCTGCGAAAAGGCCGGGATCGACAAGCCCATCGTGCCGGGCATCCTGCCAATCGAGAACTGGAAAGGCGCGCGCAACTTTGCCAAACGTTGTGGCACACGCATTCCCGGCTGGATCGAGCAGGCATTTGACAAGGCCCTCCGGGATGACCGCGAGGATTTGCTGGCTACTGCATTGTGCACCGAGCTGTGCTCGGACCTTATAGAAGGCGGTGTGGACAAACTGCATTTCTATACACTGAACCGGCCAGAACTGACGCGCGATGTCTGCTTTGCTCTTGGGATCACACCAAAGCCCTCGTTGCAGAACGTGGCCTAACGAAAGGCCGGACGATACCTGGCCAATCAGACGCAATAGTGGGAACAATCAAAATAGTTATCTCGAAATTGTTCCCACATACCCCCTAAAAACTCACCAAATTTGACAAAATTGCGACCGTCACAACACTAGGGCATGTTGTTGTTTAGTGAGTGATTTGGGTATGGAAGCAGTTGAAAAGATCAAGGCGCGGACAGATGCTTTGTATGCGCTTGGGCTGGACCACAGTGCCAGTTCCGACGACATCCGCAACGCTTGGCGCAAGATTGCCTTCAGCGCACATCCTGACCGCGCTGACAATGATTGCTCGGATTTTGTCCGCGCCAAAGACGCTTATGATCTTCTGCGGCAAGAGGGGCTGACCACCAAGAGCTCGATGCATGGCAAGCCCAAAAGGCCCAAGCTGCGCAAACGCGTGATCCGGTTGAAAGACACCGAAGTCAGCGCCTGTCGTGATCTGCTTGCTCGGGCGTTGGCCCATTCTGGCAAAACTGCGCCAACTGACGGTGCCGACAAAATCGTTGCTGACTCGGACCACATCCCCAGCGCTATCGAGTGTTTTGGTCGTAATCTGATATACTTCGTGAAGTCTCCGGTCTGCAAAGGTGCGAACCGCGTTGCTTTGCCCACATCTGTTCTGGCTGGGTTTCGCAAAACGGAAACCGAAGTTTTGAATTTCCAATCCAAGAACGCAGGTGCCGGCGAAGTCGTTGTCCCTGACGCGATCATGGCCCGAAAGTTTCCTGGCGCCAAAAGTGTTCGCATACGGTTCGATGCGGATCAGGCCCTGCAGGATGCCTTTGAACTGGCAAGCTGAGGCCTGAAATGCAAAAAACCCGGCTGATACCAGCCGGGTTTTCGTTTGTCGGATTCCATTTAGTTGGAAATCGGAGCGTCCGAGGTAAATTTCGGGATAACTGCGGTCGAAGCTTTCGCAGGCTCGATACCCGGCCAGTTACCTTCCGCCAGATTGATGTTACCCGGGATATCTTCCTCGAAGAATCCAACAACCACGTCCGTGATGTTCAGGTACAGCTTGTCATCAACGATGCGCCACAGGTTCGGGTTGGCCGGAACCTTGCCGCCACGTGACACGCCATAGGCGCAATGGCCATCATACTGCGGCGCGTAGTACGCGGGGTTCTCCAAAAACTTGTCGCGGTTTTCTTCGGTCGAGAATGCCCAGGTTGCGCCATTGTATTCAGCGGTGATGTCGGAACGCCCACGAACGCCCGCCGGCTGCGCCTTACCAACCGGTGACTGATCCAGGCTGCGATAGGCCACAACATCATAGCCTGAAACAGCATAACCGGTTCCATCAACATACTGATCACCAGCGAATGCCGGAACAGCGAATGCCAGCGTTGCTGCAAGGGTCAGGGCAAAACGTTTCATATAGGTCAATCCTCTTGTCCTTAGGTTTCAAGGTCACCCGCATTCCGGGTCTGACCAGACAATAAGCGATTTCAGGGCTCAGAGCAGTCCTGCTCGCGGCGCTGTGACGTCCGATGAAGAAACGTGAGAGTATTGGCGCCGAATGTTACAAAATGAACCACAGATGCGGGGTTGGACTCGGCGCTTTGCAATATTAGCTGTTGCTGCGGACAGACAATGCACACCAGATTTGCTGAGGAAGGCAAGAAATGAGCGAGCAATCGACCTATACCCCGCCAAAGGTTTGGACTTGGGACAGTCAGAATGGCGGACAATTCGCCAATATCAACCGCCCCATTTCCGGCGCGACGCACGACAAAGACCTGCCTGTAGGACGCCATCCGTTCCAGTTGTATTCGCTGGCAACGCCAAACGGTGTCAAAGTCACGGTGATGCTGGAAGAACTGTTGGCCCTTGGCCATGAAGAGGCCGAATATAACGCCTGGCTGATCAATATCGGCGAGGGCGATCAATTCAGTTCGGGCTTTGTCGGGGCAAACCCGAACTCAAAGATACCCGCGCTTTGGGACCGGTCGGGGGATGAACCTGTGCGCGTGTTCGAAAGCGCCTCGATCCTGTTTCATTTGGCCGAGAAATTCGACGCCTTTCTGCCGAAATCCGGTCCCGAACGGACTGAGGTGATGAACTGGGTATTCTGGCAGATGGGCAGCGCACCTTATCTGGGCGGCGGGTTCGGCCATTTCTATGCGTATGCGCCCGAGAAATGGGAATACCCGATCAACCGGTTTGCAATGGAAACCAAGCGCCAGTTAGACGTTCTGGACAAGCAACTGGCGGAAAATGCCTATATTGCAGGCAACGATTACAGCATTGCCGACATGGCCATCTGGCCCTGGTACGGTCAGTTGGTTCTGGGACGTCTGTATGACGCCGCCGAGTTTCTGGACGTCGAATCCTATAAGAACGTTATGCGTTGGGCCAAAGCAGTCGACGAACGCCCCGCAGTACTGCGCGGTCGCATGGTCAACCGTCCCTTCGGTGAAAAGCACATGCAGCTTCACGAACGCCACGAGGCCAGCGACTTTGAAACCCGCACTCAGGACAAGCTGGAACCTGCAGCGGAGTAACGCATGGGCCTCGCAGCTTAATCTGCGGGGCCTTATTATTGCAGAATTGGTGGTTTATCCGGGTCGCTGCCCGGTGCTATCTGCGCATATTCGGACGTCTCGGGCTGGGGCAAATCGAACCTTAGCCCAACGCGCGCCAACGCTGCGGCAGCCGAGTCGTGCGCTGAAAAAAAACCGACATCCATGGCCCCAGCTTCGATACCCGAAAAGGTCAACGCTTCGGACGCAGCTTTGGCCAGCGCAGCCTCAGCCCCGCTCACCGCTCCGACAAAGCCCAGCAGATGACCTGTGCCACCCTCAGACGTCTTTGTGCCGACCAGATATGCCGCCTGCGCCAGACCTACGGCCGTTGCCAGTTTGGCGTCCAGGGCCGTTAACAGATCGTCGGGCAACCCAACGGGGGGTAGGAACTCGGACAGGTGTTGCTGCACTTCCTCTGGCGCGTGCTGCAAAGTCGTAGCCAACCATCCAAGGGCCTCGGACGGGATCAGCATGGACGATGGCGCGACCTCAAGGTTCAGACCCAGACCAATCCCCTGACCGGCCAGCATGTTGGACAAAATCCGCCCCGACAAAGCAACATAAGGCACCGGGCGTTCCGCAAATCGGGCAAGCCGATCTTCCCGATCGAAGGCCAGAACAAACCGGCCGTCAGCCACATCGAACAATTCGGGCGAGATGTTTTCGTCTTTCGCCTCTTCGGTCAGCAAAAGAAACAACTCGCTATCCGCTAGCCGTTCAAAAAAGCGCAGTCGGGCAGCATCGTCCAGTGGGGCAGCCTCCATCGCGGAATGGGCGGCATCCAGAGCTGTTGTGTCAGTCATTCAGAACCTCTTGCACCCGCGCACGCAAGACCGGCAGAAGGTCGGCCTCGAACCAGGGGTTTTTCTTCATCCATGCCGTATTCCGCCAAGACGGATGAGGCAAGGCAAAGACGCGCGGCGCATGGTCCCGCCAGTTGCGCACCGTTTCCGTCACCGAGCTTTTTGTGCCCAGGTGATATTTTTGCGCATGGCCCCCGACCAGAACCGTTAACGGCATTTCGCCCAGCGCTTGCATCACCCGGTCGTGCCAGGTTTGCCCGCAGATCGGCGGTGGAGGCAGATCGGCTTTGCGCACATCATATCCGGGAAAGCAGAATGCCATTGGCACAATCGACACCTTTGAGCGGTCATAGAATGTCGGTTCATCAAGCCCCAACCAATCCCGCAGGCGATCCCCGGAGGGGTCGGTAAAAGGGCGACCGGATTCGTGAACGCGTGCGCCGGGTGCCTGCCCTGCAATCAGAACCGAAGTTCCTTTGCGGAACCAGACCACCGGTCGAGGTTCGTGCGCAGTGTGCGTGTCGGCAAACCTATCGGCGCAGATCCTGCAGGCTGCGATGTCTTTCTCGAGTGCATTCATCAGATCGCAAGGTTTCCTGCATCAAAATGAGTGACGGTTAGATCAAAGGATAGACAACGCGCCTTTGGACGCCAACAGATGGAAAAGTCACAATAGCAACAGCATGCAAGCGAACGCATTGATCCCCCCCCTCATTTTTCGACATAATGCAGCACGCGTGAACGCGGCATCACCGGCTTGGTCGGTGCAATAAAAAGACATATGTAGCAGGCCCAGTATGCTTGAGTTTGAGAACGTCAGTAAGTCTTTCTGGACCGGGACGCGCCGCAAGGTGATCCTGGACCGGGTGTCGTTCAGGGTTGAGCTTGGGAAATCTCTGGGCGTGCTTGCCCCGAACGGCACTGGCAAAACAACACTGATCAACATGATGGCCGGGTTAGAGAAACCGGATGAAGGCGTGATCCGCAAGTCCTGCCGGATTTCGTTTCCGATGGGGTTCACTGGTGGCGTTGCGAACAAGCTTTCGGCACTGGAAAACGCGCGATATATCGCGAAAATCTATGGCATGGATCCCGATTACGTCGAAGCCTATTGTAAATGGCTGTGCAATCTGGGCGAGTATTTTGACCAGCCAATGGCCACGTATTCATCGGGCATGAAGGCCCGTTTCACCTTTGCCTTGATGCTGGCACTTGATTTCGACATGTATCTGATTGACGAAGGCATGCCCGCCACCACGGATGTCGAATTCAACAGGAAAGCCAGTGACATTCTGAGGGAAAGGTTGCGCACGACCACGTTGGTCATTGTATCCCACAGCCCTGCAGTGCTGGAAAAATTCGCCCGTCAGGCTGCCGTTCTCGTGGACGGTCAGCTTTACATGTTTGACACCTTGGAAGAGGCTAAGCAGCTATATGACTACCAAACCCAAGGCTAGCATCTACAACCTGCGCCGCAAGCGCAAAGGCTCTGGCGACCCTGAAGCGCGCGCTGAGGCGATCTCGCGTATTCGCAAGGCAACGAAGGCTCCGGCCGCCGCAAACGAGTCGCAGACTGCTACAGAAATCGACGAGATCAAACGCGAAGGACTGACCGGACGGCAGCTTAGGGTGGCACGACGTCTTGCTCAGAAAAACGGGCTTGCCGCGACCTCGGATTATGATGCCGTACGTCTTTTGCGGAAAAAAGGTATCGACCCGTTTGAACGGGCTAACCTTTTAGATCTGGCCGCTGAAAAGAAACGCACTGAGGGTGAGACCAAGGACAAAATCACCATCCAACTGCCCCAAACGTTTTCTGAAGCCGCTCAAACCCTGCCTGGCCCCGAAATGAACCCGGCAGAGCGTCGCGAGATTGAGATCAAGGAGATCCAAAGGGACATTGCTCGCAGACGCAGGCGCAAGCTGATGGCATTGTTCGCGCGCCTCGCTGCATTTGTTTTGCTTCCGACGCTAATCGTGGGCACCTATTTCTATCGCTACGCGACCCCAATGTATGCCAGCGATTCGGCTTTCTCGATTCTTCAGGCCGATGGCGGAGGCGCATCGTTCCGTGGGTTTTTGGCCGGTACGCAATATGCCACAGCGCAGGACTCGGTGGCGACGCAGGAGTTCCTGGAATCCAAAGATGCCCTTCTTCGGTTGGATCGGGACATGGGCTTCGCCGAAATCTTCAAACAGGAGTGGATTGATCCAATTCAGCGCCTGTCGCCTGATGCCAGTCTGGAAGAAACCTACAAGCTGTTCAAACGGATGATAACGATCGGATATGACCCAAGCGACGGGATCATACGGATGGAGGTTGCCGCCCCATCGGCCGAGCTTGCCGTCGGTCTGTCCGAGCGCTTGTTGTCCTATGCTGAAGAAACGATCAACGGACTGACCGAGTTGAAACGCGAAGACCAGATGCGCGAGGCCCGCGCCGGATTCGAGTTGGCCCAGGCCGAGCGCCGAAAAGCGCAGGAAGACTTGATCGAGTTGCAGTTGCAAGGTGCTTTGCTGGACCCTGAAAACGTGATCGCTGGTCTGCGCGGGCGCATCAACGCGCTGGAAACCGAGATTCAAGACAAAGAACTGCAATTGGCTGCTTTGCTGGACAACCTGCGGCCCAACCAAGCCAAGGTCGATGGCGCGCGTGCAGATATCCGTCGTCTTGAACAAGTCCTGGATGAGCTTAATGCACAGATGCTGGATGTCTCGGCAGGCGAAAATTCGCTTGCCCAGCTTAGCGTGCGCCTTCAAATGGCTCAGGCCGATTTGATTGCCCGGGATATGATGCTGCAAAACGCTATGCAGCAAATGGAAACCACCCGGACCGAGGCTAACCGTAAGGTTAGATATCTGACAGTCTCGGTTAATCCTGTGCCCAGTCAGGACCCCACTTACCCGCGCAAATTCGAAAATACGATTTTGGCATTCCTGTTGTTTGCTGGTATCTACCTGTTGATCTCGCTTACCGCGTCGGTCCTTCGTGAACAGGTATCCTCGTAAGACACATGAAACATGTAAAAATCTCCGATCTCACGGTCGGCAATGATCTGCCTCTGACAATCATTGCCGGCCCCTGCCAGCTTGAAAGCGCCGATCATGCCCAAATGATCGCCGGTAAAATGAAAGAGGCGTGCGATGCCGCGGGCGCGCAATATGTGTTCAAGGGCTCGTTCGACAAGGCCAACCGCACCTCGATAAATGCCGCCCCTGCTTTGGGGTTGGAAAAGGGGTTGTCCGTTCTGCAATCGGTCAAGGACAGCATCGGGGTGCCAGTTACCACCGATGTACATGAGAAAGAACAATGCGCCCCAGTGGCCGAGGTGTGCGATATCCTTCAGATCCCTGCGTTTCTGTGTCGCCAGACTGCCTTGCTTAAGGCGGCAGGCGCAACAGGCGCGGTGGTGAACGTCAAGAAAGGACAGTTCCTGGCCCCTTGGGACATGCAAAATGTTGCTGCCAAGATCGAAAGCACCGACAACCACAACATCATGTTGACCGAGCGTGGCGTCAGCTTTGGCTACAACCGTCTGGTGGTCGATATGCAATCGCTACCGGAAATGGCGCGAACCGGGTATCCGGTGATCATGGACGCCACGCACACTGTGGCTCAACCCGGCGGTTTGGGCGGCGCATCCGGTGGCCAGCGCGAATTTGCGCCTGTTATGGCGCGTTCGGCCGTTGCTGTTGGCGTTGCTGGCGTCTTTATGGAAACGCATCAGGATCCGGACAATGCGCCATGTGATGGCCCGAATATGATTTACCTGGATCAGATGCCTCAACTGATTGATACATTGATGCGATTTGATACGCTTGCCAAAGCCAATCCGATTCAGATTTAACAACCGAGATTCTTGATGACCAAACCACTCCCCGAGGTGACCCCGAACACCTGGACATTTCTGCGCGACGCAATGATCAAGCCAACGGGTTTTCGTGAATACGACGCGCGTTGGAAATACCCCGAAGAGATCAACTTGCCGGGCATGACAGCGCTGGGTCTGGGTCTTGGTACACAGATGCGTCGCCGCGGAATCGCGCCGGTGATCGCGGTTGGCAACGACTATCGAGACTACTCTCTTGCGATTAAGAACGCGCTGATCCTGGGGCTGATGCAGGCGGGGATACAGGTCAAGGATATTGGCCCGGCACTTAGCCCGATGGCTTACTTCGCGCAGTTCCATCTGGATGTGCCTGCGGTTGCGATGGTCACGGCCAGCCACAACCCGAACGGCTGGACCGGGGTTAAAATGGGGTTTGAGCGTCCGTTGACCCATGGTCCCGATGAAATGTCCGAGCTGCGCGACATCGTTCTGAATGGCGAATGTCAGCCGCACGAAGGCGGTTCGTATGAATTTGTCGACGGGGTGAAAGAGGCGTATATCGACGATCTGGTCGGCGATTTCAAAATGTCCCGCCCGCTTAAAGTCGTCTGCGCGACGGGCAATGGAACTGCGTCGGCCTTCGCACCCGAGGTCTTTGAACGGATGGGGGTCGAGGTTGTACCCAGTCATAACCGGCTAGATTATACCTTTCCCAACTACAACCCCAACCCCGAAGCCATGGAGATGTTGCACGACATGGCCGACAGCGTGAAATCCAGCGGTGCCGACATGGCGCTCGGGTTTGACGGTGATGGCGATCGTTGCGGCGTTGTAGATGACGAGGGCGAGGAGATATTTGCCGACAAGGTCGGAGTGATCATGGCTCGCGATCTGGCCAAGCTGTACCCAAATTCCACCTTTGTGGCCGATGTGAAATCCACCGGCCTGTTTGCCAGTGACCCCGAGTTGCAGGCCCACAGCGTCAAAGCGGATTACTGGAAGACGGGCCACAGCCATATGAAGCGGCGGGTTAAGGAAATCAATGCGCTAGCTGGTTTCGAAAAGTCGGGCCACTACTTCTTGGCTGAACCCATCGGGCGTGGTTATGATTGCGGGATGCGCGTGGCGGTTGAGATCTGCAAGCTTATGGATCGAAACCCCGACAAAAGCATGTCTGATCTACGCAAGGCCCTCCCCAAGACTTGGTCGACCCCGACCATGTCACCCTACGCAGCGGATACCGAAAAATACGACATCCTAAAGCGTCTGGTCGACAAGCTGGTCGCCAAATCCGAAGATGGCGAGACTTTCGCAGGGCGCAACATAAAAGAGGTGGTCACTGTCAACGGAGCCCGTGTCATTCTAGACAATGGCAGCTGGGGATTGGTTCGCGCATCGTCCAACACGCCCAATCTGGTTGTCGTATGCGAAAGCAGCGAAAGCGAAGAAGAGATGCGTGCGATTTTCGCTGATATCGACGCCGTTATTCGAACGGAACCTGGCGTCGGCGACTACGACCAAACCATCTGAACCGGCAAGGGGGGCACTTTACGCCCCCTGCCCTCTCAATCTGCGCCCAAGAGTTTCAATAACCCTTTTGCAGCCTCTTCCTGCAGCTTGTTTTTTACCGCATCTTCGATGCTTTCCGTGTCGGTCACCGTAACTCCAAGCTCATCGCCAACCTTTTCCAGAACTTTTTGCTTGGCATCATCCTCCAACTCTTTGACTTTGCCCTCTGCTGCCGCTTCAAGTACTTTGCTTAGGTCAGGTTGGATCGATGGATTGCTCCAGGGGCCGACAATTCGAACGGGTACCGAAAGCCCCTGACCTGCGTTAGCCTGCAATGCTGTAGGGGTGAAAAGATAATCAATGTCACGCGCGCCAATGCCCACACGCCCCTCACCATCCGCACGGAAATTTTTGAGTGACATCAACAAGTCGTCGTTCCTAAGCACGCCTTGATCCAAGGTGAAACTTGCTGAAAGGCTGTTGAAGACGGTTGTCCCACCCGTTTCCGAGCTGCGCCCCATCAGACGGTCCAGATCAAATCCGCTGATGACCCCGGCGCCAACATCCAGCCGCCCATCGCCGCTGAGCGACCGCATGATCTGATCTTCGGTTTGGCCGACACCGAGGAACTTGAACGAACCTGTCCCGGTCCCCGACAGGCGATCGACACCTGCAAGCGCAGTCAAAGCCTGTTCGATGTCGATGCCCTCGGCCTTGAGGTCACCGCCGACCGACAATCCGCTTCGGTTATTGGCTACGACCTGCCCGGTCAACTGACCTGAAAACAAGCTGGCCGGATTCATCTGCAGAACTGCGCGCGACCGATCAAGGTTCAGCGTCAGATCACTGGGGCCCAGGGTCAGTCCCGGAACCACAATCGAGCTGGCCTTCAGCCGAATTTTCCCGTTCGCCAGTGCCAAAGCCGATGCGTCGATAGGATCGGTGGACCACCCTGTGTCATTAACCGGGCCTGTGCTTGTTCCGCCTGACGGACCTGCCGGGGCCGCGTTGTATTTCGACAGGTCCAAGTCACCAGCGTCCAGCCGTGCCGTGATTTGTGGAAGATCCGAGATCAGAATATCCGCCTCGCCGGTCACTCGGTTTTCGTCCAGTTGAGCAACCATATCGCGAACAGAAATGCGACCATCCTGCGTGTGAGTCATATGCCCCGATATGTCTGCTGCCGTCCCCAACCCCAGTGGTACGCCAACACCAGCTTGACCAAAAGCTGCCAGCATCCGCTCGGTGTTTTGCGTTCTGACGTGGAAATTGCCGTCCATCTCACCAGCGAGGTTAACGCGGCCATCAAATCGCGCGTCTCCGCCGGGTGCGGTCAACGTCACGGTCAAAGGCGTCGCAACACCCGAAGCATA
Source organism: Ruegeria sp. HKCCD7628 (assembly GCF_057221005.1). NCBI lineage: Bacteria > Pseudomonadati > Pseudomonadota > Alphaproteobacteria > Rhodobacterales > Roseobacteraceae > Ruegeria > Ruegeria sp. HKCCD7628. The sequence goes on from NZ_JBWVBA010000004.1 coordinate 224,020, forward strand.
GGCGGGAAGGTCAGGAATCGTCAGATCGACGTCCACAGCGCCACCCGGCACCGTCATTTGGGCTTCGAGGGTCATAGGCGCACTCGGGTCCGGCCAACTTGCGGCCAGATCGACATTGTCGAAATCATACCGAGTGGAACCATTCTCGACATAGACAAGCCGCGCGTTCGTTAACTGCAGACGGTCCAATGTCACCGCGCCTTGCTGCCCTTGCGCTGGGGTCGCTGCTGCGCTGGTGGTGCCCTCAGTCGGGGTTGCCGAAGTGAACTCCCAGTTCCCGCGCCCATCCGACAATTCCAGCCGCAGTGTCGGGTTTTCGGCAATGATCCGTTTGATCCGCAAATCGCCCCCCATCAGCGCCGCCGCGTCAACGCCCACGGCCAGGCTTTGGGCGCTCAGCATCGGATCGGAGCCTGCCCAAGGCGCGTTGCCAAAGGCAACGGGGCCGGTCTCCATTCCCAAGACAGGCCAGAACGATAAACGGACATCGCCCGACAGGTTCAGATCGCGCCCGGTTTCCGCTTTGACCTGCTCAGCCAGTATGGATGCCAACTTGTCACCTGGCATCAGTAGCAAAGCGCCGATTACCAGCCCAAGCACCGCTATAAAAAGGAAAACAATGCGCAACAGCCATTTCATTTTTCTGCTCTCCGCCCTTCGGCTTGTTTGGAAATGATCATTCTTGGCCTTCAGTGCATTTGCAAGGGGAAGCGTTCCCCACTATATGCCGCGCCATGAGTACAAACCCGCCGAACCTCCGCCCCGACCTGGCGCCTGCCGCCCGGATCACCGAAGCGCCCCGCGCGAACCAGCCGACCATTGGTATGGTGTCGCTGGGTTGCCCTAAGGCTTTGGTGGACAGTGAACGCATCCTGACCCGTCTGCGGGCGGAAGGGTACGGTATTTCTCCGGACTATTCAGGGGCGGATGCCGTGATCGTGAACACCTGCGGGTTCCTTGACAGCGCCAAAGCAGAATCACTGGACGCAATCGGAGAAGCTCTGGTCGAAAACGGCAAGGTTATCGTCACGGGCTGTCTGGGGGCCGAGCCGGATTACATCCGCGAGCATCATCCGCGCATCATGGCCGTCACCGGGCCACATCAGTATGAACAGGTGCTGGACGCCGTGCATCAGGCGGTTCCACCAGATCCCGATCCGTTCGTAGACCTGCTGCCCGCCGCCAGCGTGCAATTGACCCCGCGCCATTACAGCTATCTGAAAATATCCGAGGGCTGTAACCACAAGTGCAAGTTCTGCATTATCCCCGACATGCGCGGTAAGCTGGCCAGCCGCCCGGCCCACGCGGTGCTGCGCGAGGCCGAAAAACTGGTCGACAATGGCGTGCGCGAGCTGCTGGTGATCTCTCAGGACACGTCGGCCTATGGGTTGGACCGCAAATATGACGTGAACCTGTGGAAAGATCGCGAGGTCCGCAGCCACATCACCGATCTGGCGCGCGAGCTGGGGCAATTCGATGCCTGGGTACGCTTGCACTACGTCTATCCCTATCCGCATGTGCGCGAGTTGATCCCGCTGATGGCCGATGCAGGCTGCAACGTGCTGCCTTATCTGGATATTCCATTCCAACACGCCCATCCAGACGTTCTGAAACGTATGGCACGCCCGGCGGCGGCGGCCAAAACGCTAGACGAAATCGCCGCGTGGCGCGCGACCTGCCCCGATATCACCCTGCGCTCGACCTTTATCGTCGGCTATCCCGGTGAGACCGAGGCCGAGTTCCAGACTTTGCTGGATTGGATGGACGAGGCGCAGCTGGATCGTGTTGGCTGCTTTCAGTACGAAAACGTGGACGGGGCGCGCTCGAACGATCTGCCTGATCATGTCCCGGCCGAGGTCAAACAGGACCGCTGGGAACGCTTCATGGAAAAGGCGCAGGCGATATCCGAGGCAAAGCTGGCCGCAAAGGTTGGACAAACGCTGGACGTGATCGTGGATGAGGTCGATGACGAGGCCGCCACCTGCCGCACCAAGGCCGACGCGCCCGAGATCGATGGCAATTTGTTCATTGACGAAGAGTTCGCGGATCTCAAACCCGGCGATATTGTCTCGGTCGTAGTGGATGAAGCGGGGGAATACGATCTCTGGGGCAAACTGGCCTGATCGGTCACTGATTATAGTCGAAGCGTGAGCCGAGTTTATTGGAGATCAACCACTCGGCGCCCCACATAGACATGAGACCTCAACACGCAAGAAGGAGGGTTATCATGACTAAACTGCGTCCCTTCGCGGCGAAATTAGCAGTGGCAGTGCTTGCCGCTCAACTGATTGCGGCCCCTGCCGCCGCTGACTACCGACATGGCAGTTCGGCCAAAGTTACGCTTTCCGGGGTGAAATCCTTCGGCATTTCGCATCGCGGAAAAGCGCGGGTACATCGGCGTTTTATCGCGCCGAAAGTGCATAAACCTGCTGCAAAAGCAAAATTACATCACGCGAAACCGGTAAAAAAGCACCACCGATCGTCGTTCAAGCGGCACAAAAAGAAATACTATAAATACTATACGCCGCGACGCCATGGGTTTCGGCATCATAAATTCCATCGTGGGTTTGCAAGATATCGAATCAAATAGCCCACGTCAGATCAGTGTGATCAGGCCAATAACCCATACAACCCCGGCGGCAACGGCTGTCAGCGCAACCGCCGCGCTGGCGGCGTCCTTGGCTTGACCAGCCAATATGCTGTGATCGGTGGATGTGTGATCTACAGCCCGTTCGATCGCCGTGTTGAACAGTTCGGCGACCATAACCAATATGCCCAGCACGATGATTAGCGCGCGCAGACTGCCTGTAAGAGGCAAAGTTACCGCAAGCCCAGCGGAAATGAGATTAGCCCAGCCCCAAACACGAAACGAATACTCGTCGCGCCACGTGGCGGCCAGTCCTTGCCAACTCCAGACTGTGCGGTGTTTTAATCGGATCAGAAAGTTTTTCATGCGCCCTCTGCATAACAGTAGAGCGGACAAAACCTCAATCCGGGGGCTGCAGGCAAGAAAAAACCGCCCAAAGGGCGGCACGTTTCTGGAAACGGGCGACCCTGCGAAGGTCGCCCGCGATATGGTTATTGTGCGACCGGGTCACAAACTGTCTGACCTGCTTCGGTCGTTGCCAGCTGAGTACCCGCAGGGCAGCTTGGGTTTCCAACCTTGTCGTATTCAGGAGTGATATAAACCGGTGCCGGTTCTTCCTGTTGCGAACACGCGCCCAAGATCAATGCAAACGCGCCAACTGTAGCGAATTTCAATTTCATGTCCGTCATTCCTTTATTAATTTCCTGATATTCCCCAGAAATTCGGGGCCAGTCTCAAAATACGACTTCGCTGGCGAATTTGCAACAAATCCGATCACAAAAATGTGAGGCCAGCAATTCTACGCCGTTGTGGCGGAATATCCGACCGTTGCTGGAGTTTCAGAGGATTTGAACTAGAACCATCGGACAACACACGCCAAGAAAAGGAGCAGCCAAATGTCAGATGCGCCAATTATCGCTCAGAAAGCCCCATACCCGGTCGAGGTGACCGAGGGCAAAAACTACTTCTGGTGTGCGTGCGGACAGTCTAAGCGCCAGCCGTTTTGCGATGGGTCTCACAAGGGAAGCGGTATTGAGCCGGTAAAATACACCGCGGAAAGCACCAAGAAGGTGTTTTTTTGCGGGTGCAAACACAGCGCTAATCCGCCGCTTTGCGACGGATCCCATTCAAAGCTCTAAGCCTTCAAGGCGTTCAAAGTCTCGGCATTGGCGCAAAAGCCGGGGGCCTTGTCGGCCCCTGCTTGCTGGTCCGCAAGCCATCTGGCGCATTGACCGCTGCATTTCGAGGCCCTGCATCGCGTCACCATAGTCGCGTAGTCATCTGTACTGAGCCTGCCCTCTGCCATTGCCTCCGACAGCGATAGGTCGATACATCTGGCCATAGACCGCGTAAGCCAGAAATGCATCTCCACTTCGCCTAGAACGTCCCGCATTATTGGGTCTCCTGCATTTGTTGCACCTTTAGTTCTGCAAACCGCTCTCGGTTTGGGCAGGTCTGTGGCGCGCATACCGCATTCTGAGCATCAGACAGCCAGTCTGGGCATCGTTCGGCCCAATTGCATCCCTGACAGGATCTCACCATTCTTGCCCAATCCTGCTGACTAAGACGCCCTTGTCGGTGAGCCGAAGTCACATCTGTGCCTGTCGCCTTTCCCATACGCAGCACCAGCCGCAGATGAGTCATAACGTTCCCTAATTTTTGCATGACATAGCCGCCGACGAGACCAGTTGAGAAAACAGATCCTTATTGCGGCAATATTCTGGTGCCGACGGCGATGTCGCGTCTTGCTCCATTAGGGTTTTGCAATGTCCGGGATTTCCGCATTCCGCGCAACGCAGCACCGCCTCTGATATCTGATCGATCGAGACATCCCCCCGGATCGCCGCATCTTCAAGGTCGATACCGACCCGCGTTGCCATTCGATCAACGAGACTTGCGTGCTGCTTCAACGTTTCTCGGCTGGGCATTCGGCATCCTTTCCCTGACACGTTTTGATCAGAGTATCCGAAAGCTGCTGCCACGCCCTTGACTCAGGTCAACACTCTGCAACGATCTGGTCCAGATATGCTCGTGTTGCATCCTGAACGCGGCGGAACCGGTCTCCGCCCAGTTTTTTACCACCATACCAACGCGTTACGATGATAACGTGCCCGTCCAAAGCCGCACGTTCCATCATCCGCAGAATAACCATGGCAGCCCCGGCTTCACCGTCGTCCGCCTTTAACGCACCCGTCGGCAGTGTCGCAGCCCAAGTGTTGTGCGTTGCCTTGGCATAACTCTTATCCGATTTCAGCGTCTTCAGAACGACTTCCACATCGGCCCGCGATGCGACCGGAGCACCCGACACGGCGTATTTTGATCCCCGGTCAGTCAGAACCACCCCCAAGCATTTCAACCCGGTCATTGCGTCAACCCAAGCTGGCGCGCTGTATCCACCACAACCTGAACCCGTTTTGCATTGGGCGGATGAGTGCTTAGAAAACTGTCTTCGGGGTCTAGAATGCGATCGAAGTACTTGGCCCCAACAAGTGGGTTATAACCTGCCTTGTAAGTGATAACGGTACCAAGCGCGTCGGCCTCGAGCTCGAAGTCCTTGATATAGACTTGCGCCCCGACCTGAGCACCTAGCTTCTGCGCCTCTTCCACATCTGCACCTTGCGCCCCGCCAAGCCGGGCCAGTTCACCAAAAATGGCAGCACTTTCGCGGGCATTCACCGATTGCCGGGGAATGTGCCGCAGGATGTGATGGGCGGCCTCATGCCCCATAACAAAGGCCAATTCATCCGCATTCTCAGCCGACTGAATCATGGCCCTTGTAAAGATGATTACCGGCTGATCCTTATCGTCCAGCGTTTGAAAGGCATTTGCGGGGGCTTTTGGGTTCAGGTCAACAACAATGGTAAAGTCGCAATTCCTGACACCTTCCCGTTTCAGGCATTCACTGCGAGCCTGTCGGCCCACCCTCCGGCTGATCTCCTGAAAAGCGGTTGCCTGAACCGCAAAACCGGCAGAATCCTGTTGCCAGTCTTCAGCGGGTTGAACACGCAGCGTATCGGCTGTGCAAGCTGCCAACACCACAGGTAAAATCAAAGCAATCAGACGGCGCATTCATCATCCCTTTAAACAGTCCTGCCGCTTTTTTCGACCATAGCGCGCCCAGAATAAGACCGCCACTGGTTGAATGCGTTTGAACGGGTTGCAATGGCGTTAAACGCCCGGCAATCTGATCACATGTTTTCGATTGAGCATGAATTCGACTCGACAGTGATTACTCTGGTGGACGAGGGCCGAAAGCCTTTGCAGGAGGACGTAATCATCAACAATTTTGCCGAATGCGTCACGCTGGAACAACTGGATCCACGGACCGACACAGTGCAGAAAATCACACTATCGCCCGAACAGGTTCGCGATCTGGCTGCTGCCCTTGACCTGCCCGAGGGGGTTTACCAAATCCACGAGACACCGGATCAAGGGTCATAGACAAACAGCTTGTCCCGTGATGTCTGCCCTCGCCTTAGTTTCAGCGAAGTCGCCGGAACGCCTAACGCAATCGCAAGAACCCGGCGCACTGCGTCGTTGGCCTTACCTTCGGCGGGCGGGGCGGTGACGTAGACGCCAATTAAACCGCCATCAAGCGTGATCCGGTCCAAGGCAGCTTTGGGTGTTACCTTCACGTTGATCTCGGCCCCCGGAAGAGCAATGCCGGTTAAATCCGGCACGTTTTGCAGTTTTGGCTTTGCCATGCGGACCTCCTGTCCCCAAACACCCTTGTACCCTATGGCGTGGGATGGAAATGATCCTCGCAGTCCAGCCGTATGCTCTTGAAACCTGCCAGATGGTCAACCAGATACAATCTGTCTATGTGAAGGAAGTTAACATATGTCCTTGAAGAACCCGGCCGCCCTTGAGTTTCTGCAAACGCGCCGGTCCCGGCCCGCAAAGACGCTGGTCGCCCCTGCCCCGACCCGAGAAGAGCTGTTGCCTTTGCTGACAGCCGCCGCTCGCAGCCCCGATCACGGCAAGCTGGAACCGTGGCGGTTTATTGTGATCGAGAAAGGCGCGATGCCCAGGCTTTCTGCCCTGACACAGACCTGCGGCGAGCGTTTGGGCAAAACTCCGGAAGATATCAATAAGACCCGCAGCCAATTCGACATGGGTCAGTTGGCTGTCGCTGTGGTTGAGGTCCAAAAACCGTCTGACAAGGTGCCTTCAATCGAGCAAACGTATTCGGCAGGCACGGTTTGCCTTGGCTTGCTAAACGCGGCTTTGGCGGCCGGTTGGGGGGCAAACTGGCTGTCTGGCTGGCAATCGCACGACCCCGAGTTCTGCCGCGAAGCTTTGGGTCTAAAGGACAATGAACGGATCGCAGGCTTTATCCACATCGCCACAGAATCTGTCACACCGCCTGAACGCCCTCGACCCGACGTGGCCGCGCTGATCGAATGGGTGTTCGAATGATGATCCTCAACGCGTTCTTCGCGGCGCTTGGTCAGATCGGCGACCCGAAGTTCCGCTCGGTCCTTTTGCGCGGTGTCGGGTTAACGATCATTCTTCTGATCGCGGGCTGCGCAGCGGCGATTTGGTTGATTAACTGGTTGGCAAGCAGTGAAATCTCGTTGCCTTGGATCGGTACAGTCTCATGGCTGAACGACGTGCTGAACTATTCGGGCATCTTTGTCGTTCTGGTGCTGCCGGTATTCTTGATGATGCCCGTCGCCTCGGCCATAATTTCGATGTTTCTCGAAGAGGTCGCGCAGGCGGTCGAAGACAAGCATTATCCCACGCTGCCCGCCGTACCCGGCATCCCGTTTAGCGACGGTGTCCGAGATGCGCTCAGCTTTATGGGCGTGCTGATTGTGGCCAACCTTCTGGCGTTGATCCTTTATGTGATCTTCTCGCCTTTGGCTCCGTTTATCTTTTGGGCCATGAATGGCTTCTTGCTGGGACGGGAATATTTCACTCTGGCCGCGATGCGCCGGATCGGGCGCGAAGAAGCGCGGAAGCTGCGCGCAAAACACACGTCAACCATTTGGCTTGCCGGCACACTGATGGCCATCCCGCTGTCAGTACCGCTAGTGAACCTTGTGATTCCGATCATCGGTGCGGCTACATTCACCCACATCTATCACAAGCTGTCAGGGCCGACGCCCTGACAGTTATCCCCTGGGTTCCAACTGGTTCAGCCAGTCGAAATCGCGGACCGAGATCACGCCGGAAACGATGATCCCGGCGATAATCGCCCACAGCACCACGGAAATCCCGGTGGTGATCCACATCTTCTTTTTCATGTGGTGGACTTCCGGCGCACCCGCATGGGTACCCGGCACGATCTCGTTCAGATCCCCCTGCGTCTTGATACGGATCGGCAGCACGATCAGCAACGTCATGAACCAGATGACGGCAAACAGGACGAGTGCAGCAGTAATGGTCATGACATCCTCGCTTCGGTTAAACCTGTTCTAGCTCGACCAGACAGCCGTTAAAGTCCTTGGGGTGCAGAAACAGCACCGGCTTGCCATGCGCCCCGATCTTGGGCTCACCAGATCCCAGCACGCGGGCGCCAGTTTCCTTCAGATGATCACGGGCCGCGATGATATCCTCGACCTCATAGCAGACATGGTGGATGCCGCCAGCGGGGTTCTTTTCCAGAAATCCGTTGATCGGGCTGTCATCGCCCAGCGGATACAGCAGTTCGATCTTGGTGTTTGGCAGTTCGATGAACACAACGGTCACCCCGTGATCGGGCTCGTCCTGCGGTGCACCGACTTTGGCGCCCAGCGCGTTGCGGTACTGCGCCGATGCGGCCTCTAGGTCAGGCACGGCGATGGCGACGTGGTTCAGACGACCAATCATGGAACTCTCCTCTGTTCTCTGCGTTGCAGCGGTTATGGGGCGTGTCCGGGCAAAGAACAAGTGCGCCAAATTGCCGTTAACGTCGTGTTAGCCAGAAGTTCCTAGCCTGAAGGCATCTGCTGAATAGGAGTTCTGCCATGGACGATTCGAACCCCTTCACCTCGCCCGCGCAGCCAACGGCGACGCGGCCGCTGCTGGGTCAAACGATTTTGGTTGTCGAAGACAGCCGCTATGCCTGCGATGCGATACGCCTGATGTGTTTGCACTCTGGCGCACGTATTCGACGCGCAGATTGCTTGAAATCGGCCCGCAGACACCTGCAGATTTATCGCCCCTCGGTAATTCTGGTCGATATGGGCCTGCCTGACGGGTCAGGCGCTGATTTGATCGCCGAACTGACCGAGGCTGTGCCACGGATCGGTGCCATTCTGGGTATGTCCGGGGATGACTACGCACAGAAGGATGCGCAAACCGCAGGGGCCGATGGATTTCTGGCCAAACCCCTAAAATCACTTTCCTATTTTCAGAAGTCGATTTTAGAGCGTCTGCCCGCGGACCGCCGCCCTCACAGTCTGCACGCTGTCCGGGACGAAGTTATACACCCGGACCCAATGGCCTATCAGGACGATATGGCCCATATCGCTGATGTTCTTGCCGGGCCGAACGATCACCGAAGTTTGGACTATGCGGCGCAGTTCTTGCGTGGCGTTGCACGCGATGCCGAAGACACGATTCTGGCTGAAGCTGCCAGCAAACTTGCTGAGTCACGCGCGAGTGGCACTCCGGTAACGGCACTTGCGGCTCAGGTGGCCGGCATTGTTCAGGCGCGACTTGAACAGCGCGAGGCCATCTGAGATGGCAACCGCCTATTTTGTAACCGCAGGTTTGGTCTGCCTGTGGGCTTATTGCCAGGCAAGACTTGCAGCACGCGATATTAGGGCAGCCCGCGACGAGGTCAGCGATCCGCTGGAAAAGACCGGACGGATATAGCTTGGCGTACAGAAAAAACCCGCCGCAAAGGATGCGACGGGTTTTTGTTATTCCTGCGGGATGATCCTCAGTCCCAGTTCCATCAACTGATCCGAGCTTGGATCGGACGGAGCGTCCATCATCAAATCTTCGGCGCGCTGGTTCATCGGGAACATCATGACTTCGCGGATGTTGGCTTCATCCGCCAGCAACATCACGATCCGGTCGATACCTGCAGCACAACCACCGTGGGGCGGCGCGCCATAGTGGAAGGCGTTGAACAACGCACCAAATCGAGATTTCACCTCATCCGCACCATAGCCTGCCAGCTCAAAAGCTTTCAACATGATCTCGGGCTTGTGGTTCCTGATCGCACCTGAGACCAGCTCATACCCGTTGCAGGCCAGATCGTACTGATAGCCGCGCACGTCCAGAGGGTTGCCGTTCAGCGCCTCCATCCCGCCCTGCGGCATCGAGAACGGGTTATGTTCAAAGTCGATCGCGCCGGTTTCTTCGTCCTGCTCATAGATCGGGAAATCGACGATCCAGGCAAAGGCAAAGCGGTCTTTTTCGGTCAGGCCAAGTTCCTCACCAATCACATCACGCGCCTTGCCCGCAACCTTTTCAAAGGCTTTCGGCTTGCCGCCCAGGAAGAACGCCGCATCGCCGACACCCAGACCCAGCTGCTGACGGATCGCTTCTGTGCGTTCGGGGCCGATGTTCTTGGCCAGCGGACCTGCAGCCTCCATCCCTTCGCCCTGATCGCGCCAGAAGATGTAACCCATCCCCGGCAGGCCCTCTTTCTGGGCAAACGCGTTCATGCGGTCACAGAATTTCCGGCTGCCACCAGTCGGCGCCGGGATGGCGCGGATTTCGGTGCCGTCCTGCTCCAACAGCTTCGCGAAAATCGCGAAGCCAGACCCGCGGAAGTGGTCGGAGACCACTTGCATTTTAATAGGGTTCCGCAGGTCGGGCTTGTCGGAGCCGTACCACAGCGCCGCGTCCTTGTAGGAAATCTGCGGCCAGTCCTGATCGACCTTGCGGCCACCGCCGAATTCCTCGAACACACCGGTCAGAACGGGCTGGATCGTGTCGAACACGTCCTGCTGTTCGACAAACGACATCTCAAGGTCCAGCTGGTAGAAATCGGTGGGCGAACGGTCAGCGCGCGGGTCTTCATCGCGGAAGCACGGCGCGATCTGGAAATACTTGTCGAAGCCCGACACCATGATCAGCTGTTTGAACTGCTGCGGGGCCTGCGGCAGCGCATAGAACTTGCCCGGATGCAGGCGCGAGGGCACCAGAAAGTCACGCGCGCCTTCGGGCGAGGACGCCGTGATGATCGGCGTCTGATATTCGCGGAAGCCCTGATCCCACATGCGGCGGCGCATCGAGGCAACAACGTCCGAGCGTAGGGTCATGTTCTGCTGCATCGCCTCGCGGCGCAGGTCCAGATAGCGATAGCGCAGGCGGGTTTCCTCAGGGTATTCCTGATCACCGAACACCATCAACGGCAGTTCGTCGGCTGCGCCCAGCACCTCTAGCTCGCGCACGTAGACTTCAACCTCACCGGTGGGCAGTTTCGGATTCACCAGTTCCGGGTCGCGCGCTTTGACGGTACCGTCGATGCGGATACACCATTCGGAGCGTACTTTTTCCAGCTCGGCAAAGGCGGCGCTGTCGCCGTCGCACAGAACTTGGGTCACGCCAAAGTGATCCCGCAGGTCGATGAACAGCACGCCACCGTGGTCGCGAACCCGATGCACCCAGCCGGACAGGCGGACGGTTTCACCGACATTAGCGGCGGTCAGAGCGGCGCAGGTGTGGCTGCGATAGGCGTGCATGGATCATATCCCTTCGGGCGCAGAATTCGTCGCGCCGATACACCCCGTCGGGCCGCGAAAGTCAAGGCAGGTATCCCGCTCAAAACGGCCTTTGCACGTTGCCCGAGTAGAAATAGATGCCCAGACCGACCGCAAAGATGATGTTCCCGGCAATTGCGTGCAGCAGCACTGCGTAGAAAAACGAACCGCGCCTGCGATAGGCCCAGGTGAACAGCAGCCCGCCCGCAAAGGTCATGATGGCGACGATCCAGCTCCAGTACATCAGGTGAGCCAGCGAAAACAGCGCGGCGTTCAGTAGATAGGCCGCGCGCTCGCCCGGCAGAATTGCATGATAGCGGCGGAAGAACAGCGACCGGAAGAGTAGCTCTTGCGGTAGGGCCGAGACAATCGGATAGAACATGCAGATCACCAACAGCATCTGCGGCCGTTCGCGCAGCAGGAAAAAGGCCGCCTCGGGCCGGGCGATCATGACCACGGCCACACAGAACCCGGTCATCAAGATTGCGAAAATGGCGACTTCGGTCCAGGACCAGTTGTACGGGTTGTATCGAAGCTCTGCCCACGCAAATCCCGGCGTGTAATGCAGCAGGACGATGCCGATGGCCGTAAAGGTAAATAGCGACGGAAACATCCAGTTCGGCGGGAGAAACACCGCGATCAACACCGGTACTGCAACAAAAAACAGACAGAACTCGAGCCGCAACCGCAATAGCGGTGCCGCACTTTCGGCCCAATCGGTTTGTTTGCTCACTGTATTGCCAACTCCGCCCGGATCAGACCACGTAGAGAATTTCCGACATAGAGTTTTTCCGCGTTTTGCAGATCGGTCAAGGTCACCGGGGCCGCGGTAACCTGTTTATTATCCAGCAATTCTTCGCGCAGAATGCCAGGCAGGACGCCGCTGAACAACGCAGGTGTCAATCGCCGGCCATCCGCCATGTGTACAAACAGGTTGGTGATCGTGCCCTCACACAGTTCATCGCGCTCGTTCAGGAACAGCAACTCATCTATCCCCGGTGGCAGCGATGCGCGAGCGTCATCGTACAAAGCGCGCTGCGTTGTCTTGTGCTGCAACCATACATCCGAGGCCTGCAGACGCTGGTCCGCTATTGCCACCCGCCAGAGCGGCGGGTTCTCGGCCAGTGCGCCGGTCGTCACCTCTACAGCGCCCGCTGCGTCCAGCGTCAGGCGACAACGCAGAGGGGATGGACCCGCGACACCTTCCAAAGCGGCAATAGCTCGGTCCCGATCAAACGGCACTCCTAGCGCCGCAGCGGAGCGACCCATGCGGGCCAAATGGCGATCACGGCGCACAAACCCCTGCCCCGGCCGGAAGGCCAGCGTTTCGATCAGGCGGAAGTCAGGATCATCTGGCGGGCGAAGCGGGCTTTCCATAGCGCCTCCTCATATTCGGATGGGGCGGTGCTGTCCCAGACCACGCCGCCGCCCACATTCAGTGTGGCCTTGCCGCCCTCGACCATCAGCGTGCGGATGGCAACGTTAAATTCCGACCGCACATCCGGCGCGGCCCAGCCGATGGCACCGCAATAGATGTCGCGCGGCCAGGGTTCGAGGTCGGACAGAATCTCCATCGCGCGGATTTTGGGCGCGCCGGTGATCGAGCCGCAGGGGAAAAGCGCCATCAGAATGTCCGAAAGCTCGGCCCCCAGATGCAGCTGCGCCTGCACCAGCGAGATCATCTGATGCACGGTCGCATAAGTTTCGACCTTGAACAGTTCGGGCACGTTGACCGAACCGGGCAGCGCCACACGGCTGATATCGTTGCGCAGCAGGTCGACGATCATCAGGTTCTCCGCCCGGTTCTTTGCATCGGTCGACAGGAAATCGCGGCGGCGGGCGTCTTCGGCCAAGTCTTCGCTGCGCGGTTGGGTGCCTTTCATCGGGCGCGTTTCGATCAAACGGTCGGCATCGGTACGGAAAAACAGCTCGGGCGAGCGGCTGAGCAAGTCAGGCAACCCGTCCTGCTGTACGAGCGCGCCGTGGCCCACGGGCTGACCCGCCGCCAGCGCGGCATAAAGCGCAGCGCTGGCGCCTTCGAGCATCAGGTCAATCGGAAAGGTCAGGTTTGCCTGATAGATATCGCCCGCGCCGATGGCCTCGTGCACTCGGTTGAAGGCGCGCGTATAACGCGCTTCGTCCCAGCGAGGCGCGAAACCGGTCACTCCACCCGCAGGCGCAGGCAGGTCGCTTTGGGCTGGCGCGTCAAAGACGCCAAAGCACAGCAATGGCAGGCGGCGGCCCTCGGGCATCCGCGCGGACAACCTCGGCTCCAGCGCATAACCAAGCTCATAGCTGGCATAACCGGCCAACCACGCACCATCCGCGCGCGCGGAATCCAGCGCCTCCAACGCGTGGGGCACGTCCTCCGCGCGGTCGGCGCGGATAACCTGCGTGGGCCGGTCAAAAGTGGTCCCTTGCCCGGCCGGGCCCTGATCGAAACGAATACGCACCTGCATCCTCATTTGCCGTGCTGCGCGGTATAGAGAATACGGTGCCGAGGGAAAGAGGGGAAAGCGGCAATTTCCCCCCTGTTTCCGATACCCCTTGAACCTTTTCGCGCTGTCCCTATAACGCAGGACAATTTGGGCGCTTGGGGGTGCCCTGACTCGCGAACAATTGAAGGAACGTGGCCATGCCGAGAAGAACCGACATCAAGTCGATCATGATCATCGGGGCGGGCCCCATTGTCATCGGTCAGGCATGCGAGTTCGACTATTCCGGCGCTCAGGCATGTAAAGCGCTGCGCGAAGAAGGCTACCGGGTCATTCTGGTGAACTCGAACCCTGCCACGATCATGACCGACCCCGGTCTGGCCGACGCCACCTATATCGAGCCGATCACCCCCGAAGTTGTTGCCAAGATCATCGAGAAAGAGCGCCCCGACGCGCTGCTGCCCACCATGGGCGGGCAGACCGGGCTGAACACTTCGCTAGCGCTGGAAGAGATGGGCGTGCTGGATAAGTTCGGCGTCGAGATGATCGGTGCCAAGCGTGACGCCATCGAGATGGCCGAAGACCGCGCACTGTTCCGCGAGGCGATGGACCGGCTGGGCATCGAAAACCCCAAGGCCGAGATTGTGACCGCCCCCAAGGACGCGGACGGCAAGAAAGATCTGGACGCGGGCGTAGCGCTGGCGCTTGAGACGCTGGAGACCGTCGGTCTGCCCGCCATCATCCGCCCCGCCTTTACATTAGGCGGCACCGGCGGCGGCGTAGCCTATAACCGAGAAGACTATATCCATATTTGCCGCACAGGCATGGATGCGTCCCCCGTGGGTCAGATCCTGATCGACGAAAGCCTGCTGGGCTGGAAAGAATATGAGATGGAGGTGGTGCGCGACACCGCCGACAACGCCATCATCGTCTGCTCCATCGAAAACGTCGATCCGATGGGTGTGCACACGGGCGACTCGATCACGGTTGCCCCGGCCCTGACGCTGACCGACAAAGAATACCAGATCATGCGTAACCACTCGATTGCCGTGCTGCGCGAGATCGGGGTCGAGACCGGCGGATCGAACGTGCAATGGGCGATCAACCCGGTCGATGGCCGGATGGTCGTGATCGAGATGAACCCGCGCGTGTCTCGCTCGTCTGCGCTGGCGTCCAAGGCGACCGGCTTCCCGATTGCGAAAATCGCCGCGAAACTGGCCGTGGGCTACACGCTGGACGAGCTGGACAATGACATCACCAAGGTCACGCCCGCCTCGTTCGAGCCGACCATCGACTATGTCGTCACCAAAATCCCGAAATTCGCCTTCGAGAAGTTCCCCGGCTCGGAACCCTACCTGACCACCGCAATGAAATCGGTGGGTGAGGCCATGTCCATCGGCCGCACCATCCACGAATCGATGCAAAAGGCGCTGGCCTCGATGGAATCTGGCCTGACCGGCTTTGATGAAATTGAAATCCCCGGCCTGAACGTTGGCCTATGGGATGAAGCCGACGACAAGGCCGCCGTGATCAAGGCCATCAGCCAACAGACACCGGATCGCCTACGCACCATCGCGCAGGCCATGCGCCATGGTCTGACCGACGATGAGATTTTCGGCGTAACCAAGTTCGACCCGTGGTTCCTTGCCCGCATCCGCGAGATAATCGACGCCGAGCGTCAGGTCCGCAAAGAGGGACTGCCCGTCACCGAAGACGGTATCCGCAAACTGAAAATGCTGGGCTTCACCGACGCGCGTCTGGGCAACCTGACTGGCCGGGACGAGGCCAATATCCGCCGCGCCCGCCGCAACCTTGGTGTGCACGCTGTATTCAAGCGCATCGACACCTGCGCCGCCGAGTTCGAGGCGCAGACACCCTATATGTACTCGACCTATGAGGCCCCGATGATGGGCGAGGTCGAATGCGAAGCCCGCCCAAGCGACCGTAAAAAGGTTGTCATCCTCGGCGGTGGTCCCAACCGGATCGGTCAGGGAATCGAGTTCGACTATTGCTGCTGTCACGCATGTTTCGCGCTGACCGAACAGGGCTATGAGACCATCATGGTCAACTGCAACCCCGAGACCGTCAGCACCGACTATGACACCTCGGACCGCCTGTACTTTGAGCCGCTGACCTTTGAACACGTCATGGAAATCCTGTCCAAGGAACAGGAAAACGGCACGCTGCACGGTGTGATCGTTCAGTTCGGCGGTCAGACCCCGCTGAAACTGGCCAACGCGCTTGAGGCCGAAGGCATTCCTATCCTTGGCACCACGCCCGACGCCATCGACCTTGCCGAAGACCGCGAACGCTTCCAAGCGCTGGTCAACGAATTGGGCTTGAAACAGCCCAAGAACGGCATTGCCTCGACCGATGAACAGGCGCTTGAGATCGCGGACGAGATCGGTTTCCCGCTGGTGATCCGCCCTTCTTACGTGCTGGGCGGACGCGCAATGGAGATCGTGCGCGATATGGAGCAATTAAAACGTTATATTAACGAGGCCGTAGTGGTCTCGGGCGATAGCCCCGTTCTGCTGGACAGCTATCTGGCCGGCGCGGTCGAACTGGATGTCGATGCGCTGTGCGACGGCGCTGATGTGCATGTGGCCGGCATTATGCAGCATATCGAAGAGGCCGGTGTGCATTCGGGCGACTCGGCCTGTTCACTTCCGCCTTACTCGCTGTCCAAAGATATCCTCGACCAGATCAAGGATCAGGCGTTCAAACTGGCCAAGGCGCTGAACGTCGTGGGCCTGATGAACGTGCAGTTCGCGATCAAGGACGATGAGATCTACCTGATCGAAGTGAACCCCCGTGCTTCGCGGACCGTGCCGTTCGTCGCCAAGGCGACCGACAGCGCGATTGCGTCCATCGCGGCGCGTATCATGGCTGGTGAGAAGCTCTCGACCTTCCCGATGCGCCCTGCCTACAAAGAAGGTCAAGACACCAAGATTGCCGACCAGATGACGCTGGCCGACCCGGACATGCCGTGGTTCTCGGTGAAAGAGGCGGTGCTGCCCTTCGCCCGCTTCCCCGGTGTCGACACCATTCTGGGGCCGGAAATGCGCTCGACCGGCGAGGTCATGGGCTGGGACCGCGACTTCCCGCGTGCCTTCCTCAAGGCGCAGATGGGCGCTGGTATGGTTCTGCCGTCTGAGGGCCGCGCATTTATCTCGATCAAGGATGCCGACAAAACACCCTCGATGCTTGAGGCGGCGCAGGTGCTGACGGCACAGGGCTTTACGCTGGTTGCCACGCGCGGCACGCAATCATGGCTGGCGGAACAGGGTGTGGCCTGCGACGTAGTCAACAAGGTCTATGAAGGTCGTCCGGACGTGGCAGACATGTTGAAAGACGGTCAGGTACAATTGGTGATGAACACCACTGAAGGTGCGCAGGCGGTCGAAGACAGCAAAGCCATCCGGTCGATCGCGCTCTATGACAAGATCCCCTATTTCACCACAGCGGCCGCCAGCCATGCAGCCGCTTTGGCGATCAAGGCGCAGGCCGAGGGCGATGTCGAGGTCAAATCTCTTCAGGGCTGACTCCCGCACCAGAATAAAGCAAAGCCCCCGGTCGATGACCGGGGGTTTTTCATTTAAACAACAGGTTGCGGCGCGGACTTTCGCCGGTATTCCGGCAGGAAGAACACCATGTAGAACACCGGCGCCGCCACCATGGTCAGGATCGTGGCAAAAGCCAGTCCGCCCATGATCGTCACCGCCATCGATTTGAAGAATGCATCCGTCAACAGCGGCGCCATCCCAAGAATGGTGGTGATCGCTGCCAGCATCACAGGACGCAGACGCGAGACCGAGGCTTCAATGATCGACTCGCGCAGCCCTTTGCCGGTTTCGCGTACCAGATCGATCTCTTCGACCAGAACGATTCCGTTCTTGATCAACATCCCCGAGAGACTCAGCAGCCCAAGCAGCGCCGTAAACGTGAAGGGCAATCCGGTGCCCAGCAAGCCCAAGACCACCCCATTGACCGACATAGGCACAAGCAACCAGATGATGATCGGCTGACGGATCGCGTTAAAGATCAGCACCGAGATCAGCACCATGATCAGCAAGCTCAGCGGCAGTTGACGCCCAAGGCTTTCATTCGCTTCGCCGGCATTTTCGAACTCACCACCCCATTCCATCCGATACCCTGCAGGAAGGTCCATGCTTTCGATGGCCTCACGGACCTCGGAATGGACCTGAGCCGCCGTGAATCCCGCCGGAATATCCGCGCCAACTGTGATGGTCAGAACCCTGTCCCTTCGGTGCACAAGCGTGTTCAACGCCTTGTATTCGAACCCATCCACCATCTGTTCGATAGGAACAAAGCGCTCGGATTGGTCCGAGAACACGACCTGGTCCACGATCGAATAATCTCCGTCCGCCGGTCGACGCAGGATGATCGGGATCAGGCGATCCCTTTCGCGGAAAACGCCGCCCGTGATTCCATCGGTCGAAAACTGTAGCGTGGCCGCAATATCCTCGCGCGTAACACCCGCCGTCTGCGCACGTTCGGTCGCATAGATCGGCTGGACGGCCAACGACTTTTCACGCCAGTCATGATGAACGTGTAGCGCGTTTTGCGACGCATCCCGCATCCGCAACACAGCCTCATCCGCAAGCTGGCGCAGCACAACCGGGTCACTGCCCGAGAAGCGGGCCTGGATCGGATCGCCTCCGCCCGGACCAAAGATCAGTCGTCTTGTACGAAACTTTCCTTCAGGAAATTGCGCCTGACCAAATTCCGCAAGTTCGGCACGCAGCGGGGGGATGTCCTCCAGCGTCCTGGTACGGATGATCAGGTGGCCGTAACTTGGATTGGGTTTTTCTGCCTCATAAGTTAGCAGGAAACGGGTCGCGCCCTGCCCGACAAAGGTGGCGACGGACACTACATCATCCCGGTTGGCCAGCCACTCTTCGAAAACCGCCATATCCTCAGCGGTCCGCGCGATCGGCGTTCCTTGCGGCAGGTTGTAATGGACGAAGAACAGCGGCGTGTTCGAGTCGGGAAAGAACTGCTGTTTCACCAGCCCGAACCCGGCAAAGCATGCCACGGTGACAGACACCAACAAGGCAATCACCAACCAGCGGAACCGCAATGCCCATCTTAGGATCGCTCCGTAGACGCGGAACATGATACCGCCATAGGCATCAATTGCACCAGCTTTACCCTGCTTGAAAAAGTAATGTCCCAGCATCGGAGTAACCGTCAGGGCCAGAATCCAGCTCAGCAAAAGTGATATTCCGATGACGGCAAACAGCGAGAACATGAACTCTCCGGTCGCGTCCGGGCTTAAGCCTATCCCGGCGAAAGCCATGATGCCGATGATGGTCGCCCCCAAAAGCGGAATTTGGGTTTTGGACGCGGCCTCGTCCGCTGCATCGCGCGAGTTTTTGCCCCGCAACATTGCGATTTGCATTCCTTCGGCGACCACGATGGCGTTGTCGACCAGCATACCCATCGCAATAATCAGGGCCCCTAGGGAAATCCGTTCCATCTCGATGGAAAACAGCGCCATGAACAGCAACGTCCCGACAACGGTCAGCAACAGCGTCGAGCCGACGACAATCGCGGCCCGCCAACCCATGAACAAGGCCAGGACAAGAACGACGATTGCCACCGACATCGCAAGGTTCAACAGAAAATCGTTCGAGGCTTGCTCGACGACCACGTGCTGCTGATAGATCGGCAGGATTTCGACACCGTAGGGGATTTGCCCGTCAAGTTCGGCGAATTTCTCGTCTGCGCGCTTGCCAACCTCGACAATGTTCTCGGTCGACAGCCCCGCAATGCCCAGCGTAAAGGCTTCTTCCCCGTTAAAGCGGATGATGACATCCGGGTCGGTCTGGCGGCCGCGGTACACATTTGACATGTCAAACAGGTTGATCACCTGCCCCTGCGATCCAACGGACAGACCCGCAATGGCCGAAACAGTGTCGGAGCCTTCGGCGGTCAGGACCGTTGTTCGGTCATCTGCAGACCGCAACGAGCCTGATGCGTTCACCGAATCCGCATTGGCAATCGCATCGTTGATTGCCTGCAGCGGCACGTTCTGATTGACCGAGATTGCCAAGTCCGGTTCGACGAAAATCGCCTCTTGCGGCAGGCCCATGACTTCGACATCGGCCACTCCTTCGACCGTCAGCAATTCGCGCCGCAGAAACGTGGATAGTTCGTGTTTTTCAGCGTCCGAAAAGCCATCCGCAGTGACTGCATAGAAAAGGCCGAACACGTCGCCGAATCCATCGTTGACCAGCGGCTGGCCGACTCCGGACGGCAACGCCCGGGCTGCGTCGCGAACCTTGGCGCGCAGCTTGGTCCAGACTTCGGGCAGCTCGGTACCGTCATAGGTTGACTTGATCTCAACCTCGATCAGCGAAAATCCCGGCTGGTTGAGCGAGGTGATGGTTTTGACCTCTCCCATCTGCTGAATGGCCGATTCCAGTGGCTCCGATACCTCCAGAGCCACCTGCTCGGCCGTTGCGCCGGGATACTGCGTGGCGATGACAGCATTCTTGATGGTAAAGGCCGGGTCCTCCAGTCGCCCAAGCGACAGAAAACCCCAGATGCCGCCGAACAAGGCGATCAGGATGATCAACCACGTATAGATTGGCCGGTCTATGGATGCGCGTGCGA
This sequence comes from Ruegeria sp. HKCCD7628, assembly GCF_057221005.1. Classification (NCBI taxonomy): domain Bacteria; kingdom Pseudomonadati; phylum Pseudomonadota; class Alphaproteobacteria; order Rhodobacterales; family Roseobacteraceae; genus Ruegeria; species Ruegeria sp. HKCCD7628. The sequence continues at coordinate 244,329 of NZ_JBWVBA010000004.1, forward strand.
TATTCATGCGTCCGCCCCTTAGTTCGCAAAGCCGGCAAAGCGGCGTACGGCTTGCCCGTCGATCAGCGCTCCGCCTCCGGCAACCACGATTTCATCGCCATCCTCCAGCCCGGACAGGACGCTTACGTCACCCGATGCCGTGGGTTCAATGGTCACGGGGACCCATTTGACACTGCCTTCATCCGCGCCGACGGGCGAAAAGACAAAGACACCCAAAACACCTTCCGCATCCGCAACAACCGCTGTGGCCGGAACAACGATACCTGTACGTTGGTCCTGCACCTGCACATTCACCGTTACCGATGACCCCGGAAGAATCTGCAGACCTTCTGGCGGTGTCAGGCCGAATTGAATACGGAAAGTCTGACCGACGCTCGACGACTCGGCGTCGAATTCCCGAATTTGCAGAGGGAATACTTCGTCACTGACAGGGAATTTCGCCGTGATGGTGATGTCATCCTGCTGGCCCGAGCGCTGGAACAAAATCTCGGGCACGTCGACTTCGATGCGTAGCTCGGACATGTCATGGATACGCACAATCGGTGTCCCCGCCGAGACGGTCGTAAAGGATTCCACTGCCCGGCTTGAAACCAGAGCATCAAAGGGGGCTGTTAGCGTTGCCTGCTCTAGATCATAAAGCGCATCGCGCACCGCAATATCCGCCAGCTGAGCCGCTGTCTCGGCATCATCCACAGCAACTTGACTTGCTGCAGTTCCCCGCAGACGGGACAAGCGCGCCAGCGTCCGGTCCGCCTGATCTTTCTGCAGCACAGCCCGGTCGTAGCGACGCTGGAATGGTTCACGATCCAGTTCCGCAATCAATTCGTCTTTGGGAATCACGAAACCTTCGGTTACCGGCATATCAACGATTTGCCCCGCCACCTGAAAAGCCAGATCAACCGTCTGTCGCGCTGCGACCCGGCCAAAGAACTGCCGCGAAAACCCGGGCGCAGTTTCTTGCACAACCATCAGCTTGACCGGCTTGGCAGCACTTTCTGCCATGGCCGTGGTGGCCAGCATGGTCAGGGCGAGGCCCAAAACAGAGATCAATTTCATTTCTTCAACCCCTCGGGTATTCCCGTTTTCAGAATGTTTTCACGGATTTTCCGGGCAAGCCGGGCGAATTCGGCCGTTTCATCAGGCGTCAAACCGGATGCGCGCTGAAACAGCGCCCCGGCCTCGGCCACCAAAGTCTGGCGCATCGCCAACCCCTTGTCGGACAACACCAACAGCCAGGCTCGACGGTCGTCCGGATCGCGCTCTCGCGTCAGGTATCCTGCCGTTTCCAAAGCATCAGCAGTAGACGTGATTGTGGATGGCACCGTCAGCATATCCGCCGCCAAAACGCCCATACGCTTGGGTTGGTCCAGTTTTATCACCATGTGACACTCTTGATGGGTCAGTTCGACCTCCATCAAATCAAAGCTCTCTTCCAGCTTCCAATAGAGGGCATAGACCCCCATCATGGCCTGCATTTCGGGGCTTAGTCGCTTTACCAGTGCGCTGTCGTCGAATGTCATGTGTCGAATCCGTTGCCGTTCACAGGGCGTCATATACTTCAAAAAATGAACTATTCAAGATTTGAAGCGCATTGACGCCGCAACTTTGATATTCCCTTGGGTCAATCTCTCTTGAACTAACCTTGCGTTGACTGCATTTTGGGCAAATCCGAAAAACGCAGGGGCAACAATGTATACGCCAGCAATCACCGGCACCGGTGTGTTCACGCCAGACAACGTCATCACCAACGCGGAACTTGTTGCCGCCTTTAATGCATACGCCGATAAGGTGAATGCCGAAAATGCCGACGCGATTGCTTCGGGTGAAGTGGAACCCCTGCAGCATTCATCGGAAGAGTTCATTCTCAAAGCGTCAGGCATCGAGAACCGGTATGTGATGGACAAGACCGGCGTGCTGGACCCCGACGTGATGCACCCCTTGCTGCGCCAGCGCAGTGATGATGAACCCGGCATCATGACTGAGATGGCCGTGGATGCTTGCAAAAAGGCGCTGGCCCAGGCCGGGCGCGCACCAGAAGATGTGGATCTGGTGATCTGCGCCGCCTCGAACCACGAACGGGCCTATCCGGCGATTGCGATCGAAATCCAGCAGGCGCTGGGGATCAAAGGCTTTGGCTTTGACATGAATGTCGCCTGTTCCTCGGCCACCTTCGGTATTCAGGCGGCCGCTGACATGATCAGGTCAGGGTCAGTGAAATCCGCGCTGGTGGTCAATCCCGAGATTTGCTCGGGCCATCTGGAGTGGCGCGACCGCGATTGCCATTTCATTTTCGGAGACGTAGCGACCGCCACCCTGATCGAGCGTGTTGAAGACGCAAATGGTCCCTATTTCGAAATCCTCTCCACCCGTTGCGCAACCGAGTTTTCGAACAACATTCGCAACAACAACGGCTACCTGCGCCGTTCGCGCCCCGATGGCGTAGTTGATCGCCGCGACATGCAATTCATGCAGAACGGCCGTAAAGTCTTCAAGGAAGTGCTTCCGATGGTCAGCAAGCACATTGCCGACCATATGGACTCCGAAGGGCTAAACAGCTCTGACCTGAAACGCCTGTGGCTACATCAGGCGAACAAGACGATGAACGATTTCATAGGCAAAAAAGTTCTGGGCCGCGAGCCCGTACCCGGCGAACAACCCAATATCTTGCAGGACTACGCCAACACGTCCTCAGCAGGGTCGATCATCGCATTCTCGAAATACTCGGATGATTTCGCGGATGGAGAAGTCGGTCTGATCTGTTCCTTCGGGGCGGGGTATTCCGTAGGTTCGGTAATCGTGCGGCGGCACGGATAGTCAGCTCGATCCATCGCGCAACTCAAGAATTCACTTGCTCCAAAACCCTTTGGCGTGATGGATTGAAGTCAACTTGCCTTTGCACGCATTTGCTGAGTCAGCGACACCAATCATTCTGAGTTCACAAAATGGCAACCAAACCTAAAGCACGTGCGTCTCTGGAAGATATCCTGGCATCTTGTTCGGACGTTCTTTTCCCGGAATCTCTCGGCGAAGCTCCGGTTTCTTTGAACAGCCGCGCGTCAAACGGTGATACTGCGTTGCACGCCGTTCTTTGGCGCGACGACACCTACGCGGCCCTGACGTTGATTGCCGCTGGCGCTGACGTAAACGCAGTCGGCGACATGTCGGAAACGCCCCTTCACGTCGCGGTTAAGAAACAAAACCTGAGCGTTATTGAAGCGCTTTTGAAAGCGGGTGCTGATCCCCTTCTGAAACCGGAATTCGATCAGTCTGCAAAGGAATTAGCTGACGCGTTTGGTGGCGACCTTAAACGGCTTTTCGATTTCGATTAACGAAAAACCGGCGATCAACTCACGCTTTCTTCTTCCAGATGCAGCTTCATCTCGATCAGGACCTGTTGCAACAAGCTGGTCTCCTTCAACAAGCGCTTGGCCTCGTTGACGGTGATGATGCCGTCTTCAATAGCAGCTTGATATTCGGTCATCAGCATTGCAAACCGTTGGCTTAAGGCGATGACATCCGAATTCACACCTCCGGTCCTGGGGGTATCCGTATTACGGCCATCATAGGACAGCGTGATATTTTTAAGATCCGCCAGGGCCGAGGTCACATGCGGAAAGTTCGAGACGGCCTCGAGCCGAGCAACCGCATCGACTGGCATAAAACGGTCCGCATGTTCCGCGTTGTCCGAATAGTACCGACCCAATGTTGCCTTGGACTTGCCTGTAATCTCGCAGGCCGATTCAATGCCGACGTCTTTTACCAACGCCTCGGTATGTTTTTTCAGATAAGCCCCGATATCTGCCATGTTTCAACCTTTACTGCCTGGCTTTCCCACGACATCTGCCACTATGGGGGAAAGGGTAAGGAAATTTCCCATACTCGAGTCATAATTGAAATGCCATAAATTGACTATCCCTCAGATATGCAGGGATTTTGTGAGTGAGTGGCGGCGTTTCCAGCCGGTAATGAGTGTTTGCAAGGCGGTTTTCTGGTCTTGCTCTGTTATGGCCGCATGATGGCCGACGGCGTCGCTGTTGTTGACGTGGGGGTATCCATCCCCAATGAGCTTTCGCTCGACCCTTGCAACGACAACGGCGACGTCGCTTATTTCTTAGAATTTGGTTACTTGCCCATGCGGATCAGGCGTTTTAGACCCGGGCACATGGCAAAACTGTACTTCAACTATTCAACCATGAACGCGGGCAAATCGACCGTGTTATTGCAGGCCTCGCACAACTATCGTGAACGCGGCATGGACACCTATCTTATGACCGCACAGCTTGACGGTCGCGCGGGCGTGGGCAAGATCGCCTCGCGCATTGGCATATCTGCAGATGCGGACACGTTCGGGGCAGAAGATAATGTGTTCGACATGATCGAGAGCCGTCTGGCGCAGGGTAAGGTGGCCTGCGTGTTTGTGGACGAGGCACAGTTTCTGACCCGCGATCAGGTCTGGCAGCTGGCCAGTGCCGTGGATGATCTGAACGTACCGGTTCTTGCCTATGGGTTACGGGTAGATTTTCAGGGACAGCTGTTTCCCGGCTCTGCAGCCCTCTTGGCCTTGGCGGATGAGATGCGCGAAGTTCGAACGATTTGCGAATGTGGGCGCAAGGCCACAATGGTCATCCGTCAGGACGCGCACGGGAATACGATCACCGAAGGAGCACAGGTTCAGATCGGCGGGAACGAAACCTATGTCTCGCTCTGTCGCCGACACTGGCGCGAGGCGATGGGCGGTTAAACCGGCGTCAGCAGCGCCCGGCCTGCGATAAAGGCCGCAACATTGTCCAGCGCCAGGTAACCCATATCGGTGCGCACCTCTTCAGTGGCGGTACCCAGATGCGGGCAAAGGGTCACGTTCTCCATGTCGATCAGCGCCTGCGGAACCTTGGGTTCGAATTCGTATACATCCAGCCCCGCCCCTGCGATCTGTCCGGACTGAAGGGCTGCGATCAGGGCAGCCTCGTCCACGACTTCTCCGCGCGCGATATTGATCAGTAAGGCATTGGGGTTCATCGCCTCAAGTACCGGCGCATTGATCAGATGTTGAGTTTCCGCTCCACCGGGGACGGCCAGCACCAGAAAATCGACCGACGCGGCCAAAGCGGATAGATCGGGTACGAACTCTGCCGGGAATTCCAATTCCTTCGCACTACGCGACTGATAGGCAACCTGCATGGAAAACCCAAAGTGACAGCGCCGGGCAATGGCCTGTCCGATCCGACCCATGCCAACGATACCCACCCGCTTGCCGGTGACGTGGTGGCCCAGCATTTGCGCGGGATGCCAGCCATGCCAGCCCCCAGCCCTGACGATGCGTTCTCCTTCCCCGACACGGCGCGCGGTTGTCAGCAACAAAGTCATGGCGATATCGGCTGTGGCATCCGTAACGGCACCCGGCGTATTGGTGACCGCAATACCTGACGCGCTGGCCGCGTCCACGTCAATATGGTTGTAGCCGACGCCAAAATTGGCCAGCAGTTTGCAGCGCGGATCGGACACATCCGCGAATACCTGCGCCGAAAAAAGATCGCCAAGCGTTGGCATTACCACGTCGAATTCCGTCAAGGCCCGCCGCATCTCATCCGGTGTCAGTGGCGACGTTCCTTCGCGAATCTCCGCATCGAACTCCGTCCGTGCGCGCTCCATTACGGCGTCGGTCATGGGGCGTGTAATCAATAATTTCATCAGTGCATCCTCCCGCCGGTCGGAACCTCTCCATCCGGTCCGATCAGAACGATCTCGCCATTTTCGTCGGGCAGACCCAGAACCAGCACCTCGGACATGAACTTGCCTATCTGGCGCGGCGGGAAGTTCACCACGGCCATAACTTGCTTGCCCACCAGCGTAGCCGGATCGTAATGCGCGGTGATCTGGGCCGACGTCTTTCGCTCGCCGATCTCATCGCCGAAGTCGATCCACATCTTGATCGCCGGCTTACGGGCCTCGGGGTACGGCTCGGCGCGGATCACTTCACCCACGCGGATGTCGACCTTGAGAAAATCGTCGAAGGAAATCTCACTCACGGGACAGCTCCTTGGATCGGTCGGTCGCGGCTTTGACGGCGCGGTGCAGCAGGTCTGGGAAACCCTGTTCTTCGTGCATCAGCACCTCGAGCGCTGCCTGCGTGGTGCCATTGGGCGAGGTCACATTGACTCGCAGCTGCGCGGGGTCTTCGTCGGCGGTCATCGCAAGCGCGCCTGCCCCTGCAACAGTAGATTTGGCCAGCTTCATTGCCAGTTCATGCGGCAAGCCCTGCGCCTGCCCCGCAGCGGCCAGCGTTTCGATCAGGTGGAACACATAGGCCGGACCCGATCCGCTTAGGCCAGTCACTGCGTCCATCTGCGCCTCATCCGTCAGCCGGACAGTCTCACCAATCGCGGACAGCAGGTTTTCGGCTATGGTCACATCGGCCTCGGAGGCCTGTGCGTTGCCGATCAGCGCCGTGATGCCCTGCCGGATTGCTGCAGGCGTATTCGGCATCGCCCGTACGATCGGCGTGCCCGCGCCCAACACAGATTCAAATGTGGAAATCGACGTCCCCGCCGCGACCGAGACGAACAGGCTTCCGCCCCCGCCCAGCGCTTTGATCGCGGGCAATGCTTCGCCCATCATCTGCGGTTTGACGGCCACAAGCACCACGGCTGGGGCTTCGGGCAACGGTGTGTTGATATTGACGCCTTGTGCTTTCAACCAGTCCGAGGGGTACGGATCCACGACCCAGACTGACGACGCTGGTAAGCCATGCTCTAGCCAGCCAGCCAACATGGCCGATCCCATCTTTCCGCATCCCAGAAGCACAAGCCCCTGTTCCGCGATGCGCGACATGTCCATGATTGCCCCTCCCCATTATCTGGCTTGGGGCAAAGCTTTACGCGCGGCCGTAAGCCTCTGCAATGGCGACTTGCATCGCATCTTCGGGATCACGATTGCCCCAAGTGACCAGCTGGATCGCCGGGTAATAGCGTTCAGCGCTCAGGACAGCTGCAGTGATCATCGTGTCGATCTGTTCCGGGCTGGCCGTCTGACCACCCGCCAGAACCAGACCATAGCGATAGACCATCAGTTTCTGGTTAGCCCAATAGGTAAACGCCCCGGCCCAGCACTGATCGTTCATCTTGTTCAGAAGCTCATACAGCTCGCTTTCCCGCTCGGATGGCGGGTCCATTTCGAACGAGCACACCATGCGCAGGGTTTCGTCATAGTTCGACCAGGCCAGAGTGATGGAATAGGTGCGCCACTGTCCTTCGACAGCCATGGCGATCTGATCATCGCCGATGCGATCAAAATCCCAGTCGTGATGTTCGGCCAGGTGTTCAACAATATCAATCGGATGAAGGTCTTCTTCGAGAAACTGCTCGGATAGGGCCATAATGCCACCTCACTTATCTCTAGCAATTCGGGGCTGGCAGCGCCCCAGCGCTAGTTGCCTGCTCTACAAGCCGGGCTTCCCCCATGTGCCTGTACTAAATATGGTGCGCCGCGCGCACCCATCTGGCAACCCTATTTATTGGGGATAACAGCAATAAGTTGTGGACGAACAGCAACGGAGATCAAAATATTGGCGCCGAGCACAGCTTTGTCTTGATTTGCGTTTGCAGGGCAGCAAAATGCACAACACCGCACAATCTGGCCTCAGATTGCGCGGCGTTCTCTCTATCTTCGAATCTGTGCTGAGACGTTACTTGTCCAGCTTTGCCTCAAGCGCGGCGATACGCTGTTCCAAGGCTGCGTTTTCTTCGCGCGCCTTTTGCGCCATGGCGCGGACCGCATCGAATTCTTCGCGGGTGACGAAATCGCGGTCCGCCAGCCAGCGGTCGATCATCGACTTCATCGCATTCTCGGCCTCTTCCCGCGCGCCCTGCGCCACGCCCATGGCGTTGGTCATCAGTTGGGAAACATCGTCGAGGATCTTGTTGCGGGTCTGCATGGTTTTTCTCCGAAATCGCGGTTGTTCTCTATATGGGTAAACTTTGCGTCAGGCTCAAGGTTGACTTGCCCTGCAAAGCACGGGCAATGAGACGCACATGCAGGCTGTTCTGAATTTCCCCGATCTGTCGCCCGAACTGTTCTCGATCTCACTATTGGGGATGGAGTTCGCCCTACGTTGGTACGCGCTGGCTTATATCGCAGGCATCCTAATCGCGTGGAGGCTGGGGTCAGCGGCGCTGAAACGCCCCGCGCTTTGGGCGGATAACACGCCGCCGATGAAACCCCAGCAGCTTGAGGATCTGATCACTTGGATCATCCTTGGGGTGATTCTGGGTGGTCGACTTGGGTTCGTGCTGTTTTATCAGCGCGACTACTATCTTGCGAACCCGGCGGACATTTTGAAAGTCTGGCAGGGTGGCATGGCCTTTCACGGCGGTCTGCTGGGGGTGATTGTTGCCTCTTACATCTATGCGCGCCGTCACAAGATATCGGTACTGCCGCTGGCTGATCTCATTGCCCACACTGTTCCGCCGGGGTTACTGCTGGGACGGTTGGCCAACTTCATCAACGCCGAGCTTTGGGGCCGCCCCAGCGAGTTGCCATGGGCGGTAATCTTCCCCGGCCCTGCCGCGCAAGACTGCCCCGGTGTGCTGGTTGGCATGTGTGCACGTCATCCCTCGCAGCTTTACGAGGCCGCGCTGGAGGGGTTGCTGCTGGGGGCTGCGCTGCTGTGGCTGGTCTACCGCAAGGGCGCGCTGCGCAAACCCGGACTGGTTATGGGTGTGTTTCTGGCCGGGTATGGTGCGTCCCGGTTCATCGTTGAGTTCTTTCGGCAACCGGACGCACAGTTTATCTCGGCCGGAAACCCACTGGGACTGGCGTGGCCTATTGGCGAATATGGCCTGACCATGGGGCAGCTCTTGTCGCTGCCAATGATCGCGCTTGGCCTATGGTTCGCCCTGCGCGCGCGAAACGCGCGATGAGCCTGATTGACCATCTGCTGGAGCGCATCGCGCAAGACGGCCCGATGACCGTGGCCGACTACATGACCGAATGCCTGCTGCACCCGACGTATGGCTATTACACCACACGCGACCCTTTGGGTACGCAGGGCGATTTCGTCACCGCGCCTGAAATCAGTCAGATGTTCGGTGAATTAATCGGCCTAAGTCTGGCGCAAAGCTGGATGGATCAGGGGCACCCAGATCACTTCGTTCTGGCCGAGCTTGGGCCGGGGCGCGGAACACTGATGGCGGACATCCTCCGGGCCACACGCGGGGTCCACGGGTTCCATGATGCGGCTGAAATCGTGTTATTCGAAGCCTCACCGACGTTGCGCGACATACAGGCAGAAACGTTGAAGGATTTTGCACCGCGCCGGATCACAACGCTCACCGACCTGCCCGACGCGCCCTTGTTTCTGGTCGCCAACGAGTTCTTTGACGCCCTGCCCATCCGCCAGTTCCTGCGCGACGGCCTGGCGTGGCGCGAGCGCCTTATCGGGGCTAAGGGCGAATCGCTGACCTTCGGACTGGGTGCTCAGGCGGATCAGGTCGCTCTGACGGACCGATTGCAAGACACGAAAGATGGCGATCTGGTTGAGCTTTGCGCGGCAGCTATCCCCATCCTGACCGTCATCGCGGGTCGAATCGCCAGCCACGGCGGTGCCGGTCTGATCGTGGATTATGGCGACTGGTATTCGCTGGGCGACACGTTTCAGGCCCTGCGCGGGCATGAGCGTGTGAATCCGCTGGATACACCCGGTCAGGCGGATCTGACCGCGCATGTGGATTTCGAACCTCTTGCCCTGGCAGCACGTGCCGCCGGTTGCGCCTATTCCCGCCTGACCTATCAGGGCGTGTTTCTGGAACGGCTTGGCATTACCGCCCGTGCGCAAGCTTTGGCCAAACCGCTCGGCGGGTCCGAGCTTGATACGCTGGTGACCGCACATCGCAGGTTGACGCATCCCGAGGAAATGGGAAACCTGTTCAAAGTACTGGGGCTCTACCCCTCTTACGCGGCACCTCCACCGGGACTGGAACCATGACACTGGAAATACTGACCTCGGACATGCTGTCAGACGTACGCCACGGCTTTTTCAGCCGCCGTGGCGGAGCGTCATCAGGGGTGTTTTCCGGCTTGAATTGCGGCTACGGCTCGTCAGACCAGACCGAGGTTGTTTCGATCAACCGGGCGCGTGTGGCTCAGGCGATGGAGGTCGAGCCCGAGGCGCTTATTGGCGTACACCAGGTGCATTCTCCGACCGTGGTTAAGGTTGACGCACCGATGAACGGCGAGCGTCCACGCGCGGACGCAGTGGTCACAGCTACTCCGGGCTTGGCCCTGACCATACTTACAGCGGATTGCCAGCCCGTTCTTTTTGCCGACACCCACGCAAATGTTATCGGCGCGGCCCACGCAGGGTGGCGCGGGGCTTTGGACGGCGTTCTCGAATCGACTCTGGACGCCATGGAAGAACTGGGGGCAAAGCGCGAAAACACGGTCGCTGTGATTGGCCCGTCGATTTCGCAACAAGCATATGAGGTCGGGCCTGAGTTCCTGGATGATTTCGTCGCAGAAACGACAGAAAATCTGCGTTTCTTCGCAAATGGGGAAGGCGACAGGTTGCAATTTGACCTTCCCGCTTACGGTTTGCATCGCCTTCGACAGGCAGGCGTAGGCCAAGCTGAATGGACCCGGCACTGCACCTATTCAGACCCCGACAGATTCTATTCCTACCGGCGATCTACGCACGCCAAAGAAGCGGACTATGGCCGCCTTATTTCTGCAATCAAATTGTAGACCTAGACTGAATTGTGGCGATTTCGCCGCTTTTTTGCCACATTCTTTGTGTCTACCTGAGTCGTAACAAGTTGAGTTTTATTGTCCGCTCTCAGGTGTTTATCTGCCGATGCTCCAGCAGTGTGAGACAGTATGAAGAAAGAGGAGCTGCTAACCTTCATTTTGTCCTGAATTGATCCCGGATCAGCCTTATCGCTGCCTCAATATGGCGTCAGATTGGCATACCAAAGGGAAATGGGGCCCAAAAACCCCAGAGGAGCAGGACCAGATCATGAAGGTAAAATCTCGCTTTCTGAGCGCCGTTGTCGCGGCGACCAACGAAAAGACGCCGGAGATGCCGTGGAAAAGCATTTCCAGCGACTCGGTCAGGGTTGCCCGTCGTTTGGCGGAAGGGGTCTGATCGTGACGCCCAGGGTACCAAGCTGCCGGTTCCAGGGGCCAAGACGCGCATCGGAGGGGTGCTCCGGCCCGATGCGTGACCTGCCGCAGGTATTTTCCGCGGTCAGGTTCAGGGGCGTTGTGTGCGCGGGTAATTTTCGCCGGCGTTGTTGTGAGTTTGTCTGGGGGGTCAAGATGTTGACCAAAGGTGTGCTGAATACCATCACGTTGCGACGTCGGTTTGACGCTCGCCCTGAGGTCGCCCTTTCATTCAAAACAAAGAAAAAGATCGGTCAGACGGGCCTGTACGGAGGGTTCAACCTGTCTGCACGGATGATAGAAGGGACGGAATAAAAATGCCTATTCCACATTCGCTTTCGCGCGCGGCCAAAAACGCCGTCGATACTTCGGCGATGCTGCGGGATGCGCCAAGGGACAAACCAAAGGCGCAACTGCGGCGCTATGAAGTGAGCGCGCTGCTGCCAAATGGCGATATCTCTCAGACCCGCCATATCGCGCCCGCTTTGCCGATGTTCGAGGACGCATTCTGCGCCTTTACCCGAGGATCTTTAATTGAGACGGAAACCGGCCCGCTCGCGATTGAGGACCTGCTGCCCGGTGATACTGTACTGACGCAGGATGGCTCGTCTCAGACTGTGCTATGGAAAGGCTCTGTGACCCTGGTTCCCGGACGCGAGGATTCCCGAGGTCGGACTCGCCCTCTGACGCGGATCATGGCCGACACATTCGGGATGCAGAAACCTCTTTCAGGCGTTATCGCGGGCCCAGCGGCGCGGTTGGTTGGAACCCCGTCCCACCTGCGCCATCTGCACGGCAATGAGACCGTTTTGACCCCGGTTCACGAATTTCAGGACGGAATGAGCGTGGTCGAAACCCTGCCGCCAACGCCGATCGAACTGTTCCATATCTGTCTCAAGCGCCATTCTGTGATCAAGATCGACGGGCTGCAGTTCGAGACGTATCATCCCGGTGTCAATGCAGTTCGGATGATCAGCCATTCCTTGCGCTCGATCTACCTGAACCTGTTCGCGCATGCCGATTCGCTGAATGATTTTGGTCCGCTGCTGATGCCGCGTGCTGGCGACGGAGAGGTGGACGCGATCACAGCGTAAATTTTTGTCAGTGCTGCAGAGTGGGGGCTTTATGCAGATTCTTTTGGGTTGGGTGCTGTTCCTGATCGTTACAGCGATTCTTCCGCCATGTTGTTCCGCACATAAACGGATGCGCTTCAGGCCATCCGGTTCATGCGTTCTTCCAGAACATCGAACGGCACACCGGGCTCGTCCTTAGCGCCTCGAATCACAAGCGATGTCTTAACACTGGCCACATTTGGGGTGGTCAGCAAATCGCCGGTCAGGAACCGCTGAAAACTGCTAAGGTCAGGGGCGACGCATTTCAGGATGAAATCAACCTCGCCATTCAGCATGTGGCATTCGCGGACCAAGGGCCAGTCGCGGCACCGCTCTTCGAAGGCGCTCAGTTCGGTCTCGGCCTGACTTTCCAAACCAACGCTGGCAAAGACCTGAACCTCGAATCCCAACTTTCGCGCGTTCACTTCGGCGTGGTAACCGCGGATCAGGCCGGATTCCTCAAGCGTACGGACGCGCCGCAAACACGGAGGCGCAGAAATGCCGACACGTTTCGCAAGTTCGACATTGGTCATTCGACCGTCTGCCTGCAATTCCGCCAGAATTTTGCGGTCAATCTCATCCAGCTGTGTCGCGACCATAAAATGCTCCTGATTTTTCGGTTGTTATATCAGCACCCAGAAGATGCGCAATAATCTTTCGCGTTAGCGCAATATTCTTTATTTTAAACGCCCTATTTATGGGCGCCATTCGCGTAATGCATAGCGGTTCTCTGTCAGGAAGGGGCTTTAAGCACCGCCATCGGGTCGCTATATCCAGTCGCCAAGGGGCCACGCGCCCACATCAGGCAGATCGAGTTGGGGGTACCATGGCCGAAACGAAACACACCAAGGTTCTGATCATAGGATCGGGGCCCGCCGGATACACGGCGGGCGTTTATGCCAGCCGCGCAATGCTGGAACCGATCCTGGTTCAGGGCATTGAACCCGGCGGTCAGTTGACCACCACCACAGAGGTCGAGAACTGGCCCGGCGATACAGAGGTTCAAGGCCCCGACCTGATGGTTCGTATGCAGGACCATGCTAAGGCAATGGGATGTGAGATCATCGGTGACATCATCAGCGATCTGGACGTCAGCAAACGCCCCTTCACTGCCAAAGGCGACAGCGGCACGACCTATACAGCTGATGCAGTCATTCTGGCGACCGGCGCACGCGCAAAATGGCTTGGGCTGCCGTCCGAGGACAAGTTTAAAGGCTTTGGTGTCTCGGCCTGTGCCACCTGCGATGGGTTCTTCTATCGTGGACAGGAAATCGTTGTCATTGGCGGCGGCAACACTGCCGTGGAAGAAGCTCTGTTTCTGACGAACTTTGCCAGCAAGGTCACCTTGATCCACCGTCGCGACGAGTTGCGGGCCGAGAAAATCCTGCAGGATCGCCTGATGAAAAACGAAAAGATTGAACCGCTTTGGTTCCACGAGCTGGATGAAGTGCTTGGCACCGATGCGCCTTTGGGCGTTGAGGGCGTGCGCGTCAAGAACGTGAAAACCGGTGAAATCTCTGAGATTCCTTGTAAGGGCGTGTTTATTGCCATCGGTCACGCCCCTGCAAACGAGCTGGTCAAGGACACGCTTGAAACCCACATGGGTGGCTATGTCGTGACCAAGCCGGGTTCGACCGAGACTTCCATACCTGGCGTATTCGCCGCCGGTGACTTGACTGACCACATCTATCGTCAGGCCGTTACCAGCGCCGGTATGGGCTGCATGGCAGCGCTGGATGCCGAGCGGTTCCTGGCGGAGCAGGACTAGCCAATGATAGAATTCTCCGGCCCGGTCTGGAGAATTCTGTTTCGAACACATTCAGACGCCCCTTTGGCCCCCGCTCGGGCGCCAGAGGGGCGTTTTCACTATGCAGGTCAGACCGCACTTTATGCATCTCTCAGCCCCGAAGGGGTCGAAGTCGCGATACGTCGCTATGTATCGCGCGATGACCCACCGCGAATCCTGCAACGTGCAAGGATCACAGAGGCACGTCTTGTCGACCTGAGAGGTCAGCCCGAAGCATCCATCGTTTGGCAAGACATTGCAAAAACCTGCGGGCGTTCTCCAACCTGGCAATTCTCGGACAAGGCTCGAGCTTTAGGTGCCGATGGCATGATCTATAGCTCTCGATCACGGCCCCAGCTCAGCCATGTGGTTCTGTTCCGTACCAGTGCCCGGCTTATTTGCGTCGATGCGCCGTCAGAAACCTGGGTACCTGCTTATTCTTGACCCGCCCGCGCGCCCGTATCAGACTCGGGGTACAAGGCAAGAATTCACAGGTGACCTGAAGTGAAGAGCGTATTGTGGCAAGGCGGGTGGATAACCCGGCTGAGGATTGGCAGTGGCCTGATCCTTTTCGCGTTTGCATTCCTGCACTTCATCAATATCGGCTTGGGCCTGTTCCACACCGATTACCTGCACGGAATGCAAGACGGCCGCCACGCTGTCACCCGTCACGACATCGGCAGCGCCTTGCTCTATGCTGCTTTGTTCATTCACTCGGGTCTGGCGCTCTATTCGATCAGTCAACGCAAAACACTAAAAATGCCGCTGAGCATGGCATTGCAGATTGTTCTGGGATTGCTGATCCCGCTGCAACTGATCGCGCATATCGTTCACACACGTTACGCGCACGAGGTGTTCAACGTGAACGACGAGATGGGATACATCATCGCGCTGATGTGGCCCAGCTCGGCGATCTGGATGCAAAGCATGCTCTTGCTGGTCGTTTGGGTGCACAGCTGCATTGGTCTTCATATGTGGCTGCGGTTGACCAAATGGTGGCCCAAAACAGTCCCCTATCTGATCGGATTGGCCGTGTTCGTCCCGTCATTTTCGATGGCGGGACTATTGACAGAAGGGCGGCGGATTTGGGCCGATTTCGGCGACCCGTTTCTGCGCGACCAATATATCGAGCATTACAATTGGCCGTCGCCCGAAGAATTTCAGGCTCTGTTTAGCGTCAAGGACAATGCGCTATTGGCCTTTTGGATCGCTCTGGGTGTTTCGTTGGCCGTGTTTGCGGGACGCAAACTTCTACGGCGCAGACATTCGGTCCGCGTTACATATGTCGAAGGACCAGAGGTCGTCGCTGAAAAAGGCATGACCCTGCTTGAGATATCGCAGGCCAATGGCATCCCACATACGGCCCTGTGCGGTGGCAAAGGCCGCTGCACCACGTGCCGAGTCATTGTCGAAGACGGTGCGGCAGAGCTTCCGGCTCCAAGCGAAGTTGAAGCCCGCAGCCTTGCCGCAGTCCGGGCGCCCAAAGGCGCGCGGCTGGCTTGCCAAATCCGCCCGACTCAGCCGATTACGGCCTTTCGAATGTTTCGTCCTGATGGCCTTCGAAACCGCGCACATGCCAGCCAAGGCCAGGAACGTCAGCTTGCCGTTCTGTTTCTGGACATGCGTGGGTTTACGTCGCGCACGACGGGACAGCTGCCCTATGATATTGTCTTCCTTCTGAACCGTTTTTTTGACGCGATCGTTCCTGCGATCACTGCCGAAGGTGGGGTGGTCGACAAATACATGGGCGATGGTCTTTTGGCCGTGTTCGAAACCGCCGACCCCGCAAGTTCCGCCCGTGCTGGTTTGATGGCCGCAGCCGATGTCAGCCGCGCACTGGAACGATTCAACAAGCAACTCAACGCAGAAGGCAGCTCGCATATTCGCATAGGCATGGGGTTGCATCTGGGTGATCTGGTTCTGGGCGAAATCGGTGCCGCCGGAACAGCGACACGCACCATTATCGGAGACGCGGTCAACGTTGCCAGCCGGTTAGAGGCAGAGACCAAAACTCTGGGCGTCGAGCTTTTGGTCTCAGAGGACCTTCTGCGCGCGGCCGGATATGACGGTGACGAAACGGGGCTACAGTCTTTCAAACTAAGGGGGGTTTCCCGCCCAATTCCTGCGTTACCGGTAAGGAACGCCACCTTACTGGCGCTTAGGATAGCTGCTTAGGAACACATGGCCTAGAACTTGCCCAATTGCCGACAATTCGAAGAACCACAGTCGGCATTTGCATTTGAATGTGGAAAATTCTTCCAATCCGAGCGAAAACCGCGCATATCGTCCTTTGTTTCATGAATGTATATGGACTTCACCTGATCATCGGGGCAAACGCCCCTTAAACACCTATGAATCACGGGCAAAACTGCCCTTACGCAAGAGTATTCCGATGACGATGTTAAGCAATCTGGCCCCTATCCCAGAACTCTATGTCTCCTACGACTCGGCGCAGAAGCTGAAAGTAGAAGCCGCTGACCTGACCAGTTGGGACCTGAGCCCGCGCCAGATCTGTGACCTTGAACTGCTGATGAACGGCGGGTTCAACCCGCTTAAGGGTTTCCTGTCCGAAGCCGATTACGACAACGTCGTTGAAAACATGCGTCTGGCCGACGGTACCCTTTGGCCGATGCCCATCACGCTGGACGTCAGCGAAGACTTCGCCCAATCAATCGAGCTGGGTCAGGACATCGCCCTGCGTGATCAGGAAGGCGTCATCCTCGGCACCATGACCGTGACCGACCGCTGGACCCCGAACAAATCCCGCGAGGCTGAAAAGGTATTCGGCGCGGATGACGACGCGCATCCAGCCGTGAATTATCTGCACAACACCGCAGGCAAGGTGTATCTGGGTGGACCTGTGGTCGGCATCCAGCAACCCGTCCACTATGATTTCCGCGCCCGCCGCGACACCCCGAACGAGTTGCGCGCCTATTTTCGCAAGCTGGGCTGGCGCCGCATCGTTGCGTTCCAAACCCGTAACCCGCTGCACCGCGCCCATCAGGAGCTGACCTTCCGTGCTGCCAAGGAAGCCCAAGCCAACCTGCTGATCCATCCGGTTGTCGGCATGACCAAGCCCGGCGACGTCGACCACTTTACCCGCGTGCGCTGTTATGAGGCGGTTCTGGACAAGTATCCGGCCTCGACCACCTCGATGTCGCTGCTGAATCTGGCCATGCGGATGGCAGGCCCCCGCGAGGCGGTCTGGCACGGGCTGATCCGCGCCAATCACGGCTGCACCCACTTCATCGTGGGCCGCGACCACGCGGGCCCCGGCAAGAACTCGGCCGGTGAAGATTTCTATGGCCCCTATGACGCGCAGGACCTGTTCCGCCAGTTCCAGGACGAGATCGGAGTCGAGATGGTCGACTTCAAACACATGGTCTATGTGCAGGAACGCGCCCAATACGAACCCAATGACGAAATCGCGGACAAGGATGACGTCACCATCCTGAACATCTCGGGCACCGAACTGCGCCGCCGTCTGGCCGAAGGTCTGGAAATCCCCGAATGGTTCAGCTTTCCCGAGGTTGTGGCCGAGCTGCGCAAAACCAAACCACCACGCAGCCAGCAGGGCTTTACCGTGTTCTTCACCGGCTTCTCGGGTTCCGGCAAATCGACTATCGCCAACGCGCTTATGGTCAAGCTGATGGAGATGGGCGGCCGCCCCGTGACCCTTCTGGATGGTGATATCGTTCGTAAGAACCTGTCGTCGGAACTCGGTTTCTCGAAGGAACACCGCGACCTGAACATCCGTCGCATCGGCTATGTGGCGTCGGAAATCACCAAGAACGGCGGCATCGCCATTTGTGCGCCCATTGCGCCTTACGCCACCACCCGTCGCGCAGTTCGCGAAGAGATCGAGCAATTCGGTGCCTTCTGCGAAGTCCATGTTGCGACCAGCATCGAAGAATGCGAGCGCCGTGACCGCAAGGGTCTGTATAAGCTTGCGCGTGAAGGCAAGATCAAGGAATTCACTGGCATCTCAGACCCTTATGATGTGCCCCAGAACCCGGAGCTGAGCGTCGAGACCGAGAATGTCGAGGTCGACAACTGCGCCCATCAGGTGCTGCTCAAGCTTGAAAGCATGGGTCTGATCGCGGCGACTTAAGCTGACCGCCACATGAAACAGGCCCTCGCGCTGCGGGGGCCTTTTTTGTGATCAGAGCTCGGCGCGAATGGCCGCAACAGCGCGGGCTTCGAAATCACCGTATTCAGCCGCCTTGGGCTGGATCGCCTGTAGATGCGACAGGCGCGCAGCGTAGTCCTCGGGTGAGGCCGCTTGAACAGCGCGGTGAACATCGGCCTCGGATTCGCACAGGATCATGCCGGATGTGTCGAAGAAATCCCCGATATTCGGGCAGCCCCAATAGATCGGAACAGTGGCGCACAGGATCGCATCCGTCAGTTTTTCCGAGAAATAATTCCGTTCCCGCACATTCTCGATCACCACAGAATAGCGATACGGGGCCAGCCCGTCGGATTTCTGGTCAAACGGCATATAACCACGACCCATGATATCGACATCCGCGCCCGTCTCGCGCACCCAGTCGATGACCGCATGACGCAATTGGTGACCTTCCAGATCGCGCTTGGCCGAGGCGATCAACGAACAGGACTTGATCTTTTCGACGGACAACTTCTGCCAGTCCGGCACCATGGTGACGCCATAGGGCAGAAAGACCGCATTCGGGATGCCTTGCAGCAGGACGTCATGGAAGGTCAGCACACGAAAGAACCGACGCCATGTCCAGCGCAGCATCCTGTCGTGTTTTGCGTGGATGGCCGAGGGTTCCCCCATCATCAGCGAAATCTGCGCGCGGGTACCCCGGCGCAACCGCAGATGCACGGTGGAATTGGGATACATGATCAGGTGATCGGTTGGTTCAAGATCCCCGACAGTTTTGCCAGTCAGACGATCCGGGCAACCCTCGGGCCAGATCAGATCGCTGAGAAAAACCGATCTCAGTTTCGGCCCCAACCGGTGCCCATAGGGCAGGATCGCAATTGCGGGCTCAGACATCAATTTCCCTCCGGCAGATTGACCTGCCCACGCATCAGCACATGGCCGCTCCCGGCCACCTTGATGCCGGTCATTGCCTCCGGCGGGCCAACACGCGTAACGGTGGCCTGACCCGGGCGGCCCATGTCATGGCCTTGTTCGGCAACAAAGCTGTCTTTCTCCATCAGACCGTGCTTCCACAGATAGGCCGCCATCGCACCGGTGGCGGACCCGGTAAACGGGTCCTCAGGCGGGCTGGGCGGCGCCAGCAACAAGCGCGAAAACGTGTCCCCGCCATCGGTCGCGCCTTGCAGTGCAACCAGAAACGGCTCGGCCATATCCGAACCCGAGAACCCAGCCATAGCCGCGACCTCACGCAGCGGTCCCTCGGCCAGTTTCGCGGCCCGCAGCGCCGCGTGATCACGCAGGACGGTGATGCAGAACGGCAAGCCGGTAGACACGAATTGCGGCGGTGAAGTGATGGCATCTGTGGACAGGCCGATCGCGGAGGCCACCAAATCAGCCGGCACCTCGGCGCCAAATTGCGGTGCGACCTGAGTCATCTCGATCTCGTCACCGTTCAGGCGGATTTCGACGAGGCCCGCGCCCGTCTCAAGCGTCAGGCTGTCGCCGTCAATCATCCCGCGTGACCGCATGGCGGCCACGGTCGCAATGGTTGGGTGCCCGGCAAAGGGGATCTCGCGGCTGGCCAGAAAGTAGCGAACCCGGATATCAGCGATGTCAGAAGGCCCGGTAAAGGTGCATTCGACCAAAGACGTCTCTTGCACATAGGCCATGCAGATCGCATCGGATAAACCAGCGCCGCCATGCACGACTGCGCACCCATTGCCCCCAAAAGCGCGATCGGTAAAGGCATCTACCCAGTCAAAATCAAACCAGCTCATTCCTCGGACCCTTTGCTTTACAAGGCATATCTCGCCCGGTCAGCGTCGGATGTCACGAGGAAAACGCCCAAAGGGCCGTGTCAGTGCACGGCCACCGGCGAGAAGTCATGCTCGCGCGCGAGGTTGAAGGCCAGCTTACGGTCGGCGACCAAAGCCAGCCGTTGCCCATCCGAATCATGGACGGCATATATCTGATCCAGATCGCCTGCCTGCTCGCGCATTTCTTCTGGCAAATCGGCGACTTCAACCGTTTTGACATAGACGATCCGGTCGCCCTCGGCGTTCAGTTCAATCGGTGTATTCATTGCTCTTACCCCTTTCTTATGTTGATCGTTTGCACCACGGTTTCTGGCACAGCGCGGGTCAGATCCACATGCAGCAGACCATTTTCCATGATCGCCTCGCCCACCTCAACCCCGTCGGCCAGCACGAACATGCGCTGGAATTGACGCGCCGCGATGCCGCGATGCAGGAATATGCGCCCCTCGCTGTCGTCGCGTTGACGGCCCCGGATCACCAGTTGGCGATCCTCGATGGTGATCGACAAATCCTGCTCGGCGAACCCGGCCACGGCCAGCGTGATCCGATACGAAAAGTCCGAGGTCTGTTCGATATTGTAGGGCGGATATCCTTCATTTCCGGCCTTTGCAGACCGTTCCAAAAGGCGTTCCAGTTGCTCGAACCCCAAAAGATGCGGGTATGAGCCCAAGGTAAGTTTAGACACGTATTTCGTCCTTTATTGTCAAAGCGACGTGTGGTGCGGCCCCGTTCTGGCAACCGCGTAGAATAGAATATGGGAATGTAGCCAGATGTCCACAAGGTCTGGCAGGATAAACCCTGACACACTATCTTGTGTGACAAGCACCACAATAACCACTGAGTCGACCATGAACGCCCCCACCGATCTTTCGATGAAAACTGATGACGTTCTGCGGGTCGAGCTGGAGGTTTTTCGCCGCCAGCACCGTGATCTGGACGAAGCGATTGAGGCACTTCAAGGCACCGGTACGGCCGACCAACTGACCATCAAGCGTTTGAAAAAGCAGAAATTGCGGCTGAAAGACATCATCCGTCTGATCGAAGACCGCCTGACCCCCGATATCATCGCCTGACACATTGCCTCGAATGCGGATTTGGCTATAGTGCGCGCTCTCTCAGAAGGCAGGGACATAAGCGGATGAGCGACGTGAAAGTGGGGATCATCATGGGCAGCCAGTCGGACTGGCCCACGATGAAAGAAGCCGCCAATATTCTGGACGAATTGGGCATAGCCTATGAAAAGCGCATCGTGTCCGCCCACCGCACCCCGGACCGGTTGTGGGACTATGGCAAGACCGCCGTATCGCG
This sequence comes from Ruegeria sp. HKCCD7628, assembly GCF_057221005.1. NCBI lineage: Bacteria > Pseudomonadati > Pseudomonadota > Alphaproteobacteria > Rhodobacterales > Roseobacteraceae > Ruegeria > Ruegeria sp. HKCCD7628. The sequence goes on from NZ_JBWVBA010000004.1 coordinate 265,632, forward strand.
TGGTCTGCATGTGATCATCGCCGGTGCCGGAGGGGCAGCACATCTGCCTGGCATGATGGCCTCGAAAACCCGCGTGCCCGTGATCGGTGTTCCGGTGCAGACGCGGGCGCTGTCGGGCGTCGATTCGCTTTATTCCATCGTCCAGATGCCCAAAGGGTTTCCGGTGGCAACCATGGCGATTGGCGCCGCCGGTGGAGCCAATGCGGGCCTGATGGCAGCCGGTATTCTGGCACTGCAGGACGACGCCTTGGCGGGCCGTTTGGACGCGTGGCGCGATGCCCTGTCAGCCTCGATCCCGGAAGAACCGCAAGGATGAGCCGCGTCGGGTTCATTGGAACTGGCCATATAGCAGCGCCGATTGCACGGCTGCTGGCACGCAAGGGGCATGATATTTATGTGACTGAGCGTAATACCACTGTCTCAGCCGCGCTAAAGGCCGACATCAACGCAACCGTCGGCGACCCGCAATCAGTGATCGACCAATCGGACATCTTGTTTCTGTGCCTTCGGCCTCAAGCCGCGCTTGATGTGCTCGAACCTCTGAGCTTTCGCCCCGATCATCGGATCGTATCGGTTATGGCGGCGGTGTCCGAAACGGACCTCAGATCGCTTTGCACTCCGGCGGAGGATTTCGTGCAAACAATCCCTCTGGGCTTTTTAGAAAACGGCGGCTGCCCCATGGCAGCTTTTGGAAATGATCAGTTGTTGGCCAATCTGGTCTCACCCGAGAACTCGGTTGTTAAAGTCGCAAATGAAGCCTCGCTAAATGCCCATTTTGCGATCTGCGCGATGGTTCCCGGTGTTCTGGACTTGTTGGCAACCGGCTCGAAATGGCTAGCCGAACAGACTGGTGACGCTGACGGAGCCGAGTTCTATACGACCCAGTTGATAGCAGGATTTCTTGCGTCCACGGAAAAGGATCGGGCGGGTCGGCTTGCTGCAGAACGCGATGCGCTGGCAACAGAGGGAACTCTGAGCTTGCAGATGACGCAGGCATTGCAAACGGACAAGGCCCACAAGGCGCTGCGCGACGCCCTGACGGCAATCGGCAAACGGTTGGAGACCTGAACAATGACCGACATGCTTGCACCAGGCAACACGATTGGCATCCTCGGTGGTGGACAGCTGGGGCGGATGCTGTCCGTCGCGGCGGCTCGACTGGGGTTTGTGACCCATATCTTTGAACCCGGTGCCAACCCGCCCGCCGGTCAGGTGGCCGACCGGGTGACCACGGCGGCCTATGACGATGCCGACGCCCTGCGCGCTTTTGCCGAATCCGTCGATGTCATCACCTATGAATTCGAAAACATCCCGACCGAGGCGCTGGACCTGCTGGAATCCCACCGTCCGATCCGTCCGGGGCGCGAGGCGCTGCGGGTTAGTCAGGATCGCCTGACCGAAAAGAATTTTCTGCAAGGGCTGGGCCTGCAGACCGCGCCTTTTGCAGATATCACCGATCTCGACAGCCTGAAGGCCGCGATTGATCAGATCGACACGCCTGCAATCCTGAAAACCCGCCGCTTTGGGTATGATGGCAAAGGGCAAGCCCGGCTGCGCGCACCCGGGGATGCCGAGACCGCCTTGGCCGATATGGCGGGCGCCCCTGCGATCCTGGAAGGGTTTGTGGAGTTCAGCCACGAAGTCTCGATCATCGCGGCGCGCGGGTTGGATGGGCAGGTCGCCTGCTTTGACCCCGGCGAGAATGTGCATCGCGATGGCATCCTGCACACGACGACGGTGCCCGCTCGCCTGCGCCCGGCGCAACGCACGGATGCGGTGCTGTTGGCAGCCAATATCCTGAACGCACTGGACTATGTGGGCGTGATGGGGGTTGAGCTGTTCGTGACGCCGCAGGGCCTGATCGTGAATGAGATCGCGCCGCGCGTGCATAATTCGGGCCACTGGACGCAGAATGGCTGCGCGGTGGATCAGTTCGAGCAGCATATCCGCGCGGTGGCCGGGTGGCCTTTGGGCGACGGTCAGCGGCATTCGGATGTGGTGATGGAGAACCTGATCGGTAACGACATGACCCGTGTGCCTGAGCTGGCGCAGGAACGAGACGTGGCACTGCATCTTTATGGCAAGGCCGAGGTTAAGGCAGGCCGGAAGATGGGGCATTTCAACCGTATCGTCCGCTGAGAAATCGCGCTGGCGCGCGATGCCTCCGGCGGAGGTATTTTTAGCCAGATGAAGCGCGGATCAGTTGAAGAACCGGGCCGCGATATCCCCGGTCATATAGCTGATCCGACCCCTGGCCATTGTTGCGGCGACCCGGTGGGTGTTTTTGTCCAGAATGGTCAGGTCGGCGCGTTTTCCGGGGGCCAGCGTGCCCCGGTCGGTCAGGCCCAGCACCTTCGCGGGCCCCGAAGAAACCATCGCCCAGGCCCCGACCATATCCAACAGGCCCGATTTGGCCAGCATCAGCGCCGCGCGGCGCGGGCTTGGGTAGTGGTAGTCCGAGGCCAGCGCGTCGCACAGTCCCATCGTGATCAGGTCCAGCGCGCTGACATTGCCCTTGTGCGATCCGCCGCGCACCACATTGGGCGAGCCCAGAATGATGTGGTCGCCTGCGGTATGCGCGGCCTCAGCCGCGTCGAGCGTTTCGGGGAATTCCGAGATTTGCGCCCCGCGTGCGCGCCAGTCTGCCCGGGTTTCGGCGGTGGCGTCATCATGGCTGCCCATGCGCACCCCCTGCCCCGCCAATGTCGCGCACAGCTGATCCAGCGCCGCTGGAACGTCACCGCAACGGGCATGCATGGAGAGCAGCATCTCAAAATGTTTGTCCGGGTTGCGCCCGGCTTTCAGCGCCTGTCCGGTCAAGCGCGGTGGCTTGCGCCCTTCGGCCAGACGGTCATGCGGCAGGTGGTCATTGAACACCACATAGGGCACCTGCCAAGCGGCGATCTTTTCGGGCAGACCGGCGTAGTCGTTCAGCATATGCGTCTCAAACCGAAGTTGGGGAACCAGGTCGGTCACCACACGGCCTTTAACCGAGGCAATCGCATCAAACACCTGACCAGCGAATGCTGGGCCGCGCACGCCGCCCTCCCAACTGTAGAACTGCGCCAGAACGGCGGTGGTAATGCCGTTGGCGGCCAGTTCGGCCTCGACCGAGAGGATGCCTTCGTCCATCTGTTTCATCGCACCCCGGCGCGGGGCGATGTGGCGTTCGAACCCGTCGCCGTGCAGGTCGATGATGCCCGGCAGCACCAGATAGCCGGACAGATCAATAGGGCGCCCGGTGGCATCCGCCTGTATCACACCGTCCGCCAAGAACAGGTCGGTCGGGATCAGGCCATCCTCCGGAAGCAGAACCTCTGCGCCGGTCAGGGTCAGGTTCAATGTGCTCATTCGGAACGCTCCGACTCGGGCTCGGAGCAATCCTGCCCGATGCAGATCTCGTCGATGATATCCTGCACCCCGTCCAGCCACGTGATCTGAGGATCAAATTGACCGAATTCGATGAAGTGCAGCGCCTGTGCCATGACGCGCGGGTTATTCATCATAAAAGTGTGGGTCACTGGCAGGACGATATGGTCCTTCATGCCCGCGACCTTGGTGCTTTCGACCGAAACCTTGCCGTCATCCGGCCCATCAATCATCGAGGAAAACAGTGGGTTCAGTGTGTCTTTGCCCGCAATCACGCCCAATTCAAAATCCACCGGCGGCAACATGCGCGGAAGGCCCTCGGGGCCGGTGCCCAACGCAAGGCCGGCGGGGCCGTTCAACATGCCGAACACCTCATAGGCGCTAAGTTCGTCCACCAATTGGCTGCCCTGGTTGGGCGGGCCCAGCATGACCACGCGGCCCAGATTTTCGGGTATGTTGTCCTGCAGCCAATAGCGCAGCAGGATGCCGCCCATCGAATGGGCCACCACGTTGACCGTATCCTCGCCACAGGCCGCGAACGCATCCGGCAGGGTCTGGTTCGCAAGGTCCGGGATTGGCAAGTCGGTCGAGGGGTAGCCCGGTCGCACAACCGTATAACCATGCGCCTTGAACAGCTGATCCATTACGGTAAAAGACGCCTCGGTCCGTGCAAGCCCGTGCAAAAGCACTACGCATTTCGCTTGGGCCGCAACCGGCAGAAGGAACAGAATTAAGGTCAGCAGAACTCTCATAGCGGCCAGATAAGCCCTAAGCGCGAGTGATGAAACCCCTAGCGCGGTTTCAGGCGCAGAACAGCCAGCGCGATACCGCCCAGCACAAGTGCCGCACCAAAGATCAGGCGCAAGCTGGCGACCTCACCCAACAGAACCGCACCGCCCAAAATGGCAATGATCGGCACGCTCAACTGCACCACCGCCGCCGTGGTCGGGGCCAGTTGCGGCAATACGCGGTACCACAGCGCATAGCCCATCCCCGAGGTGACACCGCCCGACACAGCCGCCAGCACATATCCCGAGCCAGTCATCTGCCAATCGCCCCCGACGGTCAGCAAGGCTAACGCCGTCACGGGCAGAGCGACCACGAAATTCGCCGCAGTCCCGGCCAGAGCATCCGGCTCGGACCGACCAACCAGCGAATAGATCGCCCACCCGATCCCGGCGGCTGTCATCAGCGTCGCGCCAACCGGACTGACGTGCACCTGATCTGTGGGCCAAAGCACCCAGGCCAATCCTGCCAGCGCGATCACCGCGCCAGCGATCTGGCGCACGGTAGGCAGGGCCCCGGTAACAGAGGTCACGGCAAACATCGTGATCTGCACGACACCAAACAGGATCAACGCGCCCAATCCCGCATCCAGCGTCAGATAGGCAATCGAAAACCCGATCATGTATAATGACAATGACCCTGCCCCTGCGATCCGCCGCATATTCCGAAGCGGCAGATTTCCCCCTTTGAGGAAAACAAGCGCGGCCAGAACAAACGCCCCGGCCAGTACGCGCACAGTGGCAAATCCGGCCGGATCGCTTGCCCCGCTGTCGATGGCAAGCCGGTTGAGAATCGAGTTGGCCGCAAAGGCAACCATGGTTAGGGCCGTCAACAGGAACAGTTTCATAACAACCGCATAATGGGTTTAGGGCCGTTTGCACATTCACAATCTGGCGCGAGGATTGAAACGAAACGGGGCCGCCCAAAGGCGACCCCGTTCCTAAGCTCTGCGGCTTCCCTTCCGGCAGCTTGGCCTTTTGGCCAAGCGCCTGTCGGGCTCGTCAAAATTCGCCGGGGCGAATTTGACGTGCTTACATCATGCCGCCCATGCCGCCCATGTCGGGCATGCCGCCTGCAGCGGGTGCGTCTTTCTGGGGCTTGTCGGCAACCATTGCTTCGGTAGTGACCAGCAGGCCAGCAACCGATGCTGCATCTTCCAGTGCAGTACGGACAACTTTGGCCGGGTCAATCACGCCGAACGAGAACATGTCGCCATATTCTTCGGTCTGCGCGTTGAAGCCGAACGCGGCGTCGCCGCTTTCGCGGACTTTGCCAGCAACAACTGCACCGTCAACGCCTGCGTTTTCAGCGATCTGGCGCAGCGGCGCTTCGATTGCCTTACGAACGATGTTGATGCCTGCGTTCTGGTCAGCGTTTGCACCTTCCAGAGCTTCCAGTGCTTTACCGGCCTGAACCAGAGCAACACCACCGCCTACAACAACGCCTTCCTGCACAGCAGCGCGGGTCGCGTTCAGAGCATCGTCCACACGGTCTTTACGCTCTTTCACTTCCACTTCGGTCATGCCGCCGACACGGATAACAGCAACACCGCCTGCCAGTTTGGCAACGCGCTCTTGCAACTTCTCACGGTCGTAGTCCGACGAGGTTTCTTCGATCTGAGTGCGGATCTGAGCAACACGTGCTTCGATCTCGGCTTTTTCGCCTGCACCGTCGACGATGGTGGTTTCGTCTTTGGTGATTTCGATTTTCTTGGCGGTGCCCAGCATGTCCATGGTGACGGACTCGAGCTTCATGCCCAGATCTTCGCTGATGACCTGACCGCCGGTCAGGATTGCGATGTCCTGCAGCATGGCTTTGCGACGATCGCCGAAGCCCGGTGCTTTGACAGCAGCAATTTTCAGGCCGCCGCGCAGTTTGTTGACAACCAGAGTTGCCAGCGCTTCGCCTTCAACGTCTTCGGCAATGATCAGCAGCGGCTTCTGCGATTGGATCACCTGCTCCAGCAGCGGAACCATCGGCTGCAGCGAGGACAGTTTCTTTTCGTGCAGCAGGATCATGCAGTCGTCGAGTTCTGCGATCATCTTGTCTGCGTTGGTGACGAAGTAAGGCGACAGGTAGCCACGGTCGAACTGCATACCCTCGACAACATCGGTCTCGGTTTCCAGACCTTTGTTTTCTTCGACGGTGATAACGCCTTCGTTGCCAACCTTCTGCATCGCGTCTGCGATCTGCTGGCCGATTTCGGCTTCGCCGTTGGCCGAGATGGTGCCAACCTGAGCAACTTCTGCCGAGTCTTTGACTTCGCGCGAGGCGTCTTTGATGCCTTCAACAACCTTGGCGGTCGCCAGGTCGATGCCGCGCTTCAGGTCCATAGGGTTCAGGCCAGCAGCAACCTGCTTGAGACCTTCGCGCACGATGGCTTGGGCCAGAACGGTTGCGGTGGTGGTGCCGTCACCGGCTTCGTCATTGGTGCGGCTGGCGACTTCTTTCACCATCTGCGCGCCCATGTTTTCGAACTTGTCTTCCAGTTCGATTTCCTTAGCAACCGAAACACCGTCTTTGGTGATGCGCGGTGCGCCGAAGGATTTATCCAGAACCACGTTGCGGCCTTTGGGGCCCAGGGTCACTTTAACCGCGTCGGCCAGGATGTTTACGCCTGCCAGCATCCGGTTACGGGCATCGGTGTCGAACTTGACGTCCTTTGCAGCCATGTCGTTTCTCCTTGAGAAATTAGTTGTAGATGAAGATCAGAGTGAAGCGCGAGGGCCTTACTCGATGATCCCCATGATGTCGCTTTCTTTCATCATCAGCAGCTCTTCGCCGTCGACCTGAACCTCGGTGCCCGACCATTTGCCGAACAGGATCTTGTCGCCAGCTTTCACAGCCATTGCGATCAGCTCGCCGCTGTCCTTGCGTGCGCCTTCGCCGGTTGCGACGACTTCGCCTTCGCTGGGCTTTTCTTTTGCGCTGTCAGGAATGATCAGGCCGCCTGCGGTTTTTTCTTCGCTTTCGGTACGGCGAACCAGCACGCGGTCATGAAGCGGTTTCAATGCCATCTTTGCAGCTCCTTGGGCTCAAAGTTGTTAATCCTCCCCTCGCCGGATGGCGGGGCGTTAGCACTCATGCTTGTCGAGTGATAACGACGCATAGCTAGGGGGTGCAATTCCCCGAGTCAACAAGCCGTGAAGGATTTTTTGAACCGCGGCCCCTATTTGGGCTGATCCCAACTGTAAGCCCAGTGTTTCAGACCCTCTTGTCCGGCATCGGTCAGGGCGTAAACACCCTTGTCGACCTTTTCAAACCAGCCGTAATGGTTCTCTCGCATTAGGCGGGTGGCGGTGGTCACACCCGTTGCCTTGGCAACCTCGGCTCCTTTGGTCGCTCCGCATTCCACCAGATGAGCGGCACATTTCAGCGCATCCTGACGATAGGCAGTGACAATCCCATGCCGCGTAGCCCCGCCTGCATTTGGGTCACCCTCCAACCGATCAAACTCGCGCAGCAGTCGCGCCGCTTTGGCTTTGTTCCTGCGCGGGGCATAAGGACCCGGATCACACTGCACCTCGACTGCCCCATCCGCGCGAACGGTGATCAAGCCCAGCCCCAAACGTCGACACATGGCCAGATTATCCTTCAGTGCCCGACGCGCACTGCGCCCGGTAGGCTTGCACACGCCCAGATAGACCTGATCCGTAACTTTTAAACGCGCCACCGCCTGATGAAACAAGGCCAGAGTAAACCGCAGTTTCAGCTCGACAATAACAGGCTCATCACCTGCGCGCACAGCCACGATATCGGCCGCGCCCACTTCACCCTTGACGGTATAACCCTGACGCTCCAACAGCGCTTTTATGGGGGGATAGAGATCCTGCTCACGGTCCATGGCGCCATGCTAAGTGATTTATTGTGGAATGCCAGACACAGAAAACGCCGACAATTGGTCAACTTGCTTGAACCCAACACTTGGCCAAGGCAAGGTCGCGCCACATATACGTACCGAGTTAATACGGGATGATCCTGATGCGTTTCTTGTTCTTTGTTGCTTTTTTGTTTTTTCCTTTGGCAGCCTATGCGGCCTGCGAAGGGCGAGACCTTCGGCCGGATCTTTCTGCTGACATGCGGGCGCAGCTTGATCAGGCGGTAAGCGGCACCCCGTTTTCTGAAGGCAACCACTGGATCGCGACCAAAGGCGATACAGTGCTGCACATGATCGGAACACTGCACACGAATGATCCACGCATGGATGCCGTTATGGAACGTCTGGCCCCTGCCCTGTCCGACGCGGACGCGTTCTATTTCGAAGTTACCAAGGACAAGATGGACGGATTCGAGCAACAGCTTGCCCAAGACCTCAGCCCTGTTCTGATAACTTCGGGCCCAACCTTGATTGACCTGATGTCTGAAGAAGACTGGGCCGCCCTGTCCACCGGATTGGCCGATCGAGGCATCCCCGGCTGGATGGCCGCCAAAATGCGCCCGTGGTTCCTGAGCATGATGTTGGGTGTCCCGCCATGTATGACCCAGGACGAAGATGCCAGCTATGGCATGGATGCACGCCTGACTGATCTGGCTGTCGAACTCGGAAAACCTCAGTACTCACTGGAAGAAATCGAAGACCTGATGGCGATGTTCAATGAACATCCGCTGGAAAAACAGGTTCAGTCCCTGGTGCGAATGGCCAGCGCCTTTGAAAGCAGCGAAGATCAGCTCGCTACAATGGTCAACGCCTATATCGAGGAAAAACATGGCGAGATTCTTCACTTTGCTCGCCTACAGGGGCTTGAGACTTCGGGCCTGTCACAAGATGTCTTTGACGAGGAATGGGGCAGCTTTGAAGATCAGCTGCTCGTCGGGCGCAACAACAACTGGATGCAGCATATTCTGAATATTCAGGACCAAACAGCAGTCATCGCCGTTGGCGCGGGGCATCTTGCTGACGAATTCGGCCTTCTGAACCAATTGCAACAAGCTGGCTACACCTTGGAACGCGCGCCGTTCTAAGGAAAAATTTACCCTTCGTCGCAGTTTACGCAGGGGCGGGTGACAAGCGCGTCAGACCGCCCTATAAGGCGCGCAAATTTACCTTCCTCAGGACGCAGACATGACAACCCTCGTATTTGGACACAAATCCCCCGACACCGATTCCACCGGCTCTCCGATCCTGTGGTCTTGGTACCTGAACGAAGTCAAAGGCGAACAGGCCGAACCCGTGCTGCTAGGTGAACCCAACACCGAGGCCGCCTTTATGCTGCAGCGCTGGGACCTGCCCAAGCCGCGCATCATCGCAGACGTAGACGCGGACGCGCCAGTTGTCATCGTTGATACCAACAACCCCGCCGAACTGCCTGCCAGCGTCAACAGCGCCGACATTCGCGCCATCATCGACCACCACAAACTGGTTGGCGGTCTGGAAACCAAAGGCCCCATCGACATCACCGTGCGCCCGCTGGCCTGCACCGCGACTATCATGGTTGACCTGATGGGCGACGACGCGGCCAAAATGCCCGACGCCGTCAAAGGCGCAGCGTTGACCTGCATCCTGTCGGACACTCTGGAGTTCCGCTCGCCTACCACCACCGCGCATGACCGCGCAGTGGCCGAGAAACTGGCGGCTGAGCTGGGTCTGGACGTCTCGGCCTATGCCGCTGACATGTTCGCGGCAAAATCGGACGTATCCTCGTTCTCGGACGCCGAACTAATCCGCATGGACAGCAAGGAATACGAAGTCGACGGCACCAAGTTCCGCGTCTCGGTCCTAGAAACCACCGCTCCGGGCGTCGTTCTGGACCGCAAAGCCAGCCTAGCCGCGTCAATGGTGGACGTAGCCAAGGAAGACGGCGTTGATCAGGTATTGCTGTTTGTCGTCGACATCCTCAACGAAGAAGCCACTCTGCTTGTGCCCAATGACCTTGTGAAGGGCGTGGCCGAGAAGAGCTTTGGTGCGTCAGTAAACGGCGACGCCGTGGTTCTGCCCGGAATCATGAGCCGGAAAAAGCAGATCATCCCCAACCTCAAAGTGTGATCTTCGTAGCACCACAAACAAAAGGCGCCTGTATCGGGGCGCCTTTTTTTCGTTAAGACACAAGATTTTGCATAGAGCGTATCCGTTGATAGTCTGGTGCGGATAGTCTTGCTTGGGTCTTGGTCGCAGGAATGAGTAAACGAAAATTCAGCACCACCAGGGATATCCTTCGGTTCGAAGGGCATGACCGAGCGGCCTACTGGCGCAGATTTGCGATGCTTTTGACATTGTCGGTGGTGATCGCGACCATGGGGATGCTTCGCGATTCAGGCGCAGTGGTGATTGCCGCCATGTTGGTCGCACCGTTGATGACACCGATACTGGGGATAGCTGCCTCGATGGTCATGGGGTGGCTGGGACGTGCGTTTAAGCTTGCCCTGATTGTAAGCGGGGCGGCAGTTATCTGCGTCTTTCTGGCCTGGTTTCTTGTCTATATCGCCGATGTTCCCCGCGGAATTCTGATCCCAGATCAGGTTCTGGCGCGTACCGATCCCGGAACTGAAGATCTGATCGTTGCCTTGGCGGCTGGCGTCGCCGGAGCGTATGTGCAGATAAATCGATCAGAAGTTAGCCTGCTGCCAGGTGCTGCGATCGGCGTGTCTTTGGTGCCCCCGTTATCCGCCTCGGGGGTATTGATGTATTTTGAAGAAGCGGCTGAAGCTTATGAGGCCGGCTTGCTGTTCGCAACAAACCTTGGGGCGATCATCCTATCGGCTTGCGCGGTCTACATCGTGTACGCTGCTCGTTCGGTGGTTTTCAGCAAGGGGCGTCGCAAGCTGAACTTTACTGCCAGCGTCGTTGTGACCTTGGCGTTCTTGACCTTCGTTGTCATTCAATTGGGCAAGTCGACATATAACCGCTATCTGGAAACCCGGACCGAAGCGCAATTGGCGCAGACAATTCGCGATTGGGCTGACCCAGTCTCGGTCGAGATTATTCGCGTCGACGTCAACGCTCAACGCAAGCAAGCCGATATCTGGCTGATCGTTGACCTGCCAATTGAAGCCGCGTTCAAGGTGTCTTCAATCGCAGGCCTCCTGCCGGAAAGCCTGCGCGAGAACCCCCTAGTCGACGTGCTGCGCAACGAGTTGGGGCCGGGTTATCTGGTTGTCGTTCGCTTTCAGAACAGGATCGGTGCCCAGGTCATTCTAGGCACTGAAAACGTTCAACAGGCACCAGACGTCGAGGAAATCAGTGAAGACAACTGATCGCATACGGCTATTCATTCAGAAAATTTGCAGCTGGGATGGTCAAAAGACCGAAGCTTTGACATAGCTGGCACAACTTCGACTCCAGACCCTCGGGGGCAGCTCAATGACTCAGATTATTCACAAACTTGATGAAATCTCCGATCGCTACAAAGCGCTGTTTGTCGACCTCTGGGGCTGCGTGCATAACGGCATAACCGCCTATCCCGAAGCCGTGGCAGCGCTTCAAGGTTATCGCGCCAAAGGGGGCATTGTTGTTCTGGTCACCAACTCGCCCAAGCCCCGCGCGGGGGTGGCCGAGCAACTGGAACAATTCAACGTTCCCAACGATGCATATGATACGATCGCCACAAGCGGAGACTCGGCGCGCTCAGCTATGTTTCGAGGCGCTGTAGGCGAAAAAGTTTACTTCATGGGAGAATGGGCGCGCGATGCTGGCTTTTTCGAGCCACTGAAGATTTTGCACCACCCAATTCAAATCGAGCGTGTGCCACTGGATCAGGCCGAAGGGATTGTCTGCTGTGGACCATTCGATCCAATGGCCGACCCTGACGTCAACCGCGCGGATTTCCTTTATGCCAAGCAGAAGGGCATGAAACTTCTCTGCGCCAATCCAGATATCGTGGTCGACCGGGGCGAGGTTCGGGAATGGTGTGCGGGCGCTTTGGCCAAGCTCTACACCGAGATGGGGGGCGAGAGCCTTTACTTCGGCAAGCCGCATCCGCCGATCTATGATCTGGCGCGGCGGCGGCTGCAGGAGCTGGGTCACGATATCTCGGATGGGGATATTCTGGTCATCGGCGACGGCCCACATACCGACATTCTTGGGGGCATGGGTGAGGGGATTGATTCTCTGTTCATTTCGGGCGGACTGGCTGCGGCGGAAACCAAAACGTCGCACCATCCGCACCACGAGTCCTTAACCGATTATATCGCAAGGGAAAACATCAACCCCACCTATACGATCGGACGGCTACGTTAGTCAGAAAAGACTTGATTTTCTGCAGTTGCGAAGTAATAAAGTTACCCAACTTGGGTGACTTTGGTTTTTTTGTTGCCCACTGAAATCGAGTGAGGGTGACATGTTGGACAATCTTCCGCGCGGCACGATCTGTATTGAAGACATCGAAATGGGCATGACCCGCCACCTGCGCAAAGTGGTGACGGACGAGGATATCGAAATGTTCGCGCAGGTCTCGACCGACCGTAATCCCGTGCATCTAGATGACGACTATGCCCGCGACACAATCTTTGAGGGGCGCATTGCCCACGGGATGTTGACGGCCGGCCTGATCTCGGCCGTGATCGGTGAACAACTGCCGGGCCACGGCACAGTTTATATGGGGCAGTCGCTGAAATTCCTGGCCCCCGTTCGCCCCGGTGACATGGTCTACGCCGAGGTCAAGGTGATCGACATCGACTTTGCCAAGCGACGGGTCAAGCTGGATTGCCACTGTGCGGTGGACGGCAAAAAGGTGTTGATGGGCGAGGCCATGGTGCTGGCACCATCGCGCAAGTTCGACTGACGTCTCAAACCCTTGAACCTGCCTCGCAGTCCCGCTAGGCAGGCGCTATGCGCATTATTCGGGATTTCCAGTTTGTCGAGCCTCAGGACCGTAGTGCCAGTGTGGCCATCGGCAACTTTGATGGCGTTCATATCGGCCACCGTTCAGTGATCGAGCTGGCACGTAACGCCGCGCCCGACGCGCCGCTGGGTGTGATGACGTTCGAGCCGCACCCGCGCGAATATTTTGCGCCCGACAGCCCGCCCTTTCGCCTGATGCGCGGCAATGCCCGCGCGCATCGGTTGCAGAAACTAGGAGTGCAGAAGCTTTATGAATTGCCCTTCAACGCGGCGCTGGCCGGGCTGACGCCCGAAGAATTCGCACGCAATGTGATCTGTGACGGGCTGGGGCTGTCGCATGTGGTGGTCGGGGCCGATTTCTGTTTCGGCAAAGGCCGCAGCGGCACCGCCGATGATCTGGTGCGGTTCGGGGCCCAGATGGGCTTTGGCGTCACCATCGCCCCCTTGATGGAGCGGTCGGAAAACGTCGTGTCTTCGACCGCGATCCGTACTGCGCTGTCGGAAGGTCGCCCGCGGGATGCCGCCGCGATGCTGGGCCACTGGCACCGGATCGAGGGCGAGGTGATTGGCGGCGAACAGCGCGGACGCGAGCTGGGTTATCCCACCGCCAACATGTCGATCGAGGGGCTACACCCTCCGAAGTTCGGCGTCTATGCGGTGCTGGTTGATGTGCTGGATGGCCCGCATCAGGGCAGCTATCACGGCGCGGCCTCGGTGGGCACGCGCCCCATGTTTAACGGCGAAGTCCCCAATATCGAGACGTTCCTGTTCGATTTCTCGGGTGATCTTTATGGCGCGACGCTCTCGGTTGGTCTGGTCGAATACCTGCGCCCCGAGATGACGTTTGACGGGTTGAACGGGCTGATCACCCAGATGGATGCAGATTGCGAAAAGGCCCGTGCGCTACTGGCAGCGCTATGACCACCGACCCGATTGACCGCAACGGCCTGTCCGCCCGCTTCTGGGAACGCAAACCGTTGACCAAGATGAACCAGCGCGAGTGGGAGGCGCTGTGCGACGGCTGCGGTAAATGCTGCCTCAATAAGCTGGAAGACGAAGATACGGGCGAGGTTGCCCTGACCTGCGTTGCCTGCCGTCTGCTGGACGATGAGACCTGCCGTTGCACCCAATACGACATCCGCCACCAATTCGTGCCGGAATGCATCGTGATGACGCCCGATAATATCGATGAACACGCCTATTGGCTGCCCCAGACCTGCGCCTATCGGCTGCTGTGGGAGGGCAAACCCCTTTACGACTGGCACCCTTTGATATCTGGTACGCCCGACAGCGTACACGCCGCCGGGGTCTCGGTTCAGGGGCGCACGGTGTCCGAGTTCGAAACCCCCATGGAAGAGTGGGAAGACTATATCATTGAGGAGCCCAACTGATGTATTTCGCCTCTGACAATTCCGGACCGGTTCACCCGCAAGTGATGGCCGCGTTGAGCGCCGCGAATGAGGGCTATCAGATGGCCTACGGGGCCGACACGCTGATGAACGAGGTGCGCGACCGTATCCGTGGTATCTTTGAAGCGCCGGGGGCAGCTGTCTATCTGGTGGCGACCGGGACGGCGGCGAATTCTTTGGCTCTGTCGACGCTGGCGAACCCGTGGGACACCGTGTTTTGTTCCCCCGTTGCGCATATTCACGAGGACGAGTGCAACGCCCCGGAATTCTACAGCGGCGCCAAGCTGACGCTGGTGCCCGGTGGTGACAAGATGACGGCAGACGCATTGCGCAGCACCATTCTGGCCGAAGAAACTCGCGGTGTGCATGGGCCGCAACGCGGGCCAGTCTCGATCACGCAGGTGACCGAGCGAGGTTCGGTTTATTCGCTGGAAGAGTTGCAGGCGCTGTGCGTTGTTGCCAAGGAATACGGCCTGCCGGTGCATCTGGACGGTGCGCGGTTCACCAATGCGCTGGTCGCGCTGAACTGTTCTCCGGCCGAGATGACATGGAAATCGGGTGTTGATGCGGTCAGCTTTGGCGGCACAAAGAACGGACTGATGGGGGTCGAGGCGGTCGTCTTTTTCGACGAGACCAAAGCCTGGGAGTTCGAGCTGCGCCGGAAACGTGGCGCGCATCTGTTTTCGAAACACCGGTACTTGTCGGCTCAGATGGCCGCCTATCTGCAGGACGACCTTTGGTTGCAGATGGCGCGTCAGGCCAATGACAATTGCGCACGTCTGGCTGACGGGCTGCGGGCCAAGGGGGCCTCTTTCCTGCATCAACCGCAGGCAAACATGATCTTCGCCGAATTCTCGCGCGCGCGGCACAAGCAATTGCACGACGCGGGTGCAGTCTATCATCTGTGGGGCGGAGAGCTGAACGGGGCCGATGACGCAGAGCCGCTTGCTTGTCGTCTGGTCTGCGACTGGTCGATCAGCCCTGAACAGATCGACCAGTTCATCGCACTACTGTAAGGTCAGCACTTCCGAAGGCTGCCCATCCCAGAAATCGCGTATCACGCGCGCCATGTCCCGAGGATGCGTGATCGGGGCCATGTGCCCTGCCCCTTCAATGACACAGCCCGAGGCATTGGGCAGGCGTTGTTGCAGCCCTTCACAGATCGCGGGCATCGCGGGATGTGTACGTGACCCGTTGACCAATAGAATGGGCATATTTGCGCGGCTCATCATATCGGGGGCCAGCAAGCCCTTTTTATCCTCGAACAAATCATCTTTAACCGCAGGAACAAGATGCACACCGCGGGTCATTGCGGCACGGGTCCGTTCGGGTAGGTCCGGCCAGCGAGGGCTGTCATCGGTGCTCCACATCCTGTTGAAAAGGCGCGCGGCCAGTTCCATATCACCGTCAGCTAAAGCCTTTGCATAAGGTTGCGCCTCATGGTCATGCTGCGCCAGCAGATCAGGCGCGCCCTGCTTGGCAACGGCAAAGAATACCGGCTCGATCAGAACCGCACTGCGGACCAGATCTGGGTGTTCCATCGCCAGGCGCAGCGCGATCATCGCGCCAAAGGAATGACCGATGACATCCATCGGCTCTGTCAATTGCTCGACAGTCTGTTCGGTCAACAAATCGAACAGATCGCCCTGTTCGTTCCAATCGGGGCTCTTACCGTGTGAGGGCATATCGGGCGCGACAAATGTCGCGTCATCCCCCAACACGCCCGCCAACCCTGCCCACGCCCCAGAGTGAGCAATCGTGCAATGCAGGGCCAGCACTTTGCGCTCGCCCTGCCCCAAGGTTCTGACGTGAACCGACGGCATCAAATCCTTCACCCTTTCATCTCGCTCAGGTGACGGTCCAGGTCCTCTAGCCGGTCCTGTCCCCAGAACCGTTGACCATCTTCGGTGATATAGAACGGCGCACCAAACGCGCCTTTGTCTACGGCCTCCTCAAGATTGGCGGCATAGGTATCGGCCCCGACCAGCAAGCCGCTATCGGCCAGAGAGGGATCGAACCCTGCGGAAGACAGGCATTCACGGATCACTTCGTCCTGCGCGACGTCTTTTTCTTCGGCCCAGCAGGCGCGAAGAATGGAATGAACCAGCTGTCCGACATCACCCGAGCCTTCCTTGGCGGCGGCTATCACAGCGTAAGAGGACGGTGCCATATTCGTGGGCCAATGAGCAGGTTTCAGGTTGAACTCCATTCCCAGATTCTTGGCTTGCCGCTGCAGTTCCTGCGCCCGGTATTCGATGCGCGAAATGTGCCGGTCCTTCGGTGGAGTTCCCCCGGTGCGTCCGAACAGCGCCATGATATCCAGCGGCTTGTAGTTGATCGTCGCGCCGTGCTTTGCCGCGACCTCTTCAAGCCGGTTTCCGGCCAAGTAGGTGAAGGGCGAAATTGTCGCAAAATAGTAGTCAATGGTGGCCATGTTCACTTTCTCCGCTGCGTTGTCTTTGCTGGACGGTAAGGCCGTGGTAAGCGGTGTCAACATCACGAATCTGTCACATTTGCCATTGCTGCCCGGGGACTTCAGCCGATGCCGACACTCCACGAACCCAAGCTGATCGCTGGGAACGCCAATCTTCCGCTTGCCGAATCCATTGCCCGCCGCATGAGCCTGTATCGCGGCGTCGATCAGGGCCTCGTCGATGCGCGCGTCGAACGCTTTAACGACGGTGAGATTTTCGTCGAAGTGTTCGAGAATGTGCGCGGCGAGGATATGTTCATCGTCCAGCCGACCTCGAACCCGGCAAACGACAACCTGATGGAGCTTCTGATCATCGCCGATGCACTGCGCCGTTCGTCCGCGCAGCGGATCACCGCCGTGATCCCCTATTTCGGCTATGCCCGTCAGGACCGCCGCACCAAGGCGCGCACGCCGATTTCAGCCAAGCTGGTCGCCAACATGCTGACCGGCGCCGGGATCGAGCGGGTTCTGACCATGGACCTGCACGCCGCGCAGATTCAGGGGTTCTTTGATATCCCGGTGGACAACCTCTATGCCTCGCCGATCTTTGCGCTGGATGTGAAAAACCAGTTCAAGGACCAGATGGATGAGATCATGGTGGTCTCACCCGATGTGGGCGGCGTGGCCCGCGCGCGCGAGTTGGCCAAACGGATCGAAGCGCCGTTGTCGATCGTCGACAAACGCCGCGAAAAGGCGGGTGAAGTGGCCGAAATGACTGTCATCGGCGACGTCAAAGACAAGATCTGCCTAATCGTGGACGACATGTGCGATACCGCCGGAACTCTGTGTAAGGCGGCTCAAGTGCTGCTGGATAACGGCGCGAAAGAGGTGCATTCCTATATCACCCACGGCGTCATGAGCGGCCCAGCGGTGGAACGTGTGACAAACTCAGTCATGAAGTCTCTGGTTCTGACCGACACGATCCAACCCACCAAAGAGGTCGCCAAAGCCAAGAATATCCGGATCGTGCCGACCGCGCCGATCTTTACACAGGCAATCCTGAACATCTGGAACGGCACCTCGGTATCGTCCTTGTTCGAGGACAAGACCCTGACCCCGATCTACGAATCCATGTACCACATGGACTGATTGACAAGGGTGGCGCGGCCACCCTTTTCGTACCAACCCAACAGGCAGGAGCGTCCCGTGACAGCCGCAAAACGTATTGTTCTTTCCAGCGACCATGCCGCCATCGATCTGCGTCAGGCCATCGCCAAGCATGTCACTGACCTCGGATGGGAGGTCGTGGACATCGGGCCGAAGACACCCGAGAGCACGCACTATCCAATCCACGGCAAAGCCGCAGCCGAAGCCGTCGCATCCGGCGATTGTCAGCTGGGCATTATTCTATGTGGCACTGGACAGGGCATCATGATGGCGGCAAACAAAGTGCCCGGCATACGCTGTGGCGTGTGTTCTGACGCATTCTCGGCCCGGATGATCCGTCAGCACAATGACGCCAACATGCTGTCCATCGGCGCGCGTGTCGTCGGTGAAGGGCAAGCGCTGGACATTGTCGCCGCGTTCCTTGGTGCCGAGTTCGAAGGTGGCCGTCACGCGACCCGCGTCGGAATGATCGAAGCATCAACTGACTGACACTTGACCACGGGCATCAGGAGATGTCCCAATCATCCTCATGCGCAACCTCGCCGATCGCGGTCCACGTCACCCTAATCCGTGCGATTCGCGTGTCTGACCAAGTGCGGAACACTGCGTCGAATCCTTCGTTCGTAGTGTTTTCGGCCTTCACTTCGGCCCGCAACGCCGAGGTTGTGTCCACATCCCATAGGGATATACCGATCTGAACAACCGGCGCAGATCGGAACGGCTGGCGAAACGTCACAGCCGAGCGTCTCTCGCGCGTACCGTTGCCGGTCCACATGTCACCACCGTTGGAAAATTCGGAAAACACCACGGTCTCGCCTTGGTCGATACCAATAGGATGGGTTCGAAACGTCTTCATTTTATTGTCTGTTCTTTATCAATTCCCGAAATCTAATTCGGCTTCATGATGAAATCACGACAAAAAAACGGCCCTACTGTCGCAGGGCCGTTTCTAATGATCCATTTGCAACAAGCCGTTACAGGCTCATATGCGTCCCAAGCGCTTCCATGTCGGCCAGCAGCTTGGCTGCATCGTCTACGATCGACTGATCGTCGCCAGACTTTGCGGCCTCGTGCGAAGCGCGGGCTTCCGCGATCAGGTCGTCCAGATGCGACCGGGTCACTTCGGCAACCGGGATAGCCTTTTCAGCCAGAACCGACAGGCCGTCGCCGTTGATCTGGGCAAACCCGCCGGTGACCAGGTATTCGCTGGCTCCTGCAGGTGCCTCAACCTTCAGCAGACCAGGGCGCAGCGTCGTGATGGTGGGGGCATGATCGGGCATCGCCGTCATGTCCCCATCCGCGCCGGGAAGCTGGACCGCGGTGGCCTCAAGCGAAGCAAGGCTCCGCTCGGGGCTGACTAGGTCGAATTGCATCGTGTTTGCCATCAGGGATACTCCTTAGGCGGCTTCTGCGGCCATCTTTTCCGCTTTGGCGATCACTTCGTCGATGCCGCCAACCATCAGGAAGGCCGCTTCGGGCAGGTGATCGTATTCGCCAGCGACAACAGCTTTGAACGACGCGATGGTCACGTCCAGAGGAACCTGAACGCCCGGCGAGCCGGTGAAAACCTGTGCAACGTCGAACGGCTGCGACATGAAGCGTTCGATCTTACGGGCACGGGCCACGGTCAGTTTGTCTTCTTCCGACAGTTCGTCCATGCCGAGGATGGCGATGATGTCCTGAAGCGACTTGTAGCGCTGGAGGATCTGCTGAACGTCGGTCGCAACCGCGTAGTGCTCTTCACCCACAATCGCGGGGTCCAACAGACGCGAGGACGAGTCGAGCGGGTCAACAGCCGGGTAGATACCCTTTTCCGAGATCGCACGGTTAAGAACGGTGGTTGCATCCAAGTGAGCAAACGATGTTGCCGGCGCGGGGTCGGTCAAGTCGTCCGCGGGAACGTAGATGGCCTGCACCGAGGTGATCGAGCCCGACTTGGTCGAGGTGATGCGTTCTTGCAGGGCGCCCATGTCGGTAGCCAGCGTCGGCTGGTAGCCCACCGCCGAAGGAATACGACCCAGCAGAGCCGAAACCTCGGATCCCGCCTGCGTAAAGCGGAAGATGTTGTCGACGAAGAACAGAACGTCGGTGCCGGACTGGTCACGGAACTGCTCGGCCAGTGTCAGGCCGGTCAGAGCAACACGCGCACGCGCTCCCGGAGGTTCGTTCATCTGACCGTAGACCAGGGCCACCTGCGATTCCGACAGGTTGTCGGGCTTGATGACGTTCGATTCGATCATTTCGTGATACAGGTCGTTGCCTTCACGGGTCCGTTCACCAACACCCGCGAACACCGAGAAGCCCGAGTGCACTTTTGCGATGTTGTTGATCAGTTCCATGATCAGAACGGTTTTGCCAACGCCGGCACCGCCGAACAGGCCGATCTTACCGCCTTTGGCGTAGGGGGCCAGCAGGTCCACAACCTTGATGCCGGTCACAAGGATTTCCGACTCGGTCGACTGTTCCGCGAACTCGGGCGCGGGCTGGTGAATCGCGCGGGCCTCGGTTGCTTCAACCGGGCCTTTTTCGTCGATCGGCTCGCCGACCACGTTCAGGATGCGGCCCAGGGTGGCATTGCCGACCGGAACCGAGATCGGTGCGCCGGTGTCGGTCACAACTTCGCCACGGACCAGACCTTCGGTCGCGTCCATCGCAATGGTGCGGACGGTGTTTTCGCCCAGGTGCTGAGCAACTTCCAACACCAGGCGCTTGCCGTTGTTGGTGGTTTCCAGCGCGTTCAGAATTTCAGGCAGTGCGTCATCAAACTGGACGTCGACGACGGCCCCGATGATCTGTGTGACTTTGCCTTTTGCATTCGCCATGTTTCGTCTCCGGTATGTCTCTACAGCGCTTCGGCGCCGGAAATAATTTCAATCAGCTCGTTGGTGATCACGGCCTGACGCGAGCGGTTGAACTGGATCGTCAGCTTGTCGATCATTTCGCCCGCGTTGCGTGTCGCGTTGTCCATTGCGGACATCCGTGCACCCTGTTCAGACGCTCCGTTTTCGAGCAGAGCCGAGAAGATCGCGGTGGCAACCCCCTTGGGCAGCAGGTCGGCCAGAATGGCCTCTTCGCTGGGCTCGTAGTCGAAGATGGCACCGCTGTCGTCACCTGCCGCGTCGTCCTCGAACGAGGCGGGGATGATTTGCTGTGCCGTCGGGATCTGGGTCACGACGTTGACGAACTTCGAGTAGAAGATCGTGGCAACATCGAACTCAGCCCCGTCAAAGCGGGACAGGATGTCCTTCGCGATGTCCTGCGCGTTGGCATAGCCAATGCGCTTGACCTCGCTCAGGTCGACATGTCCAACGAACAGATCGCCCAAATCGCGCTTGAGCGCGTCGCGGCCTTTCTTGCCAACGGTCAGAACCTTGACCGTCTTGCCTTTGCCGCGCAGCTCTTCCGCCTTTTGGCGGGCCAGCTTGGCGATGTTCGAGTTGAAGCCGCCGCAGAGGCCGCGTTCAGCTGTCATCACAACCAGCAGATGGACATCATCGCTGCCCGTACCACGGAGCAGCTTGGGGGCGCTGTCGCTGCCCCCGACCGAAGCCGCCAGCCCCGCCATCACGGCATTGAACCGCTCGGCATAGGGACGCGAGGCTTCGGCAGATTCCTGGGCGCGGCGCAGTTTTGCAGCCGCGACCATCTGCATGGCCTTGGTGATCTTGCGGGTCGATTTGACCGACTCGATCCTGTTTTTAAGGTCCTTCAGACTAGGCATCGGAACCCCCCGTTACGCGAAGGTCGCGGCGTATTCGTCGATCGCTGCCTTGATCTTGTCGGACGCGTCACCTTTGATCTTGGGATCTTCGTCTGTCAGCCATTTCAGCAGGTCGGCGTGCTTGCCGCGCAGGTGCGCCAGCAGACCGGCCTCATAGCGGCCAACGTCCGAGACGTCGATCTTATCGAGGTAACCGTTGGTGCCCGCGAAGATGACGCAGACGATTTCCGCGTTGGTCAGCGGCGAGTACTGCGGCTGTTTCATCAGCTCGGTCAGGCGCGCACCACGGTTCAGCAGCTGCTGGGTCGCGGCGTCGAGGTCCGAACCGAACTGCGCAAACGCAGCCATTTCGCGATACTGAGCCAGCTCCAGTTTTACCGGACCAGCGACCGATTTCATCGCGTTGGTTTGGGCCGACGAGCCCACACGCGAAACCGACAGACCGGTGTTCACAGCAGGACGGATGCCCTGGTAGAACAGTTCGGTTTCCAGGAAGATCTGACCGTCGGTGATCGAGATCACGTTGGTCGGAATAAACGCCGAAACGTCGCCACCTTGGGTTTCAATAACCGGCAGAGCGGTCAGCGAGCCTGCGCCGAAATCTTCGTTCAGCTTCGCCGAACGCTCCAGCAGACGGGAGTGGAGGTAGAAAACGTCACCAGGATAGGCTTCACGTCCGGGCGGACGACGCAGCAGCAGGGACATCTGACGATAGGACACAGCCTGCTTCGACAGGTCATCATAGATGATCAGCGCGTGGCGGCCGTTGTCGCGGAAGTATTCGGCCATCGCGGTCGCCGAGTACGGCGCCAGGAACTGCATCGGCGCCGGGTCGGACGCGGTTGCGGCCACAACGATCGAGTATTCAATCGCGCCGGATTCTTCCAGCTTCTTCACCAGCTGCGCAACGGTCGAACGCTTCTGACCAACAGCCACGTAGATGCAGTACAGTTTCTTCGACTCGTCGTCGCCTGCTGCGTCGTTGTAGACTTTCTGGTTCAGGATGGTGTCCAGAGCAACGGCGGTTTTACCGGTCTGACGGTCACCAATGATCAGCTCACGCTGGCCACGGCCGATCGGGATCATCGCGTCAACCGATTTCAGGCCGGTTGCCATCGGCTCGTGCACCGATTTACGCGGGATGATGCCAGGGGCTTTGACGTCTGCAACGCCACGCTTGGAGGCATTGATCGGGCCTTTGCCGTCCAGCGGATTGCCCAGACCGTCAACAACACGGCCCAGAAGTTCGTCACCGATCGGAACGTCCACGATCGAGTTGGTGCGCTTGACGGTGTCACCTTCTTTGATGTCACGGTCAGAACCGAAGATAACGACACCGACGTTGTCGCTTTCCAAGTTCAGGGCCATGCCCATGATGCCACCGGGGAATTCGACCATCTCACCGGCTTGCACATTGTCCAGGCCGTATACACGGGCAATCCCGTCACCGACGCTCAGCACGCGGCCGATTTCGGCCACTTCTGCTTCCTGACCAAAGTTCTTGATCTGGTCCTTCAGGATTGCAGAAATCTCTGCAGCTTGGATTCCCATTTATCCGACCTCTTTCATTGCATTCTGTAGGGAGTTCAGCTTCGAACGGATCGAGCTATCGATCATCTTCGAGCCCACTTTAACGACAAGACCGCCGATGAGGCTTTCATCCACGGTCGCATTGATTGTCACGGTCTTGCCCACACGCTCGGACAGCGTTTTGGACAGTTTTTCCATCTGTGTCTTGGTCAGGGCCTTGGCCGAGGCGACATCGGCGGTTACTTCGCCACGCTCTTCGGCCAGCATGTCGCGCAGAACCTGCACCAGCTGCGGCACGACAAACAGGCGGCGTTTTTGCGCCATCAGACCCAGCGTATTACGCAGTATCGCGTTCAGGCCCATCTTGTCAGCGATCGCTGTAATGGCGCCTTCCTGTTCGGCGCGCGAAACCAGAGGCGAAGCGATCAGGTTACGCAGTTCGGCGCTGTCGCCCAATGCTGCTGCCAGATCGTTAATTCCGGTCTCCAGACCTGCGAGGTCTTTATTCTCTTTCGCGATCTCGAAAATCGCAGTGGCATAGCGCTCGGCAATGCCTGTGGAAATCGAAGCTGGTTCGGACACGTCCACCCTTCCGATATTTGAGGCCCCGAATTCGCGTTGCGGCAGCTACCCCGGGGGCGTGAAGAAACCCCGGCCATACGGTCGGGGATCAAAATCACCGGGGATGTAGCAGAGCCGAACACAGCTCGCAACATATTATCACGAGGGCAGCCTTATCCACAAAATGTTTGATTTCATGGAGTTACGCAGGGTGCGACCCTTTTGTCCGGTTGGAAGGGACTAAAAATGTTACGAAAGTGTAGGTTTTTGCGATTCCTGTGACCATTTTCCCGCATTTTCTTCGCGTGGCGGAGTTCCAAAAGTGGACAAAAGTTAGGCGGGCTTCAGCAAACCGTCCAACGCCTTGATCGGCCGACGAACAGGATCCTTTGTGACGCTGCCGCTTGGAGGCCGGATGTGTTTAGTTGCTTCGACCATCAAGACACCTCCGGCCATGACCGTGGGAATCCGCTGACCCGTCTTTTCAATCAAACTGCCCGACTTGAGCCAAAATCGGCGGAATGACGGCGGCAGATACAATGCTGAACAATGGCTTTCCGGTTCAAAATGATGCGCCCGAAGCTGGTTTTCTAACTGCGTCGCTGAATAAGGGCGTCCAAAGCCAAACGGCGTCCGGTCCGTTCGCGACCACAACCCCGCGCGGTTGGGCACAATAAAGAACGCGCGCCCTCCGGGGCCCAGAACCCGCCAGCATTCATTTAACAGCTCGCTCGGCCGTTGCGAGGTCTCAAGCCCGTGCATCACCACCAGCTTGTCCACATGCCCGGTCTCAATCGGCCACATCGTCTCTTCCGTCAGGACCGAGACATTGGGCATCCCTGCGGGCCACGGCATCACGCCTTGCGGTCCAGGCATCAGCCCGATCACCCGCCGGGCATCTGCCAGATAGGGACGCAGCAAGGGTACGGCAAAGCCAAACCCAGCGACCGTCTGGCCCTTGGCTTCGGGCCATTGCGCGATCAACCGACCCCGGATCGCCGCCTGCGCCGCACGCCCCAATGTGCTGCGGTAGTAGAAATTCCTAAGATCCTGCACATCAAGATGCATTGCGGACACCCGGTCAATCGGCTTAGCTTCGGCGCAGTCTAGCAACGAAAGGGCAAAAGGCCATGCCTCTTGAGATCGTCACCATCCCATGTCTCAGCGATAACTACGCTTTTCTGGCGCATGACGCCGCAAGCGGCAACACCGCATTGATCGACGCGCCAGAGGCTGCCCCCATTCTGGCCCAGCTGGACCAGCGCGGCTGGAAACTCAGCCACGTGTTACTGACGCATCACCACTTTGACCATGTGGACGGGTTGCCCGGAATTCTGGAAAAGCACCCCGCTAAAGTCATAGGGGCCGCTGCGGACGCGCATCGTTTGCCCCCTTTGGACCAACAAGTCAGCGAAGGCGATACGTTTGAGTTGGGCGGAGAGACGGTGCAAGTGCTGGATGTCTCGGGCCATACAGTTGGACACATCGCATTCTATATGCCGCAAAGCGCCGTTGTATTTACCGCCGACAGTTTGATGGCTTTGGGATGTGGTCGCCTGTTTGAAGGAACCGCCCCGCAGATGTGGGACTCATTATCCAAGCTGGCCGCTTTGCCCGACGATACTCTGGTGTGTTCGGGTCACGAATATACGCAATCCAACGCCAAATTCGCTCTGACCGTCGACCCAGACAATGCCGCGCTGCGCGAACGCGCGACGGATATCGACCGCGCCCGTGCCGCTGGCGAACCTACGGTGCCGTCAAGTTTGGCGCTGGAAAAGGCCACAAATCCGTTTCTGCGCGCCGCTGATCCGGCGATTCAAGCGCATTTAGGGATGTCGGGCGCTGAACCCGCTGCGGTATTTGCAGAAATTCGGGCTAGAAAAGACAGGTTTTGATGCCTATTTCACCCGCTTCACGGCCACGGTCACAATAAATGTGACTGTCAAGTGAAAGAAAACCCTTGAAGCCGGGCCATGATCAACCAAACTCTAATAGTATGAGGACACGGTTGGGTTGGGGATCCGGCCTAAAGCCCGCGCCCCTTCCGACCCAAGACAGAGGAGCACCCGCGTGCCTTCATTCTCGAGCACATTAGAACAAGCCATTCACGCGGCCCTTGCGGCTGCGAACGAACGGCGACACGAATTCGCCACGCTAGAGCATCTGCTGCTGGCGCTGCTGGAAGAACCGGACGCGATCCGAGTTATGAAAGCCTGCAGCGTCGATCTGGATGAGCTGCGCAGCACTCTGGTCGAATTCATCGACGAAGACCTGTCTAATCTGGTTACGGATATCGACGGGTCCGAGGCTGTGCCAACGGCCGCTTTCCAACGCGTGATCCAGCGCGCCGCCATCCACGTTCAAAGCTCGGGCCGGACCGAGGTCACGGGCGCAAACGTGCTGGTTGCGATCTTTGCTGAACGCGAAAGCAACGCGGCCTATTTCCTGCAAGAACAGGACATGACACGGTATGACGCGGTGAATTTCATCGCACATGGCGTCGCCAAAGACCCAGCTTACGGCGAAAGCCGATCGGTCTCGGGCGCGGATCAGGTCGAGGACGAAACGCAACCCTCTGCTGGCGAAGGTGAGCAGAAGGAAAGCGCACTTGGCAAATACTGCGTTGATCTGAACACCAAATCCCGTGCAGGGGATGTAGATCCGCTGATTGGCCGCGCGGATGAGGTTGAACGTTGCATTCAAGTGCTTTGCCGTCGCCGCAAGAATAACCCGCTGTTGGTGGGTGATCCGGGCGTGGGGAAAACCGCTATCGCCGAAGGTTTGGCCCATAAAATCGTCGTGGGCGAAGCGCCCGATGTGCTGTCCGAAACCACGATTTACTCGCTGGATATGGGCGCTTTGCTGGCGGGCACGCGTTATCGCGGTGATTTCGAGGAGCGACTGAAAGCAGTCGTAACCGAATTGGAAGAGCATCCCGATGCCGTGCTGTTTATTGACGAGATTCACACGGTCATCGGCGCAGGAGCCACTTCGGGCGGCGCAATGGATGCGTCGAACCTTCTGAAACCTGCCCTACAGGGCGGTAAACTGCGCACGATGGGTTCGACCACCTACAAAGAGTTCCGGCAGCATTTCGAAAAGGACCGCGCGCTTAGCCGCCGGTTCCAGAAGATCGACGTGAATGAGCCTTCGGTCGAGGACAGCGTGAAAATCCTGCGCGGCCTTAAACCGTATTTTGAAGAGCATCACGCGATCAAATACACTGCGGACGCGATCAAAACGGCGGTGGAACTGTCGGCGCGCTACATCAATGACCGCAAACTGCCTGACAAGGCTATCGACGTGATTGACGAGGCCGGTGCAGCTCAGCATTTGGTCGCGGAAAGCAAGCGTCGCAAAACCATCGGCGTGAAAGAGATTGAGGCCGTGGTCGCCAAGATCGCGCGCATCCCGCCCAAGAACGTCACCAAGGACGATGCCGAGGTTCTGAAAGACCTTGAGACCTCGCTGAAACGGGTGGTGTTCGGTCAGGACGACGCCATTGTCGCGCTGTCCAGCGCGATCAAACTGGCGCGCGCGGGCCTTCGTGAACCTGAAAAGCCCATCGGTAATTACCTGTTCGCAGGTCCGACCGGTGTGGGCAAAACCGAAGTGGCGAAACAGCTGGCAGATACGCTGGGTGTAGAACTGCTGCGTTTCGACATGTCTGAATACATGGAGAAACACGCCGTTTCTCGTCTGATCGGTGCGCCTCCGGGTTATGTCGGGTTCGATCAGGGCGGTCTTCTGACTGACGGCGTTGACCAGCATCCGCATTGCGTGCTGCTGCTGGATGAGATCGAGAAAGCGCATCCGGACGTCTTTAACATCCTGCTGCAGGTTATGGATCATGGTGAGCTGACGGACCACAACGGCCGCACGGTGAATTTCCGCAACGTTGTGCTGATCATGACCTCGAACGCTGGCGCTCAGGAGCAAGCCAAGGCCGCGATCGGCTTTGGACGCGACCGTCGCGAAGGCGAAGATACCGCTGCGATTGAACGGACCTTCACACCGGAATTCCGCAACCGTCTGGACGCGGTGATTTCGTTCGCGCCGCTGCCTAAAGAGGTCATCCTTCAAGTTGTCGAGAAATTCGTGCTGCAGCTTGAGGCACAGTTGATGGACCGCAATGTGACCTTTGACCTGACACCCAAGGCCGCCGAATGGTTGGCGGACAAAGGGTATGACGACAAGATGGGTGCGCGCCCGCTGGGCCGCGTCATTCAGGAACACATCAAGAAGCCTTTGGCCGAGGAGCTGCTATTTGGCAAGCTGGCCAAGGGCGGCGTGGTCCGCGTTTCGGTCAAGAAAGGCGATCTGAACCTGGAAATTCTGGGCCCCGATCAGCCCCGCATACCGGGCGACAAACCACCCTTGCTCACAGCTGACTGATCGATGAGAAAAGAAAAACCCGCCTAATGCGGCGGGTTTTTCATTGCACCGTTATATCGGTTGATCCCATAGCGGTGTTAAATACGGCTTCGACCTCTTCCTGCGAGCCAAGCGATACGCTGACAAAAACGAACGGGCATAACGTACGCCTTCACCCCCTTGAGAAAGGGCAGACAAAAGTGCGATGCCAATATCTCGGGCTTTTCTAATCGATCCGGCCTGGCTTGGATCGAAATATTCGAAGTCAATAAAGCGTATTCTGTGCCCGTCCCAGCACATGTCCCGAAATGCGGGGCGCCCATGCGCCAAATCCGCTGCATGCAAACGCGCGAGTGCTTGCCCGGCCGCACTGCAGGCTGCCAATTTCTCCACTTTGGTTACAAGCGGGTCGCCGCATAAGGCACTCAAACTATGCCCTGCGTCTTCGATTACAAAATAGCTGTCGCTTTCCAGAAGAACCGCCGGAACTGGAACTCCGCAACTGCGCAGGAAGCGATGCGATCGACGATCCCTATCAAAAGCTTGCCCGGGCAACCCTTTCACAACCCAAAGGTGTGGACCTGAACGCTCGATCCGTTTGAGCCAAACCGCGGCCCCACAGCGCATTTCGCACCTTGTTACACGACGGTAAGGAGCCCTTAGTGCGCTATCAACAATATAGCGAAGTTCCGAAACGCCTGCTTTCACGATCCCTACCCGTTCAACCTAGGGTACATATATAGGGATGCGCGTGGCCTTTTCCATGCGACTACGCCGCTATTTTAGCGTAGGTTCAGACCGTCTCAAATCAGAGATACACAATCAGCGTTCGGTCAGTTTCAGCTCGATCCGGCGGTTCTGGGCGCGGGCTTCTGGCGTGTCCGCCGGGTTTACAGGCTGAAACTCACCAAACCCGTTGGCCGCCAGGCGGTTCGGTGGGATACCCAGCGCTTCGACCATGTACAGCACGACCGACAACGCGCGGCCCTGGCTAAGTTCCCAGTTATCGCGATAACGACCTGATCCTGCCAGCGGGACGTTGTCGGTATGACCATCGACCCGGATAACCCAGTTCAGCCCTTCTGGGATCTCGGCCGCCACGGTCCGCAGGATGTTGGCAACCTTTGCGACCTCTAGCTGGCCTGCGGGGGACAGGACGGCCGAGCCGGTATCAAACAAAACCTCGGAGGAAAACACAAAGCGGTCTCCTTCGATCCGAACACCCTCCTGATCCCCCAAAACATCCCGGAGTCGGCCGAAGAATTCCGAGCGATAGCGCTGCAAATCCTCAGCCTGAGCAGCCAGTTCTTCGTTCTGACCCGAAAGCTTTTCGGCTTCGGCTTCCAACCGGACGCGCTCAGCCTCTTCCAGAAGTCGGCGGCGCCGCTCTTCCGAGGCCGCACGGGCAAGTGCAGCGTTCAGATCCTGCCCCAACGTCTGAATGCGGATGTCGGCGGCAGCGTTTCGCTCTTCGTAGTCGTCCAGCAAGGCTTGCAAACCGCCCAGCTGGTTACGGAGGGCGGCCATCTGCTGATTCAGCAGCGCGGTTTGGCGCTGCGCTTTTGCGGAAACCGCCTGTTCTGCCGAGATCGCTTCGCGCGCGACGGCCAGCAGCGCAGCTCTTTCCTCTGCTAGCGTGCGCTGCTCCTGCGCTTCGGTCTGGGCCTGCGTGCGCGCAGCCAAGGCAGCTTCAAGCTGGGCTTGCAACTCCTCAGTATTCAACTCGCCGAACTGACGCTCCAACTCTGCCTTGGCGGCTTGCGCCGCCGCAAGAAGGGTAAGCGTATCCTCGGCCTCTTTCCTTTGCGCTTCTAGCGCAAGCGTCATGGCCGTCAGTTCCGCATCCGCATCCTGAAGCCGGTTTCGCAGGTTTTCTGCCGCTGCTGCCTCGGCCAATCGGGCGGTTTCTTCTGCGCTTAGCTGCTCTTCGAGCTCGGAAATCAATGCCTCTTGCGCCGTGCCGCTTTGTTCGAGATCAGCAACAAGTGCCTCAAGCGCCTCACGGCGCGCGGCTGCCAGACGCGCGGCCTCGGCCTGTGCGTCAATTTCCGAACGGCTTTGGGCAAGGGCAAGGTTCAACGCTTCTTGTTCGGTCAACAGGGTCTCACGTTCCGACTCCAGCGACGCGATGGCCCCGCGCGCGCGTTCCTGATCTGCAAGAAGCGCCGCGACCTGATCTTCAAAATTAGTTAGACGCAACTGAGCATCAACAAGTTCGCCTTCGACTTGGGACAAGGTCGAATTCAAAGCTCCCAACCGCGCCTCAAGCCGACTGTTCTCACGCTCTTCCAAACCCAGCGCGTTGGCCAACGCGGCAACCTCGCCAGACAAGGCAGACAGCTCATCTTCCTGACCCGAGATCGTTTCGCGCAGAACGAATTGCACGACCATGAAAATGGTCAGGACAAAGGTCAGCACCATCAACAGCCCAGTGATCGCGTCCACGAAGCCTGGCCAGACAGAGCCCTGAAACCGTTGACCTGTGCGGCGAGACAGGGCCATGGGTTATTCTCCATCCGGAGTGGTGCGAACGGCGCCCCGTGGCAAGGTCAAAGCCTTGACCAACAGTTCAATATCTTTGCGCAGTTCGCTCATGCTTTCCTGGCGACCTGCCGAGATTTCTTCGAGAATACGAAGCAACTGAACATCCATGGACCGCAGGCGCATGCGGCTTTCGGCATCGATCCCATCGCCAGTGCCTTGCTCGCGCATGTGGTCCAACAAGGCATCCTGTCCCAGAGCAACGCGTTCCAGCGCGGCTGTGACCCCTTCGGCCTCGGACTGGCGCATGTTCATTTCACCTATCGAACTGACCAGCTGATTCAGGTTGGCGGACACCGATGCGCGGTCGGCCTCTTGCGCTTCGAAAAGATCCTGCAACGCATTCATCTGTTCCGACATTGCATCCAGTACAGGAGTAAGAACCGCCAGTTCAGCCCCACCTTCATCACCAGAAGCGAACCCGACTCGTGTGATTGACGACAGCCACTCTTCCAACTCGCGGTAGAACCGGCTTTGCCCGTGACCTGCAAACAGTTCAAGCAGGCCGACGATCAACGATCCGGCCAAACCCAAAAGCGATGACCCAAAGGCCACACCCATACCCTGCAACTGCGCCTCGAGCCCGACCATAAGGCGGTTGAAAACAGCCAGCCCTTCTTCCCCTTCTTGGGGGTTTAGGCTGCGGATCGTGTCAACGATGGCCGGAACAGTTGTCGCCAGACCAAAGAAAGTGCCCAGCAGGCCCAGATAAATCAGAACATTGGTGATGTAACGCGTGATCTCGCGTTCTTCCTCAACCCGTTCTGCTACCGAATCCAGAATGGACCGGGTCGAGCTAGAGCTGATCTGAGACCGCGCCCCACGTTCCCGCAGCAGCGACGCCAGAGGGGCCAAGAGCTGCGGGGTCCGAGCGTCTTCGCGTACAACGCCACCGACGAAGGCTTCGATCCAACGAACCGAGCCGATCAGCTGTGTCACCTGATAAAAACAGGCCAATACGCCGATGCCAAATACCAGCAGGATGAACCCGTTCAGGTAAGGGTTGGCGTAGAAAACAGGCAGAACATAGGGCAGAGCCATAAAAACTCCGCCACCCGCCAGCGCAATCGCAACCAACATCGTTACGATCTGACGAATGGGTTGCGAGAAATGCGGTCTCGCGCTTTGATGTGCCTGCGCCATGCGCGTGGTTCCCGGTCTTTAGCTGCTCTGAGGATAAATCTAGCGAAAATCCGCCGGTTACGCCAAGGGTTTATGCGGTAATGTCACGCACGCGTTGCGCCAACCACTCAAGATCGGCATCGTGCAGGCCAATCTCGGCCAGATGTTCGGCAGTGTTGTAGAGGTATTCAGTGTTTGGCCCCCGACCACCAACGGCGTGTGCGATGATCTGGGCCTGCTCTTCCAAAGGCATTCCCCCGCAATACTGCACATGGTCTTTTTCGATCACGTAAGTGACCGCATTGACCGTGTCGCCGGTTTCCAAATGCACATCCAGCATCTTTTCGACATAGGCGGAAGATATCAACTCGCGCTCTCGCAGCTCTTGTAAGGTGCGATCTTCGTGGCCCGGCTGGACCGCAAGAGCCAACCCTTTGCACTGTGCGTCGTCTTGTTCATCCAGCGCCAGAACAAGGCCCGGCTCATCCTCTGTACCGCGATGGTGAATCGAACTCATGCAAAATGAGCGTGCGTAGCCGATCAAAGTCGCGCGTTCACTGCGGGCCACAGGAAAGCCGGGATTCCACAACAGCGACCCATATCCGAAAACCCACATCGTCATAACTCTGGTCCTTGCCCGTTTGCGCCTATAAACATCAAATTTGAGGTGGGAAAAAGGGCCAACTGCCATGCGCGGGCTGATACGAGTCATCATTGTCATAACTGTGATCTGGAGCGCTTACTGGTTCGTCGCGGGCATCGGCTTGCGAAACGCGATCACGACCTGGTTCGACACGCAGCGAGAACAGGGCTGGCAAGCCGAGTTCGCTGAGGTCACAACAGCCGGATACCCGTTGAACCACGTAACACGCCTGAGCAGTCCCGCGCTTGCCGACCCGGTCAACGGCACCGCCTGGAGCGCCGATTGGATTCAGTTCCAAAGCCCCGCAATCTGGCCCGGCAGACAGGTTTTGCGTTTTGCCGACACGCCGCAACGGCTGTCCTATTTTGATCAGACATCGACTATTCAAGCCGCTGATATGCAAGCTGAGCTACAGCTTCAGCCCGGTGTTGCGCTGGTCCTGGAAAAGATGGCGCTGACAGCCGGAGCATGGTCAGTCGCCGACAATTCCGAGGCTCTGGCCGGAGGCGAAACCCTGGCGCTTGTAATGGAGCAGACTGAGACGCCCGAAACATACATGATCAGCGCTCGCATTGATGCCTTCATGCCCGGGGATGAGTTGCGCGCGCTAATGCGATCAGCCACCACACTGCCGCAGACCTTCGAAACGCTCGAGTTGGACATGCGTGCAACATTCGACAAACCCTGGGACCGGTCCGCGCTGGAACTGAGCAGGCCGCAACCCGTGAACATTGAACTCCGTCTGGCCGAGATGAAATGGGGCGCGCTGCGCTTGTTCGCTGTCGGAGAGTTGGACGTTGACCCCCAAGGCATCCCCACCGGCGAAATCGCGGTCAAGGCAGAAAACTGGCGCGATATGATTGCCATGGCCAATGCAGCAGGCGCCCTGCCCGATCAGGCGGTTGATCCGGTAACCCGTGCCTTAAACTTCATGGCGGGCCTAGGCGGCAACCCCAACGCACTGGACTTGCAGCTTAATTTCCGCGACGGCTTTGTCGCGCTCGGCCCCTTGCCAATCGGGCCTGCACCGCGTTTGATCCTACGCTAACAACTTCTGCTTTAAATCTGTCCAAGGGGCGTCGAATATGGGTCTGAAAACCGCGTTGTCCAACAAACTGTCCCGCTGGGCGCTGAAAAGGTTCGAAACGCCATCTTGCGCGATCTCTGGAAAGACGATGTCGTTTTTTTTTCCGCCAGATGCAGGATCACTGCCTGATCTACTACCCACATGACGTCATAGGAGAACAGATCACCTAAGGCGGTGAATACGGCCGTGGGGTTCTAAGTGCGCTTTCAAACTACTTGAAACAGGAAGGCGCTGCGCTGAGCGCTGGTGCGGTTCTGGAAATTGGCGCAAATATCGGAACGCATACTGTCTATTTCTTCCGTGACCTTGAATGCACGCATGTCATTGCGTTGGAGCCTGATCCACAAAACTATGACCTGCTAACGCGGAACATAAAACTCAACAATCTGGGCGACCGCGTCACGCATCTCCAAGTGGGTGCATCCAGCACCTCCGGCCAATTGCCTTTCGTTTCAAACGAAATGAATAGGGGCGGATCAAGGATTGGCGATCACTCCGATGAAGCGATAGTAGTTGATATCACCACGGTTGACCGCTTGTTTGAACAGTACAGTGAGCCTTTCAAAGATCTTTCCTTGATATGGATTGATGTCGAAGGGCACGAGCTTGAAGTGCTGGAAGGGGCATTGAAGACGCTACAAACCTGTCGCCCGGCAGTGTTCCTCGAATATACCCCTTCAGAGTCGTCTGCTCACAATAAAAAACTGCGTGACCTTCTGTTCAGTCACTATGAACACGTCATCGATTTTGGCCGCCAACCTACACCACTAACGGCGCAATCGTTCGACGCAATACAGGGCCAGACGGACCTTCTGGCGTTCGACAAAAGAAAATAAGCTCGGTCAGCGGCAGTAAGGCCCACGCCGGTGCCGGGCCGTGTCCAGATGGAAATGGTCGCGGTGGTACCGATCCGAATTCGGACCAAGCACTGTTCCAAACGGCCCACACGCGTTGCGCCAGATCTTGGTCAACTGCTTTTTTGAAGGGTTCTTGCGCCATCCGTTCAAAACCGTCACCACCTCACCATCGGCCATCTTGAAACCTGAGATATCAATCGCGCGCCCCTTGCCGTGTTCCGAGATTTTTGCACCCGTGCGATTGTTCCGCGTCCGGCAAGCGTAGTGCGCGGCAACTTGCAGCTCGACCACGGGTCCGCGGCGCCGGAACGTCGGCTTGACGGATTTGTCCACCCATTCATTCAAAGCGATTGCCGTGCCGCAATCCATCGTAGAAGGTCTGCTAAGCGCAACCCCCGATACCGACGTGACTTGCACGGCATCCTTGATCCCACAGGCTTTGATCCTACCCGGAACCTTGCCAACGGCCTTGCCCTGAATCGCAATATCACCACAGACCGAGCCTTTGCGCAGCTTGCGCTTTTTGAACAACGCCTGTTGTTCGACCGCCTTGGGCCGCTTGTAAGGCATCAACGATGTATCCGGTCCAAGCGACGGCAAATCCAGTGGTCGCGCAGCGGTAGCGACAACCTGAGCGGATTCCGGACGCATGGCAGGGCGCAATCTGGTCGGCTGCGCATAGGCTAAAACAATACTTTCTGCAGGGCGCGAAAGGGGGACCAGGGACTGATCCAAAGGCGCCGCAGAAGCCTTCGTGGCGCTGAGCGCAAGCAATCCGATCCACAATACCTTAAGCGTCATGAGGTTGTCTTTCCTCGCCCAAAGTCCGGCGCATCAGTATCCTGGCCAGCGTCGATAATCCCACGACGGATCGCCCGAGTGCGGGTGAAATAGTCGAAAAGCTGCTCTCCATCGCCGGTTCGGATGGCGCGTTGCAGGGCGAATAACTCCTCGGTAAAACGTCCAAGGATTTCCAGCGTCGCGTCTTTATTGGTTAGAAAAACGTCGCGCCACATGGTCGGATCCGAGGCCGCGATGCGCGTGAAATCCCGAAAACCTGCGGCCGAGTACTTAATGACCTCGCTATCCGTCACCCGACGCAGATCATCGGCCACACCAACCATAGTATAAGCGATCAGGTGCGGCGCATGAGACGTCACCGCCAACACCAAATCGTGGTGATCGGCATCCATCTCATCGACATTGGCGCCCATGCCCTCCCACAAGGCGCGCAACCGCGCCACAGCGTCAGGGTCAGACCCCTTGACCGGCACCAGCAGGTTCCAACGATTGTCGAACAGTTCAGCAAAACCGGATTCGGGCCCGGAATGCTCGGTCCCGGCCAACGGGTGGGCAGGAATGAAATGCACGCCATCAGGAATATGGGGCGATACCGCCTCGATCACATGTCGTTTCACCGAGCCTACATCCGACACGGTCGCCCCCGGCTTCAGAACAGGCACGATGTCTGCAGCAACTGCCCCCATCGCACCAACCGGCACACAAAGAACGACAAGATCGGCGCCCTTGGCCGCCTCTTGCGCTGAATCGCAAACCCGATCGCACAGGCCGATCTTCCGCGCGATTTCGCGCGTCTTGGCAGACCGCGCATACCCCGTCACTTCGCCAGCAAGCCCGGCGCGTTTGATCGCCCAGAACATGGATGAAGCAATCAGGCCCAACCCGATCAAGGCAACACGATCGTAAACCTGGCTCATGCTGCGCCCTCTTTGAATGCGGTGATAGCTTCAACGACCCGGCGACACGCGTCTTCATCGCCGACTGTGATGCGCAGCGCATTTGGCAAGTTGTATCCCGCCACACGCCGCACGATCAAACCTTGGGTTTTCAGATAGTCATCGCAAGCCTCAGCCTCGGCCTGATCGGTGAACCGGGCGAGGATGAAATTGGTGCAGGACGCATCCGAAGGCACGCCGATCTTGGCCAGTTCGTCGGACAACCACACCCGCAGGCGCGCGTTTTCGGCCTGACAGTGAGACAGGAACTCTTCGTCCTTAACCGCAGCTTCGGCCGCCGCCAAAGCGGTCAGTGATAAGTTAAACGGCTGCCGCACTCGGTTGAGCACATCAATGATCGACTGCGCGGCATAGCCCCAGCCGACGCGCATCCCACCCAGACCGTACACTTTCGAGAACGTCCGAGTCATGATCACATTGTCGAACCGATCCACGATGGACGCCCCGCCATCAAAATCATCGACAAACTCGGCATAGGCCCCGTCGATCACCGTCAGGCAACTGTCGGGCAGAGCCTCGGCCAACCGCACAAGGTCACTTTCAGGGATCATGGTCGAGGTCGGGTTGCCCGGATTGGTTACGAACACGATCCGTGTCTGACCGGTCACGGCGGCAAGGATGTTGTCCACGTCCACATGGCGATCCTTTTCGGGAACCATCACAGGTGTCGCGCCAGCCATCCGCGCGATGATCGGATACATGGAAAACCCGTGCTCGGTATAGATGACCTCATCCCCCGGCCCGGCATAGGCTTGGGCGACGAATTGCAGCACCTCGTCGCTGCCCACACCGCAGATGATCCGTGCCGGGTCCAGCCCGTAGCGCGCACCGATTGCCTCGCGCAGAGGCGCGTGATCCGTACTGGGATAGCGATGCAGGGTGGCGGCACTGTCGCGCACGGCTTCGATCGCCTTGGGACTTGGACCAAAGGGGTTTTCGTTGGAACTAAGCTTGATCACATGCGCAACCCCCGCCACATGCGACTGACCGCCCTGATAAAGCGCGATGTCCATAATGCCGGGTTGCGGGGTAATCTTGGTCATAAGAGGCTCCGTTGATTGGAGCCTCTCATACCTGTCTCAACGCGTTGAGAAAAGCGGCAATTCCGTCACGCCGCTTTGAAGCGGGCAGTCGCCGGGTCGGCGCTGTAGAACGGGGCAAACTCTGACGTGCGCCGCGACAGATCATTGACGCTGTCGATGATGAAGCGAACCGTATCCTCGCTCATCAAATACGAGAAATTCAGACGTACCCAGCCAGGCTTTTTCATTTCTTCCCCAGCAGACAACGCCGCGTGCAGCTCATCCGAAGTCGACTGGTCGATTCCCAAAAGACGGTGCGCATACGGCCCAGCACACGCGCAGCCACCACGCGCTTGTATTCCATAGATATCACTCAACATACGCGTGAAGAGTTGCTGGTGTACCGGATTCCCCGCGTTATCTCGCACCAGGAATGAATAGATAGGCAACCGGTGCGCGTTTTCGGAACCCAGAAGCGTCAGGTTAGGATTATTCCCCCAACCTGCGATCGCCATACGGTTATAGCGCGCCTCGCGCTCGGCGATCTCATCTTCTCCAACCGCGTCCTTGACGATAAAGGCCAAAGCCGCGCGGATATCACCAATGACGTTCGGCGTTCCGGCCTCCTCTCGCGTTGCAAGATCGGTGCTGTAGTCATGCCGCCATGGCGAGACAAAGCTGACAGTCCCACCGCCCGGCCAACTTGGACTGCGGCGCGTCACCATATTCTGGTTAACAACCAACACACCCGAGGCCCCCGGCCCGCCCGGAAACTTGTGCGGAGAGACCACAATTGCATCCTTGCACGTATCGCCCTGCCCCATGCTTATCGGCAGATAGGGTCCGCCTCCGGCGTAGTCCCATACGGCAAGCGCGCCATGCGCTTTGAGAATCCGTGTCACCGGATCAGGGTCGGTGATAATGCCTGTTACATTGGAGGCGGCCGAAAACGACCCAATGATCAGATCCGACGCGGCATGGTCGTACAGAATACGCTCTAGCACTTCCAGATCGACACCACCGCCCGGCGCTTCGGGAATTTCAATCACCCGCGCCTTGCTTTCGCGCCATGGCAGGATGTTCGAGTGATGCTCGTACGGTCCCAACAACACAACCGGCCGGTCTGCCTCGTTCACTCCCATCAGGCTGACCAGCCGGTTGAGGCCCGCGGTGGCGCCGGATCCGGTAAAGATCACCGCATCCTCTTCCTTGGCACCAACGACACTGGCAATCTCGGCCCGCGCCTCGCGGCGCAGGCGGGTCATGTAAGACCCACAATAGGAGGCTTCGGTGTGACTGTTGGCATAAAACGGCAACACATGCTCGGCCACAAAATCCTCGACTTGCCGCAATGCGCGGCCCGACGCGACATAGTCCGCATACACAAGCGGCACGTCCCCGTTCAGACCCGGGATCATAACGTTCTCTCCAATCAATCCGCCTGGCAGGGTCGAGATGCAGTTGGCGGATTGGATGGTCGAGCGGAAACGGGACAGGGTCATAGATCAGGCTCCTTGTTGTGCCATCAATATGATTGGTATTCGATCAAAAAACTTCACATATTTTTGGATTTATTCATCTTATATTGTGTCATATGATTAATAATGATGAAAAATTTAGATCAGATTGATGAAGGCATTCTACGCGAACTACAGAAAGATGCCACGCTGTCCCAGCGAGAGCTGGCCGATCGCGTCGGACTGTCCCAAAACGCGTGTTGGCGGCGCTTGAAAGCGTTGAACGAAAGCGGTGTCATCATTGGCTCGACAGCACGGATCGCCCGAGAAAAACTGGGCCTAAGCCTTGTGGTGTTTGTTATGTTGCGCACCCGGCATCATTCAGCAGACTGGCTACAAGCATTTCGTAGTCACGTACTTACAATTCCAGAAGTTGTAGATTTTCATCGTATTGGAGGGGACTACGACTATCAGCTGAAAGTCGTAACCCAGGATATGGCGTCCTACGACAAGGTCTATCAGCGACTGATCGAAAAGGTCGAGCTGGATAGTGTTACGTCCTATTTCGCTATGGAAGCGATTGCCGAAGGACGCCCGTTACCGATCTAGGGCAGCGGACTATTCGCTTTAAAAAGGCGAATTTCACGGCAGACTCGACGCATTAAATGCAGTCAAATTAAGTAAAAAAACCATTTTCTTGAGAATGTCACAAACTCGTGTATGATACCGGTGTTTCAGGACCAAAAGATAGAAGCGAGAATTCGCACTGGGAATTGGGGGCGATTTCCTAAAGGCTAGAACCTATTGGGCGTATGCCGCGCGTGGGTGGACATTAAGGCTGTTTGCCTTTTTGTCCTTTAGCTTCTGCGTGTGGTTTTGTTTGGTTAAATGTGGAGGGGGCCATGCCCAAGAAGAGTAACCCTAATTCTATGGCGACGATCACGTCGTCCACCAAGACCCGGACAATCGACTTTGAAAGTGATGACAACGGCCCGTTGATGGCTGGTGATACCGGAGATCAATTTGTTTTTGCCGATTTCACAGTGACGGGTGTTTCAAACTCTCCGTCAGGGATTTCAAACGAAGCCATGATTTTTGACAGCGCCAATCCAACTGGTGAAGACACTGATTTGGCGACAGTCTCTCAGGGGAATCTTTTGATCGTTTCCGAAGACGGGGATTCTTCGGATCCTGACGACGAAGCAGGCGGCGGAACGCTGACGTTTGATTTCAACACACCAGTGAACCTTACCAGTATCGCATTGGTCGATGCGTTCGAAGGTGGTGCGGAATTCGAAGCCTTTGATAGCGAGGGGAACTCGCTTGGGGTCATTGTCATCGTGGCCGAAGGCGACGGCTCTGACGGTAAAGTGGGCACTGTTGATCTTAGCGAGTTCGAAGATGTATCGCAGC
This sequence comes from Ruegeria sp. HKCCD7628, assembly GCF_057221005.1. NCBI lineage: Bacteria > Pseudomonadati > Pseudomonadota > Alphaproteobacteria > Rhodobacterales > Roseobacteraceae > Ruegeria > Ruegeria sp. HKCCD7628. The sequence goes on from NZ_JBWVBA010000004.1 coordinate 305,640, forward strand.
TTGTGGTCACTTTTGACGAAAGCGGTGCCGTCGACGACCTGATGTATGAGATCGAACAGTGTATTACTGTCGACAAGGACATCTCTAACATTGTCCTTTACCTCGATTGCGAGGGCGACGTCATCAAGTTCAAGATCGACGATTTTGGCGATGGTGTTAACGAAATCACTGTCGCAGAGCTGGAGCAATATCTCGACAAGACCGACTTTGGTGATTGCGACATACTCGGCCTTACAATCAAGGCGGGCAACAACGGGGGCGAGTTCGGGCCAGGTGAAGGTGAATACATCGACGTAATTACCGATGACACTTTTGACACCGGCACTTCTGCCAAAGCAGACGTCGAAGTATCCGCTGCCGATTTCTTCATGCACATCGTTTGATAGCGGACACGTTCTGAACAAGAACAGTGTAGGAAACAAAAAAGGCCGCGGAGATCGCGGCCTTTTCTATTAACTGTATCGGCGAAGATTAGTTCTTCGCGTAGAATTCGACGACCAGGTTCGGTTCCATCATGACCGGGTAAGGCACATCGCTCAGACCCGGGGCGCGCACGAAGGTCGCGGTCATTTTCGAATGGTCGGCGTCGATGTAGTCGGGCACATCACGCTCGGCCAGTGCAACAGCCTCCAGAACAACAGCCAGTTGTTTGGACTTGTCGCGCACTTCGATCACGTCGCCTTCTTTGACGCGGTAGCTGGGGATGTTGACCCGCTTGCCGTTCACTTTGACATGGCCGTGGTTCACGAACTGACGTGCGGCAAACACGGTCGGCACGAATTTGGCGCGGTATACAACGGCGTCCAGACGGCGCTCGAGCAGGCCGATCAGGTTTTCACCGGTGTCGCCCTTAACACGCTCAGCTTCGGCGTAGATACGACGGAACTGCTTCTCGGTCAGGTCGCCGTAGTAGCCCTTCAGTTTCTGCTTGGCGCGCAGCTGCAGACCGAAGTCCGACAATTTGCCCTTCCGGCGCTGACCGTGCTGGCCGGGGCCGTATTCACGACGGTTAACCGGGGATTTCGGACGACCCCAGATGTTTTCGCCCATCCGGCGGTCGATTTTGTGCTTGGCAGACGTGCGTTTCGTCACGGCTGATCTCCTTCTTTGTGGTCGAAGGCGTTCCCCCGCGAAGGGAGCAGACGCCTACTATGAAGGGCGTTGTCCTCTTGAGGTTTCCCCCATGACAGGCATCCCCTTGCGGGGGCCACCAACACCAATGAAGCCGCGCTTATATCCCCAGCTCAGGCAGAGTCAACACGTGGAGCATGAGAAGATGTGATTTTTCGGACGCAAAAACTGCGATGTCGCTCAGTCCATTGCCTGAGCAGCATTCACCGCTGGCAAACGCGGGACTGGGTGAATGTCAGAAGCCATGCTGGGTCGCGTCGGAAATGCAATAACGGTATCCGCTGTACCCGTGGCATGATCATTGGCAACTCTGATCTCGATCACCTCGTCGACCCAGAATTCTTGTTCACGCGTAGGCAATCCATTTTCGAACACAAGAACCGGATCGCCCAGGGTGCCGACGCTGTGCAATAAAGCTGAATACTGTTGCGCACCATTTGTCAGAACAATTACGCCTAACGCGTCACCATCCAGCTCTTGTTCAGAGATAAAGTGATCCGGCAGCCGAGAACGCAAGCCCTTCGCCGTGTCTGTGGAATCTTCAACGCAGAGAATATGTCCCCGCCACGACCACACTGCCCCTACAGCCATGAACGACAATGGCGCCCCTTCAAGACCATCCAATTCTGTTTGCGCCCACGAAATGGCCACACGACCGCTTTGTCCGGTTCTCATCTTTACCGCCTGCACTTAGAAACAAATCACTGCTCACGTGGACGTTCTTATCAGCCATAAATCGGGCAGAAAAGAGACGTTAATGTAACGTTCATAAAGTTGTTGCTATTGAGAATCATAATTTCGGATCTGCAGAGAAACTATCCCGCCGGCAAACCGTAAATTGTTGTCAAATCCAGCATAAGTGTGCCGCCCGAGAACGCTTCAGTATCTGGCTATAATGAAGCAGGGATTTGGCTTCGTTTCTCCAACTAACCCTCGCGGAGAAGCTGCTCGCCTAAGTGTAGCTGGATGCAAACCGTATTGTTTTGCCAACGAAGGCACAGAATGGAAGCGCCGGGTGTCGCCCCCAGCTGTCGCCAACAACATTCAGTTTAGTATTCATTTCGCCTTTTGTCTGATCATCAGCCGCCTGCATACACCCTTTTCGATGCTCAAGCTGGTCGCTGTGCCTTTAGGTAGGTAGAATTGAAAATAACAGTCCACTTTGCACAGTGATATTCGAAAAAGCTTACCATCATTCGGGCAAAGACACCCTTACCTCGGCCGCTTTCAGCCGTTGAAAAGTGCTTCCTGAGCTTGCACGGCCCCAATGTAGCTGTGTTACCATTCAACTCTGCGGCCCGTTTTTTGCGGAAGCTCTGCACCCCCACAAGCCGTTTGGAATTTGCAGTCATATTTCGCCTAGGTCCGCGAGGACGTGCAATGCCTGAAATTTGTGTTTTGGTTTCTGATTACTGTAGTTGTCTTCTATGCGATGCCTGTGCACACGAAATCCAAAACCTCAACAAGCTTGCAAGTGTTGTGCGGCACCGCAGTAGAACTGGGGCTGAAACCCGAAGACCGACTGAAAGAAACAAGAATCTCTGTTGTGGATCGCAGCGATCCCAACCTTTGGCGCTTTGCCGGGATGTGTCGCAAACCTTTGGAACAACCGGTGCCAGCGCGCTCTATTCGCCTAGCAATTCTCGAATGTTGGCGTCCAACTGCGCTGTGAAGCCCACATCATTTCCTGGGTTAGCAGCGCAATGGCCCCAAGGCGAATGGTAGGGACGGAAGATGGCATTCGGCATGAGGCTGGCCTCGATTTCATTGTCCTCTGGTGGGAAATAGAGATCCTGCGTGCAAGGCATCAAAATGGCACGAGCTTTGATGGCACCCAATGCCAATTTGTAATCCCCGTTGTAAAGCGGTCCGATAGAGACGTCGCCAGCTTGCCAAGTCGCCAGCTTGGCCAACAGATCGTTGGCGTCCCAGCCAAGTACATGATCTAGCTCCCAATCCCGCAACAACTCCTCAATGGTTTGAAAGCCAAGTTGCCGATAAAGCCCTTCGCGAAAAAAGGTCTGAGAAAAAGCCCATCCTGCATAGACTCGACCGAATGCCTTCAGCCCCGCTTCGGGTGGATTGACATAGTTACCGCCATTCCAATTTTGATCCGCGCAAAGGGCCGCCTTGACACCTTCGAGGAAGACGAAATTATGAGGCGAGGTTTTGGCCGACGCACAGAATGGAAGGATTGCCCGCACCATATCTGGGTATTGCGCCGCCCACTGGTAAGACTGACAACCTGCCATTGACCAACCCGCGACAAGAGCAATTTTTTCGATCCCAAGGTGATCTCGGATCAATCGGTGTTGGGCAGCGATGTTGTCCCACATCTGCACCAGCGGAAAGCGAGGGCCGCTCTGTTGCGCAGGCGCATTCGATGGTGACGACGAACGACCATTTCCAAACAGGTTTGGGCTAATGATGAAATGCCGCGCAGGATCGATCGCCCGCCCTGGGCCAAAGAAACCTTCGTTTCGGGAATTTGTACCGGTGTAAAAGGTCGGCATTACGATGACGTTGTCGCCAGTCTCAGACACCGTGCCATAAGTTTGATAGGCGAGCTTGGCCTCTTTCAGTACTTCGCCCGACAAAAGAGGAAGGTCACCCAACTCATAAATCTGAAATTCGGGTATCATCTCATGCTTCCCGACTTAGTAGAGCCTTAGGTATTCCTGAACTTCCCAGTCGGTGACCGATTGATGATAACGCTCCCACTCATCATTCTTGTATTCCAGGTAGGATTTACGCATCACGGGACCCATCACATGTTCCGCCATAGTGTCGTGCCGCAAAGCCTCGATCGCATTGAAAAGAGTACGCGGCAACCGGCGGATTCCCAGCTCGGAAAGCTCATTTTCAGTTTTCGAATAAAGGTCAAAATCTGTCGGCTTGCCCGGGTCGATCCTGTGCTTGATCCCCATAACAGCGCAACCGAGGTGCATCGCCATTGCCAGATAGACATTCATGGTCATGTCGCACGCGCGATTTTCGATACAATGCCGGCTCTGCGGCAGGCGAAACTGGGCCGAGCGATTGTTGAAACCATAAGTAATATTCGTCGGGGCCCAGGTGACCGTGCCGCCTTCAAACCCACCAACACGAGGCACCAACCCGTTATAGGAGTTCACGGTTGGGCAAGTGATAGCCGTGATAGCTTCGGCATGCTGCATCAGTCCGCCAACGGCCCAACGACTTTCATCGCTCCATTCACCTTCGGGTGTTTCAAAAATGTTTTCACCCGGGCGGCTGTCATGTTGCATTGACATGTTGATATGCGCACCAGATCGCCAGTCACCCACTGTCGGTTTCGGCATAAAGGTCACGAACATCCCATGCTTTTTGGCCACCTCTTTCAAAGTGATCCGCAGAAAGGCCAGGCGATCGGACATCTCCAGCATGTTGGTATAGTGAAAATCCAGTTCGAACTGTGAATACGCACCCTCTGCGACCACGTCATGCAGGTTCCAACCCAGACCTTCGATGATGTCGATCATGTCTTTCAGAAACGCCATCGAGTCGATCGAGTATTCAACGTCATATCCAAAAGCCTGGCGGCGTGGTCGGACACCGATTGCAGGGTCGTCGTCAAAGGCCTTTACCGGGTGGCCAGCGTCGTCGTACTTCATCACGATAAACTCAGGTTCGACCCCGGCATAACCGGTGTACCCCTCCAGCGCAGCTTCTTGCATGGCGCGCTTCAGAGCCTGACGCGGGCAAACATTGTAAGGCGCATCTTCCCAATACAGATCAGAGAAAATGATCGCCATCGATGTGTCCCACGGACAGACGTAGACTGCATCGAGATCCGGCACCACCACCTGATCGCTGTCTGCGGGACTGAGTTCGGGTACGTAAGAAATAGAATGCACTGCAAATTGGGGCCCTTTCCCAAGACACAGGGGTTCGAAATCACTCATCGGGACGGGTTTGGTTTTGGGAATACCATGCAAATCGATCCACGCAGCCATCACATACTTGACGCCTGCCTTTTCCAAACGTTGCTGAACTTCAGGGATACGTGGACGGTTCCGCTCAACAGCCTCGTGGAATGGCTCATAGTAGATTCGGGCGTTTGCATTGTCCTTGGGCATTTGGCATCCTCCAATCGAATGGCAATCAGACTTAATTCACCAACGGCGACCCCCGGTGTTGGCGCTTGTTTTGCTTATCCTGTCGTTCAACGCACAAGGCGCTTAACCCGGGACGAAATCGTCTGGGTCGATACCCGGAACTTGTGTAATCCCGGCAAGCTGTTTCCAGTTGTGGGGATAAGCAGCATAGAAGATCACGCATTTGCCATCCGACTCGTATGAGATGTGGTTGTCTTTCGGGACAAACAGCACGTCACCACGGTTGCAGACATAGCTTTCACCGTCGCAGACCAGTCGAAAAGTGCCCTCAAGGCAGTAGATGATCTCGTCACATGTCAAGTCCCAAGGCACCTTGATATTATTGAGTACGTTGATGCCGCCGCACATTGACTTGCTGAACTCGCTGGTCACCATCGGTTTAATGTATGTATCGCTGTCGCCCATCGCGTCGTAGCGTTTCTGAACCAGGTCGAATTTGAAAAGTTGAGGTGTATCACCCATTTGGTCAGCCTTCCTGCGCCAAGTGTTTCAGTATGGATTCGTTCAATTCGACTTTGTAACCGTCAGGATCTTCGCAGAAGGCGATAACCCTCGTGCCACTCTTCATCGGCCCTGGCGGGCGAGTGATGTTTACCCCAGCGGCTGACAGTTGCTCGCAGGCGGCGTAAACATCCGGAGTTTCAATGCAGATATGGCCCCAGCCATTGCCCTTGTCGTAAGGCGTGTCCTGGTCCCAATTGGCGGTTAGCTCCAGTGTGGGAAACTCGGCTTCCGGCCCGTAACCGATGAACGTGTTGGTGAATTTACCTTCGGGATAATCGGTACGCCGCAGCACCTCCATACCCAGAATTCCGCAATAGAAGTCCAGCGACTTTTCCATGTCTGTGACCCGCATCATCGTATGGGCCAGACGAAACCCCTTGGATATAGAGTTGCTCATTGGTCTTGATCCTCCTTATTTAGGCGCCCGCCACGTCACGCTCGATCAAATCCTGAAAGGCGCGCACGCTGTCCTCCCAGGCAGGTGACAACAGGCCCCCATCCTTGGCCACCGGGGACTTTCGGCCCTCGAACATGCGTTCAACCATCTCGTGGTCTTCTTTGTGGACATCCCACCATAGGTTCCTGAGGGCCTCTATTTCCTTGGCGCTCAAGTCTTGGCCTTCCGTAGTGTAAAGCGCTCGGTATTGGCGCATCTTTCCTGGACCGACGGGCACATTGAGATAGACACCCAGCTGATCTGGGAAATAGCGGCCCAAAATGAAGTTGGGATAAAGAGTCAGATACCTTGAGCTAACACCCAAACTGTCCGATGTGCCCAATTCTTCCTCAAGGTCCACCGCGCTACCGATGCAGGTGCCATCGATGATCGTATAGTGATTTTCCAACGGTTGATCGGTAGTTGAGGAATGAACAAACTGAACGTGGTAGGGCTCGATAAAGTTCTCCATTATAAGCTTCCAATTGGTGTCGATCTCACCAAAATCGAGCAGTCCAATAGGCTCCAACTTGCTGTAGTCAATCCCTTCCAATTGGTTGATCAGAGGTGCGGCATAGTCTTCGAAATCAGGAGCGTTCCCATCCAGATTGACGAATATCCAGTCGTGCCAGACATAAGTGCGCACGCGTTTTAATTGATGCTCTTTGATGTCAAAACCGTCGAACTCCTGCTTGCCGGTGCCCGCAAAGTGTGGCGCGGCCCGCAGGCGTCCATCCAGATCATAGGCCCAAGCATGATACGGGCAGCGGATTAGCTTCCCGACATTCTTGGGCTTGTCGACCAGTGTCATGCAGCGGTGCAAGCAGACATTGTGAAACACCTGTATGTCATCGTCACGACCGCGTACCGCCAGAAGTGGTAAGTCGGCACAAGTGATAGGAAGTACATCACCTGGGCTGTTCATCTGATGAGCAAACCCGACAAACACCCAATTTTTGGCTAGAACCGTCTGGCATTCCCGCTGCCAGAAATCTTCGCTGCGGTATGCGTCGGCGGTCAGGCCGTGCCGAGGCCCACCAAAAGCAGCCTGCGTGTTCTGCTCGGCTATTGTCATTTGTCCTCCTTTCGATACTGACAGCAGCACCCACTTTTCGAACGGCGTGTGCATGAATTCACTGTTTCCCGCGGGCTGCCTATTTTCAGGCTCTCTCCTGCCGCGCCGGACTCAGGGCTTGAAATTACGAATACCGCACTACTCACACCTCTGCGCTTCGATATTCGCCGTTAACTTGCAGTGTTGAGCAAGGATCAGAAGGTATCTTGTCAAAAAACGGCATCATGATACGAAATTCGAAATTTTCGGATGACACAGCGACGGGAATCGCAAAATCAAAATGAATCAACAGAAAATCCGGCTATCATTCCGCAATCCTGCGCTGGTCAATTGTGACGAGGAGATCTGATGTATGTCGTTTTTCACACTTCCCTCCACAGAATTCACCAAAGAGAATTGCGGATATCGATGCTCTTTCGTAATCATGGCTGCGAATACAGCAATCGAGCGTCAAGCCTATGTCAGTCAAAAAGCAATCGAACGCGCGTGCTACTCAGAGCATTCGATCGCCAAATGATGATTTGAACCAGCAGATCATCCGTCTTTTGCAACAGGATGGCCGAATGGCTTTTTCTGAAATTGCACAACAGTTGGATGTGTCGGAAGGAACCATACGCAACAGGGTGAGCGGGCTGCGAGACAACAATATGCTTCGGATTGTCGCGATGTCGGATCCGGTGGCAACAGAATATACTACTGACGCGATGATTGGGTTGAACGTTGCAACCGGCGTGACTCCAAGGCAAGTTGCCGAGCGGCTTGAAAAGAACCCACGCGTTGTCTTTATCCTGTGGGTCGCGGGTCGCTATGACCTAATAATCGAACTGGTTAGCGACGATGATGACGCTTTGAAGGACTTTCTGGAGTTTGATATCCACGCGAGTGACGATATTGCCAATGCCGACGTTATGCCAGGGTTGAAGAATTTCAAGAACCAGTTCCTGCTAAAGCAGAGTCTGCAGGAGTGATCAGCAAGAAGTCGATCGGCAAAACTAACACAGCGAAATAGTCACAAATGTAACTTTTGTTACGTGATCAGAGGCAAACTTAATACCTCGATGACTTGAGCAATCTGTCCTCCTAACTTCGCAATGGAACCCCACGTGCTTCTCGCTTCAATGTGAGCTTCGACTATCCTCCAAGAACTGTCGGATAACGTCTTTTGACGACACACTAGTTCAGTGATTGCCCAGAATTTCGCTAACCTAACTCCGATTACCACCGTATCTTCGTTCGGACGCAAACGGCTTTGATTCACAAATCCTTTGAAGGACAGAGTTTCCCTTTTCCCTGAACAGTTTTTTCCTAGGGCCTCCATCACCCAGACTTCCTACGTTTCTTCGTCGATGCCGATATGTATCTTGCGGCAGCCGCGCTTGCGCGCATTCCACTCACCTTGACCCTCGGTCTTGGTGCCAGCGCTGTCGATGAAGGAGTGCAGCGGGCCGGCCCAACCGCGATACAGAAGGCTCACGTTCGGCGTTCTCTGACGACGACAATGAGTGCTGAAATCCGGCACGTCCTAATCCAGTTCGACCCGCCGCAAAAGGCTCGCAACAAACGCAGTCGTTCGCCGGGGGCAGCATTCCGAACAACACCTTCAAAGTCAGGCAGGCTTGGAGTACCGCATCTATGATTGGAAAAGGCGTCCGCGCCCACCGCTTGGTGGCCGCACCGACACCATCTGCGGGTCAAATCAGATCGACAGCGATCCGCGCTGCTTCAATGCATCTATGTAAACCGACCAGTTCGTGGTCCCGACCGGTGGGTTCTTTCGCGACGGCGTCGCAATCAATTGGTAGGTTCAGCCCGGTGTCACGAAGTGAATCAGCTTCCTGACCCGCGCTGGCAATAGGCGGCGGTTGGGATAGACGGCAAACAAATCCCGCGTCAAAGGTGTGGCACCTGTGACCTGCAGCTAGTGCAACTCACGGTCTACCATGTCCAAAGGCAACATCGCGACACCCAGATTACGGTGAGCCGCCTGCGCGATGACATTAAGGTCGGTTAGACTGTGCGCGGTGTGCATTGGGTGCAAAGTTTCCCCGCTTTCAAGAACCCAGGGCTAACCATCGGTTAGGTCGGGCGAAGCAAGAAAGTCATATCTAGATACCGGCCCGTCCACCCCCCGCGCGCGGACGAAGCCCAAACCGGCGAAAAAAATGCGTCTTTGCGCACACCAGCTTTGTGCGGAGCGCGCGCCAAAGCGCAGATATTCCGCAAAACAACCCGATTTCGTTGAAATTGCCACTGCCTCAAATGCAGTGGCAAAGTTTTGACAATCAAAGTTGCTGTTTTAGCTGGTTAGATTGCAAACAGACGCTGATTTTAACTGTTCCACAGCAGTCTAAATGTTATCCGCACTTAGAGTGGCCGCAACTGCGGCAGGTCATGCAGCCTTCGATCATTGCCATGTCGAACTGCCCGCAGGACGGGCACGCTTTGCCACGCGGAGCATCCATATTGAAGACCTGCGCCTGCGGATCTGATTTCAGCCCCATGCCCTCGCCTTCAAGGAAACCGATATTAATCAGGTGCTGCTCGATCACGCCCCCAATCGCAGCAAGTATCGAAGGGATGTACTTGCCTTTAACCCACGCACCGCCGCGTGGATCAAAGACGGCTTTCAGCTCTTCGACCACAAAGGACACATCTCCTCCACGACGGAACACGGCCGAGATCATCCGCGTAAGCGCCAGAGTCCAAGCGTAATGCTCCATGTTCTTCGAGTTGATGAACACCTCAAACGGACGGCGACGGCCACCAATGACGATATCGTTGATGGTCAGATAGATCGCGTGTTCGCTATCGGGCCATTTCAACTTGTAAGTCGATCCCTCCAGCGATTGCGGGCGGTCCAGTGGTTCGGACATATAGACAACCTCGCCGCCATCCACCTGATGCGGGGCATCGGCGCTTTCGCCGGGGGCTTTGTCGGCGCTTTCGGAAACTGTCAGGACTGAACCGGTCACGTCATTCGGGCGATAGGTCGTGCAACCTTTGCAGCCCTGATCCCAGGCCTGCATGTAAACGTCTTTGAAGGCGTCAAAGCTGATATCTTCGGGACAGTTGATGGTTTTCGAGATCGAGCTGTCGATCCATTTCTGCGCCGCCGCCTGCATCTTGACGTGGTCAGACGGGGAAAGCGTCTGGGCGTTCACAAAATAATCGGGCAAAGCTACATCGCCGAATTTGTCGCGCCACATCTGCACGGCATAATCTACTACTTCTTCCTCGGTGCGCGAGCCATCCTTTTGCAATACCTTGCGCGTGTAGGCGTAGGCAAAGACCGGCTCGATCCCCGAAGACACGTTCCCTGCATAGAGCGAAATCGTCCCAGTCGGCGCAATTGAGGTCAGCAGCGCGTTGCGGATGCCATGTTCGCGGATCGCGTCACGCACGTCTTCATCCATTTGCTGCATGTTGCCGCTGGCCAGGTATTTTTCGGCGTCAAACAGCGGGAACGCACCCTTCTCCTTCGCCAAATCGACCGAGGCCAGATAGGCGGCGCGGGCGATCGCATGCAACCAGCGCTCGGTCTGACGCGCCGCTTCGTCGGACCCATAGCGCAGACCCAGCATCAAAAGCGCATCTGCCAGACCCGTCACACCCAAGCCAATCCGGCGCTTGTCCTGTGCTTCGGCTTCCTGCTCGGCCAGCGGGAATTTCGACGCGTCCACAACATTGTCCATCATGCGCACAGCCGTAGCGACCAGCTCTTGCAAGGCGGCCTCATCCAAATGCGCCGTATCCCCAAACGGGTCCGCCACCAGTCGCGCCAGATTGATCGAACCCAACAGGCACGCACCATAAGGCGGCAAGGGCTGCTCGCCACACGGGTTCGTCGCGGCGATGGTTTCCACATAGCTCAGGTTGTTGGCCTTGTTGATACGGTCGATGAAGATCACACCCGGCTCGGCATAGTCATAGGTAGCCTGCATGATCTTGTTCCACAGATCGCGTGCCTGAACTGTGTGATAAACCTTGTCACCAAAGACCAGTTCCCACGGGCCATCGGCCTTGACGGCCTCCATGAACGGATCCGTCACCAGAACCGACATGTTGAACATGCGCAGGCGCGCGGGGTCAGATTTCGCTGTGATGAACTGCTCGATGTCGGGGTGGTCGCAGCGCATGGTCGCCATCATCGCCCCACGACGCGAGCCTGCGGACATGATCGTCCGGCACATCGCGTCCCACACATCCATGAACGACAAAGGTCCAGAAGCATCCGCCGCCACGCCTTTTACATCCGCCCCCCGCGGGCGGATGGTCGAGAAATCGTAACCGATCCCCCCACCCTGCTGCATGGTCAGCGCGGCCTCTTTCAGCATGTCGAAAATACCGCCCATGCTGTCGGGCACGGTGCCCATGACGAAACAGTTGAACAGAGTCACCTGCCGCGCCGTACCTGCACCCGCAGTGATGCGACCAGCGGGCAGATATTTAAAATCTTCCAGCGCTGCGTAGAACTTATCTTCCCAATGGGCCGCGTCATCCTCGACCCGCGCCAGATCGCGGGCGATGCGCCGCCAGCTGTCTTCGACTGTTTGGTCGATGGGCGTGCCATCCGCTTCTTTAAAGCGGTATTTCATGTCCCAGATCTGCTCGGCGATGGGGGCGGCAAAGCGGCTCATTGGTGATTCCCTGTTTTGAAAGAGGTATCCAGATTACCGCAATTCACATCCAAACCACAACACCTTGATGACGCCGCATAGCGAGCTACAATATAAAGGTGGGCCTTGGGACGACTCTGTGGGAAAGCTGTGGATAAGTACGTAAACCTCATCAAACTGTCCGTCGGATCGGAAAGCGTTGATACGCTGATGGCGTGGCAGGACAGTCGCAGACCGCTTTACGAGGACGGCTGCCCGCGCCATGTCACCCGCATGTGGCCCAAGCGCGAGGCTGAGATTTTGAATGGCGGATCAATCTATTGGGTGATCAAGGGCGTGATCCAATGCCGTCAGCGCATCCTGCGTCTGGATGAGGTCCGGGGCGAGGACGGCATTCGCCGCTGCGCCATCGTGCTGGACCCGCAGGTCCATCGCACCCAGACGGCGCTCAAACGCCCATTCCAAGGCTGGCGCTATCTCAAACCCGAGGACACCCCCGCCGACCTGCCGGAAGGGCGAGAACAGGACGATGCCTTGCCCGACGATCTGAATCGCGCGCTTGCCGAGATCGGCGTGCTTTAGCGCAGACGATCCAGCAATGCGTTCAGAGTGGCCTTTGTCTCAGGGTCACATTTCGCCACCCGGCTGCGCCACAGGGTCGCCTGCGATTGCAGGATCAACCCATCGGTCAGGATTTTGAGGTGGTTCGCCCGCAGCGTCTCGCCGGTAGATGTGATATCGGCAATCGCCTCGGCGGTCTCATTCATCACCGTGCCCTCGGTCGCGCCCTGGCTATCGACCAGAGTGTAATCGGCAACTCCCGCATCGGTCAGAAACTCGCGCACCAACCGGTGGTATTTAGTGGCAATCCGCAGCCGATGCCCGTGGGTCTTGCGAAACGCCGCTGCCGCCGCGTCCAGATCGTCCAGCGTGTCCACATCTACCCAGCAAGCCGGTGTTGCGATGATAAGGTCCGCCTTGCCAAACCCAAGCTGCGAGATCTCCTCGACCTGTTGTTCCCAGCGGGGGAGTTTCTCATGCACCAGATCAATGCCGGTGACACCCAGATGAATGCGCCCCGCGGCCAGCTCGCGCGGGATTTCCCCAGCAGATAGCAGGATCAGAGATACCCCGTCGATGCCTTCAACCTTACCCGCATATTCCCGATCCGATCCGCTACGCGACAGGGTGATGCCGCGCTTTTCGAACCAACCAAAGGTCTTGTCCATCAAACGGCCCTTCGAGGGCACGCCCAGTTTCAGGCTCATTGCGCGTCCTCCTCAATCTCCAGCATCAGGTCGGGGCGGATGACACCGCCCACCGCCGGAATTTCGGCCCCGTTGCCCAACTGCCGCGTCAGCGCATCATAGCGCCCGCCGGTGGCGATGGGGGGTAGATCGGGGCGACCCTCAGCGTAGAAACCAAAGACAAACCCGTCATAATATTCCATCGAGGTGCGGCCATAGGCGGCCTCGAAATCCAGACGTTCCACATCCACGCCACGCGCCTGTAGCGAGGCAATCCGCGCCTCAAGCCGGTCCAGCGCCGGAGTGATCTGCGGCAGATCCACCGCCACGTCGCGCAGCTGTTCCAACGCAAAGGGCATGGTCTCACGCACGTTCAGCAGGGTTTCCAGCCCAACCAGTTCGTTGTCGGAGATAGGCGGTGTGTCGCGATCTTCGCGCAAGGCAGCGATCCGCGCTTCGATCTCGGAGGCACGGCGCTTGCCGATCATCGGGATGTCCGTATCCAGCGGATTTTCTGCATCCAACAGGCTGTCGCGCCCTTCAGGTCCCGGTTTGCGACCGGCAAAGCGGTCCAGCAGCACCCGGAATCGGCGAGGCCGCCACAAGTGCCGCATCAGCGCCGCCTTGCGCCGGTCTGTGGTCTTAAGGCCCTCGACAGCGGCAGTCAGGATGCCGATATCCCCGGTCGCCGCGCGCAAAGGCAGCCCTCGCAATTGCAGCGCGAGCAGCGAGAAGACTTCTGCATCCGCGCCTGCGGGATCATTGCGGTCGAATACTTCGTATCCGACCTGAATGTATTCATTCGAGCGATCCGGATCATGCTCCTGACGGCGGAACACCTCGCCGGAATAGGTATAGCGCGCGGGCTCGGCCCCGTCGGACATATGCATCTGCACCACGGGCAGGGTGAAATCCGGGCGCAGCATCTGCTCGCCCCGCAGCGCGTCCGAGGTCACGTAGGCGCGCGCGCGGATATCCTCGCCATAAAGGTCCAGCAGCGTGTCGGCCGGTTGCAGCAGCGGAGGGTCCACGACCTGTGCGCCTGCGGCCTCGAACCTCACGCGCATCATGGCAGCGCGGGCTTGTATCTGGGAACGGTTCGGCATGGGTCAGTCCTGACTGTCCAGAATTTCACGCACCTTGGCGACCAGATCGCCACGCGGCACTTCGAACTGGCTGGGGCGTTCTTTCCATTCCTCAAGCGTGGCGCTTTCGGCGATCTTGGCCCCAAGGATCAGGTCTTTGATCTGCACGATCCCATTTACTTTTTCATCGCCCCCCTCGATCACTGCGATGGGAGAGTTCCGCTTGTCTGCGTATTTCAGCTGATTGCCAAAGTTCTTGGGGTTACCCAGATAGACCTCGGCCCGGATACCTGCATTGCGCAGCTCGGCCACCATCGCCTGATAGTCGGCCATACGGTCGCGGTCCATCACGGTCACAACCACGGGGCCTGTGGCTTGCGCCGCGATCCGGCCCTTTTCGCGCAGGGCGGCCAGCAGCCGGTCGACACCGATAGACACGCCGGTCGCAGGCACTTCCTGCCCTGTGAACCGCTTGACCAGGTCGTCATAACGCCCACCGCCCGAGACCGAACCGAACTGCCGCTTACGGCCTTTCTCGTCGAAAATCTCAAAGGTCAACTCGGCCTCATAAACCGGTCCGGTATAGTACCCGAGGCCCCGTACGACCGACGGGTCAATCTCGATCCGGTCCGAGCCATAGCCGCCCGCATCGAGCAGAGCGCCGATCTGTTCCAATTCGGCAATCCCATCCGCGCCAATCTTGCTGTCGCCCACGGCAGCACGCAGGTTGGCCAGTGTTCCTGCGGTATCCGCAGCCTTCGAGGTCAGGAAGGCAATTACCGGCTCGGCCTGATCGTCGCTCAGCCCCACACCGTCGATAAACGCGCCCGAGGCATCCAGTCGGCCCTTGGTCAGCAGCTCGCGCACACCGGCTTCACCTACTTTGTCGAACTTGTCGATGGTGCGCAGAACATTGTCGCGGGCGGCTACGTCTTCGCCCAGCCCCATCGCCTCAAGCACTCCGTTCAGGACCTTGCGGTTATTCACCCGCACCAGATAGTCACCGCGCGGAATGCCCACGGTCTCCAACGTGTCCGATAGCATCGCGCAAATCTCGGCGTCGGCGGCCATCGAGGCCGTGCCCACCGTATCCGCATCGCATTGATAAAACTGGCGATACCGCCCTGGCCCCGGCTTTTCATTGCGCCAGACCGGACCCATCGCATAGCGGCGATAGGGCGTTGGCAGGTCGTTGCGGTGCTGCGCATAAACACGGGCCAGCGGCGCGGTCAGGTCATAGCGCAGGGCCATCCAGTCACCGTTGCCGGCCTCGTCAAACTCCTGCCACGCAAATACGCCCTCATTCGGGCGATCCACGTCGGGCAGAAACTTGCCCAGCGCCTCGACGGTTTCCACAGCGCTGCTTTCCAGCGCATCAAACCCATACCGATGATAGACATCCGCAATCGCCCGCAGCATCTCGGTGCGCTGCGAGACTTCCTGGCCGAAATAGTCGCGGAACCCTTTCGGCGTGACGGCCTTGGGGCGGGGCTGTTTCTTGGGCTTGGCCATGTGGGGCGTCCTTGCGGTTCATGTTCCGCGCGCGGTCTATCCCATGGCCCGCATCGGGGCAAGGCGCGCTTTCGCTGGTCATGACCCGCCCGTGCCGCTATGACCACGCCCAAAGGAGAGCCCCATGCAGCATCTGGAAGAGCAGATCGCCCACCTGACCCGCACGGTCGAAGAGTTGAACACGGTCGTTACAACCCAACAGAGTGAGATCGATCGCCTGACCCGGCGCGTCGAGATGCTGTTGCAGCGCGAGGCTGAACGGGCGCAGGAAGGATCAGGTGGGGTCGTGTTCGGAGACGAACGCCCGCCGCATTACTGACTGCTTATAACCCCAGCGTCATTTTCACCGCATTGTCGACCACACCTCCCAAAAGAGCGTTCTTGTCCGCAGCGCAGCCTTCGGAAAGCGCCGCTATGAAGGCTTCACGCAATTGGGCCTTTTCCTCATCGGTCGTTGCGTGATCTTCGATATTGATCTGACGGTTATATAGCGACAGGGCCGTCATTTTCCCGACGACCTCTACGACAAAGGCTTCGTCTCCGTCTGCCTCTTCGGCAATCGACGCGCAGGTATAATGCATCACTGGCAATGCATCCTGCACCATCTGTTCAGCCGCCTCATCCGCCGCAGCGAAAGTTGGCGTTATTAAGAGCACGGCGCTTAGGATCAGTCCGGAGGTGTTCATCATGGCTTTCATTTCCAGTTATGCCCGATGATCGCACCAGCTACGCCGCCGATTGCTGCGCCCTTGCCGTCTCCGACCAACGCCCCGACACCAGCCCCGATGAGCGCACCTTCGATTGTCTGCTTTTTCTTCTTGTCATCAGCCACCCCTGCCGAGGCAAATGCCAACGACGCCACAGCAGCAAGCGCAACAGTTCTGAACCCGAGACCTAAAATCACCATGTCAAACCCTCCTTTGGCCCGAAACCGACCAAAGTCAGCCTAGCCCGCGGGACTGTGTCTGGCAACAAAAGGCGGGGTCAGAACTCCTCGACCGACATCACGCCTTCCAGCGATTTGATCGCGCCTTTAATTTGCGGATTGATGGGGAAGTTCTGGCCCAGATCCATCTCGACCTCGCCCGGCAATCCGGGCGCCATCAGCAGCAATTGGATAGGCCCGCGCGCGGCGTTTTTGGCCGCGCCAGCCGCGTCCTCTAGCACTTTGGCCACGGTAGGCAGGGCCTGTTCCTCGTCCACAAAGATGCGCAGGCCGGTCGCACCCGCCTCGGCCACTACCGTATCCACCGGGCCGACAGAGCGGCCAAGCAGTTTCAGCTGATCAGCTTCCATTGTGGCCTCGGCGGTTAATACAACTTGCGCGCCAGTTTCCAGATACTCGCGCGATTTCTCCAACGTTTCCGAGAACAGCGTGACCTCATACGCACCGCTGGGGTCCGAAAGCTGCGCAAAGGCAAACCGGTTGCCGCGCGCCGATTTCCGCTCCTGTCGACCGGCAACAACACCGGCCATCTTGGCGATGAACGGACCCGAACGTGCCTTTTCCGTCACCTCGTCCAGCGTCATGACCTGCTTGCGTTTCAGCGCAGGCATATAGTCGTCCAGCGGATGGCCCGAGAGGTAAAAGCCGATGGCCTTGAATTCCTCGCTCAGCCGTTCTGCGGGCAGCCAATCGGGCGTGGGCGACAGGCGCGGTTCGGGCAGGTCATCGCCCGCCTCACCAAACAGCGACACTTGGTTCGAATTCTTCTGTTCATGGATCGCCGCGGAATACTGCACCAGAGGATCAAGGCTTTCGAACACGCGGCGGCGGTTCTTGTCCAACTGATCGAACGCGCCCGCCCGCGCCATCATTTCCAGCGGGCGTTTGCCGACCTTTTTCAGATCAACCCGGCGGGCGAAATCGAACAGGTTCACAAAGGGCTTTTCCGCTCGACCATCGACCACCAAGTTCATCGCCTCAACGCCCACGTTTTTCAAGGCGCCCAGCGCATATACAAGCGCTCCGTTCACCACATCGAAGGTCGCTTGAGATCGGTTCACGCAAGGGGGCACATAGGGCAACTCAAGCCCTTTGCGGACCTCTTCGAAATAGACGGCCAGCTTGTCGGTCAGGTGGATATCGCAGTTCATGACACCGGCCATGAACTCGACCGGGTGGTTCGCTTTAAGCCAGCCGGTCTGATAGCTGACCACCGCATAAGCGGCGGCATGGGATTTGTTAAAGCCGTAGTTGGCGAATTTCTCCAGCAGGTCGAAAACCTCGCTGGCTTTCTTGGCATCCACGCCGTTTTCACCCGCGCCCTTTTCGAATTTGGGGCGTTCGGCATCCATCGCCTCTTTGATCTTCTTACCCATCGCGCGGCGCAGCAGGTCGGCACCACCAAGGGAGTACCCAGCCATGACCTGAGCGATCTGCATCACCTGTTCCTGGTAAACGATGATGCCCTGTGTTTCCTCAAGGATATGGTCGATCAGCGGATGCACGGATTCAATTTTCCGCAACCCGTTCTTGACCTCGCAATAGGTCGGTATGTTCTCCATCGGGCCGGGACGATACAGCGCCACAAGGGCGACAATATCCTCGATACAGGTCGGCTTCATGCGCTTTAGCGCATCCATCATGCCCGAGGATTCCACCTGGAACACCGCCACCGTCTTGGCGGCAGAATAGAGCTTATACGTCGCCTCGTCGTCCAGCGGGATGGCATTGATCTGGTTCTCGGCCCCATCGGCGGGTTCATAGAGTTCCGTGCCATCGGCCGCGATGTGCAAAGGACGCCCGGACTTGAAGATGATATCCATCGCGTTCTGAATCACGGTCAGCGTCTTCAGGCCCAGAAAGTCGAACTTAACCAGCCCGGCCTGTTCCACCCATTTCATGTTGAACTGGGTCGCAGGCATGTCGGATCGCGGATCCTGATACAGCGGCACCAGCGCGTCCAGAGGCCGGTCGCCAATCACCACCCCCGCCGCGTGGGTCGAAGCGTTACGCAACAGCCCCTCGACCTGTTGGCCATAGGTCAGAAGCCGGTCCACCACCTCTTCGTTCCGCGCCTCTTCGCGCAGGCGGGGTTCGTCTTTCAGAGCCTTTTCGATGGAAACAGGCTTTACGCCCTCGACAGGGATCATCTTGGACAGGCGGTCCACCTGCCCGTAGGGCATCTGCAGCACCCGCCCGATATCGCGCACAGCGGCCTTGGACAGCAGCGCACCAAAGGTGATGATCTGCCCCACCTTGTCGCGGCCATATTTCTGTTGAACATAGCGGATCACCTCTTCGCGGCGATCCATGCAGAAGTCGATATCGAAGTCGGGCATCGAGACCCGCTCGGGGTTCAGGAACCGCTCGAACAGCAGCGAATACCGCAACGGATCTAGGTCTGTGATCGTCAGCGCATAAGCCACCAGCGAGCCCGCACCCGAGCCCCTCCCCGGCCCGACCGGGATGTCGTGATCCTTGGCCCATTGGATAAAGTCCGCGACGATCAGGAAATAACCGGGAAAGCCCATGCCCTCGATGATGCCGAGTTCGAAATCCAGCCGTTCCTGATATTCCTCGGGCGTCACCGCATGCGGGATCACCGCCAGACGTTTCTGCAAGCCTTCATTGGCGATACGCCGCAGCTCGGCGACCTCATCATCGGCAAATTTCGGCAGGATCGGATCGCGGCGATAGGCCATAAAAGCGCAACGGCGCGCAATCTCGACCGTGTTCTCAATCGCCTCGGGCAGGTCGGCAAAAAGCGTCACCATTTCCTGCTGCGACTTGAAATAATGCTGCGCCGTCAGGCGGCGGCGGCCGTCCTGCTGATCGACATACGCGCCCTCGGCGATACAGATCAGCGCGTCGTGGGCCTCGTACATATCCGAGGTCGGGAAATAGACATCGTTGGTGGCGACCAGAGGCAGGTTCTTGGCATAGGCCATCTCGACATGGCCGCGCTCGGTCAGACGTTCGGCCTCGGGTTGCCCCCCCTCACCCGGATGGCGCTGCAATTCGATATACAGGCGATCCGGGAACATCCCGGCCAGCCGATCCACCAAAGCCTCAGCCGCTGGGCACTGGCCCTGTTGCAGCAACATCCCCACAGGCCCTTCCGGCCCACCGGTCAAGCAGATCAAGCCGTCCGAGCGATCCGCCAACTCCTCCAACGTGACCTGCGGTAACTGCCCGCCCTTGTCCACATAAAGGCAGGAACTCAGCTTCATCAGGTTCTCATACCCCACCTCAGACTGCGCCAGCAGCACCAGCGGCGCGGGGGCTTTGGGCTTTTCCCCCGGCTGCGCTTGCAGGTAAGTCAGATCGACCTGACAGCCCATGATCGGCTGCACGCCGGCCCCGCTGGCGGTCACGGAAAACTCCAACGCCGAGAACATCGAATTGGTGTCAGTAACGGCGATGGCGGGCATATCGGCCTTTTCACACAGGCCAGGCAGCTTTTTCAGCCGCACGGCCCCTTCCAGCAGGGAATATTCTGTGTGAACACGAAGGTGGATGAATCGAGGAGTGCTGCTCATGAAGCCCAAGCTATCCCAGCCAGGCGCGCGGCAAAAGCGGGAACCGCATAGATGGAATGCCTAAAAAATCAGCTTGGATTATTCGGCTTTTCCAGAAGGTGCTTCGGCAGCAGCAACGACCCAAGAAGCCAAAACACTTTAATTTCAAAGCACTGTGCGGTAGACACCAATTTCAATTTCATCGCCGCCCGGTGTAATGGTACATCCCACAGGCAGTTTTTCTTGCCAGATCGGGTGAGCTATTTCTAACATCTGACGGCAAGCTATTCGCCCGCCACTCTTTCTACGTCGCATCGAAGGAGGGCCGCAGGGGCGCAACCGGGTAAGGCGACGGGTTTCACGCATGAACATCACGTTTCTTCTGAACGGAGAGACAGTGGAGCTGTCGGATGTCGATCCGACCGCCACCCTGCTGGACTGGCTGCGCGAGGATCTCGGCCTGACCGGCACCAAGGAAGGCTGCAACGAGGGCGACTGCGGCGCTTGCACCGTGATGGTGACAGATGAGGGCGGTGCTAAGGCTTTGAACGCTTGCATCCTGTTCCTGCCCCAGTTGCACGGTAAGGCCGTGCGCACCGTCGAAGGCGCAAGCGGCCCCAATGGCGAGGCGCACCCTGTGCAGCAGGCGATGGTCGATCTGCACGGATCGCAATGCGGTTTCTGCACACCGGGCTTCGTCATGTCGATGGTCGCCAGCCACGCGAATGGCGCGACCGACCATGACACACAACTGGCCGGGAACCTGTGCCGCTGCACGGGCTATGCCCCGATCATCCGCGCCGCCACGGCTATCGAGGCAATGCCTGTACCAGTCTGGGTCAAGGACGCGCCCGTGGATGCCGCTGCCCAACCAATGCTGCCCACGTCATCGGACGAACTGGCCGCGATCTACGCAGACCACCCGGAGGCCACCTTGATTGCCGGAGCGACCGATGTGGGCCTCTTGGTCACCAAACAGCTGCGCGAATTGGATCCGGTGATTTTCCTGAACCGCTGCGACGACCTCAAGAACATCACTATCACCGAGGGTGAAATCCGCCTCGGGACCATGGTCGACATGAACCGGATGGGCGCGGCGCTGGCCGATCTCCACCCCTCCTACGCCGAAATGATCCGCCGCTATGCCAGCGTGCAGGTTCGCCACGCCGCCACCGTGGGCGGCAATATCGCCAACGGCTCCCCCATCGGAGACAACCCGCCCGCCCTGATCGCCCTTGGTGCAACTCTGCACCTGCGCAAGGGCGACACGCGCCGGTCGATCCCGCTCGAAGATTTTTTCATCGACTACGGCAAACAGGACCGCGCGCCCGGAGAATTTGTCGAGGCGGTCAGCTTCCTCCGCCAGCCAGATCGCCTGAAATGCTACAAGCTCAGCAAGCGGTTCGATCAGGATATCTCAGCCGTCTGCGGCTGCTTCAACATCACCGTCACGGACGGCACCGTTAGCCAGGCGCGCATTGCGTTTGGCGGCATGGCGGGCATTCCGAAGCGGGCCACCCATGTCGAGGCCGCATTGATCGGCAAACCCTGGACCGCTGCGACCATTCAGGCCGCGCTGCCCGCCTATGCTGACGATTACCAACCACTCACGGATATGCGCGCCTCGGCCACCTATCGTCTGGAAACCGCCAAGGCGATGCTGGAGCGGTATTTCCTCGAAGATCAGGGCGAAGTGACCGACGTACTGAAGGTGACGGCATGAGCGTGACCAAACCCCTCCCCCATGACGCAGCCCCGCTGCATGTCGCAGGCGTTGCGCGATACGTGGATGATATCCCAACGCCCAAAGGCACGCTGCATCTGGCCTTTGGCCTCAGCCCGATTGCCAAGGGCACAATCATCGCGATGGACCTGTCGGCGGTGAAAGCCGCCGAGGGTGTGGTGCAGGTGATGACGGCGGATGACCTGCCCTTTGCCAATGATGTCTCGCCCTCGATCCATGATGAGCCGCTGCTGTCGGACGGAACGGTCCATTATATCGGCCAGCCGGTGTTTCTGGTGGTGGCGACCAGCCATCTGGCCGCCCGCAAGGCTGCACGGCTGGGCAAGATTGACTATGCCGAAGACACACCGATCCTGACAATCGAAGAGGCGCTGGCCGCCGACAGCCGGTTCGAGGACGGCCCCCGCATCTATGCCAAGGGCGACGCGGACGCAGCCATTGCCAACGCGCGCCATGTGATTGAAGGCAGTTTCGAACTTGGCGGGCAGGAGCATTTCTATCTGGAGGGCCAAGCCGCTCTGGCCGTGCCGAATGAAGGCGCGGACATGCTGGTCCACAGTTCGACCCAGCACCCGACCGAGATTCAGCACAAGGTAGCTGATGCTTTGGGCGTTCCCATGCACGCCGTGCGGGTCGAAACCCGTCGGATGGGCGGAGGATTCGGCGGCAAGGAAAGTCAGGGCAACTCTCTGGCGGTGGCTTGCGCCATCGCCGCCCGCGCCACCGGCAAGGCCTGCAAGATGCGATATGACCGCGATGATGACATGATCATCACCGGCAAGCGTCACGCCTTCCGCATTGCCTACAAAGCTGGGTTTGATGAGAACGGCCATGTTCAGGGCGTCTCGTTCCATCACTACGTCATCTGCGGCTGGGCACAGGACCTGTCCCTGCCCGTCGCCGACCGCGCGATGCTGCACTCGGACAACGCCTATCTGCTGCCGAATGCCCGGATTGAAAGCCATCGTCTGAAGACCAACACCCAATCTGCGACCGCCTATCGCGGGTTCGGCGGGCCGCAGGGCATGGTCGGGATCGAACGTGTCATGGATCACGCCGCGCACGCGCTTGGGCTGGACCCGGTCGAGCTGCGTCGCCGCAACTACTATGAGCCTGCGCATAAAGTGGCCGATCAGCCGCTGCACGCGAAACCACTGGGTCATCCCGACCCGCACGAAGACCTGACCAGCCGAGGTGCTGTGGAAACCGGGAATGCCCCCGTTCGTCCCCTACCCGCAGGCGGCAACACCACGCCTTACGGTATGGAGGTCAGCGATTTCGAACTGCACGGCATGACCGAAGCGCTTCTGAAATCCAGCGACTATGCCGCTCGCAAGGCCGCCATCGCCGAGTGGAACGCCAAGAACGGCGTGATAAAGAAGGGTATCGCCTTCTCGCCGGTCAAATTCGGGATTTCCTTTACGCTGACCCACCTCAATCAGGCGGGCGCACTGGTGCATGTGTATCAGGATGGCTCGGTCCACCTGAACCATGGCGGGACCGAGATGGGACAGGGCCTGTTCCAAAAGGTCGCGCAAGTGGCCGCATCGCGGTTCGGCATTCCGCTGGAGATGGTCAAGATCACCGCCACCGACACGGCCAAAGTGCCGAATACCTCGGCCACGGCAGCGTCCTCGGGCAGCGATCTGAACGGGATGGCTGTGAAAGCCGCCTGTGACACGATCCGCGACCGGATGACGGACTATCTGGCCGAACGGCACCAGGCCGATCCCGCGACTGTGACCTTCACGGATGGGCATGTCTTAGTTGGCGAGGAACGCTATACCTTCGCCGAAGCCGCCGCTCTGGCCTATCAGGGCCGCATCAGCCTGTCGGCGACCGGCTTCTACAAAACGCCCAAGATCGAATGGGACCGGATCGCAGGCAGAGGGCGACCTTTCTTTTACTTTGCCTACGGCGCGTCTGTCACCGAGGTCGTGGTGGACACGCTGACCGGCGAAAACCGCATTCTTCGCACCGATATCCTGCATGATGCGGGGGCCTCGCTGAACCCCGCGCTGGATATCGGGCAGGTCGAAGGCGGTTATGTGCAAGGCGCAGGATGGCTGACGACCGAGGAACTGGTCTGGGACGGCAAGGGCAACCTGCGCACCCATGCGCCGTCGACCTATAAAATTCCCGCCTGTTCGGACCGGCCCGATATCTTCAACGTTTCGCTATGGGGCGGCGAGAACCGCGAGGACACGATCTATCGGTCCAAAGCGGTTGGTGAGCCGCCCTTCATGCTAGGTATTTCTGCGTGGTTGGCCCTGTCGAACGCAGTGGCGGCCAGCGGGGATGGCTACCCGGCCCTGAACGCGCCCGCCACGGCAGAGGAACTCTGGCGCGGTGTCCAGCGGATGAAAGGCGGCACCTGATGGGATTTGACCTTGAAGCTCTGCAGGAGGCGGTCAAGATTCACGGGCGCGTGACCCGCGTGGTCATCGCTGCCATCAAAGGCTCGTCCCCGCGCGAGGTCGGCGCCGCCATGCTGGTTTCGGCGGACGGTCAGTCCGGCACGATCGGTGGCGGTACGCTGGAGCATCAGGCGGCGCTCGCCGCACGGGCGCAGTCCGTCCCAATGCGACTGACCCACCATGCGCTTGGCCCCGATATGGGCCAATGCTGCGGGGGGGCGGTCTCGCTTTTGAGCGAGGTTTACGACCAACACGCGTTGGACGCGCTGGATGAGACAGTCATCGCACGTGCCCCGTCAGGCGGCGATATGCCACTTTCGGTCAAGCGCCTGCTGGCCGCAGCCCGCGCGCAGGGCGTCGCGCCCGAGCCGCAATTGATCGACGGCTGGATGGTCGAACCCGTTCACAAACCGACCCGGCAGCTATGGATTTGGGGCGCAGGCCATGTGGGGCGGGCGCTGGTTGAGGTGCTGTCGCCCCTGCCTGATCTTGCGATCACATGGGTCGATACCGGCCTTGAACGCTTTCCCACGCAGATCCCGACCAGTGTCACCCCGATTCCAACGCCCAAACCCGCCGCTCTGGTCCGGCACGCCCCAGCCGATGCCGAGCATCTTGTGCTTACTTATTCACATAATCTGGACCTGGAGCTGTGTAATCGCCTTTTGACGCATGGTTTTGGCTTTGCTGGCCTCATCGGCTCAGCTACGAAATGGGCGCGATTCCGGTCGCGGCTGACAACCCTTGGCCATTCCCCGGAACGGATCAGGCAGATCACCTGCCCGATTGGCGATCCTGGTCTGGGCAAACACCCGCAGATGATCGCCATTGGCGTCGCCGCGCAACTACTGCGCCCGGCTTGGCAGAACGAACTGAAGAAGGACCAGAGCGCGTGACCACTCCACTTTTAAGTCTGCAAGGGCTGACCAAGGCTTATCCCGGCGTCGTGGCCAATGATCAGGTGTCCTTTGATATCGGCGAAGGCGAAGTACACGCCCTGTTGGGCGAAAACGGCGCGGGCAAGTCCACGCTGGTCAAGATGATCTATGGGCTGGTGAAACCCGACAGCGGCACCATGCTGCTGCGCGGCCAGCCTTTTGCTCCGGCGGAACCCCGCGCGGCGCGGGCCGACGGGATTGCGATGGTGTTTCAGCATTTTTCTCTGTTTGACGCGTTGAACGTGGCCGAAAACATCGCGCTGGGGATGGAAAACCCGCCCAAGATGAGCGATCTGGCCACGCGTATCCGCGAAGTATCCGAAACCTATGGCTTACCGCTGGACCCGTATCGCACCGTCGGCGACCTGTCGGCAGGTGAACGCCAGCGGGTCGAGATCATCCGCTGTCTGCTGCAGGGCCCCAAGCTGCTGATCATGGATGAACCCACCAGCGTTTTGACCCCGCAAGAGGTCGAAATCCTGTTTGAAACGCTGAACAAATTGCGGGCCGAAGGCACCTCGATCCTTTATATCTCGCACAAGCTGGAAGAAATCCGTACGTTGTGTGACCACGCCACAATTCTGCGTCTGGGAAAGAATGTGGGCGAATGCGTTCCGGCCGAGACATCAGCGCGGGACATGGCCGAGATGATGGTCGGTTCAACCCTGCAAACGCCCGAACGGTCGGGGCGTGACTTCGGCGAAGTCGCGCTGGATGTCAGCGGGCTATCTGTGCCTTCGCCGTCCGAGTTCGGCACTGCGCTGCGCAACGTTCACATGACAGTCCGCAAGGGCGAGGTTCTGGGCATCGGCGGTGTCGCAGGCAACGGGCAAGATGAATTACTGGGCGTTCTGTCGGGCGAAATCACCACCGCAGCTGATGCTATTAAGTTCAACGGTCAGCCCATCGGCTTGCTGGGACCTACTACGCGTCGCAAACTGGGCGTTCTAACCGCGCCCGAGGAACGTCTGGGTCATGCGGCAGCACCGGACATGAGCCTCACGGAAAATGCCTTACTGACTGGATCGGTTCGGGAAGGTCTAGAAAACAATGGCTTCCTGAAATGGGCCGAGACCAAAAGTTTCGCTGAAAAGATCATCAGCGCCTTCGACGTGCGCACGCCAGGCCCGGAAAACGCCGCGCGCTCGTTGTCCGGCGGCAATCTGCAGAAATTCGTGATTGGGCGCGAAGTGCTACAAAACCCGGATGTGCTAGTGGTGAATCAACCGACTTGGGGCGTGGACGCGGCAGCTGCGGCGTCGATCCGGCAGGCTATTCTGGATTTAGCAGCCAAGGGCACGGCGGTTGTCTGTATCAGTCAGGATTTGGATGAACTGATGGAGATTTCCGACAGTTTCGCCGCCCTCAACGAAGGTCGCCTCAGCGCGCCTCGACCAACTACGGGCCTTACCGTGGATGAGATTGGCCTAATGATGGGCGGCGCGCATGGCATGGAGGTCGCCCATGTCTAAGCTATTACAGAAAAAGACGAAAACGGGGGTATGAGCGGATGATTGTGTTGGAGAAACGGCCACAGCCGTCCAAGGCGTGGTCTTATGCCACCCCTTTGGTCGCGGTGTTGGCGACAATGGTATTCGGCGGGCTGCTGTTCGCCATTCTGGGGAAGAACCCGGTCGAGGCCATCGGCACCATTTTCTGGGAACCCCTGTTCGGTGAGTTTGCATTCTATTACCGCCCGCAGCTGCTGGTGAAAGGGGCGCCTTTGGTGCTGATCGCCATTGGTCTGTCGCTGGGTTTCCGTGCCGGCATATGGAATATCGGGGCCGAGGGGCAGTATATCATGGGCGCCATATTTGGGGCCGGTGCGGGTCTGGCCTTTTACCCTCTGGACGCGTTTTACATTTTTCCGATCATGGTAATCGCGGGGGCATTCGGTGGCTGGCTCTGGGCGATGATCCCGGCCTTTCTGAAGGTTCGCTTTGGCACCAACGAAATCCTTGTCTCGCTGATGCTGGTCTACGTCGCCGAGCAGATGCTGGCCTCGGTGTCGCTTGGCTTGTTGAAAAACCCCGAGGGGTTTGGCTTTCCCGGATCGCGTAATCTGCAATCCTATGACAGTGCGCATAATGCCGAGTTGATCGCGGGATCTGGGATGCACTGGGGCGTCGTGACAGCCCTCATCGCAGTGATCTTTTCCTATGTCCTTCTGAACCGGCACATGCTGGGCTTTCACATCCGTTTGACCGGTGAAGCTCCGCGCGCTGCGAAGTTTGCCGGTGTGAACCCGGCCCGTCTGATCCTGTTTTGTCTGGGCCTGTCCGGCGCTCTGGCCGGTCTGGCGGGGATGTTCGAAGTCTCAGGCCCTTCGGGCGTGGTCAGCATCGACTTTAACGTAGGCTACGGTTTCACTGCGATCATTGTGGCCTTTCTAGGCCGGCTGCACCCGGTGGGTATCCTGCTGGCCGGCGGCTTGATGGCGCTGACCTATATCGGCGGTGAAATCGCGCAATCCCAACTGGGCCTGCCCGCCGCTGCAATTCAGGTGTTCCAGGGGATGCTTCTGTTCTTCCTGCTGGCTTTCGATCTTCTGACAAACTACCGCATCCGTGCGGCACGTAGCGAGGTGGCGTAATGGACCTTGGTGAAATTAACCCCGTCCTTCTGGTCGCCTCTTTGATGGTGGCCGCAACCCCCCTGCTGCTGGCCGCGATCGGAGAGCTGGTTGTTGAAAAAGCAGGTGTTTTGAACCTTGGCGTCGAGGGCATGATGATCGTCGGCGCGATCAGTGGCTTTGCGATCTCGGTCGAGACCGGGTCACCTTGGCTGGGCTTTATCGCGGCAGCCATTGGCGGCGCGGTTCTGTCTTTATTGTTTGTGGTGCTGACACAGGTGGCCTTGGCCAACCAGGTCGCCAGCGGTCTTGCCCTGACCCTGTTCGGACTCGGCTTTAGCGCTCTGATGGGGCAAAGCTATGTAGGCGTCAAACCCCCGAGCATGGGAGATATCCATATCCCGGTGATCAGCGATATTCCGGTGATCGGTCCTATCCTGTTCCAGCACGACCCTATCCTTTATGTTGGCATCGCTTTGACTGCAGCGGTTTGGGCTACGCTAAAGTACACTCGTGTCGGTCTGATCCTGCGCGCGGTCGGGGAAAACCACGATGCCGCGCACGCGCTTGGCTACAAAGTCATCAAGATCCGCGTCATGGCGATCCTGTTCGGCGGAGCTTGTGCGGGCCTGGGCGGAGCCTACATCAGCCTGATCCGTGTGCCCCAATGGACCGAGGGCATGACTGCCGGGGTTGGCTGGATCGCCCTTGCACTGGTGGTGTTCGCCAGTTGGAAGCCGTGGCGTGCGTTGCTGGGTGCCTATTTGTTCGGCGGTATCACCGTTTTGCAGCTCAATTTGCAGGCGGCGGGCGTTGCTATTCCGGTCGAGTATCTGGCAATGTCGCCCTACATCATCACGATCCTTGTGCTTGTGATCCTTTCGGCCGACAAGAGCAGCGCACCTGCCTCACTGGGCCGGACCTTCCATGCCTCGCACTAGACGGGGCCAACTGAACCAACTTGGGGAGTACCACATGAAATTCACTACACTTTTGGCAAGCGCCGCCATGGCGCTCGGGCTGGCTTCGGGCGCAATGGCCGACGAAAAGACAAAGGTCGGCTTCGTTTACGTTGGCCCAGTCGGCGATGGCGGCTGGACATACGAACACAACAAAGGTCGTCTGGCCGTTGAAGAAGAGTTTGGAGACAAGGTTGAAACCGTGTTTGTCGAGTCCGTCCCAGAAGGCCCCGACGCCGAGCGCGTAATGACGCAGATGGCGCTGGAAGGCGCAGACCTGATCTTTACCACCTCGTTTGGTTACATGGACCCGACCATCAACGTTGCCAAGAAATTCCCGAACGTGAAGTTCGAGCACGCGACCGGCTATAAAACCGCCGAAAACGTCTCGGTCTATTCGGCGCGTTTCTACGAAGGCCGCGCGGTTCAGGGTCACATAGCGGGTAAGATGACTAAGTCGAATATCATCGGTTATATTGGATCCTACCCGATCCCTGAAGTGATCCGGGGCATCAACTCGGCCTATCTGCACGCCAAAGCCGTAAACCCGGATGTCGAGTTCAAGATCATCTGGGCCTACACCTGGTTTGACCCGGCAAAAGAGGCTGACGCGGCCACCGTTCTGATCGAACAGGGCGCGGACGTGATCCTGCAGCACACTGACTCGACCGCACCGCAGGCCGCCGCACAAGAAGCGGGCAACGTGGTCACCTTCGGCCAGGCATCTGACATGAGCGAATACGCCCCCTTCCCGCGCGTCTCGTCAATCATTGATGACTGGGCACCTTACTACATCGCACGGACCAAGGCCGTGATGGACGGCACATGGGAAAGCGCGAACACCTGGGACGGTATCCGCGAAGGCATGGTCGCTATCGGCGAGATTTCCGACGCGGTACCTGCTGATGTCAAGGAAGAGGCGCTGGCTTTGAAAGCCGCAATGGCTGCAGGTGAATACCACCCCTTCACCGGCCCGATCAAAAAGCAGGACGGCAGCGACTGGCTGGCGGACGGCGAAACAGCCGACGACGGTACCCTGGCTGGCATGAACTTCTACGTTGAAGGGCTGGAAGGCGAAATTCCGCAGTAAACCAGTATCTCAGCGAATACTTGTAAGGCCCGCAGAATTTGCGGGCCTTTTTTCTTGGTCTGCTTTTGACGTGTACCTCGGCCTTGAGGGCGGCAACCATCAACCGAGTTGCACGCCTTCTTCAGCAAAAATTCAGGGTTGTATTAGTCCTATAATACCACTTCGCGTTCTCTGCCCGGTACAAAGCCGCAGGAGGTGCGCAGATGGCAAAACTTGCACACAGCATGATCCGGGTTATCGATGAAGACCGGGCCGTGACGTTTTATAAGACAGCTTTTGATTTGAAGGTTAAGGATCGGCTCGACTTTGAAAGCTTTACCCTGATCTACATGATTTCGGAAGGTTCCGATTTCGAGCTAGAACTGACCATAAACAAAGATCGTAGTGAACCTTATGATCTGGGTAATGGATACGGTCACATCGCCTTTGTCGTCGATGACCTGGACGCCATGCATGGTCACATCCGTGATCTAGGAGCCCATCCCAAAGACATCGTGGATTTCGGTCCCGGAGGAACGCGCGTAGCGCGGTTTTTCTTTGTGTCGGACCCCGCCGGTTATCAAATCGAAGTGATCGAAAAAGGTGGTCGCTTTATCTAAACGCGTCAAAAAAACTCGGAGGAAAACATGCTTTATCAACTGAATTTCAACGTTGAATACGATGCTACGATGGCCCAGCAAGGTCTGCTGGGAGTCTGGGCAGAAGAGGCCGAAGCCGCCTTGGGCGCGAAGTCGGCGGGCGTCGTCAAAGACTTGTGGAAGGTTGTCGGTGAACGCAAAGTGACGGCGATCGTCGATGTCGAGGATCCAGATACTTTGGACAGGATTCTGTTCGATCTGCCCATCATGCAGAAAATGGGTCATCATGTTAAGGTCGAGGTGAAGTCATTGCGTCGATACGAAGACTTCGCGGCCGACGTCAAAGAGCGGCTGGGACGCTGAAGCGAAGGGGAACCCAATGTGCCAGTTGTTTATCGATGCCGATCCGGCGCTTTGGGCTTCTCACACCCGTTCATTCCGAATGGAAGGTATGGTCACCAGCGTGCGCCTGGAAGAGCTCTTCTGGCGTACGCTTGAAACCGTCAGCGAGAGGGATGAGCTTACCGTGCCCCAACTGTTGCACAGGCTATACAATGAAAGCCTGGATGCAGGGCATGATGTAGGTAATTTTACGTCATTCTTGCGGGTCTGTTGTTTGCGATATCTTGATTTGCAACTACGCGGCCTGATCCCGCTTGAAGCACACGTCAACCTGTCTTTGCTTCCAGCCCAAGATATTCTGTCACTTGAACAAAAGGCCCGCGCCGAGAACGCCCCAAAACTATGATGTTTTGGGGCGTCTCTGTAACTATGCAGCCATTTTGTCGTTAATGCCCGCTCAGAACCAGCGTGTTCACAGGCATCAGGATCAACCGCAAGCGCAGACCCGCTGCGTGAACCACACCGATCGTATCGACCACGTGCAAGAACGCTGCATGCCAGAAGCCCAGATCTTCATGCTCCAGCCTCTCGTGATTGCTGGTGTAGACATTCGCCAAACAGTTGCTGCCCGGAGGGATGTCGTCAGCCATGCCTTTGTAGAGCGGTTCCATGTAAACAAGGATCGAGCCAGGGTAGGTGTTGGCCTGCACGTCACGCAATTCGTCGGACGGGCGCAGTTGCCCGGATGGGATCACGTCCTGAACCTGCACCACGACCATTGGGATGACGGTAAAGGGCTTGGTCATACAACCCAACTCGCCAATCATGCCGGGCTTGATGACTTGTGCAGACATCTGGTTGAACGCGGCCTGAAACCGATCATGCCCCGAATGCGACGGCACCAGAATGCCCGCAGGGCGCAACAAGGGGCTTACGAAATCGCCGACCTGCAGGCCGAATTGCTCGATCCGACCTGTCACACCTGCGGCAACAACGGTCTTGTCCAGCTCGGTCAGGGCCGCGTCCAGTTGCGCGTTCGCACTGGCAAGCTGTGCCGGGATCAGCTCTTCGATCTGTTGAACAACAGCGGCTCGTTTCGCCTCTGCAGCCACAAGTTTGGCTTCGCGTTCAGCCACGATGTTTTCCAGCCGGTCAATTTCGGCCAGACGCACGGCACTGGACCCTTCGTCGCGCAGAGTCGTGTTACGCTCAAGGTCCTCAAACGCCTGATCCAGCGAGGCCTTGGCACCCGCAATTCCGGCAGTCGCTTCGGCCAGATCGGTCTCGGCCACTTTCAAAGAGGCCTGAACCTGTGCGATCTGCGCATGGGCGGCCTCGACCATTGCCGTTTGGGTAAAATCTTCCATTCGGAAAATGGGCTGCCCAGCAACAACCAGCTGGTTGTTGGTCACATAAACCTCGGCGACGCGTCCACCCAATTGCGGCAGGATTGTCACCGTACGAAAGTAAGACGCTGCTGTCTTGCTGGCAGGGTGAAAATAGAACAGCGTAGTGATCACGGTGAGCGCCAGAATGGCGCAGGTGGTCAGACCCCAGCGCAACTCATACCACATGGTGAACAGGGTAATCTCGTGCCCGATCCGTTTGCCTTGGACAAAGCGACGGAACAAATAATCCGGTAGCACCGTGACCAGTGCACACATCAGCGTTTCAAGCATATCTTATTGCTCCTGATGTTCGGGCGACGGGGGCGCGGTTGGATCCTGACGCTGCGGCCCCAAAGATCGGATCGCATCGGCAATCGCACGCAATGGCGCACCTATGTCGGGAAATTGAAAACCGGCGACCAAGATGGCGGCAATCCAGAACAAGCCGTTATGAGTAAACAAGGCCAGCAGGGCAAGAATACCAACCAGTTGAAACTGTGGATGATTGGATTCGTGTGCGATTTTTTCCGGAATCGAATGCAGCGTGAAATACCCCACACCGATCAAGATGATCACACCGACCGTAAACACGAACATGAACGTCAAAAGATAATCACTGCCATCCGCCTGGACCACGTAGTGCGGAATATGTCCCGTGGCCATTGGGTGTAAATCTGCGGCTGTCACCCTGCCCTCCTATAATTGTATATGACGTGTTTGGATGGGTTGATGCCCAAATTCAAGCCTGCTTAGTATGCGCTGCGCGGCTTGCCCCGTCTGTGCGGTTTTTTTCAAGGATTCAAGCGGCATGATAGATTTCCTCATCATCGGTGGAGGGATAGCTGGTCTCAGCACCGGGGCGCGCCTGTCTGCTTTCGGTAAAGTTGCCGTGCTCGAGGCCGAAGACGCCCTTGGGTACCACGCCTCTGGCCGCTCGGCCGCCTTGTTCGAGGAAAGCTATGGCCCTCCATCGGTCGTTGCTTTGAACCGGGCCAGCGCCGGGTTTCTGCACGAAGGTGGGTATCTTACTCCACGCGGTCTTATGTTGGTTGCCAACGCATCGCAGCAAGAGGCCTTTGACCGCGATGTCAGCGATCTTTCAATGCAAGTTATCTCCAACTCGGACGCAGTTTCGCGTGTGCCTATCCTGAACCCAGAGGTCCTGAGCCACGCGGCGATCAGCGACGCCGCATTCGACATCGACACCGACCGTTTGATGCAGGATTTTGCCCGAACCATTCGCCGCAATGACGGAGAGGTTCTGACAAAAAACCGTGTCACGTCCCTGAAAAAAAACAAGAACTGGGTGGTTGACGGTCAACATCGTTACGAAGCGCGCCTTGTCATCAATGCCGCCGGACCCTGGGTCGACGAGGTCGCTGCTTTGGCTGGGATTGCGCCGGTTGGTATCACTCCTAAGCGACGATCGATGGCACGCATTCCAGCTCCGGGTGGCTACGATGTTCGAGATTGGCCCATGATGCTGGGTGCAGGCGAAGGGTGGTATGCCAAACCAGACGCAGGCAGTCTGATCGTCTCTCCGTCCGAGGCGACCCCTGTGCCGCCACATGACGCCTATGCGGACGACATGATCCTTGCCGAAGGGCTGGCCCGGTACGAAGAAATGATGACTGAACCCGTTACCCGGCTTGAGGCCAACTGGGCTGGGCTACGCAGCTTTGCCCCGGACGGCACATTGGTTCTGGGGCCGGAACCGTCCGAGCCGACATTTATCTGGTCTGCCGGTCAGGGCGGGTATGGGTTCCAGACATCGCCCGCCGCGTCTAAGCTGGTTGCAGATTTGGTAACTGGCGCGACCTCTGACTTAGACGCAGACAGTGTAAACGCCCTAAAGCCCTGCAGGTTCCGATAATGAGCAAACGCACCCTTCCCGCAAACGCCAGTGTTGCAACGCAGGCCGAGGGCGCCCGAATGATCGCCCCGGCGGCCACCCGCAACACCGAAGCCTTATCAGACCTACTTGCGGAATGGGCTCCGACCGCTGGCCAAGCGCTGGAGCTTGCCAGTGGCACAGGGCAGCACGTCAGCGCATTCGCCCGAAAACTGCCCGGTTTGGTGTGGCAACCGACTGAAATTGAGCCAGAGCGGCGCTCTAGCATCGACACGTATGCTGCCGAGCATGCCAATATTGCCAACTCTGTGGAATTGGATGCAACGGCAGCGGGGTGGCATGAAGAGTATGGTGAACGCGACCTGATTGTCCTGATCAACTTGACGCATCTGATCAGCTGGCAGGAAACTCAAACCATTCTGACTGAGGCTGCAAAGGCCCTGAATCCACGCGGACGCTTTATCCTTTACGGGCCTTTCATGCGATCAGGGCAACTGACCAGTGATGGTGACCAACGGTTCCATGACGCGTTGGTGCAACAAGATACGGAAATCGGGTACAAGAACGATCAAGACATTATCGGGTGTATGCTGGAACAGGGCCTCACCCTTGTGAAAACCATTGAGATGCCTGCAAACAATTTGGCGTTTGTAGTGGAAAAGCCTGGCCTCTGATCGAAACCCAAACCTGTTGCCGGTGTGTCTGCTACCCCGTTAGGCTGGGTTATCCTATCACACGAGCCTACAGCTTCTGCAGTAATTCACGGCTTTCTCTGACCGAAAACGCCTGACCTGCCAAATCGGATTTTTCAGGCGGCGCATTTTTTGCGCCGCCCGAGTTGATACTCTGTATTAACCGTCCTTTCGGATGGTTTCGTTCTTTGGATCATATGGGCTGTCGCAGGTCACAACCGCATCCCACAGCTTGTCCTGTATTTTAACTTGCAGCTTGGTGCCTTCGACCGCCAGCTCAGGCTTCACATAGCCCATGCCGATAGATTTCTCGAACGCGACCGAATAACCGCCCGAGGTCAGACGGCCCACGCGTTCACCTTCCGGCGTATACAGCGCCTCGCGGCCCCACGGGTCCGCATCGTCCGGCCCGTCAATCAGCAGAGTGCAGCACTTCACGCGCACACCGGTCTCTTCCAGCTTGGCCTTGCCGTAGAAGTCTTTCGACAGGTCGACAAAGCGCGGCAGATCGGCTTCCAGCGGGGTTGCATCGCGACCCAGCTCGGTGCCGAAGGCGCGATAGGATTTCTCCTGACGCAGCCAGTTCTGGGCGCGGGCGCCGACCAGCTTCATACCGTGTTTCTCACCGGCTTTTTCCAGCAGGTCGAACAGATAGTTCTGCATCTCGATCGGGTGGTGCAGTTCCCAACCCAGTTCGCCGGTATAGGCCACGCGGATCGCGTTGACCGGGCACATGCCCAGCTCGATCTGACGGGCCGACAGCCACGGGAAGCGTTTGTTGGACAATGCGGTTTCCGGATCGGCGTCTTTGATGACCTCTTTCAGAACGTCACGCGACTTGGGTCCGGCGATGGCGAAGACGCCCCACTGGGTGGTCACGTCCTGGATCTCGATGTAACCGAACTCCTCCATCTTGTCCTCGGCCGCCTTGCGCAGATAATCCGCGTCATACTCGGTCCAGGCACCGGCAGAGACGATGTAGTAGTTGTTCTCGCCATTGCGAACGATGGTGTATTCGGTGCGGGTGGTCCCATGCGAGGTCAGCGCGTAGGTCAGGTTGATGCGACCGACCTTGGGCAGCTTGTTGCAGGTGAACCAATCCAGGAACTGAGTCGCACCGGGGCCTTTGACGACGTGCTTGGTGAAGGCCGACGCGTCGATCAGGCCCACGCCTTCGCGGATCGCCTTGGCTTCTTCCACGGCGTGTTTCCACCAGCCACCGCGACGGAAGCTGCGGCTTTCTTTGTCGAAGTTATCAGGCGCATCGACGGGGCCAAAATAGTTCGGACGTTCCCAGCCGTTGACCCAGCCAAACTGAGCACCGCGCGCTTTCTGGCGGTCATAGGCCGGAACAGTACGCAGCGGACGGCAGGCTTCACGCTCTTCGTCGGGGTGGTGCAGGATGTAGACGTGCTCATAGCATTCTTCGTTCTTGCGCGCCGCGAATTCGGTGGTCATCCAGTTCGACGAATACCGTTTGGGGTCCAGCGAGGCCATGTCGATCTCGGCTTCGCCGTCAACCATCATCTGCGCCAGGTAATAGCCAGTGCCGCCTGCAGCAGTGATCCCGAACGAGAAGCCCTCGGCCAGCCACATATTGCGCAGGCCCGGAGCCGGACCAACCAGCGGGTTGCCGTCGGGGGTATAGCAGATCGGGCCGTTAAAATCGTCTTTCAGGCCGGATTCGGCGCAGGACGGCACACGCTCAGCCATCGCCATGTACTGATCCGCGATCCGGTCCAGATCCAGCGGGAAAAGGTCAGCACGGAAGCTGTCGGGCACGCCATGTTCAAAGCGCGCGGGAGCACCGTGTTCGTAGATACCCAAAATCCAGCCGCCACGTTCCTCTCGCGCATAGGACTCGTTGTCAGCGTCACGAACAACAGGGTGTTCGGGGTTACCGGCTTCACGCCATTTGACCAGCTCGGGGTCTTTGTCCATGACGATAAACGTGTGCTCGACCGGGATCGCAGGCATCTTGATGCCCAGCATCTTGGCGGTGCGCTGTGCGTGGTTACCCGATGCGGTCACGACATGTTCGGCCGTGATAACCACCTGCTCGTCGCTTTCGACAAGGTTGCCGCCCTTTTCGACCATCTTGGTGCAGGTGACTTCCCAGTGGGTGCCGTTCCAGTGGAAAGCATCGGCCTGCAGTTTTCGGACGATATCAACTCCGCGCTGACGGGCACCCTTGGCCATCGCCTGCGTTACGTCTGCGGGGTTAATATAGCCATCTTCGGTGTGATAGATCGCGCCCTTCAGGTCCGAGGTTTCGATCAGCGGCCAGCGTTCCTTGATCTGCTCGGGTGTCAGCCATTCATAAGCCACGTCACAGGTCTCGGCGGTCGAGGCATAGAGCATGTATTCGTCCATACGCTCTTGAGTCTGCGCCATGCGAAGGTTGCCGACCACGGCAAAGCCCGCGTTCAGGCCGGTCTCTTCCTCAAGCGTCTTGTAGAAATCGACCGAGTATTTGTGGATGTGGGTGGTCGCATAGGACATGTTGAACAGTGGCAACAAGCCCGCTGCGTGCCACGTAGAACCAGATGTCAGCTCGTCCCGTTCGATCAGCATCACATCGTCCCAGCCTGCCTTGGCAAGGTGGTATGCAATCGAGGTCCCGACGGCACCGCCGCCGACAACCAGTGCTTTGACTTGGGTTTTCATTCGCCCGCTCTCCGGATTGAGTCTGTTTGGCAAGGTTTATGCCCAAGCCTGCGTCTAAGCGCGAAGTCCAGCCGACGCAAAAAAGGGCAAAACCGACCTTTGGTGGCGCATTCACTCAAATGGAAGTGAAGCAGCTACAGAATTTTGCCGGGGTTCATGATGTTGTCGGGATCCAGCGCCGCCTTAATGGCTGCCATATAACGAGTGGCTTCACCCAGTTCTTTGACCAGATACGGACGCTTGCCCTGACCGATTCCATGTTCTCCGGTGCAGGTACCCTCCATCGAGATCGCAAGATCGTTCAGCCAACCCACAAAACCATCTGCTTTTGCGACCTCATCGGCATTGTCCATGTCGATCAGCAACAAGGTATGAAAGTTGCCGTCTCCGACATGCCCAACCATGGGGGCCATCAGGCCCAGTTCTTGCGCCTTATCTTGCGTGGCCGTGACGCACTCGGCCAGTCGCGAGATCGGAACGCAGACATCGGTAGAGATTCCGCGCGCGCCCGGCCGAAGCTGCAGGCTTGCCCAATACATATCGTGCCGGGCCTGCCACAGCTTGTTCCGCTCTTCGGTGGTCGTGGTCGCAGTAAAATCCGTACCCTGAAATTCTTCAGCGATTTGACCGAAGGTCTCGGCTTGTTCGACGGCACCGTGTTCCGAGCCGTGAAACTCAAGCAACAGCAGCGGCGTTTCCGGCAAGGCCAGATTGGAATAGGCATTGGCGGCGCGCACCGACATCTCGTCCAGAAGTTCTATGCGGGCAACAGGCACACCGTATTGAATGGTCATCATCACAGCCTGACAGGCCGCATCGACGGTTGGAAAAGAACAACGCGCCGAGGAGATTGCCTCGGGGATGCCCTGCAGTCGCAAGGTGATCTCGGTAATGATGCCCAGCGTGCCTTCGGCGCCGATCAGCAAACGGGTCAAATCATACCCGGCCGAGGATTTTTTAGCCCGGTGGCCGGTACGTATGATCTGCCCATCGGGCATCACGGTCTCAAGGCTGAGGATATTATCCTTCATCGTACCGTAGCGCACCGCGTTCGTACCCGAGGCGCGCGTGGCCGCCATTCCACCCAGCGACGCATTCGCGCCGGGATCGATTGGAAAGAACAGGCCCTGATCGCGCAGATGGGTATTCAGATCTTCGCGCGTGACACCGGGTTGCACGACACAGTCCAGATCGCTGGCATTCACGGCCAGCACCTCGTTCATCTGTGTCAGATCAACCGAAATTCCTCCGGCAGGCGCATTCACATGCCCCTCAAGCGAGGTTCCGGTGCCAAACGCGATCACCGGAACCTTGTGAGTGGCGCAGGCTTTGACAATCTCGGCCACTTCGTCGGTAGAATGCGGAAAAACAACGGCGTCGGGGCTTTGGTTTTCAATCCAGGTCGTCGTGTGGCCATGCTGTTCTCGAATGGCCTTACCGGTTTGCAACCGGTCGCCGAATTTCTGTTTCAGAATTCCGACAACCGTTTGTATCCCGTTTTCATTCCGGGGCAACGCAACTGCCTGCACCATGCTGCTCCTTGTTGAGGCGCTGGGTTATTCGCCCAGCGCAATGCCTTCACGTCTTGGATCCGCGCCACCAATCAGAACGTCGCCGATCTCGATCGCGTGCAACCCCGAGGTCAGGTCGCGTGGATTAACCTCGTATCCCAGCGCGGTCAGACCATCCGTGAACCCTTCGGCTGCAGTGCCTTGTTCCACGTCATAGGTGCCGAACCGGTTGACCAGATGCGGCAAGGACAGGGCCTGCTGGACATCCATATCCCAGTCTGCCCACGCGATGATCGACTTGGCGACATAGCCAATGATCCGGCTGCCTCCGGGCGAGCCGATGGCCAGAACCGGTTTACCGTCCTGCGTTACGATTGTCGGGCTCATCGAAGACCGGGGTCGCTTGCCGGGTTCAAGCCGATTGGCAATTGGCACACCATCCTTGTGGGTCTTGAACGAGAAGTCCGTCAATTCGTTGTTTAACAAGAACCCGTTGGTCACGAGACGGGATCCAAACCCATTCTCAATGGTCGTGGTCATCGAAAGGACATTGCCGTATTGATCCACGATCGAAATATGCGATGTCGATGGCAGCTCAATCGACACGTCATCTGCCCAGTTTGATGCGTGATCGAAGGCCGGGTTACCCGGTTTCGCGTCGATCAAAGCACCATCTGTGTTCAAAAGCTCTCCGCGTTCGGACAAATAGCCGGGGTCGACCAGCCCCTGTGTCGGCATCGGGACAAAGTCGTGATCGGCCATGTAGCGGCCGCGATCAGCGAAAGCCAGCCGCGAGGCATCTCCGATCAGACGCCAGGTATTGATATCTTCTGGTCCGTACTCGGCCAGATCATACCCGTCCAACATGCCCAAGATCTGCCCAACTGTCAGCGCGCCGGAAGATGGCGGCCCCATGCCGCAGACCTCGTAGGCGCGATAGGTCGCGCAGACCGGTTCGCGTTCGATCACCTGATAAAGCGCCAGATCGATACCCGACAATACACCGGGATTGCCTTCGGCCCCGCGAACGGTGCTAACGATCCCGGCGGCGATCTCTCCGCCATAGAAGCCAGCCGAGCCTTCGCTGGCAAGCGCCCGCAGCGTGTCAGCATAGTCCGGATTCACCAGACGCTGCCCCTGCTCAAGCGGCTTGCCATCCGGCAGGAAATACGAGGCCGTTACCGGAAAACGTGACAGTCGCTCGGCGTCCTTTTCAACAAGGCTTGCCAACCGGGGCGAAACCAGGAATCCGTCGTCAGCCAGTGTGATCCCGTCTGCAAAAAGGCTGGGCCATGGGCTGCGGCCCCAGCGGCGATGCGCTTCTTCCAACAGTGCCGGGGTGCCTGGTGTTCCGACAGACAAGCCGCCGACAACAGCATCGAAGAACTTGAGCGGCTCGCCATTTTCATCCTGAAACAGACGATGGTTTGCCTCTAACGGAGCCGTTTCACGGCCATCCAACGTGGTCATCTTACCGGTTGCGGCATCATACCAGACCAGGAACGCACCGCCCCCAAGGCCCGACGACTGAGGTTCAACCAGACCCAGTACAACCTGAACGGCAACCATCGCATCGGCAGCTGATCCTCCGGCCCGCAGAACCTTGGCCCCAGCTTCAACTGCCAGCGGGTTCGCTGCTGCGACCATCCAGTTTTCCGAAGTGACCGGCTCGCCCGCAAGCTTGGCTTCAAGTGCGGCGATGACCTCTTCGGTCAGGCCCTGAACCTGCCCGGTCGAACCACCTTCGGGTGCGACGGTGTCGGCTGCTTCTTGCGCTATGGCCGGGCCAGCAAAGGCCATGACGGACAATAACAATCCTGAAATCAGACTTCGTTTCATAGTGTCCTCCTAAAAAATAAAAGCAACCAGCCTGCGTGATGTGTCAGAGCATGGCAGGAACCACCTGATCCGGTGGGCGGTGGCCGTCTTCGAATGTTTTGATATTGATAATGACCTTTTCGCCCATCTCAATCCGGCCTTCCAATGTCGCGGACCCCATATGAGGCAGCAACACGACATTGGACAATTGCCGCAGGCGTGGGTTCACATCGGTGCCGTGCTCATACACATCCAGACCGGCCCCGGCGATCTCGCCCGAGCGGATCAACCGGGTCAAAGCGTTTTCATCGATCACCTCGCCGCGCGAAGTGTTCACGATCACCGCCGAGGGTTTCATCAGCTTCAGCCGCCGCGCGTTCATCAGGTGAAAAGTGGACGGTGTCGACGGGCAGTTGATAGAAATCACATCCATCCTAGCAACCATCTGGTCAAGGCTTTCCCAATAGGTTGCCTCAAGCTCGTGTTCCGTTTCAGGCCGTAGCCGGCGGCGGTTATGGTAGTGCACCTGCATCCCAAAGGCGCTGGCCCGCCGCGCTACGGCCTGACCGATCCGGCCCATACCAAGGATGCCCAGACGGCGCCCGCCGATTCTGCCGCCCAACAACGCATTAGGAGCCCAGCCATCCCATTCGGA
Source organism: Ruegeria sp. HKCCD7628 (assembly GCF_057221005.1). NCBI lineage: Bacteria > Pseudomonadati > Pseudomonadota > Alphaproteobacteria > Rhodobacterales > Roseobacteraceae > Ruegeria > Ruegeria sp. HKCCD7628. Next base: position 347,069 of record NZ_JBWVBA010000004.1, read on the forward strand.
TTTTTGCATCACCGAGAGCCCCTCGGGAATACGACGCGTCACGGCAAGAATCAGAGCCATGGTCATATCAGCGGTATCATCGGTCAGCACACCCGGAGTGTTGGACACCAGAATGCCCCGCTGGCGGGCGGTTGCCACATCAATATTGTCGACCCCTGCACCATAGTTGGCGATCAGACGCAGGTTCTCACCCGCCTGCCCCAGCAGCCCGCCGTCGATTGTATCGGTGATGGTGGGAACCAGCACATCTGCCTCTTTGACCGCGGCGACAAGCTCATCTCGGGTCATGGGGGCATCGTCTGTACGCAGCTGAACATCGAACAGTTCGCTCAATCGCGTTTCCACCGCCTCGGGCAACCGTCGCGTAACGACAACACTCAGACGTTCTCTTGGCACCTGTGCACTCCCACTGCTTTGCAAAACTTCGCGCGCCATGGCATCGTGGCGCAGGAAAAGGCGGGGCACAAGAACCCCAAGGGCATTGAAACCACCTTTTTTCGAAACAAGATCAACAGGCACAAGAGCAGACCGTCAGTGAGTGGTATTCTACCCGCAAAACGCCGAATAGCGGCGCTGATAAGCGTGATCCTGATAGGAATTTGCGCGTCAAGCGCAGCTGCACAGGATAAACGCGGCCAAGTCACAAACCTGCCGCTGCCGCGTTTCGTCTCGATGAAGGCGGCCGAGGGAAATGTACGGCGCGGCCCGTCTTTGACACATCGAATCGACTGGGTCTTCAAACGGCGTGGGATGCCCTTGCAGGTGACGGCCGAATTCGGAAACTGGCGGAAGGTTCAGGATCGCGACGGAGCCGGTGGCTGGGTACACTATGCTTTGTTGTCCGGCGTACGGACGGTTTTGATCGAATCCGAAATGCTGCCCGTATACACCAACCCCGATCCGAACTCACCGGTCAGCGCCCAGTTCGAGGCCGGAGTTGTTGCCCGGCTGGGCAGTTGCACCATTGACTGGTGTCGGATCTCAGCCGGTGGTTACAAAGGTTGGACACTCAAGTCGAATCTTTGGGGTGTAGACCCCGGTGAAGTTCGCGAATGATCGGCTTGCTCCGGTAACTAGGACGTCCGTTCAATAAAATCGCAGGTCAGCTTTACCAGTTCGGTGCCAACATCCTCTTGCAGAAAGTGGCCTGCCTTGGGCAGCACGACATGCGGTTGTCCCGCAGCGCCGGGGCACAGTTTTTGGAATATCTGATCGATCCCTGCCATGACTTTGTCATCTGCGCCAAAGGCCGTAAGAACCGGAGTTTTAAGTCCCTGTATCACCTCCCAAGCCTGCCTGTTAGGTCCAGCGGCCGGATCGTCCGGTGACGCGGGAACAAGCATGGGGAACTGGCGCGCTCCGGCTTTGTAGCTTTCATCGGGAAACGGCGCGTCATAGGCTGCCAATGTCTCGTCGGACAAGCTCGTCTCGGTTCCGCCTTGAAGGATGCCACCTGCCGGAAAAACCGGGACAGTCTGACTGAATGTCCGCCAATTTTCGAACGCCTCACCCATTGGCTGATCACCAGTGGGTAAAGCCGTATTCGAAACCACAATACGTGCGAATCTGTCCGGCATTTCTGCCCATAGTCTCAGGCCGATCAAACCGCCCCAGTCCTGACAGAACAACGTAATGTTATGTAGATCCGTTTTGCGAAGCCATTCTCCCATCCAGGCCACATGGCGCGCATAGGTGTAATCGTCGCGCTCGGTCGGTTTGTCCGACCGCCCAAAGCCAATCAAATCCGGTGCAATCGCCCGATGACCCTGCGCAACGAATCCCTTAATCATATGTCGGTACAGGTATGACCAACTTGGCTCACCATGCATCATCAAGACAGGCGCGGCCTCTTGCGGTCCTTGGTCGACATGGTGGATTCGCATAAACCCGCCTTCAGTGTCGTCGATCTGTGTGTAATGCGGAGTGAAATCGTAGTCCGACAACTCTTGGAAACGTTCGTCTGGTGTGCGCAGATATTTCATCTTTCACCTACTTTTTATGATGGGCTATTTAAATGAATGGCACGCACTTAGGTTGCCTGTCACATCACAATGCCTAGCAGCGGTTTCCGAGCACACCGTTTTTGCGGCGATCTTCTAGAGCTTGAGGGCTACGAGCCTTGAAAAAGCAATCCCTTTAATGCTGTCCTGAAGACCCCAGTATGGCGGCTGCTCAGGTTTGAAAAAATATTTTAACCTGAGCTGATTTTTTGCCTGAAAGGACTTGAACCCCCCAGACAACAATCGTAGATAGCGCCTCACCGTTGGGGTGTAGCCAAGTGGTAAGGCAGCGGTTTTTGGTACCGTGTATCGTAGGTTCGAATCCTACCACCCCAGCCACTAAAATCAGGGACTTAACGGTCCCTTTTTTTGTGTCTAAACGTCAGGTGTCCAGCTTAGGTGTCCAAACGCAGGAATCGACATACTGTGCGGACAATGTGCGTGGTGATATCCAATGCACAAAAAGGCCCGTCATGGGATGGAACCACCGTTTGACTTGCGCCGGAACAAAATTAGAACATTCAACATGCGCAAGTGGCCACGAACAATTCCGTATGATTTACGCTGCCGACTAGAGTCGCTGCATGAATACCGCAGCGCACCTAGCATCCAAACCCAATGGGGCGAAGTTCTGGAATGGCTGGAAAAGCATGGTGTGGAACCACCAGATCATACGTTGCCGACCGAACCAGAATTAAAAGGTCCGGTCGGCCATGTTTAAAACGCAGTCAAAGATCAGAAATTTGGCGTTGCGCACGCTAGGTGTCGTAGTCAGTGTCTTGCTCCGCTTCTTCAAGCAAACGCGCCAACCGTTCTGCAACGGTCTCATTTCCAATCATCCAATATTGCCATCCGTTTACCGAACGCCACGTGTAACCTTCACGGTGCAACAACGTCAAAGCTGACTTGCTCAGACTCGTTTCCTCACCTTCGAAAAGTATCTTTTTGTCGCTGACAACTTCCGAAGTTATGGCATCGTTGTTAGTATAGTGCAGAGTGTCGCCAACACTTATATCCGCATCAGTAAATCTGTATGTCTTGCGCGGGCGTCTCGTCGCCTTTTCAAGCGCCTTCACACCTTCCTCGTCCTCAGCAATGTCGCCTTTTGGCGTCACATCTTTTCCCCGCGTTAGCTTGAGAGCAGCAATCACGCGCTGCGGGTCAATTTCAAAAAACTCACGTGACGAACGTGTCCGGTGGTCAGCAAATGCTTGATGCAGCAAGCGTTCAACCTCGCTCTCATCATCCACCTCAACGGCAAAGACGCAGCGAAACGGCAAAGGCACGCTCGTGTTGTCCAGTTGTTTCAAACGCTGTTCCAGATTTATAGTTTTGCCAATTTTGACATAGGCATCAAATGCCGGATTCGTCAGAACGTAAACAATTGCCATTACTGAAATATCCTAGGTACGTGTATCAAAATGAAAGCCGCAGACTGCGGCTTTCAACTTCACAATACTGTAATCATGCCGGGAGCTATTGCTAGCCTTCCAGAGGAGTCCAACCAACGATTGATCCAGCTTGAGTTTCAGCCCGTATGCTTAAAAAGGAATTTAGTCTGGGCAGTCCCATGACCAGACTAAACCCCGCGTCGCCCGTCATTCCAGATCAGGGCGACGCGGGGGTCCCTTGATCCAAACTGAAATTTTTGCCGCAATAAGTTTACCCCAGAAGTACCGCCAGCTATGTTCCGCTGGCTCTTCGAATAGTCGATAATCAGCGGAACAGAGGGGCTTTTAAACATCTCAATTGATAGTTCTTTTCAACTTTCGCTCTGAGACACAGGTAAGTGTACCGTGCATTTTATCGCGTTCAAAATGGGTGCGGCTTTGGTCAATTGGACATCCAGCATACCACGCGATGGCTTTGTTAATTAGTTCTTCATGCCGAGGGTTGATGAAATTGGCGTTGGCACCCATTCGGACGCCGTTAACGCGTGCTTCAAATCGCTGCCAACCCCCACGTTTTGGATGCAAGATCGTAACATTGATTTTATAGCCTGGCACTTGGATTTCTGCCGCGTGCATTCCCATCATACCGAACGACGATGTAACACCATATTCGGTTGCCGCCACACGTTCACCAGAGACCGTGCCATTAACTTTCGGTGCTGCATCCGCCGTAGACGCGGCGAACATTAGTGCGATTGCAGTTAGTCGGCGCTTCATCTTCTTCGACCTTCTTTCTGTTAAGTTTATGGTTGCTGAATTTGGCTATTCGCAATTTACCAACTTGTAGTGCGGCAATTGATTGAGTTTCCGAAGGAGTTACAGTTTGTCGTGTACATCTCTGGACCCTTGCTGAAGTCCGACATATTGTTACTTGCTTCAGCCATAGCTCGTTGAGCGGATGCTCGCATATCACCAGCCGTTTCTTTCACGCACTGAGCAAAATATGGCGTGCCCGGCTCGAAACCGTAGCCCCTGCACTCGGCAGCAAAATAGGCCATTTTGGTTTCTTGCGACGCGGTAGCGAACCACGCTGGAGAGCCGGGCATGCCGGCGACAGTTTCACCATTCACTCCCGTACTACAAGCCGAAGTAACGGCAGCAGTCGCCGTCAATGCCAGTCCGATAATAAGACTCTTTGCCATTCCCATAATCCCTTCTGTTCAGAGTTTTCGTTCTGAAAGAAAGGTGTGTTTTGTAAGTATTTTTTTCTTGTAGATTTTTGCCAAACGAAGTTGTCGCTACAAAACTCTGGCAAAAAAGATAAACAATTCAGGAAGACACTGGTCTTTCACCCTTCATCTCCCCAATTGCCTTTCGATATTATTCTTAGAGGCTTAATAAAGCCGCCCCCTCGCGTCTAAACACAACTTTGACTTCGAACCCAATGGAGTGGCCAGAAATATAATCTAGTCGCCTAAACCTCGGCATTGCACTACAGTCAAAGATCGTGAATTATTTATTTGACGCATATGACCTTGGGCTTTTGCCTGTCCAACGCTTAAATGCATTCGAGAAAGCTGCTTGGTCGGAATAATCGAGAATGAAGGCAATCTCTGCAAGACTGTAGCCGCCGCTCAAGTACGTCTTGGCGAGATCAAACCTTAATTCATCAACTACGTCGCGGTAACTGGCGCCCTCAGCCTCTAGTCGCCTAGCAAAGGTTCTGCTGCTCATTCCAAGTATGGAGGCAGCTTCCGGAGCAGGTACGATCCTTCCTGGTAGACTGCCTAAAATGACTCCTTCTAACCTAGATCGCATCGAAGGTCTGGAAGCAGGCTGTTCGGCTACCAGCCGATCCCCATACTCCATAAGAAGCGTTCTGAGCGATGGATCATATGTTGGGATTGATAAGTCCAAAGCAGATAGCGGCAGAATTATTTCTGGCTTCTCCGCACCAAAAACCACTGGAAAACCTGCGAGCCGCTCAAAATTTTCGGAAGACTTTACTTGATGATCAAAGCGAATTTCTGAAGGAAAGAAGTCAATTCCGGTTATTTTGCGCATTCTGTGCAACGCTCCGAAGAGCAAAAATTCGTTGTACCTATGATACTTAGATAAATCCGGTCTTAAACGCTTTACTTCGAACGAAGCCGAGTTTCCGGAGACTCGCAGGAAATAGGCGTGGTAGGTATCAACAACGCTGTAATATCTGTGAGAGTTTTCTATCGCCGTTCGCAGGTCAACCGAGTATTTGGCTATATAACTGGTTAAACTTCCGGTTTCATCGACCTGCAAACCCACCTTGGCTCCAAAAGTATTGTCACATAGAAAACGGCTGGCTTGTCGGATTAACTCCGCCTCATTGAGTATTGTCTTTGTGTGAGGCGATGAAATAGCAGATTTGTCAAGGCCGCTGAGACGAAGTATTTCCTCAAATTCTTTTTGGCCTCCGCTACATTTTTCAATAAAGCTGACCAACCGATCAAACCGATTTGCAAACGGATTCACTGCGCTAGCTCCACTAGTGGTTTAACAACGATCCGACGAAGAAATTCGGAATAATGCACATTAATCTCATTAGGTTCTCGAATTCCAAAACATAGTTGGAAGGACTGATTGGTATGTGTCCACCAAAGCACCATTGTCAGAGACCAAACATTGGCGGAGTTTATGGTAGCCATGGAAGAGGTTTTAACAGCAAGCGGGACATTGGCAGGACGTAAATACCCATCCTCTCTCGGGCTACCGGCCTTTAACCATGCATACCCGAAGCTGTTAAGTTGGCAAAATTTATCAAGAAAATGGCAATGATTCACGCGCAAACAACGCGCGGCACCTCCACAATTCAAATAGAAACGTGAGGTGTTCATAATGAAATACTGTATTTTGGCTCTTTCTGGCTTTCTTGCCGCTACAACAGCAGCCGCTCAAACTCAATTAGCGCCCTTGTCACAAATTATGGAGAAGCCCTCTGACCAGATCGAGATTGGCTATCCATTTGTTCGCTGCGCCGCGCTATATAGCGGCGCAATTGGTTACGGCGGTGCAAACTTTGGTGACGAAATACTCACAGGTTTTCAGAGCGGGTACGCTCGTAATCTGGTCGTCGCGTCCCTAGTGCGCATGAATGATGCTGAGCAAAAAGGGTACCCAATCGGCGATATTCAAAGCAGATCGCAAAGAGCTAGGGAAGAAGCGGAAACGATGGCGGATTTCTACGTTGCACGCATGGAAACCAACTATGCTTCGACTGGTCAGGCTTTCGGTGACGATCAACTGATCATGGAAGACTTCGAATACTGCAAAGAAGTGTCGATGGTAGTTGACCTTATCTACGACAAATTGGGAGCAGGAAGTTGAAGAAGGGCATTGTACTCCTAGCCTTCTTGCCCGCTCTGGTTTTGTCAGCGTGTAAGGATGAATTTGGATATGACCAAGGCTTCGATGATGGGTATGCGGTGGGCTACAACACTACCTGTAAAATCCGCACAACCCTTATCCACGGAGCGTGGGATAACGCTGAATACAGCCGTGGCTATGCGGATGGTCAAATCTCGGGCACGCAAGACTGTTTGTCGAAAGGCAGCTAAAAGACGCATTCGGAGGCTTCTTCCTGCCTAGCTACAGCCTTTCAATCTAGCAAAACTGGTTCCCCAAGCAAATCTAAGGACTAACGCAGATGTGGTTATTTACAGAGAGTGGTTTCGTATCAATCGTCAAACATAGAGATAGCCAGCACGGTAAGTTAATTATTCGTGGTCGAAAGGCCGAACACGTCGCCAGTTTCCTCGGGATAGATGTAGATGATGTTGAGGAAACACCTTACGCCGATTACCGCTTCCGCCGCGTTGAACCATGGCAACGCGTAACGCGAATTCTTGACTCTTACTTGGCACACGAGATGGAAGCCACAAACTTCAAGGACGAATGTGCGAAAAAGGTTGGCAAGGACGATCCCGAATACATGAATGCTCTTCACAATATCTGGGCGACTATGTGGGAGTACCAGCATAACAAGAGTACAGAAAAATGACTAAAATCGTCGCAGTCGCCTTGATGGTTGTTGGCTCACTCTATGCATTGAATCGTGGCGTGTTCATCGGGTCTGAAATCACATTCAGCGGGAGATATTACCACCTGCAATGCGATTACTTGGTCGCGAGTGGGAAGTATCGTGTTGACACAGGAGGGTGGAATAGTCCTGAGGAAGCCCGATCCAATCGATACTGCACTCTATTTTTAGAATAATGAGAACGCCCTATTGCTAATGGTGCGTTTGTGCAGTTTGCCGAGATTATTCATGATCACATCAGCGCCGCACCGTTATAATCGCTATTGGGTTTGGTGGTCTTATTACGGTGCCGGGCTTCTTGCTGACGACGATTAGCACGGCTGCGCTTGTCGTTGACTGACATCGATGTCAGGCCAAGACGACGGGCCAATGAGTTGATATTGCTGTTTAGGGTACCAAGCGCACGACAAACTGGATTTTCGATCTTAGACGTTCCATTCTTTCCACCCAACACGATGTAACCTTCATAGTCCAGCCGATCTTGCAGGTCGATGGCGTCAACTTGCATTCGTGACAGTCGGGCCAAATCGAACAGATCACCCGGCAACCAATCGTCATATGCGCGATATCTTTGGTTGGCCACATAGACTTTCCATGTGTCTTCGCTGCATTCGCCCGCTTCTTTCGGCCAGTCGCGAAGAGTGTTGGCGTTCTGGGCGGATTTTAGCTGCTGTTGGCGCGTATTGGTCTTGTTGGCCACAAGTATCCCCTTCGGATCGCGCTGGTCGGCGCGTGAGTCTTGATAATCTTACTTAATTCTGAGAAATTATAAAATCCCTTATGATTATTCTGCAAAATTTGACGACACTATTAGTCGTTTGATTTCGACAATCGAAGGAAATCTTTGGCTCATTTCGTGTCTTTGTTAAAAAAATCTTGGTCCCCGCGCGGTGGCGGCCCCCTGAGTTGTGTTTCCGCATACCCCGCCCCTGATTGCGTGTGCGCGGTGCCATCATCGCAACGTGATCGTGAAAGATCGACAATCGAAGATGTGGTCATGGTGGTGGGTGGTGGTGATCGGATCGCAAGCCAGGGCAACGGACGTCAGCACCAGAATTCACGCAACGACAACGATCACGCCGTTTCGCCAACGTACGTAATTTCTTCCACGCTTTGCGGCTGTAGAACGGATGATTGGGCATACACTTAATCTGAATGCTCACGTGTATTGCTGTCCACTTATTGAATTGTGAATATATGCCCAAAAGCCGCTTCTTCTCTTGAGGACAAACAATGCTCAGATCAATCGCCGTAGTTCTTTTTGTAATCGTTGGAAGTTCCGCGAAAGGTGGACCAGACGACTTGTCAAAATGGTTGATGGCTGAACCAGCTTCGATGATGGACATAGGGCTTTTGAAACTAAAAATGCATTTAGACAAAGAGCGTATTGAAGACAGGGAATACAGTGTCACCTACATCTGGGATCGTGACAGAATTTTAATTCGCTCCGCTCCCAAACGCTTTAGCGATCCACGCTACAAAGACGAGGAAGATGCCAAAAAGGGTTGTGAAAACTGGTTTAACCGGATGCGATATGAATTTGGTGTCAACGATACTACTGGTGACCTACGCGAAGGCCGACTGCCCTTTTCAAGTTTTTTTGGACATGACGGGTTTGCAAGGGGAAGACAAGCCGACCCAGACTTCGACTTGCAAGTAGGCAAGAAAATCGACTTGTGGGGTTCGTTTGATTTTGGGACCAAAGACGATTACCACGTAATTTTCTGCTCAAAGCCGCTTCTAGCTACTGGCTTCACAGTTGAAGTTCGTGAGTAACCTAATGCCGCAGTTTTCTGCGGCAAAACGGATTATTTGCCATCGCTTATAAGTTTCCAGTTAGATGATTTGGTGATTTGAGGGACGGGACAGCATTGACACCTTTCGGTCACTCATTGGTCATGCGCATATATAAGAGACTCTTTTTTTCCTTACGCATAGTAATTAAAAAAAGATGTCCCGCCTGTCCCGTTTAGACCGATAACGGTTCGATCTTTAATTTTACGCCACGATAAACACGCGTAACGCCGTTATCTATTTTCCCTTGTTGGATATTGAGCGGCTTCGTTTTCAGTGTTTTGGCGAAACCATCTTTCGTCCATCCACCAACATCCCGCCCGTCGATGAACATTTGAAACATATCGAACAACATATCCACGGTGACAAAGTCGTTTGGATCGCCCGTTACATCTAGCCGTTCTTTTATAAACTGCCCGACCGGGTCCATTCTGAATTCCGCATCGGCCTGCATCTGAGCATTGATGTCAGTCACGGTGAAATGCTTCTGGGATCGAACACGCTGCCAGCCTTCGACAGCCCAACGCAGGATCGCGGACCGTTCGGCCAACAATGCGTCGAAAAGGTCAGGGTCTTCACGTCCATAGAACGTATTGGGAAAGGTCAGATAGATAAACCGGCTGGCCAGAACACCATCGGGATCGCGCAGCAACGGAATGCTGTTGGACATCATGATCAGGCGAACGGTCGTCTTGCCGGTCCACACGGGCTTGTTCTTGCGCTGCACGTCCACATCGTCTTCACCAGTCACGGTCAGGATCAATTCACCAATGGCGTTGAAGTCCGAGTCCTTGCTCAAGCGCACGTCCGGCACGACCATCAAGCTTTTACCCACTGCGCCTTCCATGACGAACTGATTGGCCAACAGGCTGGACCTGATCGAGTAGACCAGATTGCCTTCCAACGCCTTCAACACTTTGATGTTGGTTCCCTTGCCTGATCGACGTTGCCCAACGAACATGAAACCCTTTTGAAGCCATGTCGCACCAGACAATAGGTATCCGTAAATTTCCTGCATCGACCAAATCTGATCGGGTGTTCCCAACGCTTCGTTAAAGAACGCTTCGGCCCGTGACCCGGTCCACTCGGCATCGGCGTGCCACTCGGCATCGATCCACGTGTGATTGAAGAAGTCGGGTGTGTGTGCGACCAGCTTGCCGGTGTCCAGATCAAGGATGCCGTTCTGAACGGATCGCCATGTTCCTGGCTCCGCTTTATTCCATCCCGGTTCGACCGCGCTGGATCGCTTTGTGACAGCACGCAACGCGGCCAGATAGTTCGATATGAATGGCTGCGTGGGGTTGATCTTCTGGCGAACGATGATCGGTTCGCCGTCCACCTTTTTCTCTTTCTCGACACACACGATCTTGGTGAAGAAGTGAAACAGAACGTCTTTGACATCACTGTCGGCCATCACTTCCCAATGCGTGCCGAGCCACCGATAGAAGTCGCCGCGCCAATGGGTCAGTGTGCGCCGATCCCCTTCGGTGAAATATCTAGCCGCAAACAACCGGGCGACAAACTCGGGGTCATTGGTATCCACCACCGTTCGATAAGCCATTTCCACCTGACCGCCCCCGATCAGGTCAGCCACTTGGTCCACGACCGGATCGACTTCGACCGTCTTAGGCTCATAGGGTTTGGCGCCGGGCGGCAATGTAACGACAGCGGGAAAGTGCGACATCATTTCGTCGTGTTCGGCCTTGGCGTTATCCCACGCACGCCGCAACGTGCGCACAGGTCGTTCCTGGTCGTCCACGTGGTCACCGGCATCACCGGACAGTTCCAGCACCGCAGCGGCGTATTCCTGCGTTATCCAACCCGCGCGGACCAAGCAATGCGCAATGCCCTGCAACGCGTTCGACCGGTCAGGACCGCCCCGCCCCATATGCTTATCGAACAGTGGGTCTTGCTGGCGGAGTGCTTCCACCTTGGCGATAAATGGCGGATCGCACGGCACGGGATCGAATGCCGCGTCCGGTGTCTCATCTGCTTTGCGCTTCGGCTTATCGGTGTGTCCGTCTACTGATCCGGCAAACCCGGCAAACACATCACGGTCCAAGATCGCACCGTTCGCGTATATGACGCCCGATTGCGTTGCGTCGGGAAAACCCTTTTCCAGCTTCTTCGCATTAGACCACGCAATCGTTCCCGGCAGCTTCAACACGCGATCCGCGTTGAATGTTCCTTTGACACCGTGGCTGATGTTCCAACCCTTGTTCGCCGCGTCATAAGTCAGAACGTCGACAGGCTCTGACAGCCGCCAGAGGGGATAGAAGCCGTTGCCACTGTCAAACACCAGTGTCGGCGGGTACGGCCCCGCCATCAGCCCTTGTACGGTCTGCCATGCTCCGGCGCGTGCCACGTCATAAGGCAAGCCGTCGGTCGGATCGACATCGGATTGCGCCCACTCACATGACACGATGTCTTCTTTCTTACCCTTCTTGTTCAAGCCAGGACGGGTCGCGTTGACATGGAAATAGATATTCCATCCAGCCTGCTGATGTTGGTTCATCCAGTCGACCGCCTGTTGCCAGCTTGTCGGGTCCGACAACGTGACATCCAGACCGGCTGTCGGGCTTTTCTGCCTCATATTGATGGCAACCAGTGTGTGATGATCACGACTCAGCAACCGCAGCGCATCGAACGCAACTTGTGGATTGAGACAGGGTGTCGTGTTAAATTCACTCATCGTGAGTTGTCCTTCATCGAAGGGTTTCATTCTGGCCCGGTCACTTCCCAACGGTGACCGGGTCTATTTTATCTCTGGCGGCGGATCGGTAGATCGACCACGGTCGATGGCGGGTAACCAGTTACCAGGTGTCTCATCGCGGCCCGTGCTTCGCGCTTGAATCGGTGGCTTCCCACAAAGGTCACGTAGCGATGTTTGGGCGGTCGCGGACGGCTATAAACTCTGCCGGGATATTTGACTCGCAAAAGAGCCGTGCGGTTCTTCTGGCCTCGGAATTCATCCATCACGGTCGTCGGGTGCAAGTGTTCCATCCCAAGCACCATGACGTCACGCTTGACCGGACCGGTGCCATAATATGACCAGTTGCTTGCCTGATAGATCGTGCCGATATGGGCCTGCGCGGTGTCGGCGTAGCTGGTGACGATCACATCACCCACTTGACGACGTAGCAGGCGCAACGATCCACCGATCAGCCGGGACGCTTCGTTCGGCTCATTGTGGATCAGCGCGACCCGCTTCAGTTCCAACACCCAGTCTTCGTATCGGTCACCGCAGATCAGTCGACCGTTGTATGTCGGTGGCTTTCCGTAGCAGGCAACACCGACCAACTGGAAGTGATTGAACAGTCCGAAGTGGTAGCTGGTTGATGGCAATTTGCCGGAATAGTGGTGGCGTTCCACTATCGGCACGGCGTCGGACCGGGTCAGGAACATTGCGTGATAGAGGGGTTTCGGGGTAATCATTATTCACACTCTTGATGATAGTGAGGGATTGCCTGCGCAAACTGACAACGCCCCCGGTTTCATTCAGCACCCGGCCCTTGTGGTCGGGTGTTCGCTTTGGGCGGCTGTGTCGAGCCGTTCGCGGGGCGGGTAAAACAGCATCAGGAACGTCCACGGCCCAGCAGAGGCGTGGTAGTTCTCGTTTACAAACCCAGAGGTATATTCCGCCCACATATGCGGCCCAGCTTCCCAGCAGACGCCCCATGCGGTCGGGTCTTCGGTCATGTCCACGCGTTCACCGGGTGACCAGATCGAAATTTCACGCGCCGGGTCTTGGCCAAACCAATCATCTTCGGGTCTGGCTCGTTCGCACAGTCTGACCAAACCAGCGTAAAAGGCACGGGCGGCACTTTCGGGGCTGTCATGGTCCTTCGGGTCAAAGTCGATGGCACGGCGCACGCCACTGCCTGCAAATACATTCATCTTTCAGTTCCTTCAGGGCACAGTTGCCCCGGCGCCCCGGCTGGCCCTCGACCGGGCGGGGATTGGTTATGCGTCCTCACCTTCGACCAGATCGGCCAGTGCGCTATGGACCGGACCGATCAGGGTTTCGACCAACGACAGATGCCCGTCCAATGTCGGATCACCGGTTTCTCTGGCGACGTCCCGCACAGCATCTATCGCTTCAAAAAGTTGGCAGTTTGCGGCGTCGATCTGTTCACGGGTCATGCCGCATCTCCTGGCCCGAACGCGCGGTCATAGATGCGTTGCGGTTCGTCATGCGGGATCAGGATGCGGTCACCGGAACGCATGAAACGAATGTCACCGTTCTTCACTTGCTTGCGGGTCATGCTGTCGGACTGACCCATGATTTCGGAAAATTCAGCAACGGACAGAAACATCTTCTGCATTTGTCTTTCCCCTCTTGGTTATTGGTTACTTATTTTACCGTAACAATGTTATACATTTTCTTGCAATATGTTTTTTACGTACCTATAACCACTCTGTGCGCTAGGTGCGCTTAATGCGGAGAACTGACATGATTTCTTTGGACACCAGATGGCGACCGCTCAAAGGCGGGGCGGTTTCCTTCGTTGCAGATGCCGGGGTGATTCCCGACGGGCACGTGTTCCCAACGGATGCGCCGATCCAGTTTCCTGGCTCTAAAGACCGCCACGAATATGAATTGAAAATGCCGGACGCTTGGGCCGCAGTAATCGGCCTGTCCGACTATGCCGCCTTTAACGCGTTCGGCCCGTGTGGTGACGCACAGGGCGACAGTGAACCGGCAAGTGAGTGGCAAGGCGTCTTGGACCGTTTACGGGCCTTAGATGCCAATGCGCTGCGTCAGGCGGTCGAAGATCACCGGGACGCAGGTCGGCTGGTTGTGGATGTGGAAACCGGGATCGGCGTTCGGGCCAAGACTCTGGCCGCGTATCTCGAAAGCACCGCCTATTCCGACCTGATAGCGGGTCGCAAAGTTGGCAATTGCCAGCACTGCGGACGCCACATGGTCATGACCAAATCAAACCAGACCTATTGTTCGACACGTTGCCGGATGGCCGTGTCTCGCCAGAAGGATGCAAGTTAATGGCAACAGCAATTGAAAAGAAACAGGGCCAATGGCTGATGCGATGGACCGTCACCGACCCGATAACGGGCAAGCGGTCCAAGCGGTCGAAGATGTTCACCGGGTCCGGTGGCAAACGCGCAGCCGTGGCCGAAGCCAACCGCATCGAAGCGACCGAACGGGCCGCACCAACGGCCACTGACGGCCGCAAGACGACGTTGCGGGGTTTCATCACCGAAAAGTGGTTGCCGCACGTGCGTGCGCACACATCGGTCACCACGGCCAGGACCAACGAACAGCGGATCAACCGGGTTCTCGAATACATTGGCGACAAGCCGTTGGACAAAGTGACCGGGCAAGTCATCGACGCAATGGTTGCCCAGATGGTGACCGATGGCGTTTCGGATTTCATGCGGCGTCACTTCTATGACGTATTGCGCACCGCGCTTCGTCAGGCTCGAAAGTGGAAACTGATTTCCGGTGAACCGTGGATCGATGCCACACGCCCGAAGATCACCAAGAAACGGGCCAAGGTCGCATCGCTGGATGACAGCCATCAGTTGGCCGATCACTTCTGGCAAGCCGACAAACCCATTGCCGCGACTTATGTCGAAACCATCGCGGACAGTGGCGCACGACCGGGTGAAGTTCTCGCGCTGATGTGGGATGCGGTCGATCTGGATGCGGGTGTCATCGACATCTGGCGTGCGCAGGAACGCATCAGTGCCAACCATTACCGGATCAAGGAAACGCCGAAGAATGACGTGTCCGTTCGCCGTGTCGCGCTGTCACAGCGGGCCATCGCATCGCTGCGGAAACTGAAGGCGCACCACGCCGAATTGCATCTGAAGTCCGGCGGCATCTGGCCGAAAGATGGGCTGGTTTTTCCATCGCAGACCGCACAGCTTTGGACAGTCCGGCAAGCCGGTCAGGTCATCAAACGGATGGCCGACAAGCACGGCCTGACGACGGGCAGCTATAGCAGGCGTCACGGCATGGCATCGGAAATGCTTGCCCATCAGGTGCCGGTTGCGGTTGTATCTGAACGCATGGGTCATGCCAGCAACAAACAGACCTTGGACACATACACGCACGCCCTGCCCCAGCACGCGGATGCTGCGGTCGATTGGCTCAACAAGAGATGTGTCAAGTCAAGCACAAAGGTGGGGGAATGATTGAAAATCTCACCGAGCTTGCAAGACATGGTTGAAAATTCGATGTTCTTCAGCTTTAGGTCAATAACGGAGAAATGGCTCGACTAGAGTCACTATTTGCAACCGATCAATACTAATTGGAGCCTCTAGGTTCTGGAGAGAAACGACTTTGCTTACATTTTATATGGATGAGACGGGCAACCGTATCCCTGACAAAAAAACTGATAAAACTAGAGAGGGAAGAGATTGGTTTGCCTTCGGAGGATTTCTTATCCACAAAGAAGATGAACTACACGCAAAAGAACTGCACGATGATTTTTGCAAAAAATGGAATGTAAGAAAACCTTTTCATATCACAGACATGCTTGGTGAATGGAAAGGTTTCTTTTGGCTCAAATCAAAATCGCAAAGAGAACGGGATCAATTCTGGTCTGATTATAGTGCTCTGCTGTGCCAAATAAAGTGTCTAGGCCTTGCATGTGTAATGGATCGACCTGGCTACGTAGAGCGGGGATACTTAGAAAAGCATGGAGAAGACAGATGGCTCCTATGCCGTACAGCATTCGATATCGCTATGGAAAGAGCGACTAAGTACGCCATCATGAAGAACGAAAAGCTCAGCGTCGTTTTTGAAAGTGATCCACCCTTTAATCCGGTGGTGAAGGGTTACTTTAAGAATCTAAAGAGTAACGGTTTAGATTTCGATGAGAATAAGTCAGCAAAATATTCGCCACTATCAAAAGATGACTTCGCGAACACGCTTTCAACAATTGAGTACAAAGACAAATCCTCTAAGCTTCTACAGTTTGCAGACAGCTATATATATGCGATCGCACGGCAGAAGTACGACAAGCGTTTTTGGTTGTTCCGTCATCTTCGCGATGACAAGAGGATTATGAACTACGCCCTAAATGGCGACGCAAACGCTATCAAGGCAATGGGAATCAAGTATTCGTGCTTCTAAAACAAAAAAACCGAGCCTAGCTCGGTTTTTGCGGCCCCCAATAAGGCGAACCTGACAGGCGCAGTGCCTATGACGCTGTTAGCAAGTCAGCGGTCCATCTGTCAACCGAAATCGCTACCTCAGTGAGAGGCTTCGCCACTTCGTGAAAAGGCACTTAGCGAAGACATAAAAGCCGCTCCAATGTTGACGCGCCCTACCACAACTCGGGCTTACCTTCAGGATTGAATGTCGAGTACTTGGCAAGGATGATACTACACTGCATTACGGAACGGCTTTTCGACTATTGATTGCGATGCAGTCCATCCCTCGGACACCATCACTGAATCTGATCTATCCAATTAGTTCCAAACTTTAGGTGTCCAATTTGGTGTCCATGGTATCCAAGCGCATTTGACACTGGTGCCGCATCTGCTGTTTTTTGTAAAATGAAAACAACCATATACGAATATGGGATCGGTTTTTGGTACCGTGTATCGTAGGTTCGAATCCTACCACCCCAGCCAGTTCATCAGAACATGAAATGACACTAGGCACTTGGGGC
>NZ_JBWVBA010000005.1:0-254150 GCF_057221005.1 Ruegeria sp. HKCCD7628
GCATTTCTCGGAGAGTTTAGCCCCAAGTGCCTAGTGTCATTTCATGTTCTGATGAGCTGGCTGGGGTGGTAGGAATCCTTGCCCTCCGATGATTAGACTCGCCTTTTTCAACCGGTGGCCAGAACTGGGGCGGTTTCGGGGGCATTTCGAGGGTGAGCACGGGGTATTCTGACCGCTAGAGAGGTCGTTAGCGGGTGCCAACAGGCGCGACTAGACCGCTAGATCGACCGTCCACTGGCGCTGACGACGTCCGTAAGATGGAACCGCTGTCGAGTCGTTCCGGGTGCTGACGGGTGGTCGCTGGTGCTGGCGGGGGCTTTGGTGGGGTTGATATTGCGTGGGCTAGGGAAATATCCCGTGCTTTTCTTCCATTACTTCCGCTAACCAAATCAAGCTTTCTGAGTCCAAACAAATTCGAACAATTTCCTGCCATGTCACGCGACGAATAAGACCAGGTACCCGGCACGCGGAAGCAGCTTGTCTAATTTGAACGTCCGCAGCTCCGCCAACTTTGTACCTAGGATTTCGGCCATCATATACGAAGACGGCGTGTCCATTTGAAGGATCCACATTTCCGTCAATATTGGTGACTGCAGCGAGTACGTTCCGGACGATCTGATAAGTTGGTAAAAGTGGGCAGGGAGACAGATCCTGCTTGTCGCTCCAATCAAATAAGTCAGGTATGTGATCCCAATAAGAAACGCCAACTTCCGTTAAAGCGCAGCGCGTTTGCCTGTTTTGCTGACGAGTATAGGTCCCATCGCACAAAGGCGTCTCGGACTTTTGCGGCTTGACGCGCGAGCAAATTCCGAACTCTGATTCGCTAAACTTGCATTCAACGGCTACCCGGTAATCGTCCCTTTCTAGGCAGACATCCAATTGCGTTGGTCGAGGCTCATTAAGCGTTTGAACGTCGACTTCCATGGACAGCGCAGTTTCTTGAGAAACGTTTCCAAAAGCTGAACGCCCACATTGGGCCGGAATTTGGGACAGTAATTCCAACTGGCCTGCGGCTTTGAAGGCTCCAAAAACACTTTGAGCCATCGCCTGCGAGCTTCTGAAAGATCGAAAATGCCTATGGCGATCCGTTGCTGCAATTTCAGCTTCAATCTCCGAGGCCATTCTTTCGTCGGATGGCAGCATGAGATTGAGGTAAGGTTTTGAAACGGAGACGACTGGCGGCCTTCCCGGTGCCGATTGCCCGTCGAGATCGCCCTTGGAGAACGATTTCGCATAATTCCACCAAACCCCTTGCAGCAGCGCTTCGTGTTTTTTTGGTTCCGCCCCCATTTCACTTGATTTTTGCAAAGCACTTTTGGGCAACGAGTTCTGGTACTCAATTTGGGATAGCCCGATTAATCTTGGTGCTCTGCTTCGCTGGCCATATTGGACTTTTGCGTTCGGCAAGGATGCGAAGATTATACTAAGGCCAAGAACATTTGAGATTTCTTGCGACTTTTCTTCGAGAACAGACTTAAAGGCTCTGTCAGATGTAAGCCATCGCGACCACCAATCTGCTTCTCCTAGGACCACGATATCAGGCCGCTCCAAGACCATCTCACGACCAAAGGTGTCACGAATTTCCTTCGCAATTCTCGGAAGATTGGCCTCAACGATGGCGGCATATCGTACCCCTTCCAGCAGAGCGACAGGGGGCGGATCACTAGGGCCACCCGAGTGCCCAATCACCTTGAGTTCAACTAGTACAGCTCGGCCATGTTCCGTCAGGCCGAACATATCGATCTTTCCGATTTCACGATCTGCACGTGTCGCCTTTAGCGGAACTTGATAATCAAGCAGCTCAAATCGAGTCCCGTCTGGTAAATCCCAGCCCTCCTGTGCGTTAACCATCGCAATCGCAAAATGCTCTTCCCTGCGGTTCGTCTTCCCTTCAGTCGTAGGATAGCCACTTCTCCCTCCTAAATAGGGGCGACCAGTTGGACGTTTCGGAGCTTCTTCCTTAAGGCATTGATAGGCTTGGCAATACGAAGCTACGTCAATTCGCGCGACGTCTTTCGTTAATGAAGATTTTGGCCAGCGGCGGGCAAACAATAGATCAAATGTCATGTAACTTTATTAATCAGCGAAGTATGACTTGTCATGTCTGGCAGAGGTCCATCCGAGAGATCAATTCGGGCCGTACCTCGCAATTTACTACGCTAGGCCCTCTCGACTCCACCGAGCCTTTATCTGGCAGGGGTTATGCTTGTTCTCGGCGTCCTGATGAGCCCGTGCATGACAGCTTGGGCATAGTGCAATCGCGATGAGCGTTTTCTTGCCCGTTATAGCTATCTGAAACCGTCGACCTCCGACCACGGCGGAATGACATGGCACGAAATGAGCATGCGACTTTGAACCAATACTAGTCGTTTCTACTTCAATCGGTTGTTCAACCGAATTGAACGCGTCGCTGCGCAACCAACACGCGCCTTTATGTCTAGGTATGGGCCTCTTAGTGGCGTCGGTATCCAAATTTGAAAGGTTCTGGTAGTTTGCCTCTGCATCTGGGGAGGAACGCTTGATGGAATACTATAAACTCGGGAACTACTCTCGAAAGATCACTACATCTTCATTCTGGTGAGAGAGCAATAACTCAATGGGGATGAAGTACACGGCTAACGAATATGACTTCTGGGGTGCACAATTAAGTGCCTTGCTGCCGGGAAAGCTCTTTGGGAGACTACGATGGAACAACGACTTTCAGCCATTCTTGCGTCTGATATGGTTGGCTATTCTCGATTGATGGAAGCGGATGAGTTGGGTGTTTTGTCGCGTCAAAAGACGTACCGAAAAGACTTGATTGACCCGGAAATCGCTCGAAACCGAGGGAAAATTGTAAAGACGACTGGAGATGGCCTATTGGCAACATTTCCTTCTGTTCAGAACGCTGTACGCTGCGCGTTGGAAATCCAGAAAGAGATGGGGCGGAAAGAGTTGGACTTGGTCGAAGATCGGCGGATCCGATTCAGAGTGGGTATCAACCTTGGCGATGTAATCTTTGACGACGACGATATCTTTGGCGACGGTGTGAATGTTGCCGCGCGACTAGAGGGCCTGGCGGAACCGGGTGGCATCTGTGTTTCGGACATTGTGCATCAATCTGTTCTGGACAAGATCGATGAACCATTTCGAGACATGGGCGGGCAGCGCGTGAAAAACATCACACGACCAATACGTGTGTGGCAATGGACGCCTAATGTGGTGCAGGAACGAAAAGCGCCGGAAATCTCCTATCAGCAGCGCGTGAAATTCTGCAAATCCGCTGATGGGATTAATTTGGCTTGGGCTTCAACGGGAACCGGAACACCTGTTCTTAAGGCTCCCAACTGGCTGAACCACATCGAATATGAGTGGACCAGTCCTGTATGGGGGGATTTCTTATCTGAGTTTTCCAAACTCTGCCGGCTGGTTCGGTTCGATCAACGCGGCAACGGACTTTCTGACTGGGACGTCGACGACATCTCCGAGGACAGAATGATAGATGATATGGTTGCCGTCGCTGATGCATCTGGCTTGGATCGTTTTGGTCTGTTTGGAATAAGTCAGGGCTCAGCGTTCTGCGTTCGATTTGCCGCGAGATACCCAGAGAGGGTCAAATTCCTGATCCTTCTAGGCGGATATGTCCGTGGAAGAATGATGCGAGGAAATCCTGAGGCTGAACAGTTTTATGAGGCGTCCCGTGCAATGGTTTCAGCGGGCTGGGGGTCGCCTAATCCTATTTATCGACAGTTCTTTACGTCCAGCTATATGCCAGACGCAACTCCAGCGGAGAGTGCCAGCTTTGATGAAATGCAGCGAATTTCTGCGAGCCCGGAAACTGCTTTAAGGATTATGGCCATGAACTCAAAAGTTGATGCGCGAGCAGACGCCCGAAAGTTAAGTGTGCCTACACTTGTGCTACACGTGCAGGGGGACATGGCAGCTCCCATCAGTGAAGGTCGTGAAACAGCGCGTGAAATAGCCACCGCAGAGTTCGTTGAACTTCCCGGTGCTAACCATTGCATGATCCGCGGTCATGCAGGATTTGATGAATTCTTTCATGAAATTGGCCCATTCCTTGCGGAACAACAGGATTGACCGCTTCGTCCGCATCGCGGTCATTCAGCCAACCCTCAACCAAAGTCCGCTTCGGCAAAAAGAAAGCAAAGTCAGCACCCCCGGCAACCCGCAAAGGGCCGCCGAGGGTTGGTATTCAGGGCGGTCTACGGTTGACGACATAGTCAGCCAGCCATTTCCAATAGGCTTCAGCGTCAGGAAACCCCTGAGCACGAGCAGCCAGATCTTCCGCAGCTTTACGGGTGCACCCGCCATCGAACTCAGCGATAGCAGCTCGCTCCACGAACGCATCAATGTCGGGGAAGGTCATGTCGGCAGTTGGATCTGGTCAACGATCGACCGCCGCTGCTCGTCGCTGATGCCAGCCGAGTAGATGCCGTAGGTGATCCCGTTCTCCGACCGTGCCGATTGGTGACCAACCGGAGAGGCCGTGAAGTGCTCAGGAACACCCGTTCGTTCGCACTGGGTCACAAACCACTTGCGGGTCGAGTGAAACACCAGTCCCGGTCGCTCCAGTCCCAACCGACGTCTCAGTCTCGCAAACCCCTTGGTGACATGGGCCACGGTCAACTCAGGAAACAGAGGGCCATGGCAGGGTAACTGACGGAACGTATCGTCTAGCACCGGGTGGACTGGAACCAGTCTCTCCGCCGCATCGGTCTTCAGCAGTCTCAGTTCGTTTGGTTGAACATGAACGAAGCAACCGAGGTTGCCCTTGGTCACGAGTTCTTCCCGGAGCAGCCCGACCGCTTCCCCCGCTCGCATTCCCGTCAGCAGACAGGTCAACAGAACAGGATGTAACTCCCGGTCCTTGGCTTCCAGCAGTCGTACGACTTCATCGTCGGTCGGGACGGCATAGGGTTGAGGACGGACCTTCCGATCAAAGAGAACAGTCCGGAAGGGATTGACCTCCAGATGCCCCTAATAGACCACCCAGTCGAGGAAGTGATTGACCTGCGACCAGATACGCCGCTGGGTTCTGGCCGTTATGGTCACCGAACCCCGAGACGAGTACGCAACTAACTGGTCCAGGGTCAGCCCTCGGGTCCGTTCTGACTTGCCGATCATTGGAGACAGTTGGGCAATTGCGGACAGGAACTCTCTTCCGTCCGCTCTGGTCAGGCTGCAAACCGACTGGTCACCGTATCGACTGGTGAACAACCCGACAGAGTATCGGACCGATTTGAACCCGCTGGGTCGAAGCTCGTTACTGCGCTTGTTCAGATAAGCCCGGCTCAGGTCACGAACCGGCACCTTTACCGGCGCTGATGGCCTGATGAACTTAGACCTCTCCAGATTGCATCCAGAGTCCTCCAGAGTGGCTCGGAGACGGACGAGAGACGACTCCGGTTGGTCAACCCAATCAGGAACGTCAGCGGTGCTCTCTGGGACAGACAGGGCGTCTTCTGCTTGAGACCGAACCTGTTCCACCAGTGTCTCGAACCGGGCATTGACTTCAGCGGCTCGGACGCGAGCGGTGTTACGATCACTGGTCTTGAGGCTCTGCTTCAGCGCCTGAGCGCCCAGCGCGAGAGCCACGTCAGCGGGATAGTTACGTCTGAACAGCCACGTGTGGCCCTTCAAATAGGCATAGCGAATGTGAGCAGACATGGGTCTCCTCCTTTCAGATTTAGGATTTGGGATGGGTTCAGTTGATTGAGACGATCCGCAGGATCATCTCGCGTGCCGGTTCGCCGTAGGAACGCCCCCGAAACCGCCCCAGTTTCTCGGGCTTCGCTGAAAAGCCGATAACAATCATCGGACGTCAAGGATTCCTACCACCCCAGCCAGTTCATCAGAACATGGATCGACAGCAGGCACTTGGGGCTAAACCCTCCGAGAAATGCCCCCGTTTATGCCCCCGCCCAGATCACACACGTCTTGCTAGACTGTCTTGCTGTCTGCACGTCAGCGGCGACCTCCCCCAGACAGAGGGAGAGGCCGATAGCGGTTATGGCTGAGTATAGTCGGGCATAGGGTTAAGTAGTGGAAAACGCGGGATAATAAGGAGAAGAGAAACTCAAACCTCTCCCTCCCAATCACCCAGTTTCCTCATCCCCCAGAGAATCCAGATAGGCTAACCGCTCGCTGAAGATATGCTGACGAACCCTATAAGCTGGGTGGCGAGGGAGATAACGCATGTCCATGTAGTCATCGACCAACCTGGGTGTCTTTCGTTCCACCTCATCACAGTCTTCTGTTCGCCGTGCTCGGCGGCCAGGCCAGCCATCATTCGCGCGAAGATGCCCTTGTTGCTCCACCGTTTCCATCGGTTGTACAGTGTCTTGTGCAGTCCATAGGCAGCAGGGGCATCCCGCCACCGCAAACCTTTGCTTTTGATGGAGACAATCCCGCTCAACACACGCTTGTCATCAACGCGCGGCTTGCCGTGGGGCTTGGGTAAGAGGGGCTCCGGACGCGCCATTTACGCATCCGTAAGCCAGAAGAGATCAGACATGTTCACCGCTCGTTTTTGAACCGTGAATCACGCCGCAAAACAGAAATCAATGGGTCCTGATTCTAAAACATCACCCCCATTTAACTCTCCAACTCGCGTAAAATCGATGATGCAGCTCCTGTGCGGCGAAAGAGCTGTTCATGCCTGATGACCGCACCAAAAATGGGTGCGTTCCGCCATCAGGCTATCCGGATACACTAACCGGATAGCTGAGCTCTCATTGGCACTTGAACGCACATACCTCAGACTACGATACAACTGCTAATCACCGAAACGATCCGGCATCGGACAGGGCGCGAGCAGCTGGGTTTGCTGCAAGTGTCCAACACTCAACGGGATTTTTTAGCTCGGGCTTGACGCCGGATTACTCGGAATGTTCTCTCTAATTCATATAAATTGGAAACCGTACTCAAGGCCACTTCGCTTGTATCAAAAACTGGCACTGGGTCGCATACGAAACGCGTCAAGGATAATGAAATTACTTTGCTTTGTTAGCCTTTCAATCGTTTTTCTTTCAGTGTTGCGGGCGTTTTCAGGGCTGGAGCACGCCTCTTTGTGGACAGACGAACTGTTCACCGCATATTTTGCCGACCCAAAGCTGGCGAATTTCGATAATTTGCTGGCGCGCGCGACCGAAGATGGCCACCCCCCAGGGTACTACATTATCCTCTGGACGGTTTTGCGCGTAGTGGACGGTGAATTCGTGACCGTCGCGCGCGGCTTTTCCGCGCTAACTGCGACAATAGCGCTTGTCCTAGTGTACCTAGCCCCACTCCCGACCGTCAGATGGCAAGCGCGCTTGGTGTCCGTTGCAGTTGCAGTCACTTCGTGGAACTGGTGGTATTATGCTGGTGAGGCTCGCTCTTACGGGATCGTTTATTGCCTTGTCGCGATTGCAATATTAAGCGGCCTTCGGTGTCGTCGCAGCTTTTCAAACAATTTGCCTTTTGCTGTTTGGCTCTTCACGTTAACTGTCACTTCCATATCGACGGTTTTTATTCACTATTATTCGATTTTACTATCCGGGGCGATTTTTGGAGTTTTACTTCTAAGCTGCACTAAATGGTCACATCGGGTTCTGGTTACTTGCTCAGGGTCTGCAGTTTTAGTCTTTGCAGTCTGTCTTGTGATTTGGCACATGCCCAAAATTGTCGTTGACGTACAGAACACCTGGTTCGAAGCCAGCGTGCCATTTATTTTGGAACACATCGCGCGAGGAGTAAACGTCGCGGGCTCGCCAATGGTGGTCGCGATCTTTGCTCTACTCGTGTGCTTAATTACAGTTTTGATTGTAAAATCTTGGGATTTGGCGATACTCAAATCAACTTTTACCCCAGATCTATCTTCGGGGGTTTTGCTCTTAATTTCCGTAATTGTGTTGACGATTGTTTTTGGAATAATCATTTCTGTTCTTTTTGTGCCCGTGTTTTCGTTTCGGCTCTTTCTCATTTTTGCGCCGATACTTTGGATTTCCGTCGCTTATTTCATGGAAGGGATTTACCGCATGATCTCCCTGCGCGACACTCCACCGGTACTTGAAATCACAACAACCTTGGCTTTATCGACTGCGTTGATCATTGTGACCGCACACAATATGATCGAGAGCATACCTCCGAAGGAACCATGGAAACGATCAGCACGTTACATCGCATCTCTGGACAGCTGTTCGTCTTCGAAAATTCCGATTTCATGGTTTGAACAAAAGCATTTTTCGGAAGACGACCCAGAACGATTTTACGGCTTCTACCTGGAACCGAATGCGCAAAGAGAGTGGTTGAAAATACCGCGTCAGCAATCAAATATTGCGTCTGAAATGATCGCGCTAAAAAACCATGTCTTGCGCGTGGCTGGAGACCCCGAAACCTGCCCCGTTCTCTTTTGGAGCATCCATTTCTTCAAAGACGAGCGGTTGGCTGAAATGAAGACCTTTCTGGATGAAACTTTGAAGTCGAATGGCCATGGAGAAATGTGGGTCGAAGTATTGTTTTCCAAGAAGGGGTCATACTCTGCCCTCATGATGCTAGCGTCGGAGTCAAATTCTCATTTAAAATCGGTTTGTTCGCCCCCCAACGCCGATACTGTTTGCCAGCACTGGTTTGAGAGCTAGAAACAAAAAACATTTGAAAATGGCAACTTCGCGCTTTTAGATGCTGGCTGCGCTTAGGGTCAGGACTCATAGCCAATAGATGACCAGAGCTGAGAGGGAGACCTTCGGGTATCTGACGTAACGGGTTGCCACACGGCACCAATCCTTCAGCCTGCCGAGCATGATCTCGATCCGGTTGCGCTGTCTGTAACGACCCGTGTAGTACTTATCCGTTGTCTTTCGCTGCTTCCGACCGGGGATACAAGCGCGTATCCCTTTGCCTTGTAACGTTTCTCGGAACCAATGGGCATTGTATCCGCGATCTCCGAGAAGCCAATCGATTTTCGGTATGCCGCTAAGCAGAGCCCCAGCACCGATGTAGTCGCTGACCTGCCCTGCGGTGACCTGCTCCCCTTTGAGTCCGCATTTTTTAGTTAACTCTGTTCAGGGTTTGGTCCTTTCTTGACCGTTGGTGATTCTCCCGCGGGGTGAGCCCGTCGAGGCTCGAATGCGGGCGGTGATGGTTGTAGTCGTTGCGCCATGCCGCAATCATGCGGCAGGCATGGCGCAGAGACGGGGACAGGTGTTCGTTCAAGCATTCTTCCCGCATCCTTTCCTTCGGGCGCATCCATAGTTTCGCCGTAGGATCAAGCGATACTGTCAGGCTAAAAAGCGTCCCGACGAACTGAAATTGGTTTTTTTGTCCTAAGTAGCAATTCGCATTTTTTCATCGCTGCAACAGGACGCAATTGAGAAAATTTTTGACAGAGGGTACCTGCAAAATGATATAATAAAACGTGAATATTTATTAATACAACACTTCTTGCGTGTTCAATAATCTTGAATTGGGAGGTTCATATGCTTGGGCGCTATGCTTGTTTGCTGACTTTGTTAGGTGTTCCGCTGAGTGCATGGGCCGACGCCATACCCACAAAAGAGGCCGCCGAAGGTACCTTTGCGGAACGACCGTTTTCCCCATATGCCAACCGCTCGTTCCCTGAACGGCCACTTTGGGGGGATACACATTTGCATACCGGCCTGTCGCTAGATGCAGGTGCCTTTGGAAATACACTGCTGCCTGATGAAGCCTGGCGGTTTGCAAAGGGTGAACAAGTCATTTCCTCGACAGGTCAGCCGGTAAGGTTGGCACGGCCACTAGATTGGATGGTTCTGACCGATCATACCGATCTGATGGGATTTGCGCCCGACCTGCAGGCCGGAAAGCCCGGCGTGATTTCCGATCCGAAAGGACTAGAATGGTACGAAGGATACAAAGCCGGAGGAGAAGAAGCCGGAAAAACCGCCTTCGACATCATCACCAATTTCTCGCAGATGACCCTGCCCGAAATCCTCCTAGAGTCGTACAGCCCCGGCGCTGACGCATTTGCATTTACCTGGGAGAACATCGTTCTGGCGGCAGAAAGACATAATGATCCCGGCACCTTTACAGCCTTTATTGGGTTTGAATGGACCTCGGTACCCAAGGGGTTCAATCTTCATCGGAATGTCATGCTGCGCGACGGGCCAATTCGGGCGCTTCAAATGGTGCCACCAGTGACGCAGCCGCCTTATGGGAATACCGACCCAAAAGCGCTCTATTCGTGGTTAGAGGAGTATCAGGCGAAAACTGGCGGCCGCGCTGTAGCCTTTGCCCACAACGGAAATTTGTCTAACGGCTGGATGTTCCCAACCGAAGACACCTATCACGGCGGCAAGGTTGATGAGGAATACGTGAAGGCTCGCGCAAAATGGGAGCCCCACTATGAAGTCACCCAGATCAAGGGCGACGGTGAAGCGCACCCGTTCCTAAGCCCGGATGATGAGTTCGCCGATTATGAGAACTGGGACGTCGGAAATCTGGATATCACCGAACTAAAAACAGACGATATGCTGGCCGGTGAATACGCCAGAGAGGCGCTGAAGCGCGGCTTGTTGCTGGAAGAGAAGTTCGGCGTGAACCCCTATAAGTTCGGAATGGGTGGAGCGACCGACAGCCATACTTCACTAGCGACCGCCGAAGAGGACAATTTTTTCGGCAAATCCGTCAGTGTCGAACCGTCAGCGGAACGGATCAAGCATCCCTTTATAGCCAATGATTTGGGCGAAATTCCCGGTGATCTTCTTGTGGCCTCGGGATATACAGCCGTCTGGGCCACTGAAAACACGCGCGCAGCGATCTTCGATGCATTCAAGCGGCGCGAGACCTATGCCACCACCGGCCCTCGGATCGGCCTGCGGTTCTTTGGCGGATGGGCGTTCGACGATTCCGATATCGAAACCCGCTTCCTTGCTGATGTCGGCTATACCAAGGGTGTTCCGATGGGGTCGGACCTTAGACCGCGCGAAGGCGACACGGCGCCCTCTTTCCTGATTGCAGCACTGCGCGATCCAATCGGCGCCAATCTGGACCGGGCCCAGGTAATCAAGGGTTGGCTGGATTCCGAAGGAGAGCTGCACGAGAAAGTCTATGATGTCGTATGGTCGGATGACCGGACCGCAGATGACAGCGGCAAGATACCTGCCGTTGGAAACACGGTGGATGTCGATACGGCAAGCTGGACTAACACTATCGGATCACCTGAACTGGTAACTGTCTGGACTGATCCGGACTTCGACCCGGATGTTCGGTCATTCTACTATGTTCGCGCCATCGAAATTCCGACGCCACGCTGGGTGTTGTATGATAAAGTTCGCTTTGGAACTGATCTGCCAGAAAACGCCCAGTTGACCCATCAGGAGCGGGCGTATTCTTCACCAATCTGGTACACACCTAGCGAATGACCAAGTTTGGCTAAGTTTCTTGTATCAAGGGCAGAAATTTCTGCACCACAAGCATTTTTGACGCTTGGAATGGGCAGCGGCGCGGTTGCCAAGCCCATTTGTAAGGGTCCCCTAACCGGTGCCGGACAACAGTTTAAGTAAGGTTGCCTATGCGGGTAATGAGAGAGCCTCTATTCCATTTCATTCTGATTGGAATAGCTATCTTTGGCTGGTTTTATTGGGTGTCTCCGGAAGAGGAAACAGCCGAGAACGTCGAAACGATCACGATTGGCGCGGAAGACGTCGCCCTACTGGCCACACGATTTGAACAAAGGCGAAAACGGGCACCCGACGACGCCGAACTACAGGTGTTGATAGGCGCTTTGGTCCGGGAAGAGGTGCTTGTACGCGAAGCAAGAAAGCTTGGATTGGATCGTGGCGATCAGGTGATCCGGGCGCGGCTTGTGCAAAAGATGGACTTCCTGACCGGGGCCATAGCATCGTCTGTGACGCCAGAAGACGCCGTACTGCGATCCTATCTCGCGGATAATTCGACCCGCTTCGAAACCCCTTCTATGGTCGCGTTCGATCAGGTTTTTTTGGGTGAATCCCCTGAACAGAGCCAGATCGCCCAGACCCTGTCTGCGTTGAATGCCAAAGAGGATTGGTCAAGCCTTGGCATCTCTTCTCTTTTGCTCAGTACGATGCCGTTGTCAGCAATGAACGTGGTAGACTCCACCTTTGGCCGCGGGTTTTCTGCCGCTATCCAAGATTTGGAGCCAATGGTTTGGTCCGGTCCGGTACAATCGGGGTATGGGCTGCATTTTGTCCGGGTTACCGCGTCTGAGGCCGGCCAGGTACCGCCCCTGGAAGCAATACGCGATGCTGTGTTGCGGGAGTGGCGCCGCGAAACTGGTGAAAAACTGACACAAGCCCAATACGAGAGCTTTGCCGCTGGATACCAAGTGGATATGCGACCTGACCACGAGGCTGGTCAGTGAAGCTGTGCCTGTACATCTTGTTCGCACTCTGGCTTTGCTGTGTACCGCAGCGCGGAAACGCACACGCGCTTGACCCGGGGTTTCTGGACCTTCGCCAATTGGGTCCGGAAACATGGCAAATCCTCTGGCGCGTTCCGGATGTGAATGGTCAGCCCATGGAAATTGATGCTGTCTTACCCGGACAATGTTCTCCGGCGCGCAGTACCGGTCTGACCGCAGACGATGTCGCTTGGGTATCCACTTGGGTTGCCGAATGCGATGTCCCGTTGGCGGGTCAGATCGTTTCTATCGAGGGGTTAGGCCGACAGCGAAATGATGTTCTGTTACGCATACAACCTTTGAACGGTGCAACCAAAACCATGCGGTTCACGCCCGACACAACGGCACTGACGATCCCGGAAAGCCCCTCCACCTGGTCGACTATGAGCACCTATTTCTGGTTAGGTTTTCAACACATCCTGGAAGGCGTCGACCACCTTTTGTTTGTCTTTGCCTTGTTCATACTCGTGCGCGACCCGTGGCGATTGGTGGGGGCAATAACGGCTTTCACCGTAGCTCATTCTCTGACGCTGGCGATGGCAACCCTGGGGGTTCTGCGGGTCCCTTCTGGGCCTGTCGAAGCGATAATCGCGCTATCCATCGTTTTTTTGGCCCTTGAAATACTCAAACGCAAAGAAGGGAAGATCAGATTGGCGGAACAATACCCATGGATCGTCAGCTTCTGCTTTGGCCTGTTACACGGGCTGGGCTTTGCTGGCGCTCTGTCCGAAATTGGGTTGCCCGCTCAGGATATTCCGGCGGCGCTGCTTGCGTTTAATCTTGGTGTCGAAGGAGGCCAGCTGGCGTTTATTGCGGCACTATCCTTAGTGGTATTTATCTGGCGAATGTTAGCTCCGGCGGCAAGTTCGCGCCTCCACATGATAGCGACGCCAACCACCGGCTACGTGATCGGCGCGGTGTCAGTTTATTGGCTTGTCGAACGCATCAGTGGCTTTTGACACCTGGAATTTGCGGGGCATTTTGACGTTTCTTTTCGGGCCAGAACTCATCCACCACGATATATGCGGCGATCACAAAGAATGCCGCACTGGCAACTTGCAAAACACGGACAATGCTTTTGACATCTGCCTCGTCCGAAAAAGGTGCGATTGATCCGCCATAGACAATCAGGGTCGTTGTAATAGCAGATCCGGCAGCTGCGGCCAAAGGCGTTTGGGTTTTGCCAAGCGCCCCAAGGGTCAGGCAAAAGAAAAAGCACAGCAATATGGGTGTCAAAATGACCGGTGCGATGACATTCGCTTCATAACAAACGATCGACACCGCCGCGCCCAGCAGGTTG
The DNA here is from genome assembly GCF_057221005.1 of Ruegeria sp. HKCCD7628. NCBI lineage: Bacteria > Pseudomonadati > Pseudomonadota > Alphaproteobacteria > Rhodobacterales > Roseobacteraceae > Ruegeria > Ruegeria sp. HKCCD7628. Next base: position 13,701 of record NZ_JBWVBA010000005.1, read on the forward strand.
GCCGTCAACATCGCCTTGGCTACGGCTTTGCCTGCTGCAGGCATTGCAGCAAGTTGTTGGCTGAGAAGTGCGACAAAGAACAGGACAAGCAGCGCTGAAGCACCCCACACAAAGAAAACCAAGGCGAATGGAACGGTGACAAGTGACATGCGGACAATGCGCCGATGGGGATCGAAATCCTGAGCCACTGCTGCTTTTTGCTGGGCAGCTGTCGGTGGTTCAGCAGGTATGAGCACAAACATCATCGTTGCTGCAAACCCGGCGAACAGCAGGTTCAGAGGAATCCAAAACACCAAGACCAATGCCAGATCCTGTGACTGAAGCACAAGGTTTGGGATCATCAATGCTCCCATTAGGGCAATAACACCGGGCAAAACCCCAGCACCGGAAACGGACCAAGTGAACGACAGAATGATTCCAATGGCCACGAGGATCAGAAACACAACAGGATATGGGGCAAAAACTGACGCCAGCAGAAAGGATAGGAACATCAGCCCAATCGAGAACACGAACAGCTTGCCAAAGGCTGCCAAAGGCAACGCAGCAGGGGCTTGCAAAAACAGAGCTGTGAACACCGCCCCCACCACAGCAAGCGGCCACCCCAGAAGTAAACCCATCGAAAAAACACCGGTTACGCCCAGCGCAAGGCGAAGAACGGCTTGGCGGTCGTCAGTACGCATAGGACAGAATGGAAACCACGCGGATGTAGGTTCGACCCACGAGGTTCAGGAACCCATTGTCGCTGAGATACATAATCACGTCGGCCTGCCCGTTGAGCTGAAAGCGCAGATCGTCTTCGGCGCTTCCGGCCTCATAACCCGGCAACACGATCCGAACGGGGAATCTTTCTGGTTCACGCAGAAACCCTTTGGTACTAGGCGGGCTTGCCAATTGGCCAGGCTCATCGCCACCGCTCAAAGATACAGCCGCGCTAAAGCTCTCAATGACACCTGGAATGATTTGACCAGGGTGCATATCCAATACGACATCAACAGGTGAACCCAACTCTGCCCGACCTAAGTTGTTTTCAGTAAAATACGCCTCGATCCAAACGTCGGTTGCATCTAGGAACGTCAAAAGATCCTGACCGGACCGTGCATATGTACCAGGGGCGATCAATAGATTGGATATGACACCCGTCGCCGGGGCACGCAGTTCAGTCCATTCGATGTTTAGCTCTGCATCTGCCAAGGCTGCCAATGCGCGCTGAATTTTTGGGTTTTCTATTCCGTCTTCGCCCAACCTCTGCTTTGCTTTTTCCAAATCCGCTCTGGCATTCTCATAATTGGCCTCTGACTCTGTCAGTTGACCTCGGGCATCATCGGCTTTTGAAACGGCGATCAAGCCTTTTTTTTCCAACGCAAACACACGCTCTGTTTGAAGACGCATCGTATCAAGATCGCTCTGGGCCCGCGCCAATTTAGCTTGCGCGGCCCTCACCTCTGCCGAGGAGGCGCCCACCTCCTGCGTAGCAGCTTCGAGATCAGCTTCCGCCTTGTCGCGTTGGATTTCATAGGGCCTGGGGTCAATCCGAACCAGAACATCACCTGCCGAGACGACCTGTCCATTCTCCACAAGAACTTCGGTCACTGTACCGGTGACCTGTGGAACGATCTGGGTCGCAATGGCCTTTACTCTGGCATTACCGGTAAACGGCGTTTTTCGGTCAGCGACAAGGTACCAGACCAGGAAAACAAGAATGACGGCCAAGGTGGTCCAAATCGTCTTTCTCATTCCGCCGCTCCTTCAGCCGCGCTTTCGGCTTTTTCGGGCGCATCGATCCAGACCTTGAACAGTTCATAGAAAACGGCGAACAGAACAGGGCCCATAAAAATACCGATCAAGCCATACGCCATCATGCCACCGAGAACACCAATAAGGATAACCAGCATGGGAGTTTCGAGGCCCTTTGAGATGAATACAGGTCTCAAGAAGCTGTCCATTATCGCCACGGGAACGGCCAGTACGGTGAAGATCAACGCTGTGCCACCGGACATGGTGCTCCAGGCGTAGATGACCACTGGAAGCAGAACCAAGCCGGGGCCGATTTGGATAATCGAGAGGATCAGGCAAATGAACGCCAGCGTTGCGGCCGAGCCAATCCCGAACAGCGCCAACAATACCCAAACAACGACCGCCTGAATCGCAGCAACGCCAATCACACCCTTTGTCACATTGCGGATTGTCGCGCCGGCCAGTGTCACGAACTCGCCACCGCGAGGCGCAAAGATACGGTTGGCAAAACGCTGAAGGCCTTGCACCAGGCTTGGACCGGGGCTGAACAAGGCCCCCATGATCAAAACGGACAGGGCCAGCGCCAAGAGCCCAAGCCCGATGCTTAACACCCTTCCGAACAGTGATTTGGTGATCTCAAGAATCTGCGCGCCGTATTTTGCAAGTGCGCCATCGAGGTTTCGTTCAAACAAGCCCCAGATTTCAGCAATCTTGTTTCCAACCAGCGGAAGCTCTCGTAGGCCATCGGGTGCCGGTGGGACTTTAAGCTCGCCTTTGTCTGCTTGTTCCGCAAATTCAGACCCAAGTTCCGCCGCTCCGGAAACAGCAGTAGCGACCGGCCCCAAAGTCAGAACGAGGCCCAACAATACCAGTATAGTCGTGGCAAGTTTCTTCCGCCCGCCCAACTTGGACTGCAACCAATCGAAAACTGGGTACAGCGCTACGCACAGAATCGTAGCCCAGATGACCACGCTTGCCAGTGGGGCCACCATCGCCAAAGCGCTATAAAGGAATAGCCCTAGAAATAGTAACCTAATTGCGAGATCGACGATCCTCGCATCCTGAGTCTTTTCCATACCATCCCTCCAACATTTTTTTTGGTCATTATACTCAAAAAACTTAATATACAAATTTCAAAAAATTTCGAGTAGCTCTGCAAAAATTTGAAATCTCTCGTAAATTCAGAATTCAGAGGGGCTAGCCGGTCAAATTATGGTCTGCGCATCAAATCACATCGGCTCAACGAGACAAAAACCTAGTCGTCCTCGTTCTTGTCATCCTGGGAAAGAATTGTATCCGCGACAGTGGTCGCTGCGGTTACGAAAATACCGAGCCCCACAATGATGTAGAACATAGTAAAGATTTTCCCTGCCGCGGTTTCAGGAGAAAAGTCGCCGTACCCCACAGTCGAAATTGTCACCACAGAAAAATAGATAGAATCTAACCAGCTCCAACTTTCGACATAGCGGTAAAACACCGACGCCCATAGGATCATACCGGCTGTAAAGGCAAGAAGGCCCTTCACCCTGCCATCTTTAAGGGCAACGCGGACACCTCGCGTTATTCTGGTTAGTGAATTCATATTACTACAGTATCAAGTGTTTCATAAATACATAGTGTTTATTGAATTTCATTGTACGTCTACAAAAATCTGTAGCACTCGCGCCTAACAAATCGAGTGAGAGTTGTAAGCAGCTTTTGTTCGAGTTGCTTTTGGAATACTCAATTCCACTATGCTACTCACATGCCAGAGTCGGCGATTGGATCTCAGCTGTTTCTGCTGACCCACGAATGGTCAGAATTGGTGATCCAACTTTGGGTCGCCTGTCAGATGTATAGGACGACACTGTCGAATGAAGTCAAAGATCAGCCTCAAACAGTTACAAGCACTGGAATCCGTCGTGCGGCTGGGCAGCTTTACCCTGGCGGCAAAAGAGCTTGGGGTGTCCCAGCCCACGGTGTCAAACCTCGTCAATTCGTTGGAGCAACACTATCAGTGCCGACTGCTAGACAGGTCAGGGTCGGTTATCAGTTCAACACCTTTGTTGAACAGCATACGAGGTGACATCAAAGCGCTGATCGCCTTGCGAAATGACATTGACGATCGATTGACGGAGGCTCGGAATTTGCACTCTGGAACCTTCCAGATAGGCTACTCCACGTACCAGATTGCGATGCCCTTTATATCCGAGTTTGTCCGTGCCTTCCCAGCGGTCGACGTGACAGCCCGCGCTTTGGCCTCGCATGACCTGCTTCCCCTACTCTACACCGGCGAATTCGACGTGGGTTTAATCACTGCCAAGGAATTGCCGCCAGATCTGTCGGGCAAAGAGATATCTGAAACCAGAATCGGCCTGGTTGTTCCCAAAGATCATGCTTTGGCAGACAACGGATCCGTCTCTTGGGCCGAGGTCGCCCCATTGAAGCTGATTCAACGTGAACCCAGTTCTTCGACACGGCAAATTTTTGATGCCGCCGCCCAGATTGCACGGGTTAAACTGACCACGATTTTGGGCCTGGGATCATGGGGATCCATCCGAACACTCGTAACCACAGGCGTAGGCGTTGGCGTCGCTTTTGCGCAGGAATGCCAAAATGAAACTGGGGTCGCTTTCGTTCCGGTTGCAGACAAGAACCTGACGGCGCGCCACTTTCTGGCCTGCCTGCCAGCTATGCGCCATACATCTGCGGTATCAAACTTTTTCCGGATTGCTGAAGGAAAGCATCATTTGTAACGATCTCATGTCAACTGATCCAACATAGCTTTTCACTATACCCACCAAACCATCATAAATTTGTTAACTTTCATCTCTAGCGCTCTGGCGTCACACAAACGCAGGGATGGCTATGAAGCTTCGCACCTCTCTCCTTTCATTCACCGCATTGGCCACATTGGGAACCCCGGTTCTGGCCAACTGCCCCGTTGCAACCGTAGCCGACCCGATGGGTCTGGAACCCGTATTCCCGCAGCAGCTGGAACTGGTCGAGCTGCAGGCCGCTGCCTCGTGCGAGCTGGGTTTTGCACAAAACCCGGCGATCGCCGATTTGAACGCCCGGATTTTGGGGAACGCGGATCTTGGGCCAGTGGCAGATCGTCTGCCAGTCGAGCCTTTGGTCGTTATGCCCTACGACTCAATCGGTCAGTATGGCGGAGCCATCACCGGCCTGTCCAAAGCGACCGAGTCCGGCACTTCGGACCTGCTGTCGGTGCGCCATGTGAATTTTGTGCGCTATGCTGATGATCTGCAGACCGTGGTTCCCAATATAGCAAAAGCGTGGTCGTGGAATGACGATTATACCCAGCTGACCATCACGTTGCGCGCCGGGCACAAATGGTCTGACGGCGCGCCGTTTACTGCCAAGGACGTCGAGTTCTGGATGAATGATATCATCTATAATCCCGACGTGTACGATAAGACACCGGATCGGTGGCTGTTCGCAGGTGAACAGGCTCAGGTCGAGGCCGTTGGCGACACCACCGTTATATTCACCTTCCCGGTGCCGACCCCTGGCATTCTGAACCGCTTTGCCGTGGACTACGGCCAGCCGTTCCAACCCAAGCATTTCCTGGGCCAGTTCATGGCCAAGCATAACGAAAACGCCGAAGCACTGGCGCAGGAATACGGTTTTGAAAATGCTGCTGCTGCCGTTGACTTCTATTACGGCGGTTCCGACTGGAAAGACGTGCCCAGCCCTCTGCTGAAAGATGCTGACAAGGCTGCCAAGATCGGTCGTGCCGTGGTGCCGACGCTGGAAAGCTATATTGTTGTCGAAGAGACCGCCGAGGGCCGTAAACTGGTGGCCAACCCCTATTTCCACCAGGTCGATACCGCAGGCAACCAGTTGCCCTATATCAACGAAATCGTTGAGACCTATGTCGGCGACAAAGAAGTCCAGAACCTCAAGATCATGAATGGGGATGTGGTCTGGAAACAGCAGGCGGTCTTCTTGGAAGACTTCCCGCTGCTGAAGGAAAACGAGGCCAATGGTGGGTACACCATCAACTTTGCCCCGACCTTTGGCGAGAACGTGTTCTACTCGTTCAATCGCACCCATCAGGATCCGGTCCTGCGCGACATCTTCTCGGACGTTCGTTTCAACCGCGCCATGTCGCTGGCGATGAACCGCGATGAGATCAACGAGATCGTCTATCTGGGTCAGGGCACTCCGATGCAGGGCGTGCCTGCCGAGCCCAAAACCGTGTCCTTCGTCTCGGACGAAGTGCTGAACCGCGACATCGGATACGACCCCGAGGCTGCCAAAGCTCTGCTGGCCGAAATGGGCCTGACCGATGCAGATGGCGACGGCACCGTGGAACGCCCTGACGGCAAGCCGCTGGTCGTGCGTCTGGTGTATTCCTCGCAGGGTGCGCCGGTAAAGATGCAGGAACTGGTGCGCGACTACTGGTCGGCCGTGGGCGTGCGGGTCGACTTGAAAGAGGTCACCTCGGACGAATACCGCGCCTCGGGCAACAACAACGACCTGGACCTGACCGTTTGGAAATATGACGGCAATGCCGGCCCGACCATCAGCCAGGACGTCACGGTTTTTGTCCCGCCGTTCGGTGACTTCTTCAACCCTGGCACGGGTTTCGGCTGGGCCGCCTGGAAAACCAGCGGTGGCAGCGAAGGTATCGAGCCGCCGGCGGATATCCAGAAACTATGGGATCTGAGCGAAAAGTTCATTCAGGTCGAAATGGGCACCGACGAAAGCAACCAGTTGGGAGAAGAGATCGTCAAGATCCACACCGACAACATGTTGAAAATCGGCACTGTCGGCGACATCGTCGCCCCGTTCCTGTATCGCAACGACCTGCAGAACGTGAAGCCGATCAAATCGAAAACCTACGACTTCTACTGGACCTATCCTTACCGCCCTTCGCAGTGGTGGCTGGAGCAGTAACACAGACCACAGTCTGAAAACCGGACCGGAGCGCGGGATGACTGCGCTCCGGTTTTGGCCCCTCTTGTGGGGCCGGATGGGGGATTTTTTAAGTGCTGAGATTCACTCTGGAACGTCTCGTCGGGATGGTCATCACGATGCTGCTGGTATCGGTGATGGTCTTTCTGATCATGGAACTGCCGCCTGGCGACTATGCTGACCGTTATGCGTTCCGCAAATATTCGGGCACCGGCGTCAACGTCACCGAGGCAGATATCGAGGCGATCCGCCGCGATCTGGGTTTGGATAAGCCCATGCTGCTGCGATACTTCGACTGGATCGGAGGCATCGTTCTGCGCGGCGATTTCGGGCAGGCTTTTGCGTTTGAAACTTCGGTGACCAAAGTGATTGGGGACAAGGTCTGGCTGACAGCCGGTATCTTGTTCTCGACCCTGCTGCTGACCTACATCGTGTCGATCCCCATCGGCATCTTTGCTGCGGTGCGACGTGGGTCAGCAGTCGATTATGGTTTGACGGTGTTCTCCTACCTGGGTCTGGCGCTGCCAAACTTCCTGCTGGCCCTGGTGATGCTGTATTTCGCGAACCGCTGGTTCGGCGCCGATATCGGAGGGTTGTTTTCCGACCAGTACCGCGATGCGTCCTGGTCGGTTGGCAAAGTCTGGGATCTGATCAAGCATCTGTGGCTGCCCGCAGTCGTACTGGCCTGGTCGGCGGTGGCGATCCAGATACAGACCGTGCGGGCCACCATGTCGGACGAACTGAACAAGCTGTCCGTCACAGCCGCCCGCGCGCGCGGCGTGCCCGAGTTACGGCTGCTGATCAAATACCCGGCGCGGCTGGCGATCAACCCCGTGGTCTCGACCATCGGGTTCGACGTGAACCGCATCTTTTCCGAACTGCCCATCGTCGCCGTGGTGCTGGGCCTTACCGAACTGGGAGAGCTGTTGCTGCGTGCTTACCTGGACCTGGACATGAACGTGGCGGGAGCCATCCTGCTGATGCTGACCTTCACCATCGTGTTCATGAATTTCGTGTCCGATCTGTTGCTGGCATGGCTGGACCCGCGCATCAAACTGGGGGCCTGATCCATGACCGATGCAACACATCAAACAGATACTACCGCCGAGGAAGCGCGGCTCAAATACTACTCGGCCTCGCAATGGACCCTGATCTGGTGGCGGTTCCGCCGTCACCGCGCCGCCATGATGGCAGCCTCGGTACTGGGGTTGATGTTTCTGGCCGGGATTTTCGCCGAGTTTGTTGCCCCCTACGGACCAGTGACGCGGGATACCAACTATATCGAAGGCGCACCGCAGGTGCCGCGTTTCTGCGATGCGGGGGGCTGTTCCGTTTTTCCCTTTGTAAACGGCACCAAGACTGAGCGTGATCCGGTCACCCTGCGTGCCATCTCGGTCCCTGATCCCAAAGTGCGGCACTATCTGCATTTCTTTGTCAAAGGTGAACCAGTCAAGCTGTTGGGCTTTATTCCGACGGACCGGCATCTGGTGGGGCTAAGCCCCGATGTTGAACAGAAAATCCATTTCTGGGGCACTGACGATCTGGGGCGCGACGTATTCAGCCGCACGATCTATGCCACCCGAACTTCATTGTCGATCGGGGTGATCGGGGTGATGATCTCTTTTGTTCTGGCGCTGATCATCGGCGGCATTGCGGGGTATTTCGCGGGCGTGATCGACAATATCATCCAGCGCGTGACAGAGGTGATCCGCGTGGTCCCCATCATCCCGCTTTACATGGGGTTGGCCGCCGCCATGCCCAAGGAGTGGTCGACCACGCAGGTCTATTTCGCCATGACCCTGATCCTGGGCCTGTTCGGCTGGCCCACGCTGGCGCGGCGGATACGGTCGCAGCTGCTGTCGATCCGGAACGAGGATTATGTGATCGCCGCGCGGCTGGCAGGTGCGCGACCCGGTCGGATTATCGCGTAACACATGCTGCCCAGCTTTACCAGTTTCATCATCGTCGATCTGGTGATCAGCTTTCCTTACATGATCCTGTCGGAAACGGCGCTCTCCTTTGTTGGGCTGGGTCTGCGTCCACCCTCGGTCTCGTGGGGGGTGCTGTTGCAACAAGCGCAATCGGTGCGGGCAATCTAACAAACACCCTGGCTGTTCATCCCCGCGATCTTTGTCGTTGTTGCCGTACTGGCCTTTACCGTGATTGGCGACGGGCTGCGCGATGCCGCCGATCCGTACTCGGAGGCGCACTGAAATGCCGAAAATGCTGACTGTAGAAAACCTGTCGATTTCGTTTCGCACCAGCGAAGGTGTCATCACCCCGGTGCACGACGTCACCTTTAGGGTAGAGGCGGGCAGAACGCTGGGCTTGGTGGGGGAGTCCGGTTCGGGCAAGTCGATTTCGACCAAGGCCCTGATGCAGCTTTTGCCCGACAACGCCTCGTTGAGCGGTGAAACCCGGATGACTTACACAGACAAGGCCGGGAAAGAGATCGCACTTGGCCGCTTGAAAACCGGCAGCAAGGAACTATGCCGCATTCGGGGCGGCGAGATCGGGATGATTTTTCAGGAACCAATGGCCAGTTTCTCGCCTGTTTACACGATCGGCAATCAGATGATGGAAGCCATCATGCTGCATCGCGGGCTGAAAAAGCGCGCCGCGCGAGAATATGCAATCGAGATGCTGAACAAAGTCGGCGTATCGAATGCCTCTGCACGGGTTGACCAGTACCCGCACGAATTGTCTGGCGGGATGCGACAGCGCGCCATGATCGCACTGACCCTGTCTGCCGGCCCTGCCCTGTTGATCGCAGATGAACCGACTACGGCGCTGGACGTGACTATTCAGGCTCAGGTGTTGGACCTGATGCGCGATCTGCAACGCGATCTTGGCATGGGCATGATTTTCATCACCCATGACCTTGGCGTGATCGCCCAGATCGCCGACGACGTTGCCGTGATGTATCTGGGAACTATCGTCGAGCGCGGCCCCGCCCGGGACGTGATCAGAAATCCGCAGCATCCCTATACCCAGGGTTTGTTGGACGCGATCCCCCGCGTCGAACACCTGCACGACCGCCTGAAACCGGTGCCGGGAGATATCCCCAGCCCGACCGCGCGCCCAACGGGCTGTCCATTTCATACCCGATGCGCCCAAGCGATCGCGGGGACCTGCGACGTGACAGCGCCGACCGAGGTCTCAACCATTCCCGGCCGCGCAGTACGCTGCTGGTTGCACAGCGACAAAGATCGGAACGCCGCATGACGCCGAAACACGATACTCTGATCGAGGTGAAAGACCTTTTGGTCCATTTCCCGATCAAAACGCGCAAGCTGTTCAGAAACGAAGTGCAGATGCTGCGTGCGGTTGACGGTGTCAGTTTCGATATCAAACGTGGCGAGACTGTCGGACTGGTCGGAGAGTCCGGATCGGGTAAAACAACCGTTGGCCGCGCGATCCTGCGCGCGATTGATCCGACGGATGGCGAGGTGATTTTTCACCGCAAAAACAAGGGTGACATCGATCTGGCCCACGCATCCAAGACTGAGCTGCGCAAGGTAAGGTCGAAAATGAACATGGCCTTCCGAGAAGGAGGGATCAACGTCCACAACCTTGCTGGCGACCTTCTGCGCGCCTTTCGGCCTGAAATGAGCCTCGTGTTTCAGGATCCCTACTCGTCTTTAAACCCACGAATGACAGTCCGCGATATAATTGCCGAACCGTTGGTGGCGTCAGGCAAGTTCAAAGACCGAGCCAAGATCGACGCCCGCGTTCGTGAAATAGCCGCGCGATGCAAATTGAACCTCGAACACTTGCGCCGTTTTCCTCATGCTTTTTCCGGCGGGCAACGGCAACGAATCTGTATCGCACGGGCTTTGGTGTCCAAACCAAAGTCTGTCGTTTGCGACGAAAGCGTCTCGGCCCTTGATGTCTCGATTCAGGCAGAAATCGTGAATCTGCTAAAAGATCTACAGGGTGAGATGGGTGTCTCGTTCCTGTTTATCGCCCATGATCTGAGTGTCGTCGCACAGATGTCGCACCGCGTGGCGGTATTGTATGTCGGGAAATTCGTGGAATATGCCCCGACTGAAAACCTGTTTTTTGCGCCAAAACATCCCTACACACACGCGCTGCTTAGCGCGATTCCCACAGCGGACCCCGACGCAGATTATGACCCGATCCGTTTAAAGGGGGAAATCCCGAACCCGCTGGCTGCGCCCTCAGGGTGCCGGTTTCACACCCGATGCCCCTTTGCAAAAGATCGCTGCAAAACCGAAGTTCCGGCGTGGCGAGAACTGGATACAGACCATTTTGTAGCCTGTCATTTTGCGGAAGACTTCAATTTTGAAAGGCACCAGAAAGCGTCAGGGTCCGGCCCTAAGGGTGCAGTTTAGAGCTCGTATGAGGTGCTCTTCAGCTTACTCAAAGCGCTGCCGACATGTATCAGAATTTATAACCACTGCTGCGGTCTGATACCGAGGACTCGAAGCAATACCGAGGTTGTAGCAACCCGCTTTACATCAGGACCGAAACATAGCTTTCGACGGAGGCGCTTTTCAGCCAGTACAGCAGCAGGCATACGCATGCGGCGGCTGGCAGAGCCAGTTCAAGCATTTCTCTGTTCTGCTTAGAAGAGCCGTTCCCCAGACGCGTGGCGATGGCAGTTTTCCAGTGTGCCGGGAACGGCTCTCTCATCATAGATTTAAACATATTCTACTCGTTACTTTAACCACGAATACAAATTACCCGTGCAACTTTAACCCAATATTAACTGGGCATTTTATGCCAAAATCACCCTTTTTTTGGCGCTTGGCCGAAGATAATTCCGACGCCTTATGGTCGTTGTTCACAATTTCCGAACGAACAGCCACCTTACCGATCTCAGATCCCCAGTGTCTGAGGGCCGTTCCGTCTAAGGCATTTCTCTTGCCTGCGTCACATTCTGATGTTTCAATGTGATATACGATTGCCTTTCTCACCCGGAGATTCATTTAAAAACAAGGGGAAACTAATGAGATTGTCCTGCCTTCTTGTTCTGACAGCAAGTTTGAGCGCTTCATTCGCCTCTGCGCAAAACGAAGCGATTCAACACGATGCTGAATACTATATTCTTCACGCCCAACACGCCGATCAATGGGCGCAGGACGACTCTGTGGTCGATGCGGCATTGGCAGCCTTTCAGGACCAGAACGGTGGTAGACCCCCGAATATCGTCAGCGTATTGATCGACGACATGGGGTTTGGTGACATGGGAATCCCCGAGTTGAACGCAGTTCGTGGTTATGAAACGCCGAATATCAACGATTTTTCGGATCAGGCCCTAAGGATGGTCCGGATGTATACCGAGCCATCATGCACCCCAACCCGCGTGGCGCAAATGACAGGACGCTTGCCAGTGCGAATGGGTATGGGCGACACAACCGTCGACATTGCCGGGTTCGGGCTGCCTGATGGTGAAGTCACGCTCGCCGAAGTTCTGAAGCAAGCGGGATACGCTACTAGCCATGTTGGGAAATGGCACATGGGCGATATCGCTGAAAGCTGGGCTATGAACCAGGGGTTCGACTACGCCCAACACGCGATCCATCAACAGGGCCAGCTTACAATCTTCAATGACGACGCGATAAAAGAACAGGTCTCGGTCGCGATCCGGGACTTTGATGACAAGTACACTCTGGACGGTTGGTTCCGCCCTGATGCCGCCGCGATGATGACCGTGATCGAGGGCGAAGCCGGCGGGCCGATCCGCGAGATCCGAATGCAGCCCGGCGAAAGGTGGAACGCAGAAAAATATGATGAAATGAACCAGGCATTTCAGGACAAGACTCTGGAAGAACTCGAGCGCCTCGCTGAAGGCGACGAGCCGTTTTTTCTGCAGTATTGGCCAATGATACCGCTGGACAATACCCGCGCCGGACGATCAGGCCCCGAAAGTGTGAACGGTGGCCTCTACGTTGACAAGATGCAGTTGCTGGACCAGTGGCTGGGCGAGCTGTTCACGCGAATGGATGACCTGGGCGTGTCCGAAAACACTGTCGTAGTCGTCATGGGCGACAACGGTCATTTCACCAAATACGCGCCGCAATCCGGATTCACGCCGCTGATCTACGCAGGAGGGAAAGGCGATACGACCGAAGGCGGTGTCCGCGTCGATGCCTTTATCCGCTGGCCAGGCATGATCGAAGCTGATGGTCTGCTGAACAGCATAATCCATGTTTCAGACCTCTATACGACACTATCGCGTTTCGCAGGGGCTGATCAGTACATCCCTCGGGATCGGCTGGTGGACGGGGTCGATCAGTCTGCTGCTTTGCTGTTTGCTGATGAAACCAAGGCGCGCCGCGACCACGTCATTATCTATTCGGTCAACAAACCTGAGGCGGTAGTAAAAGATCAGCTAAAACTAAAACTCCCTGGCCCGGGTGAAAGCGCGATTCTGGCAAAGTTTTTCGATCTCTACCGCGACACACGTGAAGAATATTCGGTTTCGACCGAGGTGGGTGCCTGGGGCGGGCAGGAATTCGCGCGGATTTTGGGGCGTCACATGGCCCGCAAGGAAAAGTTCCCCGACACCCCACCCGCGTATGGCGCGCCGTATGAGGGGATCGAGAACATTCGCCCCGAAACTCAGAAAGCCGTCGACGCGTTCTTGATCAAACGCGCGTCACCTCAGCAATAACTCGGTAACTGGTTTCAATTCAGGAGAAGCAGATGGTCGGAAGCATTCTATTTGCGCTTGGCTTAGTCATTTCGTTGGGTATCGGCTTTGTCTATTTTCGCGATCTGGGCGACGTATCCCAGATGGTGTTGACCGTAAAACGCAAGAACATGATACGGTTTATCCGACATGAATATCAGTTGATCGCAGTTGGCCTTGGCGGTTTCGTGGTCGCCACTCTGGCGCATTTCATTACGGGCAGCGGACCGTTCTGGCTGTGGGTGATTGCAGCATTGCTGACGGTTTTCCTTTATGGCTTTCCCTATGTGTGGGTGCATTTGGGACTAAGGAACCAACTAAACGACGCCGCCTATTTCCCGATTGACGAAGCCCGCAAATATGTCGGTCCAACCGCTCCTGTCATCGTGATCGAAAATAACGGCTTTGCCCGCGCGCACCCGGACGCACAGATCATGCGGCCGCATCTTGCTGGGAATACAGACGGTCTAGGGGGCGAGGATATCGTGATGACCTATTGCGCGATGGCCAACCTTGGGCAGGGTTACATCCCAAGGATCGAAGGCAAACGGCTGAACCTCGAGGTCTTGGCCCAGCACGGCAACAACCTGATCCTGCGGGATAACGAATCTGGTGAGCCAATCCAGCATATCTATGGGTTTCGCGAAGCCGATCACGACAAATACGCCGAAGGCCCAGCCTGCCCTGTGCGCCCCGAGGCACAGATGACGCCCTGGCCAACCTACAGAATGACCTTTCGCGGCTTTCAAAAGGCATTCCCGGCCGGAGAGGTTTTTCTGAACAAACCCTCGCCCAATCCCATGCTTCGGCTGCTGGACATGGTCACAGAGATCACTTTCGGATGGGGAATCGGACGCCAACACCAAGAGGACGCGCCCGTTATGGACAACATGGACCGCACGGACGAGCGTTTGCCAAATAAAACCTATGTCTGGGGAATTACGATCGGTAAGGACGCCGCCTGCTGGACCGATGACTTTGTGATCGACAACAACTGGATCGTGAATGCGAATGTCGGCGGGCGCGATGTGGTCGTGAGCTTGGACCCCAAGTATGAAAGCCTGGGGATTTGGTACAACGACAGTGGCGTACCTGTAACCCGGTGCGATTTCTGGGGCATGTCGGATCAGGGCAGGCTACGACGTGTCGAGACGCTGCGCGCAGGTGTCTTTTGGCATGTCTGGGCCGAGTTCTTTCCAAGCACTGATATCAACCGCGTCAGCCTAGGACAGAAGCAGGATACCAGCACCGCAGCTTAAAGCACATCGACTAGTGTTTGAACGACAGGAGGAGACAAATGAGCCGGATTAAAAGTTTAAGGGACGCAACCGCAGGCTTGATGTTTGCCGCCTGCGCTCCGATCTCTGCGCTGGCGCAACAGTCGGATTGGTCATAACAGGCGACGATCTACCTGTTTACGCCAGAAACAAACGTATCGACTGAAACGGCAATTGGTACTTTAGAAGGGACACTCTCGTTTTCGGACGCGCTGGAGAACCTTGATTTGGCCTTTATGGGTACATTCGCGGCGACCAACGGCCAATGGTCCATATTGGGGGATTACAACTATACGGACTTGTCGTTCAGCAACAGCGCCCCGACTCCCAACATCTCAGGGCTGGAGACGTCGTTGACGACGCAGTTTCTAAGCGGCTTTTTGGGGTACCGGGTTTTGAGCACAGAAAAGTCCACCGTGGATCTTGCTGCCGGGTTTCGTTGGTTCAAGACGGAAACCGATCTGACGGTTCTACCGGGTGCGGCCCCCGGTCGCTCTGCGAATGTTAACGAAAGCTGGACGGATCCTGTTATCGGGATCAGGGCTCGGTTCGACTTAGCTGACCGATGGTCGGGAACAGCATTTTTTGACTACGGTGGGTTCAGAAGCGGCAGTGAAACATGGCAGGTACTGCTGACCGCAGATTATGAGATAAACGACCGATGGATGATCCGCGGCGGTTATCGCTACATTTCGTTTGAGCACGACATAGATGGGAATGAATTCAAATTCGATCAGTCCGGCCCCCTGATTGGAGCAACCTACCGATTCTGAAATACGAACCGTTTAGATAATCAGGCGCTGCGCACAGCGACAGGTTGCGGCGTTGGGGATGTCCAAAGCGGGCCCGGCATATCGGTTGACAGTACTTGTGACACTGCCTTTGCCCATGTCGAAACCTGCAACAACACAATCGCACCGCCGACCACGATGGTCGCGCCAAGTACAGGCGATGCCGCCAGTTCATGACTTTGCGTGGCGGCGATCCAAAGCGCAAAGCCAAGCCGCGTCACTGCAACGGCGTCGGTCACTTTGGTTAAGCCCGGAAGAAAGTAAGTGGTCACCACAGTGGCGCAAACAATAGCGCACATATAGATCAACCCGGTCAACACCGGCAACGGCATTCCATACCGCATCACGTCAATATGCGAATATAGAACGTAACCAGCAGAGAAGGCGAGAAAAGCGATAGAGTAAAGCCTGCGCTTTTGCTGCTCGAAATGTGTAAAGATCCGCTTCACCACAAAGACCCTCTGCCCAATGCCAAGAACCTTTCTGGGTGTTGAATTTGCGGTTGGTCTGACGAAAAAAGGGCGGAAATTTGACTTTGTGGGCGAATGCGAACCGAATTTCGGCCGGGACGTCCGTCAAAACCCGAACGAGACCATTGACGCGTAGTTGTCCGCCAACATCCTTGCGCCATCGCGATCGAAATCGACCGAAGGCAATTCCCCCATGTCGACTTCGTACGACCCGGCAAACATTTTGGACAGATCTACGGTCAGTGCAATTTCAGTCTTGCCGCCTGTGTCGTGCTGCGCAGGCAAAGACACAGAAATCTCTCTCGTATTTTCCGAAAAGCCTACATGATAGGTCAATAGCGACACAGTTTCGCCAATCCGAAGCGCACCTTCGAAAACTACAAACTTGTAGCCGTCTTCTCGACTCCAAGCCATCTGGCCTTCGGGGTCAAGCTTATCCCGCATTTCCGGCGACGTATTGGCTTGCGCATCCAATCCCACCAGAAAACGCAGATACTCAACGTCGCGCAGTGGCACATCTGTCAAAGTGATCGAGTGCGACAACGAGTCGTTGTCGAAACGCAACAAATGGTAACTGTCAGGCACGACATACGTTTCGCCGCCCTGCGACAGGCTCAGGTTACTGATGAAGAACTTGAAGTCGTGAATTTCAAACACCCCTTCCCCGCCGGGGTTGTCGTAGATGAACTGGTCGTAGACCAAAGGCTCACCACCCATTTGCGCCTGAAAGGTCAACGTCACCGTTTTGTCCCGGACATCCCGCGAGGCCAGGATTGCCCAGACGCCTATGATCAGGACCAACAGCCCGGCAAGTCCCGTCATGATCTGGGGTCGCTGCATTATTAAATAGCCTCCAAAGTAAATCGGAAGCTTCTGCAATCGTCACCGCTTCTGTTCACACAGTACAGATTTACTGACCGGAGGCTCATTCGCAGTTTCGTACGGATTGTGCGAACCCCCGAGATGCGATGGCATGCGCCGACCAAACCGCCGCCGAAACAACCGAGCTGGTCTGTGTATTTGGATCGCATTTCATTTCCCCGGTGTGACATGCTCGCAAAAAACCCTAGTGTAATACGCGCTTTACCTTACGTCACCTTAGTTTTCAATGCCGATGGTAAGCCTTGTGACTTGTCACGCTTGGAGAGCTGATCCGCAGTCGGCGGCTTCACCTGAGGCAAAGACATCCCCGCTTCAAGAAGAGTTTAATGAAATTTCACTCAACTATCATCAATACTGGCAGGGAAACGCCAAATGTGTGCCGTTGGGTCACATTTTCAAAGACAGCAAACTTAAAGTTGACAAAATATACTAAAATTGTAAATATCGCCTCGTGTGATTTCCATTGGGCTTCAGTTCGAAAAGGCCACCAAAGATGCTGACAGCAAAGCTCCCAGTTACCATGTTCACCCTGACAGCGATGATCGTTGTCGCAGGATGCAAAGAAGAACAGACAACAAAGATCCAAGTCAGACCAGTTCTGTCAACGGTCGTTGCGGATGTGGATGCGGTTCGGTTAGCTAGCTATCCGGGTCGGGCCAAAGCTGTACGCGAGGTCAACATCGCTTTCGAAGTTCCCGGAAAGGTTCTTGCACGTCCCGTCGATGTGGGATCGCAGGTCGAGGCTGGTGATGTTTTGGCCACTTTGGACTCAGACCCTTACGCAGCGCGTGTGCGCGCATTGGAAGGACAGCGCGACGCGCTGAAAGCCAATCTGACAAATGCGAAGATCGAGTTGGAGCGGCGCGAGCAGCTGGTGAAAAACAATCACATTGCCCAGGCACGCGTTGACGATCAGATCGCTCTCGTCAGGGCGACCGAAGCCAATATCGAAGCCACCCAAGGCCAATTGGATGAAGCACGGCTGAATCTTGGCTATACGACACTGGTCGCCCCTTTTGACGGCGCGATATCCGCAACTTATGTGGAACAATTCCAAAACACCATCGCTGGCCAACCCATTGTTCGGGTGCTCGACACCTCGCGCATCGAAATGGAGGTTGCAGTCCCTGAAAACTTCATCAACCTCGAGCCCTTTGTCGAAGGTATCGAAGTTGAATTCTCAAGCCTGCCTGGCCTGAAGATACCTGCTCAAGTCGCACATGTCGGGAACGAAGCGTCTTCAGCGACCCGGACCTATCCGGTGACGATCATCATGGAACAGCCAGAGGGTGGCGTTATTCAACCCGGAATGGCTGGTCGCGCCACAGCCAAGGTACATCTGCCGGATAGCTGGAGCGATCAGGGCATTCACGTCCCTTCAAGCGCCGTGTTTTCACCCAATCAGAAATCGCCGAACGAAACATTTGTCTGGGTCATCGACCCCGAAGACCTGACCGTATCCGCCACACCCGTAACCGTTAACGCATTCAACGACCGGGGATTTTTGGTCAGCGGCCTTGAGGCTGGTATGCGGATCGCGACTGCCGGCGCGAACACTCTGAAGGACGGTCAGAAAGTCACTCTGACCACAGGCGGAGAATAAGTTGATGTCGCTCGCTTCGGTCGCGGTCAAGAACCGCACGGTCACCTATTTTGCGCTGGTGCTGATCCTCGTGATCGGGACGCTCAGCTATTTTCGGCTGGGTCAGCTGGAAGACCCTGAGTTTACGGTTAAAACGGCGCTGGTCGTAACCCAATATCCCGGCGCCAGCCCGACCGAGGTCGAACTGGAAGTTACTGACAAGATTGAAACTGCCATTCAAGAACTGCCGGAACTGCGTTTCCTAACCTCGTATTCTCATGCAAGTCTGTCCATCGTAAAAGTCGAAATTCAGCAGGAATATTGGGCCGACCGCCTACCCCAGGTCTGGGACAAAGTGCGTAACAAAGTAGGCGATTTGCAAAGCAGCCTACCGCCCGGCGCTGGTGCACCGAACGTTATCGACGACTTTAGTTTTGTCTACGGGTTCGTTCTGGCCGTGACCGGAGATGGATTCACCTATGCAGAGCTTGAGGAACACGTAAAAGCCATCCGCAAGGAACTGAGTCTGGTCCAAGGCGTATCCCGTGTCGAGACCTGGGGCCTGCAGCCCAAGGTGATCTATCTGGATGCCTCCGAGCAGCGACTGCTGGATCTTGGCGTGTCTGCGCAGGACTTTCTGTTAACCCTGAACTTGCAGAACCAGGTGGTCGACTCCGGCGCGCTCACAATCGGAGATCGCAGGCTGCGGATCGCGTCGACAGGGGAATTTCAATCACCTGAGGATATCGGCAACCTGCAACTACGCCCCGGCCTGACAGACCGGGTTTTGGATGTGGCAGAGGGGGCCGACATACCTGTCCAACTACCTGTGTCACGCGACTCCGATGTGATCCGACTTCAAGATATCGTGGACATCCGGCAAGGATATCTGGAACCTGCCCTGACCCAGATGCGCTATGACGGACAGCCTGCAATCGGCTTGTCGATTGCAAACGTATCCGGAGGAAATATCGTGGATACCGGGCGCAACCTCGATGCGGCGCTCGAAGAAATCTCGTCCCGCCTCCCCGTCGGCATCGAAATGCACCGAGTTGCCTGGCAAAGCGATCTGGTGACCGAGTCGATCAACTCGTTCATGGTCAACCTTCTCGAGGCCGTATTGGTCGTCTTGATAGTCGTTGCTGTATTCATGGGATGGCGCATGGGCCTGATCATAGGCAGTGCACTGCTTCTGACCATTTTGGCCACGTTCATGGTAATGGTCGTTCTCAAGATCGACCTGCAGCGGGTCTCTTTGGGTGCGTTAGTGATCGCGCTGGGGATGATGGTGGACAACGCCATTGTCGTAGCCGATGGAATGGCCGCACGCATGAAAAAGGGCATGGGCAAGATCGAAGCCGCGATCGAAGCCGCGGGCCAGCCCAGCATGGCTTTGCTGGGGGCCACGATTGTGGCAGTGATGGCCTTTTTTCCTATCTACGCCTCGTCGGCAGCCGCCGGGGAATACGCGGGATCTTTGTTTGTTGTTGTAGCCGTCTCGCTGCTGATCAGCTGGATCATTGCCATGACGATTACGCCGCTGATGTGCATTGACATGTTGCCCACCCCCAAGGCCGAGACGACGCATACCGAAAGCGCCTTTACCTCGGGGTTCCGTGCCGTGTTGGGGCGTTGCCTGCGTCATCGTGGCATCACCGCGATGGTGTTTCTGGCCTTGCTGGGCGGCGCGATCTACGGCTTCAGCTATGTCGACCGCCTGTTCTTTACCGACGCCACACGGCAGCAATTCATGGTCGATGTCTGGGCCGAGGAAGGCAGTACGATCGACCAGACCTCGGAATTGGCACGTAGAGTCGAGGATAAACTGAATGGCGATCCGCGTGTGAAAGGCGTATCGACCTTCATGGGCGCAGGCGGCCCCCGGTTCTATCTGCCGGTCGACCCCGAGCTTCCTTATGCCAGCTACGCACAACTTGTGGTCAATACTGAAAGCCTTGAGGTCGTGAACGACCTTGTCGCAGAACTGGACGCATGGATCGAAGGCGCAATCCCCGAGGCGATGACGCGGGTGCGCAAGTACACGGCTGGGCCTGGTAATACATGGCCGTTCGAGGTTCGCTTTAGCGGCCCGGCCAATGCAGACCCGCAAGTACTGCGCAACCTGGCTGAACAAACGATGGATGTCTTACGCGCTTCCCCCCATGCCAAGGACATTCGAAGCGATATGCGAAACCGCGTCGCCAAACTGGTTCCGGAGTATGATCAGACAACCGGCATCTGGACGGGTACGTCCCGCAACGACATAGCCAGCGCCGCGCGCTTTGCCTATGACGGGCTGCCGGTTGGTCTCTATCGTGAGAATGAGGATCTGCTGCCCATCATCTTACGTCGGACCGAAGACGAACGGCAGACCGTCGGGCGTGACTTTGAGCAAATCCAGATCCAGCCGGCCTTCTCGACCAAGTCGCTGCCATTGTCTTCTGTAACGCAAGGGGTCGAGATCGAATTGGAGGATCCGACTATCGTCCGTTGGCAACGCCAGCGCGCGGTTACGGTTCAGGCCAGCTCGGACGGCGTTACCCTACCCTCTTTGGTTGATGAGGTCCGCGCTGACATCGATGCAATCGAACTGCCTCCCGGATATCGGATGGAATGGAGAGGTGAGACTTTCAGCACAGCAGATGCCCAGGATTCGCTGAAACCCGGGTCCGGCCCAGCGCTGGTGATCATGGTCTTCCTGGTGGTTGCGCTGTTCAACGCTTTCCGTCCGGCGCTGGTTGTCTTTACGGTCGTTCCCTTTGCGATGATTGGGATCACTGGTGGCCTGCTGCTGTTCAATCAACCCTTCTCGTTTATGGCCCTGTTAGGCGCGATGAGCCTTGTCGGCTTGATGATCAAGAACGCGGTCGTGTTGCTGGATCAGGTCAGCGTCAATCTGGAAGAAGGTATGAAGCCTTATGATGCGCTGGTCGAGGCAACAGTCTCGCGTCTGAATCCCGTATTCCTTGGGGCAGCCACGACAATCCTTGGTGTATTGCCACTGCTGCAGGACATCTTTTGGGTGGCCATGGCGACCACAATCGCTGCCGGTCTGACCGTGGGAACAGTTGTAACTATGCTGATGGTTCCGGTCTACTACGCCCTTTTCCACGGCATCCGTTCTCCAGAAACCAAAGACACCTAAGTGCACGAGCTGAAGCGCAACTCTGGCTATCAACTGAAACGGAGCGAGCCATGTCGAAACCCAAGTTGTTCGCTGCGATCATTGCAAGTGCAATGGTCGCGGGTGGCGCCCTGGCCTGGATCGCAACAGTGCCAAAACCGCTGGTGGTTCAGGGCGAAGTCGAGGCGACCCGCATTGACCTGGCCGCAAAAATCGGCGGCCGTGTCGCCGCTGTGAATGTCGATTTCGGGGATACCGTACAGATAGGCGATGTGGTCGTGTCCTTGGGCAGCCCGCAATTGCAAGCGGGTCTGAAGACGGCACAAGCCGCTGTCGACGTGGCGATTGCCAATCGTGATCTGGTTTTCGCAACCCGACCCGAAGTCATCGACGCGCGCCGGGCCGAGCTTGCGCGCGCCAAAGCCGATCAGGTGTTGGCGCAAAAGACTTATGACCGGATCAAAAAACTCAGCGAAACCTCGTTTGCTTCGCTGCAAAGGCTTGACGAGGCCTCAAACACTTTGGCGGCCGCGCAACGTGGGGTCGACGCGGCGCAGGCCAATCTCGAACTCGCCGAAAACGGCAACAGCATAGAACAAAAAGCCGTCGCTCAGGCTCAGGTCCAAGAAGCCAAGGCCGCTTTGCTACGCACGCAAACTGATCTTGAAGAGCTGCAAATTGCAGCACCTATCAGCGGTCAAGTCACCGCCCGGCTTGCAGAACCTGGCGAGCTTTTCTCGGCCGGGGCTATTTTGTTATCCATAGTGGATATTGAGAACGCCTGGTTCACGTTCAACCTGCGCGAAGACCTGCTGAACGGGCTGGAAATTGGGCAGGAATTGAATGTGCGCGTACCGGCCCTGGGTGATCTGGTGATCCCTGCTCGCGTTACTGCCATCAATGCCGAAGGCAGCTATGCCAATTGGCGCGCCACGAAAGCCACGGGTGATTTCGACCTGCGCACATTCTCGATCAGGGCCGAGCCGGTCACGCGCGATGCGGCCCTGCGGCCGGGTATGAGCGCTTTGGTGGATTGGGCGGCACGCTAGGCCATGTCACGTCCGCTACCAGCCGGTTTTCGGCGCACCTTTCGTCGAGAGCTGCGCCGGATTGCCCATCAACCTCGCCTAGCATTTATGCTGGGGCCATTTCCTTTGATCCTGATGCTGTTGCTTTCTGCGGTCTTCGCGCCCGGGCTTCCTTCGAACCTGCCCGTAGCCGTTGTCGATCAGGATGGGACAACCCTGTCGCGCCAGGCTGTTCGCATGATCGACGCCACTGCGGACCTTGCGGTCACTGTCCGCGCGACGTCTCTGGCCGAGGCGCAGGACGCTCTCGTCTCGGGCGCGGTGTACGCCGTTATTTTCATACCCCAGTCAATGGGGCGCGACTTGCTGCAAGGCAACCGGCCCGAGCTTGTTACCTTCTATAACAACCAATTCCTGACCGTCGGAGGCATCGTTTCAAGGGCTAGCAGGCAGGCAATGGGGACCTTTTCGGCAAGTGTTGCAACCCAGGCTCTGGTCGCAAACGGGGCTGTCCCCGAGGCCGCGGTTGAAGCGGTCGTACCGATCCCGGTTCAGCGCAGTCCTCTGTTCAATCCGGCTCTGGACTATGTCCAGTTCCTGCTTGCCGCCCTTATGCCCACTGTATTGCAAATCTTCATAACAGCCAGCGCTGCACTGACCATCGGCAGCGACGTACAGCACCCCAATGGCATGGCAAGGCTGACCCGGATTGGCGGTTCGTCGATCACGGGTATCGCGGGAAAACTGGCCCCTTACGGGTTAGCCTATTTGCTGACCCTTATTTTTGCGGACGTGATCATTTTTGGGGCATTTGATGCTCCGTTCAACGGAAACATTTGGCTGCATGGGGCTTACTCGGCCAGCTTTGTTTTAGCTTGCCTGTGTCTGGGCGGGATGCTCGCGATGATCGCCGGAGAAACCGTGGGCGCGCTAGGCTTGACCGGCGTGCTGACCGGCCCAGCCTTCGGCTTTGCCGGCATCAGTTTTCCGCGCATTACAATGAACACTTTTGCATGGATTTGGGGTGGATTGCTGCCGCTGACCGCCTATCTGCAACTTCGCACGGATCAGGTACTGCGCGGCGCGCCGATTGAAGTATCTCTGCCTGCCTTTGGCTGGTTGCTGGGGCAGATACTGCTTTACGGTTCAGTTCTGGTGTTTTTGGTGGCCCGCTCGGCGCAAGTGCCAGCTAAACAGGCGAGCATTGCATAATGAGACGCTTTCTCGACGCTGTTTTAGACTCGATCTTCAGGCTGTTTGCCGACAAGGGTGCGCGCATGACGATGGTCGTTTCGATCCTGATCTATGCGTTTCTCTACCCCCAACCCTATACAGGCGAAGTGGTTCGGGATGTCCCTATCGTCGTAATTGACCAGAACGGATCAACCGCCAGTCGAGAACTGCGCCGACGTGTCGACAATTCGGATCAGGTCGCAGTGGTCGCGCACACCGACGGACTGCCAGCCGCGCAAGAGATGTTCAACGCGCGAAAGGTCTATGGTGTCCTGATCATACCGCCTGATTTCGAACAAGATCTTTTGCACGGGCGCCAATCCCCAATCGCAGCCTTCGGAGACGGCAGTTATTTCCTTCTTTATGGAGCGATTTCCTCGGCTGTGTCATCTGCTGCGAACAGTCTTGGGGCCGAAATCCGTGTAAGCCGTCTGACCGCTCTGGGCGTTGACGCAGGCACGGCTGCAGCTCTTGTTTCGCCGGTGGTGATTACTTCGGTTCCTCAGTTCAACCCGAACGGAGGATATGCCAGTTTCGCAGTTCCAGCCGCGTTTATACTGATAATCCAGCAAACGCTGCTGATCGGAATAGGAATAATGCACGCAGGCAAACCGGCTAGACCGGGCATAGCGAGGGTGGCAACACCCACCGCCTACATTCTTCTGTATACATTCTGGGTCGCGGTGACACAGTTGCTGCTGCCAGTGATTTATGGGCTGCCGCAGGTCGGCCACCCTATAACGCTGTTTGCCATTGCGGTGCCGTTTCTAATGGCCGTGACCGCAATGGGTTTTGCGCTTGTTCAGGTGATCCCTACCCGGGAAGGAATGATCTTCTTTCTTGTCGTGCAGGGATTGCCGCTGTTCTTCATAACCGGCGTCTCATGGCCGATCGAAAGTGTGCCAGATCCAATTCGCTGGCTGGCGATGGCAGTGCCCTCAACTTCGGCTATGTCCGCCATCATCCGCGTCGACCAAATGGGCGCGTCGCTTTCAATGATCATACCAATCGTGAAGCTGCAGCTTGCGCTTGCTGTTGGCTATGCAGCCATAGCGTACGCGCTGCACAATTGGCGATTTCCGAACAGCAGCTGAGCCTCGGCGCGCTGCTTACGTGTCCAAGAACACAGTCCGCAGAATGCGGTGGATGTCGTCTGAAAACTCGTCACGAGAAGTCGAAACAACCAAGGCTCCTCGGGTCGATGTGACCAGCAAATGCGCCAAATCGAGCGCCCTGTCCGGCGTCGCCGCCAAACCATTTTCTGACATGAACCGGGCAAGGTTTTCGACGTAGACCTTGGGCCAGTTTTCCGGCTGGTCTGCCGACAGCTTCAGGGCATCTTCCAAAAGCTCTGACCCATGTCGTGTTTTGGCCAGCTCGACCGAGTCTCCGACCACCGAGGTTAAAACCGTGGCCAGAACGTCGATAGGGTCGCCATTTGCCTCATCCAGAATTCCAAAGACGTTTTGGTACAACGCCTGCATATACGTGACCAATGACCACGAATAGCACGCGTCTTTTGAACCGAACTTCTTGTAAATCGACTGCCGCGACAACCCGACCGCCCGGGCGATATCTTCCATCGAAGTTTTGCGGAAACCGTATTGGGCAAAGGCCGTCATGACATCGCGAGGATTGACGCCAGAGATTGTGTAAGCCGTTACCATTTTTCACCTTTCTGAGGTTTTGCAAACCACATCCGGCACTGTTTTCCCATCGCCGGATGTCGCTTGTCCAACCCGTTCCTGCCAGGAGGACATACCCCATGTTTTGCATCATGTTTACAGTATTGATACTTAATGTCAACTGACCGTGATCACAAAACGTCGCGAAATTTTAGCCACAACCGACGCAAAAGCGCCACCCCATTGGCCGGGGCGGAGCGCGTGCAAGGTCACATATCAAAACCGCAAAGTCAGGCTTGCACTGCCTTCATGAAACGGTCCCGGATGACGACTGGATCCATGGTAATCGGCGGCATTTTAGCGTTTCCGCTTTGGCATTTGGCAACGATGATGGTCATCTTTCGCGCCTCCAACGCCTCTTGCACAACCCGACCGGTGTCTTCGGCCTGACACTCGATCACCCTGTCGCAACCGGCCGCTTCTGCCATTTTCGCCAGAGAGGTTTTCTGTCCTGCGTAAGTAGGCTGGTCGCCGGTAGAACCATATGATCCGTTATCAACGATCAGCAGAATATAGTTGTCGGCCACGTTGTTTGCGATTGTTGGCAGCGTACCCAGATTGGTCAGAACCGACCCATCCCCGTCAATCACGATGACCGGTTTGGGTTGTGACAGCGCAAGGCCAAGACCTATGGACGACGCCAACCCCATCGTCCCCAACATGTAGAAATTAGAGGGCTGGTCATCGATGGCATGCAGTTCCTGACTGGGGATACCGATGTTACAGACAACGAGCTGATCGCGCAGAATCGGGGCGATTTCTTTCAGGATTTCAGAACGGATCATTGGTCGCCATAGCCTCCCCAAAAATTGGCGTCGGTCAGGATGGCGACCGGCTTGTTGCACATGAACGTGTATTTCAGGATCGCGTCCAGCTCTTCTACGTCCGACTTGTGATGAAAGTGATAGGTCGGGATATTCAGCTGCGCCAGCAGTGCCTTTGTGTGAACGGCCATTTCGACTTGACAGGCGATCGGTTCGCGCAGCTCACCCCGGTACGAAATCAGCATGGGCAATGGCATTCTGTAATACTGGATCAGCGTGGCCAGCGTATTGATCGTCACTCCGATCGCCGTGTTCTGCATGATAATCGCGGGGCGTTTGCCACCCATCCAGGCACCCGCGCACAGGCCCATTCCTTCGTCCTCTTTGTTCGAAGGGATGTGATAAATACCCTCGCGTTCGTCGATCTCGGCAATAACGCCGGCCAGCTGTTTGCAAGGAACGGTAGTGACGAACGAGATATCGTTGGCCACCAGATCGTCCGTGATCTTCTTGTCTATGTTCATATCCTGTCAGTCAGTCCTGTTTTGGCGCACAAGGCGCAGTTCGAAGTGTTATGGCCTGCGGTGCACGTGGACCGCGCAGGCAGCATGACGAACGACCCGAGACGCGGTCGATCCCAAAAAATAGTCACTTAGGCCCGGCTTGTGCGACCCGATGACGATGCAATCAACGTCGTTATCCTTGGCGAAATCGATGATGGTTCGGGCCGTATGCCCTTTGATGATCTCGGGCTTGACCCCGTCCAGCCCCGAAACCTTGTCACGCAACAAATTACGGGCGGAGCGAAACCCTTCGGCGACCATATCTTTGTCGAGATATGCGCTGACCGATCCCTGCGGCATTTCATAGACGTGTAGCGCGACTATCTCGGCGCCTTCCGCTGACAAGGCCCGCGCGACTTCCAGCGTATGTGGCGATATGCCGTGGTCCAAAGCCATGGGTACAAGAATTTTGCGATACATATTACCTCTCTTTCTGGCGCGGTCAGTGCTCCGGTGCGAGGATGATTTTCGGCGCGGCGACCATTCCCCGACGCAGATCCCGAAACGCCCGCCCCCCCTCTGACATCGGCCGCTCCTCAACCCAGTCCAAAGCACCCAGCCGTCCATTGAAAATAGCTGCAGCCGTTTGGCGAAAGTCTTCAGCCGTATAGGTATAGGTGCCGATAAATGTGATCTCCTGCAAGGTCATGCGGCGAATATCCAAACCTCCGGCACCCTCGCCAAGTCCGACATGAACCATGATCCCACCAGGTTGCGTCAACGCCGACGCAGTAGCGCGCGTCGCCGCAAACCCCACTGCATCGATCACCAGAGGAAAGGTTTCTGACGTTTCAGAGACTACGTCGAATGCCCGCAAATTCAGCAAATATACCCGTCGCAGCGCGTTCGGTTCAACTATGACGACATCCTGCACGCCCATCGCCTGCAGGGCCAAAGCTGCGGCCAGTCCGATCGCCCCCCCGCCCACAACAAGAGCGCGACGCTCCATCGCTGAGTGCAAGGCTTCCAACCCCAGCCGCACGGCATGCCAACTGACCGCCAACGGCTCGGCCAAAGCCGCGCGCGACAAAGGAATATCATCTGGCACATCGACCAAATTGCGTTCGGGCATTGAGATAAATTGGGCAAATGCGCCCTCTCGTGGCGGCATTGAAATGATCTGGCGGTTTTGACACAGGTTTTCCCGCCCCGCTTCGCAGACCGTGCAATTGCCGCACGTGACCAGGGGGTTGACCGTCACCCGCGCCCCGTCGCGTGGTCCACTAACGATCACGCCTGCCGCCTCATGCCCCAGGATCAATGGCGCGGGACGTCTGGCATCATGTCCCAGATAGGCATGCATGTCCGATCCGCAAATACCCACGGCTTCGACACGGATCAGCTGTTCCTCTGGTCCGGGAACTGTGTCCGGAACATCCCGGAATTCCAGGTGTTCAACCCCCTCATAAACCAGAGCTTTCATTTCGCAGTAAACCCCCCATCGACCATCAGCACCTGCCCGGTGACGTAGCTGGACGCCTCTGAGCACAAGAACAAGATCGGCCCGTCGATATCCTCCACCCGCCCATTACGTCCGATACAGGTCTGCGCGGCGTTGCGCGCGGCGCGGTCAGGGTCGTCGAACACGGCCTGAGTCAGCTCGGTCGGAAAGAACCCCGGTCCGATGGCATTGGCGGTGATGCCATGTGGCGCCCATGCCTCTGCCATGGCACGGGTCAGCTGCCCGATCCCGGCCTTTGACGCCCCATACGCAATCCCCCCTGGAAAGGCCCGCGTGGTCTGCAGTGAAGCAAAGTTGACAATGCGCCCCCAACCTTTCGCCTTCATTGCGGGCACCAATGCCTGGCTTAGGAAAAAAGGCGCGCTCAGGTTCAGCGCCAGCGTCGCGTCCCAACCATCAGGCGTGACTTCATCCGCCACCTCGCGGGTGTTGATCCCGGCAGCATGGATGACGATGTCAGGCGCGCCGAATGCCAAGCTGATCTGTTCAACCAGCCTTCCAAGCCCCGCACGGTCGGCCACATCAGCTGTCACTGTCGCGCCCTTGTCGCCAAGTTCGGCTTTCAGTCCTGCCAACGCCTCTGCCCGGCGCGCGACGCCCACTACCCGTGCCCCAGCGGCGGCCAGAGCCTGCGCCGCCCGTCGGCCCAGGCCCGAGCTTGCCCCGGTGACGCAAGCCACCCGCCCGGTCAGGTCAAACAACGCGCGCGGGTCATCCATCTGCGGACAGGTCGAATTGCTCATCGGGGAAATACTTCGCCAACCGCACATCAGCCGCGCGGGCGTGGCCCTCCATCCCTTCCAGCCGGGAAATGCGAGCGGTCGCAATGGCGATGGGCTTCGATCCCTCGCGCGTTGCGCGTTGCCACGTGACGATCTTCATGTATTTGTGGACACTCAACCCCCCAGTATAACTGGCCGCGCCGGACGTCGGCAGGACGTGATTGGTGCCAGTAGCCTTGTCGCCATAAGACACTGTCGTCTCTTCGCCCAGAAACAGAGACCCATAGCAGGTCAGCCGGTCCAGCCACCAATCCAAATCCTCGGCCTGCACAGTCAGGTGTTCAGGCGCATAGGAGTCAGAACAGGCGGCCATTTCTTCGCGATCGGCGCACAGGATCACCTCGGCATAGTCGCGCCACGCGGCCGAGGCGTTTTCGCGGTTCAGTTCCGGAAGGTCTTCGATCAGTGAAGGAACCAGTTGCATCACTTTCTCGGCCAATGGTCGATCATCCGTCACCAGCCAGACGGGTGAATTGTATCCGTGCTCGGCCTGACTGACCAAATCGGTCGCGACCACATGCGCGTCAGCGCTGCTGTCGGCAAGGATCAGACTGTCTGTGGGACCGGCGATCATGTCGATGCCGACCTTGCCATAGAGGATGCGCTTGGCCTCGGCTACGAACTGATTGCCCGGGCCCACAAGGATATTCGCGCGCGGCAGGCCGAACAGGCCATAGGTCATCGCCGCCACGCCTTGCACACCGCCCATGGCCAGAATGCTGTCTGCCCCACAGATATGCGCGGCATAGACAATGGCTGGCGCCACTCCTTCACCGGGGCGCGGCGGCGAACAGGCTGTGATATGACGACAACCCGCCACTTTGGCCGTGGTCACGGTCATGATCGCGCTGGCGATATGGCTATACCGCCCGCCCGGCACATAACACCCCGCCGCGTCCACCGGGATCGCTTTTTGCCCGGCGATGACGCCCGGCACAATCTCGACCTCGACATCTGATACGGTCGCTTTCTGAGCCTCTGCAAAGCGGCGCACATTGTCATGAGCAAAGCGGATATCAGCCTTCAGCTTTTCGGGCACCAACGCGATGGCCGCATCAATCTCGGCCTGCGTCATCAGCACATTGCCGTCAAACTTGTCGAACTTGGCGGCGTATTCCAGCGCCTTGGCATCACCACCCGCCTCGATATCGGCCAGGATTGTCTTGACCGTGTCGTGCACTTCGGACGCATGAGATTGCGCCGTCAATGTCGCCTTTTTCAAATAGTCACGGGGCATGGTCAGCAGGTCCTATTGGTAGATTTCAGGAAGCAAGGTGGTCGAAACCGCCGGTACATAGGCGATCAGGATTACCACGATCAGCATGGTCAGAACAAAGGGCACGGCGCGCGCCGCAATTTTTAGAATTGATTCTCCGGTTATCCCGGAAACAACGAACAGGTTCAGACCCAACGGCGGGGTGATAAAGCCCACACCCAATGCGGTGATCATCATGATGCAGAACTGAATCTCGTTCATGCCGATATTGTCCGCCAGCGGTTTCAGGATCGGGGCGAGGATCACGATATTTGGCGTCGTCTCCATCACACAGCCTGCCGCGATGAGGATACCGATCATCAGCAGGATCAGCAGATACGGATCATCGGTCAGCGAGGTCACGGCCGTCACGAACCCCTGCGGTACGCCCATGATCGCCAGTGCCTCGGCCAGCGGGGCCGAGAAGGCGATGATCGGCAGGATCACCCCGTTCACCTTGGCGGAACTGACCAGCATCGACGGGAAATCAGCCAACGTCAGCGTCCGCAGGATGAAGCCCATGATGATGGTGACGACGACAGCGGTCGCACCGGCCTCGGTGGGCGTCAGGCGGCCCGAGAAGATGCCGTAGAAGATGATCCCCGGCACAATGAACGCGTACCAGCCGGATTTCAGCGCCTTGCCCAGATTGGTCAGCCATTCGCCCATGGTCATCATGCCGCCGCCCTCATAGGCGTAGATGCGGTTCATGATGATGTTGGTTACAAGGATCGAGACAAGAATGGCCAATCCGGGGATGAGGGCGGCCAGAAACAGGGTCGAGGCCGAAATACCCAGCACAAGACCGATGATGATATAGGCGATCGAGGGCGGAATCAGGATGCCGGTACAGGCCCCTGCCGCGACCAGCGCACAGGCATAGGGGCGAGGATAGCCGCTTTCGACCAGCCGGTTGATCGTCATTCGGCCCACCGCAGCAGCGCCCGCCGCGTCCGAGCCCGAGATCGCCGCGAACATGCCGCAGACCAGAACGGTGGCCGAGCCAAAGCCACCCTTGGCGAAACAAGTCAACGCCTCGGCCACGTCCAGAAACTTTCGCGACAACCCCGTGCGCACCAGCACGTCCCCGGTCAGGATGAACAGAGGTACGGCGGTCAGGGCAAAGGCGTCGATGCCAGTGAACAGGCTTTCGCCCACAAGACTCAACGGCAGGTCGCCGGACATGACCAGCATCACGATGGCGGCGGTGCCGATGGCCGCCCAGACGGGCACAGCCAAGGCAATCAGACCAACGAATAAGATCACAGGCAGGTAGAAATCCCACCCAAGTTCAACAGTTTGATTGAGAGAACCCCAGAGCATCGCGTGTCCCCTCAGTCAAACAGCTTGTCGCCTTCGAAGACGGGCGTGCCGTCCCTCAGGCATTTCAGGTCGCGCATCAGTGACTGGATCAGACGCCAGATCATCAGCGCAAAACCGGTGGGCACGGCCATCAGGAACCACACCTTCGATACCCGCAGCCCGTCCGTCACCGAACCGAACTTGGCCGAAACATGCACCGCCTCGTACGACCAGTAGAGCGCGATGACCGCCACGCCGAACATCACCAGATCACCAAAGATATACAGCAGCGCCTTGGGTCGCGGCCCGAGGTAGTGCATGATCACGTCGATGCGGATATGGGCGCGTTCCTTTACGGCTGCTGCCGCACCGATCCACGCAAGGTAGATGAAAGAATAGCGGACGATCTCTTCGCCCCAGATAGACGAGAAAGCGAAAATCTCACGCCGAAGAACCTCGATGGCCATGGTGATGACCAGCATCACGTAGAACACCAGCAGCAGCCAGCGCTCGGCGTTGCGGTCTATGTTTTGAAGTAGGGTCATCTGTTCCCTCGGCAAAAGAGCAACCGGGCCATAGCCTTCTTTGGCGGGCCTGCTTCAGGTCCGGCTGCTTTGAAAGATCGCGGGCTCACTCGCTGCGCCCGCTGCCTGTCTGTTAAGCGTCGTGGACGTAGTATTTGCCCTGCGTGCCTGCGGCCTCGACCAGCTTTTCGAACGCGTCCATCGACCCGGCAAGCTCGGTCTTGAAGGGGTCCCATTCGGCGTTCTGATAGCCGCCGACGCTTTCCCATTCGGCCAATTGATCGGAACTGAGCGAGTGGAACTCGACTCCCGCCTTGTTCAGCTCGGCCATGGCATATGCGCGGGCTGAGGGCACTTTGGCCAGGTTCTGATGCGCGGTCATTTCCGCACCCCACATGATGCCTTCCTGTACGTCAGGCGGCATCGAGTTGAACCATTCCAGATTGCAGGAATAGACCTGACTGTCCGGAACCGCCTGCGTGAAGGTTACATGGCTGAGGATATCCTTGAAGCCGAACACGAAAAGCGCGCCCACTGACGGGTCCAGCGCATCTGCTACGCCCTGCTTGATGGCCGAGGGGGTCTCACCCCAAGCAACCGGCGTCGGGTTCGCGCCCGCCATACGGTAATATTGCTGCAGCATCTTCGAGCCCGGAACGCGGAACTTCACACCGCTCATGTCGCCCGGCGTAATTATCGCATTGCCACCCTGACGCACCGCAACCACGCGCGGGTCGATCACAACGTAGAACAGCGCCTTGAAGCCGGCCGCCTCGACCTTAGGATGCACTTCGTTCTTCCAGGTGTCGGATGTCACAAGGTTGGTGAACTTCTGGTTTGAGCCGCACAGATACGGCATGTTGATTAGGTCAACGGTCGAGGCAAACGGTGCAAAGTTCGACAGCGAGTGCTGTGCGGCCTGAATTGTACCACCCTGAACCTTCTGAACCAGCGAACCGCCCGCGCCCAACTGCCCGCCGGGGGCTAGTTTGACATAGACCTTGCCGTTTGTAGCGTTCTGGATGTTTTCCTTCAGGTCCAGTTGCATGATTGGATAGCTGCGCGATGCGCCCAGCACATAGGCGGTGGCGATGGTCATCACGTGGTCGGCTGCCTTTTCGCGCTCGCTTTCCTCCTTGGCAGTCTGAGCCGCGGCTTCGGTCGACCACAACACCCCACCGGCCCCAGCGACCAGCGCGGCAGTGAATGCGCCCGTGGCACTGAGTTTCAGGAAGTTGCGGCGCTCGGCCGACGCCAGTTCCAGTTTGTCCTTGTTCATTGATTGCCCTCCCAAGCAAAAAAGTCAGCTGTCGCGTTCTGCGTTGCGGTCAGCCTCCTTTTTTAGAATTGCGACAACGAACAGGATCGACGCCGCGAATAGAACCAACATCTCGCCCACGTCTCCTAGGAATGCGCCGCTCGCAAACGCGCCCATCGCAACATTCGCGAAATAGATGACGAACACGATGATAGAGGCAAACAGAAACATATTCCGGGTCCCATGGTGGATTCGGCTCAACTTCACTTGTAAGCGCTTACATGCAAAATGCAAGCGCTTACATATCTGCTTTCCATATCACCTCCATAGATGTACACTCATTGGCAAAGGTGAATTACGGATTTGGAAATGTCGAAACCGCGCTCAGCCCCGACGCTGGATGATGTCGCCAAAATGGCCGGAGTTTCGACCGCGACAGTGTCACGATGCCTGAACAACCCCGATCGCGTTGTCGCCACAACCCGCGAACGGGTTCAGGCCGCCGTTGACGCTTTGGGCTATACCCCCAACTTCGCCGCCCGGGTTATGGCGGCCAAGCGCAGTTTCACCATCGGGGCGATCATTCCGACCATGGAGAATGCTATTTTTGCAAGGGGCCTGCAGGCGTTCCAGGAGGAGTTGCATCTGCGCGGTTACACGCTGCTTGTGTCCAGTTCCGCCTACAAACCTGACATTGAAGAAGAACAGATCCGGAAACTGGCTGCGCGGGGTGCGGATGGCCTATTGTTGATCGGCCATGACCGTGACCCAGAGATTTACAAGTATTTGGAAAGCCGCAGAATTCCGACGCTGATCGCGTGGTCTTACCGGCCCAATGCACTGGCACCGTCTATTGGTTTCGATAACCGAAAGGCAATGCGCAACCTTGCAGAGCGCGTGATTGCGGCGGGTCACACCAGAATTGGGATGATTTCGGGGATCAGCGAAGGCAATGATCGCGCCCGGCTGAGAATTGAGGGCGTTCAAGACGCTGCCAACGCGCGCGGCCTAAGCCCAGACGGTTTCACTATAGTCGAAACGCCTTACGAAATCGAAAATGGTGGTGCCGCATTTGCTGAACTTATGGCACAACCTGTCCCACCGACCGCAATCCTGTGCGGCAATGACGTTCTAGCCGTGGGGGCTGTGCGGCGCGCACAAGACATGGGCCTGCGTGTCCCTCAGGATGTATCCATCACCGGATTCGATGATATCGAACTGGCCCGGATCGTCTCTCCGGCATTGACGACAGTGCATGTGCCACATCGTGAAATGGGGCGCAAAGCAGCGCTACAACTGGTTGAGATGGTTGAAACGCAAAGCCCCGGACAAGGCGAGCAACTGGCGACCAATATAGTATCGGGCGGATCACTTGGACCACCACCCCAAGGTTAAGCGGCTTCGGCCTCCATTGTACGGAAATCATCCTTGAGCCAACTGTGGGTAGCACACATCGGATCGGTGAAATGCTGACGAATGAGCTTTCCCATGGCTTTTTGGATCAGCGCCGATGTGGTTTCAGGGTAAACTTCGGTTGTGAACAGCGACACCGTACGAACAAAGTTACGCCCCGGGAACGGCATTGCCTTCACGCTATCGTGGAACCTTTGGGCGCGGTGGAAACACGCGGCAGTCGTAATGGCCCACCCTGCCCCTTCTGCGACCAGACCGATGATGGACTGGTTGCACTCCAACTCGAAACGGTTGGGCAAGTTGTACTTGCTTCGCGCCAGTTGGATTTCGATCTGCTTGCCGATCATGTAGTCCCGAGAATAGCGTAAAAGGGGCAATTGCGCATCCGGCGTGAACAAATCGCTCGCCGTTCCCTCAAAACCAACGGGCAGGATAACGATGAACGGATCCCGCATCAGAGGGTATTCTATCAAACCATCCGTCCGCTCGGACGGGCGCGTGGCGACCCCTGCATCCAGCTTGTGTTCTTGCAGCTTCGCGATGATCTCATGGCTGGGCCGGGTGAAATGGCGGAAGTTACAGCGCGGTAGGGCCTGGGCCAGAAACCGGAACAGATCTGGTGCGATCTGATTGTCGAAATCGTCGATCAGTGCCAACCGTAAATCTGTAGCGTGCCGCCAGTTTCCTGTGCGGATTTCAGCTTCACCTCGTTTCAACGTGGTAAGCCCGTCGCGCACATAACGCGAAAAGACCTCGCCAGCCGGGGTTAGACCCATCGGACGTCGACTGTGATCAACCAATTCGATACCCAATGCCTTTTCAAGACTGCGCAAGTGATTTGACACAGTACTGATCGACAAACCGGTTTCCGACGCAACTTGCTGAATAGACCCGGATTTGGCGATCAACTGAAAGACTTCCAGCCAGCGCAAGCTCAGGGATTTGGACACGAGGACCACCTACAGTTTCGATTACTTCGAAACTATCGAACCAGAGAATGATCCCCAGAGCAATCCGGAAGTTGCGCTTGTATCGCGTTCAGGATTTGATCCGACCGAAATCCGGATCGTAAGGCGACGGTGCAATCACAACCGCCGACACGCGCTCACCGCATCGGTCCAACTCCATTTCCGACCCGACGTCTGCCAGCCCGGGATCAACAAAAGCATGGGCAAGGTTCAGTCCAATCCGATGCCCCCATTCACCCGAAGTGATCGTTCCGATGACCTCATTTCCCCGCATCAGCGAAGCGCCGGGATGCGCCGGGCCTTGATCCGTCTGAACCTGCAGCGCCACCAATTTCCGGCGCGGGCCCTCGGCCTGTCGCTGGAGCAAGGCATGGCGTCCAATGAAATCGCCCTTGTCCAGCCTGACGAACCGATCCAGCCCGGTTTCGAACGGGTCGAACTCGGTGATCAGATCGGCCTTCCAATGCAGAAAGCTCTTTTCCATGCGCATTGACTCGACCGCGCGCGCGCCGAACAGTTTGAGTCCATGTGCTTCGCCCGCCTGCTGCAATGCCAGATAGGCGGCATAAAGCGAGGCATTGGGAACGTGGATTTCATAGGCCAGCTCGCCTGAGAAACTGACACCCATCACAGTCGCCGGGGCGATGCCGATGAAACACTCTCGCACACCAAGCCATGGGAACGCCTCAGCCGACCAGTCCCCACGCGCGCAAGCGCCTAGAACGTCGCGTGCTTTTGGGCCCGCCAAAATCAGGATCGTCTGGTCGTTGGTCAGGCTGCGCAGCTGGACGTCCTCGTCGCTCCGCAAATGGCGGGTCAGCCAGTCCATGTCGTGGAACTCGCTGGCTGCTGCCGAGCCGTACCAGACACGCGCTGGCCCCCGGTCGCTGGCGGGAAGATTGGCCCCGGTCGCCTCGGCCTTGACCATACCATGGTCGTTCAGCAGATAGCCCAGCCCGACGCGTCCGTCGCGCTTTGTCACAGAGCCACAGAACATTCGATCAAGAAACGCATGACGGTCCGCGCCGGTGATCTCGATCCGGTTGAAACCGTTCACCTCGGCCAGCCCCACATTGGTTTGGACATTCGCAACCTCGGCGGCCACCAGATCGAAGGTTTCGTCAAAATCGAAACTGTGAGTGGGCGCGAAATCGGGCGATGGCTTGATGTAATCCACCCTTTCCCACCCGTTCACGACGGTAAACTCGGCCCCCTCCGCCGCCAGAACCGGGGTCAGAGGGGTCGTCTTGGCGGGTCGCCCTGCGGGGCGGTGTTCATGCGGAAAGTGAAAGCGGAACTCGTTCTGATAATCCTCGATAGCCTTCAGCGCGGTCAGTTCCACATTCGCGTGCCCCGTGAACCGACGCGGATCAAGGCACCACGTGTCATAGCACGCCTCACCATGCACGATCTGTTGCGCCAGCAGCCAGCCGTGGCCGCCACCTTCGCCAAGCCCCGCCCGCAGACCGATGATACAGAACGCATTGCGCTTGCCCGGGATCGGCCCGACCAGAGGCGCACCGTCAATCGTATAGGTGATCGGGCCATTGACCACCGTATGCACGCCCACCTCCATCAGCGCGGGCATCCGGGCAAAAGCGCCTTCCAGCACATCCGTCACCCGGTCCAGATCGTCAGGGCAGAGCGCGTTGACGAAATTCGGGTCAATCCCGTCCATGCCCCAAGTCTTGCAGTCCTGCTCATAGAACCCCAGCAGCAGCCCGTTCTTTTCCTGCCGACAGTAATAATCGCTGATCGGGCACCGCAGCAGCGGCATCCTGTGTCCCGCATCGCGAATGGCCGGAATCTCTTCGGTCAGGAAATACTGATGCTCCATCGAGGCGACGGGATGATGCACCCCCATCATCGCGCCCACCTCATTCACGCGATAGCCGCCCGCGTTGACAACAATATCGCAATCAATGTCGCCATGTTCCGTCTGCACGGTCCACGTATCATCGGCGTGTTGTTTCAGCCCGATGACCGGCGTGTTGCGATATACCTCGGCCCCGGCCTTGCGCGCCCGCCGCGCCAGCGCCTGACACAACTGCGCGGGGTCGATATCCCCATCCATCGGATCCCAAAGCCCGCCGATCAGGTTCTCGGTCGAGATCAGAGGGTGACGACGCGCGCATTCCTCGGCGTCTATCACCTCGAACTGCACGTCCATTCCGCGCGCCATAGAGGCGAATTGGCGGTACCCCTGCATCTGCGCTTCGGTATTTGCAAGACGGATACCGCCGTCGCCGTGGTGGTAATTGATGGGATAGTCCGGGTCGTCGGCCAGTTCCTTGTACAGCCGGATCGAGTGCGATTTCAGCCCGACCATCGTCTGGTTCATCCCGAAATTCGTCACCTGCGCAGCCGAATGCCACGTGGTGCCCGAGGTCAGCTCGTTCCGCTCCACCAGAACCACATCGCTCCACCCCTCCTGCGTCAGGTGATAGAGGGTCGAGCAGCCCGCGATCCCGCCTCCGATGACAACGACCTTGGTGCGTGATTTCATGGGCGCGGCTCCTGTTCTGTTCCGCCCAAGTCTTGCGGAACAATGCGCGCGCACGACAAGTCGCCCGGCGCTTGTATTGAAAAATCGAAACCGCGATTGCGGATTCTGCAAATTGCACTTCGCCTTTGCGTGAGGCGCAATGTGGCGCTTAGGTTTCGGGAAAAGCAACGGGAAAGGAACCGGATGAGCACGGGCAGCAAACGAAGCGGCAGACGCGCCCGGCACGCGCAGCGCGCGGCCGCCCCCGTGATTGATCCCTGCCCGCCCGGCCAGATCGGCGGGGCCTTCAAGCCGCTTACAGACGTCGAGATCGCGCAAATTTACGACACCGCCCTGCGCCTGTTAAAAACCCTGGGGATGGGCGAGGTGCCGGATCGGCTGGCCGGCGACCTGCGGGCTGCCGGAGCGCAACCCGGCCCTGACGACCGATTGCTGTTCCCGCGCGCCATGGTCGAACAGGCCATTCAATTCGCCCCCAAACAATTCACCTTTCACAGCCGCGATCCCGCGTGTTCGATCGAGGTGGGCGGAGACCGGGTGTATTTCGGTACCGGCGGCGCGGCGGTTCAGACGCTGGATATCGACACGGGGCTATATCGCCCCTCAACCCTGACCGATCTGCATGATTTCACCCGGTTACAGGACACGCTGCCCAATGTCAGCTGGTTCACCCGCTGCTGCGTGGCCACCGATGTGCCCGACAATTTCGATCTGGACGTGAACACAGCCTATGCGCTGGTCCGCAACACGACAAAGCCCATTGCCACCTCCTTCACGCTGGCGGAACACGTCGCGCCCATCATCGACATGCTGGACATCGTGGCCGGTGGTCCCGGCGCATTCGCCGCGCGCCCCTTCCTGAAAGCCCATATCAGCCCGGTCATCTCGCCCCTGCGCTATGGCGAGGATGCGGTGGACGTGGTCTATGAATGCATCGCCCATAACATCCCCATGTCCTGCATCACCGCAGCGCAAGCGGGCGCGACCGCCCCGGCCACGCTGGCCGGGTTTCTGGCGCAGTCGCTGGCCGAGACTTTGGCCAGCCTTGTTATGGTCAACACGATCAAACCGGGCTTTCCGATGGTTTTCTCCAACTGGCCCTTCATCGTGGACCTGCGCACCGGGTCTTTTGCGGGCGGCAGTGGTGAAACCGCGATCCTGAACGCCGCCTCGGCGCAGATTTCCAACTGGTTGGGTCTGCCTTCGGGCGTGGCGGCCTCGATGACCGATGCCAAAGCGATTGACGCGCAATACGGTGCGGAAAAGGGCATAACCTCGCTGGCGGCGGCACTGGCGGGAGGGAACCTGATCTATGAAAGCTCCGGTATGACGGCGTCTCTGCTAGGGGCCAGTTTCGAGGGTTTCGTGCTGGACAATGAAATGCACGCTCACACCTATCGCGCCCTCCGTGGGATCGAAGTGACCGAAGAAAACCTTGGGTTCGAGGCGATCTGCCAATCGGTTCTGGGCGACGGGCATTTTCTGGGCAGCGCCCATACTTATGACGCGATGGAGCGAGATTATTATTACCCCGAAATTGCCGACCGGTCCGAGCCCCGCACTTGGGCGGATGAGGGCGCTAGCGACGCATGGGCCACTGCCCGCTCACGTGCCAAAGAAATCCTGGATACGCACCACCCCCAATACCTGACCCCCGAACAGGATGCAGAAATCCGCGCCCGGTTTCGTATCCTTGATTGACCTTCCCCAAGCCTCCTCCGGCGGCTAGGGTCGGCTTAAATACACAGGAATGAGGCCCCGATGACCGATCCCTTCTTTCAGCCCGTCTCGGCCATGGAACTGGCACGATTTGCCGGCGTGCCGACCTTTATGCGCTTGCCGGGCATGACGCTGGATCACGCGCGGATCACTGAGGTTGATATCGGGCTGGTCGGCATCCCCTGGGACGGGGGCACCACGAACCGCCCCGGCGCGCGCCACGGGCCGCGCCAGTTGCGGGATTACTCGACCATGATCCGCGCGATGAACCCGGTGACCGGGGTTGCAC
Source organism: Ruegeria sp. HKCCD7628 (assembly GCF_057221005.1). NCBI lineage: Bacteria > Pseudomonadati > Pseudomonadota > Alphaproteobacteria > Rhodobacterales > Roseobacteraceae > Ruegeria > Ruegeria sp. HKCCD7628. Next base: position 53,890 of record NZ_JBWVBA010000005.1, read on the forward strand.
CCTTTGCGATGATGAACTGCGCCGATCTGGGCGACGTGGCTCCGAACCCAGTGGATATCGAAGACACGCTTAACCGCGTGACCTCGTTCTACACCGGCCTGACTTCGCGCGGCATCACCCCCCTGACCGCCGGAGGGGATCATCTGACCACCCTGCCCGTCCTGCGCGCGCTGGCCAAATCCGGCCCGCTGGGACTGATCCAGTTCGACAGCCATACCGACCTGTTCGACAGCTATTTCGGCGGGCACAAATTCACGCACGGCACCCCCTTCCGGCGCGCGGTCGAAGAAGGCTTGGTCGATCCCAAACGCTTTGTTCAGGTTGGCATTCGCGGCACCGCCTATAACACCGAGGATATCGAATGGGGCGAAGCGCAGGGCATCCGCATCATCCGAATCGACGAGTTTTTCGACCGGGGCATCGGCGATGTGATGGCCGAGGTTCGTAGCATTGTTGGCGACGCGCCGACCTATTGCACCTATGATATCGACTTTGTGGACCCGACATTTGCCCCCGGCACCGGCACGCCCGAGATCGGTGGCCCGAACAGCTTTCAGGCCCAGCAGGTGATCCGCCAGATGGCCGGGGTGAACTTGGTGGGCGCCGATCTGGTCGAGGTTTCACCGCCCTTCGACGCCTCGGGCGGCACCGCGTGGCTGGGGACTTCGCTCATGTTCGAACTGCTCTGCGTATTGGCGCAGGCCGTCGAGGCCCGCCGCTAACGGACGTTTTCGGCGATCATCGAAATCATCTCGAACATCACCGCCGCTGCGGTCAGGGCGGTGATATTGTTGGGGCTGTCCTTGGTGGGCATCATGCAGACTACGTCTCCGCCCACGATATTCAACCCGCGCGCGGCGCGCAAAATCCCTACGGCTTCGTCAATATCGAACCCCTTCTCGCCAGGTTCCAGATTGGACACCGCAGGCGCAACGGTCGGGTCAAGGCAATCCAGATCGAAGGTGATATAGACCGGACGGTCGCCCAGCACTTCGCGCGTTTGCGCCACCACGTCCTCCAGCCCGCGCTGTCGGAACTCGCGCATGGTGACGATGTTGTAGCCATAGTCATAAGACGGCTGCAGCCAGTCCAGACTGCGCGGATGACCCCGTAGACCGATCTGCATGGATTGCGTCGGATCAACCTGCCCTTGATCGGCCAGATACGCGCCCCAATGGGCGGCGGATTTCTTGGCGCCCAGAAAGTGATCGACCTTGGTGAACACATCCGTATGGGCATCCAGATGCAGAAAGCTGACGGGCTCTCCCCCGGCCAGTTGACCACGCCCCAGCGCCTGCACGATGCCGCCCGTAATCGAGTGATCTCCACCCACCGACACAGGCCGCGCGCCTGCTGCGTCGATGTCTTTGTAAAAGGTCGTAATACGCTCGATGCAGTCCTCGTTGTCATTCGCGCGCGGAAAGGGCACGTCGCCCACATCGGCGATCTTGGCGCTGCTCCACGGGTCGATTTCGAACACCGAGTGCACCCGCCGCTGCACCGCCGAGACATGGCGCAGCGCGCGCGGACCCAAGTGCTGATCCCGCTCGGTCGTGCCGTTTCCGGTGGAATGCGGGACGCCGACAAGCGCAATGTCCTGCCCCTCGGGGCCGGTATTGGGACAGCGAAACAGGGTCGGTACGCCCCACCAATACAGGTTATCCATCATCGACTGTTCATAGCGGTCGGTCATCTGCATCCCCTTAAATGAAAAACGCCCCCGGCTGGCGGGGGCGTTTTTTGTTTAGATTTTCTCGTCTTCTCGCCGGAAGGCCCCCTGCACGATCCGGTCGATGACCATGGCACAGAACAGGATGGCAAAGCCGCCCAACAGACCCGGACCCTTGGCCGCATATTGCAGCGCCTCAAGGATTTCCTTGCCCAGACCGCCGCCGCCGATCAGCGAGATGATCACCACCATCGACAGACACATAAGGATCGTCTGGTTCACCCCAGTCATGATCGAAGGCAGCGCCAGTGGGATCTCAACATCCTTCAGCAACTGCCATTTCGATGCACCAAAGGCCACTGCGGCCTCTTTGATGCTGTCCGGCACACCCCGCATCCCCAGCGCCGTCAGGCGGATCACCGGCGGCATCCCGAAGATGATCGTCGCCAGAATGCCCGGCGGGTTTCCGGTGCCAAAGAAGGCGATGATCGGGATCAGGTAGACAAAGGCCGGTAGCGTCTGCATCAGGTCCAGCACCGGTTCAGCCGCACGGTAAGCCCGTGCAGATTTGCCGAACCAGATGCCTAGAGGAATGCCGATTACCACGCATAACAACACGGCTGCACCTACCAAAGCGACCGTCTCCATTGCGACATCCCAGTAACCCAGAAGTGCGATGTAAGCCAAAGAGGCGGCGGTGAAAATCGCCACACGCGGCCCCGCCGCACGCCACGCGGTGACGCAGATCACCAGCATCACGACCGGCCATGGCGATCCAATCAGTGCAATCGTCAACGCATCCAGGACCGAGCGCACCCCAGCGACGATCCCGTCGAACACGTCCCCGCCCGCAAGGGCTGCGGCGTCGATCTTGGCCTCCATCCAGCTGGCGAGGCTTGAGAACAGCGTGCCGCCATCTTCGCCCAGAAACAAGGCCGAGACCTCTTTCTCCGGGAACGCATCCAGCATCGCGAGCGAAGCGTTGACGGTGAATTTATAGACGATCAGAGGCCCGATTGCGGCAATCAGAACGGCGCCCAGAACCGTGTTGCGCGTAGAGCGCCCGCTTTCAGTGCTGTCGGGATCAATCCGCCAGCGCGAATACTGCTTTTCGTAGATGCGGTCCGCATAAAGCCCCTGCACAAGCTTGAACACCAACAACATCGCCAAGCCAATCAGCATGATCCCCAGCGATTCCGACTGGGCGGCCGCGGCTTTTTCAAAACTGCTGTCTGCCGCCTTCTGGATATTCTCGGCCAATTTGGTGAACCGGTCGATATCGCCCTGCTCTGTCGCTGCGGCGGCGCGTTCCAGCAGCTCGTTCGCACGGGCTTGCTGGCGTTCGGCACGTTCGGCCATGTCGGCGCCGGGATTGCCCCAAGCCCCGCGTCCGATTTGCACCCACGCGATGATTTCAAGAATCAGGAAGGTCCAGAACATCCCCCAAATCGCGCGCGAGGCGGACCAGAACGGACCCAGCGCCGCCGCCCATTTATTGAACGTGTTTGGCACCGCGCTGGTCGCATCGTGGATCTTGTGAAAAGCGTTGACGTAGTAATCCCCGTTCGGACCCGCAAATTCGTGGATCGAGCGGTCAAGTGCGTCGCGATCCACCTCGATATCCGAGGCGGCAGTGACTTTCAGTTCGGTGGTTGCGTCAGTCATTTTTGCCCCCCTGAATACCGCGCAGTAGACGCGGCTTGGTCACGACACCCACGTCGCTGCCACCATCCGTAATGATCACCGGCAGTTCAGTGTTAACGGCCAGATCAATCAACTGGTCCAGATCAGCACCTTCATCGGCACGCGGCGCGCCTTCGGTTGGGCCGGAATAGCTGGCCAGCGGCTCCATGATCGAATGGGCTTTGACCAGTTTCAGTTTGGAAATCCCCTGCACAAATTCGCGCACGTAATCGTCGGCGGGGTTCATAACGATATCTTCGGGCGTGCCAATCTGCACGATCACACCGTCCTTCATGATGGCGATGCGATGGCCGATGCGGATGGCCTCGTCCAAGTCATGCGTGATAAACAGCGTGGTCTTTTTCAGTTGCGCCACCAGCGCCTTGAACTGATCCTGCAACTGCAAGCGGATCAATGGGTCGAGGGCCGAGAACGGCTCATCCATCAACAGAATCTCGGGGTCTGAAGCCAGCGCGCGGGCGATGCCAACACGTTGCTGCATCCCGCCCGACAGTTCTTTGGGCAAGCGATCCTCATAGCCTGTCAGGTCTACCAGACCCAGCGCGTGGTCGGACACCGCCCAACGCTTGGATTTCGACACCTTCCGAATCTCTAGCGGGTAAGCCACGTTATCGCGGACCGAGCGGTGCGGCATCAGCGCCATATGCTGAAACACCATCCCGATCTGCTGGGCGCGAATGCGACGCAATTCGGATTCCGAGATTTTTGAGACATCCTGCCCCATGATCTCGATCTTACCCGCAGTCGGTTCGATCAGCCGGTTCACATGTCGAACCAGAGTGGATTTGCCGGACCCTGACAGGCCCATGATGCAGAAAATTTCGCCACGCGGCACCTCGAAGGTTGCGCCCTGCACACCTACGACACAGTTAAAGCGTTCAAGCACCTCGGGTTTTCCAATACCCTCGCTGCGCACAGCCGCCATGGCCTCTTCAGCGCGCGCGCCAAAGATTTTCCAGACATTTTCAAGTTTTACGACAGGTTCGTCCATTTGCCCCTCATATGCGGGGTTTTCCCCAATCTATATGCAAAGGGCCGCCGCGAACTGGTCGCGACGACCCCCTGGGAATGCGTCTTAGTTGGTCAGCCAGTTCAGAACGGTATCCTCGTTGTTGGCCACCCATTCGCGGGCAAAGTCTGCTGCTTCCACATTGTCCACAGCCAGGGCCTTGCCCATCGCGCTCAGGTCGTCACCCTGCATTTGGTAGTTGCGGAACAGAGCGGCCACCTCGGGGTAGGCGTCTTCCAGCTCCTTGGCGTAGTGAAGGTGCAGCGTGGCGCCGTTCCAGGCCGAGGATGCCTCGGATTTATCCAGCCAGTCGGGATCATCTGTGGGCTGCACGATGGTCCAGGTCGCCGGATCATGAGCGGGCTCTTCCAGAACGGTCAGGTCCTGTGTCACAAAGATGTAGTGCGGGCTGTAGCAGAAGCCGATCCACGGATCGCCGGCCTTGGCGGCGTTGGCCAGATTCGCATAGGCGATGGTTTCTTCGTACTCGGTCAGATCGAAAATCTGATCATAGCCATAGGACTTGGCCCGGATTTTTTCGACCACGGTAGAGGCCCAGCCCGGCGCACCGATCCAAACCTCGGGCGTTCCGTTGCCGTCAGTGTCAAAGATTGCCATCTTGTCCGGATCACTCAGATCGTCGATGGACTTGATGTCATATTTTTCAGCTGTCGCCGTGGGCACACACATGCCCTGCTCGGCCTGAACTGGGTTTTCGTTCATAACCACGGTGCCGTTATCTTTGACATAGGTGTCGTGCAGGTTCTGCTGGTTCGGCATCCAAACCTCGGGGTGGACATGCATCGCGCCAGAATCCATCGCCTCGAACACGATCGGGTTGGTGCCGTTCTGAAGCTCTACGTCCAAGCCCAGGTTTTCTTCGATCACAACTTCAAGGATATGCGCCGTGGCGTTCACCGATGCCCAGTTTGGCACACCGATCACGATATCTGCGGCAAGCGCGGGACCTGCGGCAAGAGCTGCTGCACTTCCCATAAGTGTGGTGAGTTTCTTCATCTGATATCTCCATGTTGGGCGTTCGCGATGCTGTTCTGTCGGCAAATGCCGGTCCCGCACCTTACAAACAGTCTCGGGAAGCTCTAACTCCCCGGATTTTTTGGCCAGCGGCTCGACGCGCCGGATTGGCCAGAAAAGTGAAGCATGGTGACACAACACCCATCAAGCCCTACGGAGGACAAATACATGTATTTGATATCATCGTATATTAGTTTCGAAAATTTCCGAACTATTAACCGATGTCTGAAACGACGGCCGCAGGCAAAGTCTCGCTCCACTTGCTCAAATCGTCCAGAATGCCCAGCGCGCTGCGGCCAAGCTCGGTGACAGAGTATTCGACCGAAACGGGAGATGTCTGTAGCACGTGTCGCTTCACTAAACCTTGTGCCTCAAGCTGACGCAAACGCTCGGTGATCATCTTTTTGCTGGCACCTGCAATCATGCGGGACAAGTCATTGAATCGCACGGGCCCGTCTTTCAGGTGCCATAGGATCGAACCCGTCCACTTACCGCCGATGATCCGCATCCCGCGCTCGACCGAGCAAGGCTCGAGGCAGGCTTCTGCCACTTGTTTTCGCCCCCGATTATCCTGACTGACCTTTGCACGCATGGCATATCCCTTATGAAAAAGAAGGTTACTAAAAGTATACTGGTTGCTTTTTATCTCCGCCACCCCCAACTGCTTCGACACGACATTCCCAAGATTGGAAAAAGGGCATAGACATGAGCAATATCCTGATCCTCAACGGCACACAGCCTTATGAAGCGGCCCCCGGTGCTCTGAACGCCAGCCTGACCGAACAAGCCAGCACCCAGTTGCGCACGCTGGGCCATGATGTCCGGGTGACTACGGTCGCCGAAGGCTATGATGTCGATACAGAAGTCGCGAACCACTTGTGGGCGGACACTGTCATCATGCAATTCCCGGTGAACTGGATGGGCGTGCCGTGGGTCTTCAAGAAATACATGGACGAGGTCTATACCTCGGCCATGGATGGACGGTTTGCGCATGGCGATGGGCGCACCAGTGACGCCCCTAAGTCCAACTACGGTATGGGCGGCGTTTTGCACGACAAAAGCTATATGCTGTCAGTCACGTTCAACGCCCCGGTCGAAGCGTTCGACAACCCGACCGAGCCCTTCTTTGCCGGCGATACCGTAGATGACCTGCTGAAACCGCTGCACCTAACGGCGAAATTCATGGCGATGAAGCCTCTGCCAACTTTTGCCGCGTTTGATGTTATGAAGAACCCGACGATCGAGGCAGATTTTGCCCGATTCCAGACGCATCTGATTTCTACATTCGCCGAGGCAGACGATGTCGCAGCCTGATATTCACCTGTACACCGCAGGAACGATGAACGGTTATAAACCGGTCATTTTTCTGGAAGAGGCCGGAATTCCTTACAACCTCACCCATATCAACTTTTCCAAACAAGAACAAAAAGCGCCAGATTATCTGGCGCTGAATCCCAACGGTAAAATACCGACGATTTATGACCGGTCCGAGGGGCGCGCCATATTCGAAAGCGGCGCGATCCTGTGGCACCTGGCCGAAAAATACGGAAAGTTCCTGCCGGAAGACCCGATCAAACGATCCGAAGTCATGCAATGGGTTTTCTTTCAGGTCGGTCATATCGGGCCCATGATGGGACAGGCGATGTATTTCCAACATATCGCCGCCCCCAATGGGCACGACGAACCGTTCTCCATCCGCCGTTATGTTGATGAAAGCCGCCGCCTGCTAGAGGTTATGGACACACGGCTTGAAGGGCGCGACTGGATCGCCGCAGATGAATACACCATTGCCGATATGATGCTTTACCCGTGGGCGCGGGCCTATGTCTGGGCACGGGTCAAGGTGGACGATCTACCTCATCTGAACGCCTGGTTCGAACGCATCGACGCCCGGCCCGCCGTTCAGAAAGCGTTGACCATTCCCAAGGCAAACCCCCAATTCTGGGACTCAAGCGCCGATGCGTCGGCCTTTGCCAAAGAAAACGCCGCGCGGTTTGCGGGCGACGTCAAAAAATAGAAGCCCTAAGCATCATATGCGAGAATGAGGTGCTCTGCGGCCTCGGTCAGTTCGGGAAAGCGTGACCGTTCTTTGACGTACAAAAAGACCTGCCTTTGATCCGGCAGGTCTTTTATCTCGCGAAAGGCGGTGGCTTCGGGAATGAACTCTGCCACCGTTTGAGGCAAGACCGTCGCCCAATTGCCCGTCCTGACCATCGTAATCAAAGAATGTGTGTTGCGGATCGTGATGTCAGCCTGATCAATCGCTTGGTGAAACTGCGGTGACGTGATCAGGTCGCACAGGCTGTTTCGAATGAACGGCACGGTCACCAGATCGGCAATACACGGGGGTTCAACCTGCCGGATCAGCGGGTGATCGGCAGCACAGACCAGCCCGAACCGGTCTTGTAACAAGGGCTTGGTATGAAAACCGTTCAGCGCGTGATGCCCCGAGGCAATTCCGATATCCGCCTTCCCTTCGACCAATGCATCCAGGACCTGCTGCGTGTCAGTGTCCCGCAGATCAACCTTCGCCCCAGGAAAGCGTTGTATCAGGTGCCTCAGAACACGCGGAAACACCAGCGCGGCGACTGATGGCACCGATGCGATTCGCAGCAACCCCTGCTCGGCCGAAGCTACGGCTTCAATGTCACCTACGGCTTGATCGAACTGACGCACCTGCCTCAACGCAAGCTCAAAAACTTGCTCTCCCAAAGGGGAAAGACGATTCTTGCGTTCGCCTTCGAACAGTTTGCGACCCAAATGGCCTTCAAGTTGCTTAAGTGTCATGGAAACGGCTGACTGAGTTCGCCCCAATCGGTCCGCAGCCTCGGTCAAGTTTCCGGATTGAACCACGGTACAAAAACATCGCAGGGTTTCGATCTTAATCGCCATACTTCAAATTCCCTGAAGCTTTCTTCACCTGTTTGAATTTGACTGATGGTAAACGAAAAAGCCATGCTTTGTGTAACTCTTGTTATCTCTGAGGCGTGGTGTGACCAAACTGAACTTGATCGCTGGCGAATGGCTGGTGGGTGAATCCGAAATTGAGAACCGCAACCCGTCGGATCTGACCGATCTTGTCGACATGTTCGCCCAAGCCAGCGTGGACCAGTTAGACGCAACGCTAGCGCACGCGCGCATTGCGCAGGCAGAGTGGGCAACGTATCTGCCTGAACGCAAGCAAGCTGTTCTGAACGCCATCGGCAACGAGCTGATGGCCCGCGCCGAGGAGTTGGGCACGCTGCTGTCGCGTGAGGAAGGCAAACCGCTGGCCGAAGGTAAAGGCGAGGTCTATCGCGCGGGACAGTTCTTTACCTATTACGCAGCCGAGTGTCTGCGTCAGATCGGTGAGAATGCCGACTCTGTCCGCCCCGGCGTTGAGATTGACGTACGGCGCGAACCCGTGGGCGTCGTCGCCATCATCAGCCCATGGAACTTTCCCACCGCGACCGCCTCATGGAAAATCGCACCGGCGCTGTGCTACGGCAACGCGGTGGTGTGGAAACCTGCGAACATCACCCCTGCATCGGCTGTAGCTTTAACCGAGATCATTGAACGGCAGGATATCCCCAAGGGCCTGTTCAGTTTGGTGATGGGATCGGGGCGCAGCATCGGTCAGCGTTTGGTGGAAAGCCCCAAGGTGAACGCGATTTCATTCACCGGATCGGTGCCGGTGGGCAAAGGGATTGCGGCAGCGGCCATCCAGAACCTGACCAAGGTACAGATGGAGATGGGGTCCAAGAACGCGCTGGCCGTCATGGACGACGCCGATCTTGATCTGGCGGTGACGCTGGCGCTGGGTGGCGCGTTTGGAGGCACCGGGCAGAAATGCACTGCCTCGTCGCGGCTGGTTGTTCATGCGGGCGTCCATGATGCGTTCGTCGAGAAACTGGTCGCCGGTGCGCAAGCGATGAAAGTCGGTCACGCGCTGGAGGATGGCACCCAGATGGGGCCGGTCGTCAGCGAGCAGCAGTTGCAGGAAAACCTCGCCTATGTCGATCTGGGCAAGTCTGAGGGCGCCGAATTGGCCTGTGGCGGCGCGCGGCTGGAGATGCCTCATGACGGATTCTACATGTCGCCTGGGGTGTTCCTGAACACCACCAACGACATGCGCATCAACCGCGAAGAAATGTTCGCGCCGCTGACCAGCGTAATCAAGGTTGGCAGCTATGATGAGGCGCTGAGCGTCGTCAACGACACCAATTTCGGCCTGACTTCGGGAATCGTGACCCAAAGCCTCGCCCGCGCCACGCATTTCCGCCGAAATGCTCGCACTGGCGTGGTCACCGTGAACTTGCCGACAGCGGGCACCGACTATCACGTGCCCTTCGGCGGACGCGGCGACAGCTCTTACGGCCCGCGCGAGCAGGGTAAGGCGGCAGCTGAGTTCTACACCACCGTCAAAACCGCCTATATCAGCGCCGGCACGCCGGTCTGATGCGCATCGACGGGCTGCAATATGCCAACTGGTCGGAAAAGATTTTCCGGCAACTGCGCGAAGGTGGCGTGGACGCGATCCACGTCACCATCTCTTATCATGAGAACTTCCGCGAAACCGTCTTGAACTTTGAAAAGTGGAACCGCTGGTTCGAGCAATTCCCCGACCTGATCATTAAAGGCCGTTGGGCCAGCGATATTGACCGGGCGCGCGAAACCGGGCGGACGGCGGTGTTTTTCGGCTTTCAGAACCCCTCGCCCATCGAAGACGATATCGGTCTTGTCGAAATCCTGCACGATCTGGGCGCCCGGTTCATGCAGTTGACCTATAATAACCAATCCTTGCTGGCCACCGGCTGCTATGAGGCCGAAGATACCGGCGTCACCCGCATGGGCAAGCAGGTGATCAAGGAGATGAACCGCGTCGGCCTTGTCGTGGATATGAGTCACTCGGCTGACCGGTCCACAATCGAGGCCGCCGAACTGTCCGAGCGTCCCATCGCCATCACTCACGCCAATCCGCACGACTGGTCGCCTGCGCTGCGCAACAAGCGCGATGCGGTGATCCGCGCGGTGACGGACCATGGCGGGATGCTCGGCTTTTCGGTCTATCCGCATCATCTGAAAGACAAATCAGCCTGCACGCTGGATAGCTTCTGCGAGATGATCGCCTGCGCCGCCGACAAATACGGCGTCCAACATCTGGGGATCGGCACTGACCTGTGTCAGGACCAACCCGACAGCGTGGTCGAGTGGATGCGCGTCGGGCGCTGGACGAAAGAAATCGACTATGGCGAAGGCTCGGCCTCGGCCCCCGGATTTCCACCCATGCCCAGCTGGTTTCAGGACAACCGCGATTTTGGGAATATCGAATCCGGACTACGTTCTGTGGGTATGAACGAAGATGAGGTTTCAGGTATCATGGGCGGCAACTGGTATCGTTTCTTTGCTGAAAACTTCGGACCACGCGCATGACCAATCTGCAGCGCGATATTGCACGCCGAGACCCCGCGCAGGTCATGCGACTTTCGCGATTGGGGTCACTGCACCAATGTCGCCTTAGCTTCATGCGGCAATTGACCCGGCGGATGGCCCGCGAGAACTGGCGTTTTACCCGGCCCGTTTTTGACATCGACACGAACGGGGTGGGTCATGCTGTCTATACCGCGCATGGCCCTGACCGCGCTTATTCGCTGGTGGCTTTCGCTCACGATCTGCCACCCGAGCAACGCTCCGACCGCGTGATAGCCGAGGCTTGGGACGCCACATTTACCCTGTTCGATGGCATCCCTACGACCGAAGACATCGAACGTCTTTCCCAAAACGTCCCCCTGCAAGAGGCCGGTCGGATCAGCGAAAACGAGTTGTCTCTGTCTCGCGCCAACCGTTCGGTCCGGCTTTGGGCGCATGTGGTCGACGCTCTGTCAGCAGGCAAACAGCCGGACCCCGAGCAGATCTATAAGGTGGGCTACCTGATGCGCACCACGGCCGTATATGGCTCGGGCAAGTTCGGGGCGGCTGATCGTGAGACAACCGCCGACCGCCCGGAACTAAGCGCGCCTTTCCAGACCGAGATGCTTTCGGTCTATCTGACTCGCACCTTCGTGCGCGATCTGGTGCAGCACATGGCGCAGGCCAAAGGGGGCGATGAAACAGCCAGTCTGGATCCGGCGATTGCGCAGTGGCTGGGCATCGGCAATTCGACCGGTCTGGGAATGGCGCCGTTCATCATTAATCACCCCGTTCTGTTCAACAACTGGATCATGGTTCGCGAAGAAGCCATCGCGCGGGTGCGGTCCGTGCCACACGCCACACCGGACCGCATGGCGCAGTTCCGCGCGATTTTCGAACGCAGCAAGCTTTCGGTGTCGTGGTGGCGCTCGGATCATCCGGTTCAAATCGACAAACTGGCCGCGCTCAGAACTGATCTCGACATGCTAACCGCCGAGCTGGCCAAGCGCGACCTGACCGAACACCACCCATGGGACGCCCTGATCCGCTGGTCCGAGGATCATCTGAGTGAAGAGGGGCAAGAATTGCTGGCCTCGCTAATTCTGGAACCTTACGGCGATTTGGTCGACGGTCTAGTGGATTGCATGGCCGACAGCAACGCAGGCGCGCAGATGATCGACGGCAGTATGAGCGTCGCACAGGTGCGCGCGCTGATCCGGCAGAGTTTTGACTGGGCGCTTGATCTTGATTGGCAGGCACAAGCCAACTGCGCCCGCGCGTGGTACGTGTCCGAAGAAAAGCTGGAACCCCGCCTTGGCGAACGTTTCGAAGAACCAATCGCGGAGTACGAACAACCTCTGGCCCCTGCACGGGACGCGGCCGCTGCTTATCGCGCCCTTGAGGATTGGGCGGACACAGACAAGATTGCCGCGTTTCTCCTGCACCATCCGGAACATCGCCACACCATAAGACGCGCGCAGATCGGTCGCGTCGCCCCGTATGGAGAAATCCGCGACAACACAATCAGTGCAAACGTGTTGCCCATCGACATGCTAAGGGCAAAACTATCATTCTTTGGAGCAACACAGTTCGACCCGCGCTCGGACCGGTGGGTTCGCATCTGCATGTATTCGGGCGCGCCCTACCCGGACGAACTGAACACAGAAAACGCAGATCTTTGGGTTTACCCCGAGGCGCTACAATGAACCTGTCACTGAACGAGGTCGAAGCCACTGCCAAACGGGCAATGCGCGGTGTCGGACATAGCTGGGGTCCCGCGGAAGAGGCCGCCAAGGCTACTCGCTGGCTTTGTGCTCAGGGCATGGACGGGATCGGGGCGTTAGCAAAACTGGCGAAACTACAAAGCGCGCAACCAAGTTTGCCCGTAGCTGAGTGCCCAATTGCCGCAGGAGCACACCTTTCGGACCAAGCTGCTGAGTTGCGCAAAGAAGACATCACGTTGCAGGACATTGTCTTCCCGGTTTTACTTTTGCCTTTCGCAGCCAACGTGGCGCGGTTTTTGGATACCCCCGTTTCCGTGACAATGGATAAGACACAGTTTGTGACCGATGGGTTTGCCCTCACCACGGCCTTTTCGGTCCCCGAACAGGCAAGCCAGATCACAATAAAGCGGGGCGGGATAATGATCCAAACCCATCCTCAGTGCACACGTGCCACGCCCGACCCTGCAGACTGGTCCGAGCTGAATCGCCTTGCCCACTTCACCTATGCCCCCGCAACCGAGGACTCCCGCCTGCGCGGGGCCGGAGCGGGTCTGTCTGACAACGATTGATGAGACCCAAAATGACCGAGACCCGCACCCTGACATTGACCCAGATCGAAGATCTGGCTTTTCGCGCCCTCGTTGCCGCTGGTACGACCGAAGCAAATGCGCGCCCCTTGGCGGTTGCAACTGCTGCAACCGAAGCAGACGGCGTCTCTAGCCACGGGCTTGCCTACATCCCGATCTACTGCGAGCATGTTCAATGCGGGAAAGTCGACGGTGCCGCCCAACCGGTGCTGTCACGCCCACGTTCGGGTGTTGTGAACGTGGACGCCGCGACGGGATTTGCGCATCCCGCAATTGATTTGGGGTTCGAGGCGCTGCTGCCTGCCGCCCGCGAACAGGGAATAGCGGCGCTCGCCATTCGCAACAGCTACAATTGCGGTGTTCTGGGATATCACACCTTCCGGATTGCACAGGCTGGTCTGGTCGGGTTGGGCTTCACCAACGCGCCGGCCTCGATCGCTCCGTCCGGGGGATCAAAACCTGTGGTCGGGACTAATCCGTTCTCGATCGCGGCTCCGGGCGCGAACGGGCAACCTTCGCTGGTGATCGACCAAAGCGCCAGCACCATTGCGAAAAGCGAAGTCATGAAACACGCCCGAGAAGACAAACCGATCCCGGTAGGCTGGGCGCTGGACGCAGACGGCAATCCAACAACAGACCCGGCAGTTGGATTGAAAGGGTCGATGGCACCGTCCGGAGGTTATAAGGGTGTCGGCGTCGCCCTATTGACCGAGGTTTTGGCTGCCGCGCTTACGGGTGCCACTCTTGGCCTTAACGCATCTCCGTTTTCAGGTACTGTTGGCGGACCACCCAAAACCGGGCAGTTTTTCATTGCCATTGATCCAGCGGCTACGTCGCAAGGCGCATTTGCCTCTGGTCTTGGCGAATTGGTTGACGCGATCCGATCCCAGGACGGCGCTCACCTTCCAGGAGACGGCCGAGCCGCCAACCGCGCCACGGCGCAGGCAAATGGCGTAGCTGTCAGCACAGCAACTTTGGACAAGGTCGAAGCGGTTCTAGGAGTTTGAAAATGGCCACCGGGCAGTGCTAGCGCACGCCATAGACAGTCATCGTAGAAGATTCCGGCGTTCGGATCAGTTCCAGAAAGTCTGGGACACTTCCCGATTTTAAATCCAGGCTGAATCCCGAATACCCAATTCGAGACAACCCTAACAATACCGAGTCATGGCCACATGTCACAACGTAGGTCACGCCATGTTCTTCAATTATTTCTTTCGCCGTTTCGGCATCCTTGGCAATCGAAAGTCGGGTTTGTGCCAGTATTCCCGAACCGTTTCGATGATATGGCGCCGCCAAAACTCTATGGGGGGTGTTGACCAGAACGTTGGTTCCAAAGTCCCAACTGACCGCGACCGTACCTTTCGGCAATCCGGCTAGCGCAGCGACCGATTCCTGCGTCCAGCATTCGCCCAAAGCAACGTTCCCACCGTATTCAGGTACTGATGCATAGTCAGTGGTCGGAAAAAGTCGGACATAAACCGAAAAACCGTACCCCCAAACCCCCGGCAAGATCGCAAGCAAAGGAATCCATATCAATACAAGAGAAAACTCGCCAAAACGGCGTCGTAAGACACAACGCGCTTGGGTAACACATTTCACCAACGGGAACACCGAAAGTACCAACAGGCCAAGAGAACCACGAATCTGATACACAGTAATCGCCAAGGCTACGCCGAGCAGGATAGAAAATGATATCCACTCTGTGCGCCTAGCCCGATCCGCCCTGATTTGGAATAAACTGGCGAGCAGACCAAAGAACCCTGCGACGTAATACACGATATAGACATCGTTATACCCAGCGACACCGTTGATAATATCGAGCAGGCCGCCTGTTTCTGAGACATGGTCCAGCCAAAATATTTTTAGGTCTGGGTCAAGCCCATCCAACGGGTTTTGTGTGCACGCCGGAAAAAACGCGATTGACACTAAACCAACAGCTGCGAAGGCAAAAGCAAGACGCAACACCCTTTGCCATGCACGTTCGGGTGTTTTTAAGGCAAGAATGAAGAGAGTACCGCTGCTTAGAATGACAGGGGCTGCAAGGTCGCGCGACAACGCATCACAAAACCCGCCCGCATAAGCCGCGGCAGGAGCTGACAGCAGGAAAATCACGCACATGCCCAAGCCAATTCCCGCACATATGTACATGACCTGCCTTTGTCGGGATTTACCGTGGTAGACCCAAGCACCGGCAATGCAAAAACATATCACGGCTAGCAGAGGAAGGTTTTCGATACCAATGGCTAGGCTGACCGAAATCGCAATGCCGCCAGCAATCAAACGCCTGATACTTCCAAATGGCGAAACCATCGCCAGAAGGGCAGTCAGCAATAGAACCATCTGGACGTTGTGGTGGTCGATACTTCCCGGCTGGAACCTGCCATCGAAGCCGATGATGATACTGAACAAAACGGCAGTATAAAAAAGCGCGGAACCACCAGCCAAAGCAAACATGATCTTTGCGGATACCAACATAGCCGCCGCAAGTGTGACAAGTGGCCAGATGAGCAAAGCGAGGTACTCAGCATAGGCGCGATCAAAAAAAACTTCGAAAAGTAAAATCAATCCGGCAATTGGCAAGTCGACCAAGCGCGACCAATGCATAAGCGTACCGCCATCAACCCCAAGACGGTATTGCACCAAATCAAACCATCCCTGCCCTGCCAAAAAATCGCGCACTATGACAAGACGCATGGCGGCATCGTTGTCTAGATCCAGCAACAACTCTGTAGCTTCGGGCGCACGCAATATCTGCCGCACCGCAACGAGTGAAAAAAACACTACAAATGCGATTACACCTGAGGCGTCAGTTGCTTTTTGTTTTTCGTGCATATCCTCACCTGTTCGGATCATCGAACAAGGATAGGCGGTATTTGACGCGCTATCACCTAGGTCAATGTCATTTGGTCTTGCCATCAGTTTTTCCGCTTACAGGATGACGGCTCAACAAATTGATACTAAACTATTATCTCCAGAATTCCCCCTGACACCTGCCGCCATTTCAGCATTGGCGTTCAATTTCATTGCCCCGCGTTTGATCTTGTTTCGGTAACGTCCGACCACGTCGAGGCAGAAGAATTCCAAGGTGGCGGATAGCTAAGGTAAGCAATGCGTCGCGCTTCCCTCCTCCCCCGCGCAACAGTGTCAAGAAGCACAGCGCAAACAAAGGATAAAACTGCGATCACGAAACCTGAAAGCGCCGTAAACAGTGACGGGATTCGTTCAACAAGGCCAGTCTCCAGAAACTCCCGGAAGACCGAGGCAAAAACCACCAGAGACGGCAGAAATGCACACGCTGCGATCACTGAAAAGAACTGCATAGGCTTTTCTTCCTTCAGCATCAGCCCGATCATTCGCAGGATCCTAAAACCGTCGGCAACAGAGGATAGTTTGGAGTTCGAACCCTCCATGCGAGCCCGATAGGGAGTGTCCATCTCATCAATCGGAAGCCTGAGTTGCAACGCAAAAACCGTTAATTCGGTTTCGATGTCGAAACCACGGGAATGAGCAGGAAAAGTCTTTGCAAAGCGGCGACTGAACACGCGGTATCCTGAAAGCAAATCTCCGACCTTACATTTGAATAACCATTCAACCAAACCTGTTAAAACTCGATTTCCGAACCGATGTCCTGGACGGTAGGCCGCTTGCTCTGTACTGCTCCGATTTCCGGTGATCATGTCAAAATTCCCGGACACGAGCCGCTCTATCAGGGCCGGTGCGCTGGCCGCGTCATAGGTGGCATCGCCATCAGCCATGACATAAACGTCCGCGTCAATGTCGGCCAACATCCGGCGGACAACGCTACCTTTCCCCGGGCTGGCCTCAAACCCTACAACAGCGCCTGCTTCTCTGGCCACCTGCGCTGTGTTGTCAGTAGAATTATTGTCAAAGACATAAATGGTAGCATCTGGCAAAGCATCCTGAAATGCTGTCACTGTCGGACCGATCGCCACACTTTCATTGTAACTTGGCAATATCACCGCCACTCGCAAGCTGGCAGTTAGAGTCCTTTCCGGTTCTACAGTTTTCAAAACAACAAGTCCCGTGTCCAAATGCGGTTGCAGGTTGGGCCTGGCAATGCTGTTCAGCAAGACGTTTGCCGCTAGCAGGCTCCCGTCGCGGAAGAATGTTGCCTAATCGCAGCAAATGCATTCGATCGCTTCCTCTTCTGTCAATGAAGATCGCCAGCCTCTGGACCCACTTCGGATCGGACGTATAACGGATGTGGTAATTGACCAAACCCAAGCCGAAACCCAATGCGACGAGAAACAACCAACAAACTGCGCTTCGTTCTCGAGGACATCCTTCCCGCGTTTGTTCGAGACTCCGCTTTGTTCCGCATTTTGGCCGAGTTAGCCTGGGGAAAGCACATATCGCGGCTTGCCGATTTCCGTAGTCGCGCCCCTTTTCTGACCAATGATGAGTACGAAGCACTCTACCGCGAACATCCAAGGGTTCATGACGAGACTGACTGCTCTGACAAGTGTATCAACAAGATTGCACAAGAACTGGTCGAAGGATCAATCTGCGATGTCGGATGTGGCACCGGTGCGCTACTGACCAGACTGGCTGAGCGTCGCCCCGGCCTGACCCGTAAGGTTGGCGTAGATTTCGTTGTAGATGATGCCGCCGCATTGGAAGGTATCGAAGGCATTTCAGCTCGCATCGAGGAATTGCCTTTTGAGGACGGTGAATTCGACAACGTGGTTTGCACGCATGTGATCGAACATATTCTGGATTACCGCGCAGCAATTGCCGAACTACGTCGCATCACTCGTAAGAGACTGATTATCATCGTTCCGCGCGAACGAGAATACCTGTATACTTTCAATCCACACTTCAATTTCTTCGCTTACCCACATTCGTTTCTACGCGCGATGATCCCGGTTCCGGATGACTTTGTTTGTATTGATATCGGACGCGACATTTACTACCGCGAAGATATAACCAGTTAAGAAAAACGGTTAGTTCTCGCAAAGCCTGTTGAGTAGAACAACGCGGGAAATGCCAATTCAACACACAGCGCGCATCATATCCACACCTGAAACCCACCCAAATATGCTGAAAAGCATAACGCTCAGCTGAAAGCGTGGTTTGGAGCTGCAATGCGCGGAAACCTGAGCCTCAGACAGCGGTTCGTTCAACAAGCACTAACGACTTGGAAAAAAGTCCCTGCGCTTCGGGTCAACCGATACCTATGATGGGATTTCCTTCAGACCGAGTATCCGCCAAGGGCGTCTTGTTCGTTTTTTTTCGTGGCCGAAAGGCATGTGTACAGGGATACACCCGATCCGGTTCATTCCGGCCGGACCGGATATCGATCCCCTTTTTCGTCAATCAGGATCAGCCGGTCGCCGCTGCGCACGTACAGATCGCAACGACCGAACCCATTGCGGTAAGCGATGCAGACGCTGCCGTCCTCGGCGATGGAATAGGTGCCAAAGGCGGCGTCTCCGCTGGCGTAGGTGTAGGAATATGCGCCTCCAGCCGAAAATTTGGCCTGCCCGTCATCAAAGAAGGTCAGCGTGCGTCCAGCCAAGGCATCCAGTTCTTCGGGCGACAGGGGGACGTCTCCGGGTTTGGTGGGCCATTCGGCGGCAAGGGCGGGGCCAGCACTAAGCAAGGCGAGGATCAAAAAGCGCGTCATAAAGTCAGTCTAGACCGAACTGCTCTGCAACAGGCATAACGTTGCAGTGACAGATCAGGCGACCATCTGTTCGGCCTTTTTCAGGTCGACCGAAACCAGCTGGCTAACGCCCTGTTCCTGCATGGTCACACCGAAAAGCCGGTCCATCCGTGCCATCGTCACCGCGTGGTGGGTGATGATCAGGAACCGCGTGTCGGTCTGGCGGCACATCTCATCCAGCAGGTCGCAGAAACGCGTCACGTTAGCATCGTCCAGAGGCGCATCGACCTCGTCCAGCACACAGATCGGTGCAGGGTTGGCAAGGAACACACCAAAGATCAGCGCGGTTGCAGTAAGAGTCTGTTCACCGCCCGAGAGCAGGCTGAGCGTCGAGAGTTTCTTGCCCGGTGGCTGGCACATAATCTCAAGCCCCGCATCCAGCGGATCGTCGCTTTCAACCATGACCAGATTGGCCTCACCGCCGCCGAACAGGTGTTTGAACAGCATGGCAAAGTTCGAGTTTACCTGTTCAAACGCGGTCAGTAGACGCTCGCGACCTTCACGGTTGAGACTGGCGATGCCGCTGCGCAGGGCTTTGATCGCCTCTTCCAGATCGGCCTTTTCGCTGTTCAGCGTGTCGAATTCTTCCTGGACTTCTTTGCTGTCCTCTTCGGCCCGCAGGTTCACTGCCCCCATCGCGTCGCGCTGGCGTTTGTGGCGGTTAACCTCGGCCTCCAGCGCGTCGGCGGCGGGCATCTGGTCGGGGTTCACGTCCAGCTGATTCAACAACTGGTTTGGCGTCAGCTGCTGATCCTCGGCGATGCGTTCCGCAGCGGCGGTCACGCTTTCCTTGGCGGCGTCACAGCGCGCCTCGGCGGCGGCCCGGCTTTCGCGCGCTTCCGAGGCCAGACGTTCCGCATCACGTTCGGCCATCACCCATTCGCGCTGCTGAGCCTCGGCTTGAGCCAGCTTGTCAGCAGCCTCTGCCCGGCGCGCTTCGGCAGCTTCGATCAATTCGTTCAGTTCCTCGCGCGCCTCAGCGATTTCGCCGGGGGCGGCCATCGCGTCGGTCAGCTCCTCCTCAGAGCTTTCCTTGCGCTCAGCCAGTTCCGAGATGCGTTTTTCCGCCGTCTCCAACCGGTGCTTCCAACCGCTGAGGTCTTTCTTGACCTCCTGGCTGCGACGGGTCCGTGCTTCGCCCTCGCGGCGCAATTCGTCATGGGTCGAGCGGTGGGTCAGCATGGTGATCCGCGCGGCCTCGACCGTTTGTTTGATGTCTTCGACCTGCGCACGGGCGCTGTCCAGATCGCCCAATCCGGCCAGCGCGCCCTCGGCCTCGCGCAGTTGGGCGCGTGCGGACATGGCGTCTTCCTTGTGGCGATCCACGGCCAGCGTCAGGGTTTCCAGCTTGCCCTGCGCCAGATTGCGATCCGCCTCAGCCCGGCTGAGTTGCCGTGCGGTTTCCGCCATGCGCTGGTCGGCGGCACGGCGTGCCTCACGCGCGCGGCGGTCAGCTTCAGTCACGTCGGCCAGTTGCTGTGACAGCGCCTCATGCGCCGCCCGCGCGCCATCGGCCTGCGCCTCGGTCCGGGCCAGTTCCTGTTTCAGCGCTTCCAGCTTGTTCAGCTGTTCCAACCGCAGCGCGGCTGCACTCGGCGCGTCCTCGGCCCAGGCGCGGAACCCGTCCCAGCGCCACAGATCGCCCGAGCGCGACACCAGCCGCTGACCGGGTTTCAACGCCGCCTGCAGCCGTGCGCCTTGGTCCCCGTCAACCAATCCGATCTGCGCGATCCGACGGCTGAGGCGATCTGGGCCCGACACATGCAGCGCCAAAGGTTCAGCTCCTTCAGGCAAGGGCTGATCCGCGTCGTACTCCGCGACCTCCACCCAGCCCGACGGCCCGTCACCGTCGACCAAAGGCGCGCGCAGATCATCCGCCAGCGCGGCACCCAGCGCCTTTTCATAGCCCGGAGCAACGCGCAGCAGGTCCATCACCTGCCCCCCCTCAGCGGTGTCACGTTCAACCAGCTTGGCCAAAGCGGTGGTCTCAGCCCGAATGGCCCCCAACTCACCCTCTGCCTCGGACCGTTGCGCGCGGGCTTCAGCCTCACGCGCTTGCGTCTCGCCACGCAGCTCATCGACTGCGGCCAGCGCTTCTTCCGCGGCCTCGGCGGCCTCGCGGGCTTCTTCTTCATCCTCTTGCGCGGCCTCGAACGCCTCGGCCGCGCGAGTCAACGCCTCACGCGCCTCATTCACGGCACCGCGCGCCTTTTCTTCTTCGCCCTCGGACCGGGCCAGCGTTTTGCGGCTGTCCTCGACCAAACGTTGCGCCGATTGGTGACGGGCGACAAGACGGGCCATATCCTCGGTCTGTTGCGAGAGGTGATCCTCGCGGTCCTGCAGCACCGAGGCCGCCTCGCGCGCGATTTCCGCCGCCTCGGCCACCTTGTCATCGTGACCTTCAGCCGCCTTGGCCAGCTCGCGGGCTTCCCATTCCAGACGTTCGATCATCTGGCCCGCGTCACGGTTCAAACCGCTTTCACGCTCGATATCATTGCCAAGTTGTTGAATACGGTTGGTCAGGGTTTCAATCGTCTGACGCGCGCGGGTTTCCTGATCTGAAAGCTGGTCGCGCTGCACTTGCTGACGTTGCAACACGGCCGCAGCGATGGCCTCTTCCTCGCGCAGGGGCGGCAGGGTTTCTTCGATCTCGGTGCGTTTGGCAGCGGCGGCGCGCGCCTCGGCCTCGGCGCGCGAGGCCTCAGTAATCCGGTCGCGCAGCTTTTCCTCGGCCTGTTGACGGGCCATGTCGGCCTCTTTCCAGCGTCGGTACAGCAGCATCCCTTCGGCTTGCCGCAGCTGTTCACCAATCTCGCGATAGCGCGCAGCCTGACGGGCCTGACGCGCCAATTGCGCCAGCTGCGTGCCCAACTGTTCCAACACGTCATCAACGCGAGTCAGGTTGGATTCCGTGCCCTTCAGCTTCAGCTCGGCTTCATGCCGACGTTGATAGAGACCCGAGATCCCGGCGGCCTCTTCCAGAATACGCCGCCGCGCTCGGGGTTTGGCGTTGATCAGCTCGGCGATCCGGTTCTGCCCTACCAGCGCGGGCGAATGCGCCCCCGTTGAGGCATCCGCGAACAGCATCTGAACATCGCGCGCCCGCACATCCTTGCCGTTGGTCTTGTAGGCGCTGCCCACATCGCGGGTGATCCGGCGGATGATCTCCAACTGATCGGTGTCATTGAACCCCGAAGGCGCCAGCCGTTCCGAGTTGTCCATGGTCAGGACCACCTCGGCAAAGTTGCGCGCGGGTCGCGTGGCCGCCCCCGCGAAAATCACATCCTCCATCGCGCCGCCGCGCATGGATTTGGGGCGGTTCTCCCCCATCACCCAGCGCAGCGCCTCTAACAGGTTGGACTTGCCGCAACCATTCGGTCCCACCACACCGGTCAGTCCGTCCGCGATAATCAGATCGGTCGGATCGACAAAGCTTTTGAAGCCGGTGAGTTTGAGTTTGCTAAAACGCAAAGGCAATGAGTCCCGTGATTCCTATACGCTGGAAGTCTGCGCAACGGATTGGGGTCGAGTCAACGAACTTGCGCAGGATATGGGATATCAGCCCGAGTTATCCACAATATCTTGGCGAAATACGCAGGAATTCGCGTATGTCAGTAGGCAGTACACTCGAACACCTGATAACCGTAGCCATCGCCGATGTGATCGAAAATACCTGTGTCCACGCATTCGTAGTTCGGGATGGCCACCGCAGTCTGCAGCAAGCGCTCACCCGCCTCTCGGTCGCAACCCAACACCCCAATCGTCACAGCGGCATCGCCTAGCACATCCAGAATTGGGCACCCCGACACCTGTGCCATCGCCTGAGCAGCGCGACCACGGATCGGCCCGAGCCGCGGGGCGTATTGAATGTTCACCCGCACTGCTTCGGCCAGATCATCACGCACGCGCACATCAAAGACGCTACCATTCACCGCCACACGCGTCGCGGGCACATCGCGGAAATGAGGCGTGCCCGCCGAACATGCAGCCAGGACCAGCAGGGCGAAGTATCGGATCATGTTCTCTATGGTGAGGTGGAATGGTTAACAAACCCTTTCCACTAGTGGCGCAGAACCTGACCCAGACGTTTAATACCCTCTCGTATCGTGGCCTCGTCCGAATTGGAAAAACTCAACCGGATTGTATTCCGACCCGAGCCATCAGGAAAAAATGCGCGCCCAGGTACAAAAGCCAGCTGTACCGTTTCCAACGACCGTGACAAAAGATCGGCTCCGTCATGTGCTTGAGGCAAGGTCAACCAGACGAACATTCCGCCTTCGGGCTTGGTCCATTGCACCCCTTCGGGCATTTCCTGCCGCAAAGTGTCCAGCATCGCATCGCGCCGCCGGCGATACGTTGCCCGCACACGCAAGATGTGCGTGTCGAAACAAGCACGTGCTACTTCGTTGATCGACATCTGATTGATCGTTGGCGAATGCAGATCAGCCGCCTGTTTGACCAAAACCAACTGCGAAATGACCTCTCGCGAAGCAACAACCCAACCCACGCGCAAACCGGGCGACAGTGTCTTCGAAAAACTGCCGCAATAGACTGTCCGGCACGCCTCGATCGTTCCCTTTCGGGCAAGCTCCAAGGCAAGAATCGGCGGAATGTCTTCGCCGTCATAGCGCAAGGCCTGATACGCGCCATCCTCGATCACTGCGATATTCAGGTCCTCAGCAAGATCAAGCAGTGACTCACGTGTAGCGCGGTCAACAGTTTCACCCGTCGGGTTTGCGAAATCCGGGGACAAATAAGCGAATTTGATCTTTCCATCACCGGACGCAGCTGCATATTCAGCCGCCCGGCGGTTCGCCTTCAAGTCCAACCGATCAAAACAGGGCTCATATGCGTCGAATGCGTTGATTGCGCCCAAATAGGTCGGCCAGCCAACCAAAGCTGTATCTCCGGGGGACAGGTAAAGTTTTCCTAAAAAATCCAGCGCTTGCTGCGAACCCGAGGTGATCAGCATGTTTTCCGCGGAACATTCGATTCCGATCTGCTGCATATGTCCGACAAGCCATTCACGAAGGGGAAGATATCCTTCGCTGACCGAATATTGGAGCGCATGAGGCCCATCTCCAAGGCACGATTGGAACGCATTGGCAAAGGCATCTGCAGGAAACAAAGCCGGGTCGGGAATACCCCCGGCAAACGAGATAATCCCTGGCTGATCCAGCAGCTTCAGCAATTCACGAATCTCTGAGGCTTTCATCCGTGAGGCCCTGGTCGCAAACAAATCTGGCGTTGACATAAGGCTCCTCCGCTTAGAGGCAGCGTAATAGATAATGAATTAATGTCAATATTGCTGACCTAGTAATGTTATGTCCTTTCTAGGCATTCTTGAACCGGGCCTGAATCCGTGGTCATATGATTTGACCAATCTGGAAAAGTGTCCCGATGCCCTTTCAAAAAATTCAGACCGAAAAGCTATCGATCGCGGTGGTTCGACAGATCGAACTGCTAATCCTTCGGGGCATCCTGCGTCCGGGTGAACGACTTCCTGCCGAGCGTGAAATGGCCGAGCGACTGGGCGTGTCGCGGCCGTCGCTGCGGGATGCGATTTCGGAACTGCAAGAACAAGGGTTGCTGACGGCCAAAGCAGGCTCGGGCATATACGTCGCCGAGGTCTTGGGCTCGGCGTTTTCCCCTGCTCTGATCCGACTGTTCGGCAGCCATGAAGAGGCTGTTTTCGATTATCTCTCATTCCGACGGGATATGGAGGGCTTGGCAGCTGAGCGCGCAGCGAGAATGGGTTCTGAAAGCGACTTGAAAGTCGTCCAGACGATCTTTGAAAAGATGGAGGCCGCCCATGCCCGCAATGCGCCGGAAGATGAAGCTAATCTGGACGCCCAATTCCACATGGCCATCATCGAGGCCAGCCACAACGTCGTGATGCTGCATATGATGCGGTCGATGTTCGATCTGTTGCGACAGGGCGTCTTTTACAACCGCCAAATGATGTTCAATCAGCGCACAACCCGAGAAGCCATCTTGGACCAGCATCGAGCGATCAATACCGCGCTACAGGCGCGTGACCCAGAAGGTGTCCGCAAAGCCGTCCAGAGACACTTGAATTTCGTTCAGCAATGCACACAGGATCACCAAAAAGCCCTACGAAACGAAGAAATCGCAAGGCAACGGCTGGATCACGAAACACGCTGACCTGGTACGCGGCACCGCCTGAGTTTCAGCAATGGTCACAGCTTGCGAATAACTCGTGCAAACCTGTGCTTCCAAAGACTCAAGCTCTTTATCGGTTTTGGATCGCAATTGATCAGTCCCGGGAAACTGCTATCAGCTTCGGACCAACTCCGCAGCTTGGTAGGCGCGGCCAGAACGGATTTCGTAACGGCGTCAGGGCTATCTGCACTCTGCTTTTCGTTGGCTATTACAGCCAGCATTTCTGCATGATAGGCGTCTATTGCTTCTGAACGTTGGCCTGTGCGGAACCGAAACGCACCGATCTTGTCGTGAACGGGGATCAGTTCAGCGTAGCGTGAGAACCGCAGCCAAAGTTCGCCATCCACAGCCAAGGACAGGCGCTCGTCAAGTTGTCCTCCGGCTTTGTCCCAAAGGCTGCGTCGCCAAAATGTCGACTCCTGCTGCACCCACTGATAGTCGCCCGCAAGAAACCGTTGATACGAAATTGGTCTTGGGCGTCGAGAGGCCAAGATACGCCCTGCCTCGTCTATCGTCGTGAGCTTGCCCGTCACCCAGTCCAACTTTGACTTTAGCGCAAAAAGAGACCCAACAAGTCCGAGACCTCCCTGCATTAGGACATCATCGGAATTGATCCACCCCATGACCTCGCCAGTGGCGAGAGCAAACCCCTTGTTGACCGCGTTGGCTTGCCCGGTATCTGGCTCGGATATGATATGTGTGAATGCGCCGCGATATCTTTCGACAATATCAAGCGACCCGTCTGTGCTTCCCCCATCCGACAAGATCAGCTCAAGATTGGGGTAAGACTGGCTGACAATTGACGTAATGGTCTGCTCGAGAAATTCGGCGCAGTTCAGGTTTGGAACGACCAGACTTATCTTGGGCATATTCGTCATGCGTAATCCTACCACCCAAGACCAAGCTGCATTGGTGCAGCAAAAGGGTTTCTGTGCGACTGCATCATTTCTGACAAGCCGATCATTGCAACAGCTTCTTTGGAATGCGCTTTCCGCTGCCGGGGCCCATATGCTCGGTTTGTGCCAAAGTTAAAAGACCGGGGTCAATAAAAAGACGTTTTCCCGCGCTGCGCATCGATTGATGCAGAGTCGTATGCTCGCAGGTGATTTGACCGGTCTCATCCCGTGGCTGGTACGTCGCACCGCGCAAAGCTTCGGTCTTATACAAGCCCAACCCACCGAAAGCACTCTCCACCTCAATCAGAGGCGCGTCGGTTGGTATTGAGTATTGACGATTATAGATGATTTTCCGCTGCATCCGTCGCCACCAGACACTGCGAAACATCCGTGGTCGCGTTAGCGCCGTAAGCTCTCGCCACGGGTCTTGGTCGCTCCAGCCCGCACATCGCAATGCGTAAAGGTCATAATATGCAGGCAATGAGTTGGCAAACACGGCGTCCCATTGTGGCACCCGACGCGCTGCCGCGTTCAACACCTGATTTGGTTCCATTTGCGTATTGGGTCCGTCCATATCAAGAACCAGTGTCAAAGGATGGACCGGATTGGTGGCAAGAAGATGTTCAAGAACTGCATTTCTGGCGACGGCAATACGCTCGACGCGTTCATCGAACAGGTTCGACATACTGTCCAGAATGAGCACATCTACTCCCGCGTTCTGAGCCGCGTAGTCTTGTAGGATGTCGTCGGTATTGTCTTTATTATCGTTGGTCGCGATGATCACGCGACTGCTCTCAAGGTGCGCCCGCAGCTGTTCGATGCGCAAGAGCGTTGCGGTCAGGGAATCTCCACCATTTCGAACAATGCCGAGAATGTTCATCAAAATTCCAGCAATTCAGGCGAGGGGTCTTTCAAAGCGCCTTGACCCGAAAGCGGGCTTTCGGGTCAAGGTTTCGAATTATGTTAAACGGTCAGTGCAGCTTTTCGCCTACATCCGCGATGGCCGCGTCGATCAGCTTGTTGGCCTGCGTAGCCGTCATCTGCTTTGCCAGAACCGCGTTGGCTGCGGAAACAGCAACGGTGATGGCCTGATCGCGCACCTCTTTCACGGCAGAAGCCTCCGCCGATGCGATCTGGTCCTGTGCTGCCACCAAACGACGAGCAATGGACTTCTCCAGATCGACCTTGGCTTGTTCAGCTGCCAGTACAGCATCGTCCTTGGCTGCTGCCACGATGGCATCCGCCTGAGACTGCACTTCGCGCTGCTTGCGCTCATACGAGGCCAGCAAGCTGCGCGCTTCTTCGTGCAGCGCGCGGGCTTCGTCCAGTTCGGACTTGATGCCTTCGGCCCGCTTGTCCAGCGCGCCACCGATCATGCCGGGCACCTTGAAGTAGAACAGAACCGCGATGAACACGATGAAGCCCAGCAGGACCACAAAGTCGGTGTTGCCAAGCGAGAAGAACGGGCCACTTGCGGCCAGCGCAGGGCTAGCAGCGCCGAAAGTCAGGATAAGGGCAAGAGTATTCCGCATGTCACTTATCCTTTCATCTGCGCGTCTACGGCACCGTCGATGGCTTTGGCATCCGCCTCGCCACCCAGTGCTGTGACCAGTTCAGCTGCCGTATCCTTGGCAACCACTTGAATGCTTTCCAGCGCACCGGCACGGATGTCGGCAATTGCCTTTTCCGATTCAGCCGCCTTTGCAGCGATTTCCGCATCCGCTTTGGCAATCGCGTCATCCAGACCAGACTGGATTTCGGCGCGGGCTTCCGCTGCGATACGCTGTGCCTCAGAACGGGCATCGGCCAGCGCCTTGTTATAGGCCTCTTCAGCCTCGACCGCCTTGGCCTTCAGATCTTCGGCCGCAGCCAGGTCATTTGTAATGGTCCCCTGACGCTCAGCCAGGATTGCCGCGATGCGGGGCAGAGCCACGCGGGACAGGACCAGAAAGATGACGACCAGCGTGATGACCAGCCAGAAAATCTGGTTGGGGAACCAATCAAAGCAGAGCTGCGGCATCCCGATGGCCGACCCATACGAGTCAACACAGGTGCCTGCTACTTCTTTGGCTAGGGGTTCAGTCGCCATGATGTCCTCCGTCGGAACGTTGTCTTTACAACAGGTGGGCCGCTATGGCTTGGACCCACCTGCGCGTAAGGATCAGGTTCCGCAGATTAGACGGCGAACATCAGCAGCAGCGAGACCAGGAATGCGAAGATCCCCAGGGCTTCTGCGAATGCGATACCGATGAACAGGGTTGCGGTCTGCGAAGCAGCCGCCGAAGGGTTGCGCAGGGCGCCGGCCAGGAAGTTGCCTGCAACGTTGCCCACCCCGATTGCGGCTGCGCCGGAACCGATTGCTGCCAGGCCTGCGCCGATGTGTGCGAGATCGCCTTCCATGATGTTTCTCCTTACGAATTGGAAGTTTCGATGTTGGGTTATCGTTCCTGTGCTGGGTGCAAGACCCAATCAGTGATGCGGATGCAGAGCGTCCTTGAGGTAAACACAGGTCAGAATGGTGAATACGTAGGCCTGAATGAAGGCCACCAGGACCTCGAGACCGTACATAGCGGTGATCGCCAGAACCGACACGGGCGAGATCACGGCAATCGCGGCAAAGCCTGCGAACACCTTGATCACCGCGTGGCCCGCCATGACGTTACCGGCCAGACGAATGGAGTGGCTGACCGGGCGCACAAAGTACGAGATCAGCTCGATGATCGCCAGGATCGGACGCAGCGCCATCGGCGCGCTGGAGACCCAGAACAGGCTCAGGAAGCCCGCGCCGTTCTTTACAAAGCCCAGGATGGTGACGGTCAGGAAGACAGCCAGCGCCAGCGGGATGGTCACGGCGAAATGCGATGTGGTGGTGAACGAGGTCGGGATCAGGCCCAGGAAGTTCGCGGTCACAATGAACATGAACAGGGTCATGACATAGGGGAAGAACTTGACGCCTTCCTTGCCGCAGATGTCTTCCAGCATCTTGTAGATGAAGCCGTAGGCCAGCTCGGCCACCGACTGCATCCGGGTCGGAACAATCGCGCGCTTCGAGGTCGGCACGATCAGCAGCAGAACAATCGCAACGATCGCAAAGAACAGCCACAGCGTCACGTTGGTAATGGTGAACATGCCCACCGCACCGTCGCCGAACAACGGTTTGACGATGAACTGGTCCATCGGGTGGAATACCAGGCTGCTGCCTTCTGCTGCGGTGGTCTCAGTTGCCACGTTCAGTCCCTCTCGTCCTTCTCGACAGCCGTCGCCGCCGTTTGTTTCTCTTGGACCTCTTTCGCGCTGCGGAGCATAACCTTCACGCCCGCGACAAGGCCCAGCAATGTAAACAGCACCAGAAAGATCGGGATCGTCCCGAACAGGCTGTCCAGCCCGTATCCGATGCCAAATCCGATCCCCAGACCGGATACCATTTCGATGACCATCCTCCAGGCAAGCTCGCCCCCGGATACGTCACTGTCTGCGCGTTTGGGGGGCTGCTTGGCCTTTTTCACCGCGTCGATCTTGGCCTCCAGCTGCGCCATACGCTGCTTTTGGTCATCATCAGTCACGGGCGTTTCCCTCGCACAGTCTTGGGTAGGGTGCTAAGGCGATGCGGGCATAGAGTCAACGGTGTATAGGTCGCACCCGAATTGTATTTAATCCTTTGATTTTAAATATTAAAATATTCCACTGCCTCGCCGCAGGCGCACCCGTTGATCCTGCGTGGGCATAAATGGACCGGATCTTCCATATTCAACCAAATGGTTGACCAAAGCAGACCGCTGTGATTGAGCGGAAGCATGTCCAGTGATCTCGATACCGTTTTCGCGGCCCTTGCCGACCCCACACGCCGCGCCATCCTTGCAATGCTGTTGGAGGATGACATGGCCGTCACCGATGTTGCTGAACCGTTCGAGATGTCACTGGCCGCGATCTCAAAACATCTGATGATCCTGACCAAGGCTGGACTGATCAGCCAGGAAAAACGCGGCCGGGTGAAATGGTGCAAGCTGGAACCCGACGCGCTACGGTCGGCCTCGGTCTGGATGCAGGGGTTCGGACAATTCGAGCCGGTCAATCTGGATGCATTCGAACGGTTTCTGGAAAGCCAATTGCCTTTGGCAGACGACACCTGACCGATTGACAATGGCAGGCGCATGTTTCGTGGTATGCTGCCAAAACCAAATCTATCTCTTCTGCGGATGACGCAAACGGTTCATGCCGCACAGGTCGAGACGTTTTGCGGCCTCGGCCTGTTGAGCACCCTTCAGTTCAGTTTCGATCGGCCTTAAAAACACGTTCCGCCCCTGTGGGTCCTTCGGGCCTGAGGAGCATCAACAAAGCAACGCATGTCAGAGCGACGCCGACCAAAACCAGTGCCACGGGGGCGCCGTTGCCCAGCGCAATCTCCCATAGAATGACCCAACTGGGGACAAGATAAGTATAGGCCATAACCTTGGCCGACGGCAGACGCAGGGCCGAAAACTGAACCAGAACAAAACTGGCGGCGGTCGCGAAGATCGACAGATACAGCAACCCGACCCACACGATCATGGGCAGGTTGGCCCAGTCGGTGTCGCGAATGTCGGACCACGCATAGATAGTCAAAAGCAGGCAACCTGCTACCATGGTTCCGAAACTGAACACCACGGCGGGTTCGCCGCGGTTCAGTTTACGCACCATCGGCGTATAAACAGCATGAGCTATACACCCCCAGAAATAAATGACCTCACCCTTGTTGATTTGAAAAGCCATGAACGCTTGCCAATCCGCCCGGAAGATCACCCAAAGCGCCCCAACGGCACCAATGCTTAGCGCCAGTGCCATCCTTGGCGTGGTGACCTGACGCAACAGAAACCATCCGGCGATCGCTGACAAAACCGGAGTCAGGGTAAAAACCGCAGCCGCGCTGACCGGAGGGGCGGTTTTCAACCCGTGAAACATAAGAACAAAATAGGTCGCAAAAAGCCCGCCCAGCACCAGGTAACGCCAAGGAGCTTGCGCAGCGCTGCGCGGCAAGCCTGTGGTCATCAACGCTGTTGCCCCGATCACGATGGCCGCAATTGCAAACCTCACGGCAGTGACCGCCTCGGGCGAGATCTGGTTGGCAATCATTGAGCCTAGTGAGAAACTGCCCGCGACCAAGGCAGAAAAGACCAGCATGGCCAAATGGCCACGCGCCGGAGGGGTCATGGCTGCCAGCCTTTGGATTGCTCTTTCAAATAGGAAAGGAACGACTGCACCTTGGTCGTGCGGTGCAAATCCACATGCGTCACCAGCCAAAGGTTGCCGAACCACTCGGACAGCGGCGGGATCACCTCGATCAGATTGGGGTCACGGGCAGCCTCCCACCGCGCCATGAAACCAATGCCTGCTCCAGAAAGAACGGCCTCGCGGATGCAGAAATTGTTGGTGCAGCGAAAAGTGATGCGATCAGCAGGGACCGTTTCGCGCAACCAACGCGAAAACGGCGCGCGGCTGGTTTCGTCATCGGTACTGACAAAGAAATGGCTGGCAAAATCCTCGACCCCGGCTGGTTTGCCGTGAAGTTCGATGTATGCCGTGCTCGCATATAAGCCGACCTCTTGTTTCATGAATGGCTGCACAACATTGTCGGGCTGACCCGGCGCCGACCCGGCGCGGATCGCCACATGTGCCTCACCATATTCCAGCCGGAATAGACGGTCACCAGTCAGATAGCGGACGATCAGATCAGGATGCAGGCGCTGGAATGTGCTCAGCACCGGCACAACCAACGGCGCCAACGAGGACAGAGAAGTCACCACCAGCTCTCCGGATACGTCATCTCCGCGGCCTTTCATGCGCCCAACCAACTGGTTGAATTGATCTTCGGTCGCTTGCGCTACGCGCAGAAGGTCGTCGCCCGCCTCGGTCGGCGTGTATCCACGGGCGTGGCGCTGGAACAATTTGACCCCCAGCCGCGCCTCGATCGCGTCGATATGGCGGATAACGGTGGCGTGGTGAACGCCCAACACTTCGGCGGCACCGCTGACCGTCCCCATGCGCGCCACCTGATACGCGGTTCTCACTTCATCCCAATTGTCCATTGCATCTTGTCCATTGTGCAAATTTTAACACTTACTGTTGGGATATCAGAGTTTTGTTCATCAACGCAACATTCATATTGGGACCAGACACAGAATTCACCGCCTGAAGGAGGCCATCATGACCAAGACAGTTCTGCACATTGACGCCTCGGCCCGCCGAACAGGGTCAACGACCCGTGACCTTTCTGACCGTATCGTCAAGCACCTCGGTGCCAGCCGTATCATCCGCCGCGACCTAGCGACTCCGCTACCGCTACTGACCGAAGCGTGGATCAATGCCAATTTCACTCCCGCTGATCAGCGCGACGCGGTCCAGCGTGACCTTCTATCCCTTTCCGACGCTCTGGTGTCGGAACTGCAAGAGGCCGATACGGTCGTGATCGGCCTGCCCATCTATAATTTCTCGGTGCCTGCGGCGTTCAAGGCGTGGATCGACCTTGTCGCCCGCGCCGGACTGACCTTTTCCTACAGTGAAAACGGCCCAAAGGGACTGTTGGATGGCAAACGGGCAGTTCTGGCCATCGCTTCTGGCGGCACCGCAGTCGGGTCCGAGATCGACTTTGCCACCGACTATGCCAAGCATGTTCTGGGCTTCATCGGCATTCATAATGTCGACGTCATCGCAGCCGATAAAATGGCATTGGACGCTGAAACGACCCTTAGTAACGCGCAAAAGGCTGTTTCGGAATTGGCGGCCTGATTGACCGTTACGCCCTAAAACGTCCAGTCTGCACCTGAACAGACAATTGCAGACTGGACACCGGGCATGAAAAAAATCGGAATTCTGGGCGGTGTGGGCTGGGCCTCGACCGTGGACTACTACCGCGCCATTGCCGAGGGCGCGAGCCGCCATTTCGCTGAACGGGGTCATACATCTCCGCTGCCCATCCCTCCGATGACCATCGAATCCGTCACGCAGGCCAAAACGCGCGCTTTGCGCGGTATCGCCGGGGACGAGGAGAGTTGGTCGGCCTTCGACGCAGTCTTTCGCGAGGCACTGCTGACGTTGGAGCGGGCCGGATGTGATTTCGGCATCATCGCGTCCAACACCCCCCACGCTCGACTTCATTCGATACGACAAGGCGTGGCGATGCCGATTTTCAGTATTTTCGACGCCACTGCAGAGGTGACGGCGCGCACCAAAGCCTCTGAAGCGCTGGTTCTGGGAACAACCGTCACGATGGAAGCGACCAACTATGCCGAAAAGCTGGCCGAACATGGCGTTGTCGCCAACAAGCGGCTGCCCGACGCCGAGATCGCCGAGATGCAAGCGATGATCGACAGCGACTTTTACGGTGGGGCGTCCGACGAAGCGCATGCCCGTTTGCTTGCGTTCTGCAACAAACATGCGCGCACTGGCACCGCGATCCTGCTGGCCTGCACCGAACTGCCGTTAGCCTTCCCCAACCATCTGGACGATCCGGTGTTTGAGGCAGATGGGCATCTTTTCATCAACCCTTCCGCCGCACATGTTTCGGCCGCCTTGGCCCAAGCGCTAGGGGACTGATCAAGGCAACCAGTTAATCTCGACCCCGATACGATCACAAAACGCCAGCAGATCGTCCCGTGGCATTGCAACGGTGCGGTCATTGACCAGCGGGTGCATATAGATGACATCCGCCTGCTTGGCTGCGCCGTCCATGAAGAACCGTACCTCGTTCTGCACCCCGTTGATCATCGCCAAAGGGCTCACCGCGCCGGGACGGATACCAAGGTTCTGCAGCAAACGATCCGCCGACCCAAAGGACAGGTTACCGACACCCAGTTCAGCCCCCAACGCCTTAAGGTCGATCTCGGCGTTCTGCTCCAGCGTTACAAGATAGTTCCGCTTTTTCTTGTCGCGCAGATACAGGTTTTTGACCCGCAACGCGTTTTCGCCGGGCACCATGAACTGATCCTCGACCGCCTTTGAATCCTCAACCGTGCGCAGCGGCACATGGGTGTGCAGCGTATAAGTCAGGCCCCAATCGTCCAGTTGCGCCAGCAGCGCGTCGGAACTCAGCGGTAATGTGTCCTGAAAAGCAGATGATGCGTCCATGGGTATCTCCTGTTTGGCGTGCTCATCGCGCAACGTGCGGACAAATTCAAGCCAGACAGCGTCGGAATTCAGTGCTAGCGTGCCGCCATGAAAGTCACGCGCAATACTCCGAACCAATTGATCCTTTCTAATACGCCCTGGTTCATTGGCATCTCACTGATCCTCTTCATCCTTGCCTTTGTCGGCGCTGGTCTGTTCATGGCAACCGAAGGCGGCGAGGGCATTCTGTTCGGTCTGTTCTTTGCTGTGTTTGGCGGCGGGATGGGCATCGGCGCTTTCTGCGTCTTTGTGCGGCGCGTACAGGTGATTTTGGATCGACCCAGCAACAGCGTTTTGATCCGCCGCCAATCCGTCTATGGCTATGACACCGTAGAACATGAGCTGTCGAACCTGTCCCATGCCGAGGTGGAAACCACCACATCGACCCGCGACAGAACCACGTCCAAGATGCACCGACCCGTTCTGATCCTGGAAAAGGGCATGAGTGCAGGCCGACACCCGATTGTCGAAGCCTATGTAAGCGGGCACGGGGCGCAGCGGCTGGTGGATGCGGTCAATGACTGGCTTCCGGCGCGAGCGGTTGACTCTGACAGCCAATCGGCCTAAAGCCCCCTTCAAACATCCGGAAGCGTCTGATCTTCCGGTCCCTTGAGTCGATCAGGGATCGCCCCCCACCAGCGAGTTTCGCCCGTGGGGGCAATGCCATTTGGCA
This sequence comes from Ruegeria sp. HKCCD7628, assembly GCF_057221005.1. Classification (NCBI taxonomy): domain Bacteria; kingdom Pseudomonadati; phylum Pseudomonadota; class Alphaproteobacteria; order Rhodobacterales; family Roseobacteraceae; genus Ruegeria; species Ruegeria sp. HKCCD7628. The sequence continues at coordinate 88,583 of NZ_JBWVBA010000005.1, forward strand.
TGACCCCCACGTCAAATTCAGTGGGAGGGGGCGTTTGTGCATTTAACCGACGCATCCTATCTAGGAGGCGCCACCAGATAACCGGCTAAGGAGGCCGAAGGCATGTTTGAAAATCTATCCGAACGCCTTTCTGGCGTCTTTGACCGGCTGACCAAACAGGGCGCTCTGTCTGAGGAAGACGTCAAAACCGCCCTGCGCGAAGTTCGCGTTGCCCTGCTTGAGGCCGACGTCTCGCTGCCGGTGGCCCGTGCCTTCGTCAAGAAAGTGCAGGAACAGGCGACCGGTCAGGCCGTCACCAAGTCGATCACCCCCGGCCAGCAGGTCGTCAAGATCGTCCATGACGCGCTGGTCGATACCCTGCGTGGCGAAGAAGACCCCGGCAAGCTGAAGATCGACAACCCGCCTGCCCCGATCCTGATGGTCGGTCTGCAGGGCTCGGGCAAGACGACCACGACCGGTAAGCTGGCGAAACGCCTCAAAGAGAAAGAGGGCAAGAAGGTTCTGATGGCCTCGCTCGACGTCTATCGCCCGGCGGCGATGGATCAGCTGGCCGTTCTGGGGACGCAGGTCGGCGTTGATACGCTGCCGATCGTACCTGGTCAAAAGCCGGTGGATATCGCCAAGCGCGCCAAGCAGCAGGCCACTTTGGGCGGCTATGACGTCTATATGCTCGACACCGCAGGCCGTCTGCATATCGACGAAGTTCTGATGGACGAGGTCGAGCAGGTCCGCAATGTCGTCGACCCACGCGAAACCCTGCTGGTGGTCGACGGCCTGACTGGTCAGGTCGCTGTTGAAGTGGCCGAAGAGTTCGACGCCAAGGTCGGCATTTCCGGCGTGGTCCTGACACGGATGGATGGTGACGGTCGCGGTGGTGCGGCGCTGTCGATGCGCGCAGTCACCGGCAAGCCCATCCGCTTTGTCGGGCTGGGCGAGAAGATGGACGCGCTTGAGACCTTCGAGCCGGACCGGATCGCTGGTCGTATTCTGGGCATGGGCGACATTGTTGCCCTGGTCGAAAAAGCCCAGGAAACGATGGAGATCGAACAGACCGAGCGCATGATGAAGCGCATGGTCAAAGGTCAGTTCAACATGAACGACCTGAAAATGCAGCTGGAACAGATGATCCAGATGGGCGGCATGCAGGGCATGATGGGCATGATGCCCGGCATGGGCAAAATGGCCAAGCAGATGGATCAGGCCGGTCTGGACGACAAGATTCTGCGCCAGCAGATCGCCATGATCCAGTCGATGACCAAACGCGAACGCGCCAACCCTCAACTGTTGCAGGCCAGCCGCAAGAAACGGATTGCGGCGGGTTCGGGGATGGAGGTCAGCGACCTCAACAAGCTGCTAAAGATGCACCGGCAGATGTCGGACATGATGAAAAAGATGGGTAAGATGGGCAAAGGTAAGATGCTGAAACAGGCCATGAAAGGCATGTTCGGCAAAGGCGGCCCGTCGCCCGAGGACATGGCCGCAGGCATGGACCCCAAGGCGCTTGAGGCTGCAGCCAAGGCGATGGGTGGCAAGATGCCCGGTGGCATGCCCGGAATGGGCGGCGGCATGGCCCTGCCTCCGGGCCTTAGCGGGTTCGGGAAGAAAAAGTGAACACCCTCACCCCTCATATCCCCCGGCTTGAGACCGAGCGCCTGATCCTGCGCGCGCCCTCCGAGGCTGATCTGGACGCGGATACCGCGTTCTTCGCCAGCGAGGCGTCGCAGTTCGTTGGCGGCCCGTTGCGGCGGGATGAGACATGGCGGCTTGTCGCCAGCATCCTCGGCCATTGGGCAATCCGAGGTTATGGGTTCTGGAGCGTTGAGGAAAAAGAAACCGGCATCTATGTGGGCCGCGTCGGCCTGTGGTTCCCCGAGGGCTGGCCCGAGCCGGAAATCGGCTGGACCCTGATGAACCACGCCACCGGCAAGGGCTACGCGACCGAGGCCGCAACGGCCGCGCGCACCCACGCTTATGACGTGCTGGGCTGGGACACGGCGATTTCGCTCATCGCCCCGGACAATCACGCCAGCAAGGCCGTGGCCAACCGTCTGGGGGCCACCTTCGACTATCACTATGAACATCCGAAATTCGGCGCATCCGAAATCTGGCGGCACCCCGCCCCCGCCGATCTGGTGAATGGCGGCATGGAGGCTTACGCATGACCGACCCCGTAGCACAAGCTGCCGCGCTGCTGAAAGAGCATCGCGAAAGCATCGACCGGCTGGACGCGATCCTTGTCTATACGCTGGGCGAGCGGTTCAAGCACACGCAGGCCGTTGGCAAGCTCAAGGCCGAACACGACCTTCCCCCGTCTGATCCTACGCGCGAAGCCGCGCAGATCGCTCGGCTTGAAGACCTGGCGAAAGAGGCCGATCTGGACCCCGACTTCGCCAAGGCTTTCCTGAATTTCATCATTCAGGAAGTCATCCGACACCACCGGAAACATCAGGAATGACCCGTCGTTTCCACCCATAGAATACCCGGTCCGTGACCGGTCACGCCATCTTAAGGAGATACCACCATGGCAATGAAAATTCGTCTCGCCCGCGGCGGCTCGAAAAAACGTCCCTTCTATCGCATCGTTGCGGCTGACAGCCGTATGCCTCGCGATGGCCGTTTCATCGAGAAACTTGGCACCTACAACCCGCTGCTGCCCAAAGACAGCGAAGAGCGCGTGAAAATGAACCTGGAGCGCATCCAGTACTGGCTGGACCAGGGCGCCCAGCCCACCGACCGGATCGCACGTATGCTGGAAGCAGCTGGCGCACGCGACAAAGCCGAGCGCAACAACCCCAACAAGGGTACCCCGGGCAAGAAAGCTCAGGAACGCGCCGAAGAGAAAGCGGCCAAGGCTGCTGAGGCGGCAGAAGCTGCCGCTGCACCGGCTGAAGAAGCGGCTGCAGAAGAATAAGCAGGCAGGCGCGTGCGGGATCAGACTTTCACTGACGATTTTCGCGCGCAGTTTGACCTGTTGCTGCGGCTCCGGCGCGATGTGCGTCGGTTCCGCACCGACGCGATTGACGAGGCAGTGCTGACGCGCTGCCTCGACGCGTTTCGGCTGGCCCCTTCGGTGGGGCTGAGCGAACCCTGGCGCGTGATCCGCGTCGAAAACCAGCCCGCGCGCGACGCGGCGCTGCGAAATTTTCAAACTGCCAATGCGCAGGCATTGGAAGGGTATTCCGGCGAAAAGGCGCAACTCTACAGCCGCCTGAAACTGTCGGGGATGCAAGAGGCCCCGGTGCAACTGGCCGTGTTCTGCGACGATGCCACGGACAAGGGGCAAGGTCTGGGCGCAGACACGATGCCCGAGATGCGGCGCTATTCGGTGGTTTCGGCCATCACCCTGTTCTGGCTGGCCTTGCGGGCCGAAGGTCTGGGGTTGGGTTGGGTATCCATTCTGGACCCGGACCAGATGGCGCGTGATTTGGACGTACCCGAGGATTGGCGCCTGATCGGTTATTTCTGTGTTGGCCTGCCAGAAACGCAATCGGACACGCCCGAGCTGGAACAGGTCGGTTGGGAATGCCGCGACGACAGCCTGCCCATCGAGGTGCGATAGGCGCATGTTCGGGTTATTACGCCTTCCCATCCTGTTGATGACCGCCTTTATTGTCGGCGTGTTCTTCGAACGCTCGAACCAACGCGAGGCGTGCGAAGGGATAGGACAATGGGATGATGGGTTTTGTGTTACGGATGGGGCAAATGAGTGATCTGATCTGCGTCGGCAGCATTGCGGGATCGTATGGCGTACGCGGTGAAGTGCGGCTAAAGAGCTATTGCGCCATCCCCGAGGATATCGAAGCTTATTCCCCCCTGACGGACGAGGCCGGTGGCGAACGCTATCCGCTGGTCCTGACCCGGTCGATCAAGAATGGCTTTGCGGCGCGTCTGGGCGGAGTTGAAACCAAGGAACAAGCCGATGCGCTGAAAGGTCTGCGTCTGTTTGCGCGGCGTGATCAACTGCCCTCGTTGCCCGATGATGAATTCTATCACACCGACCTGATCGGGCTTGAGGTCTATGACACCGGCGGCACCCTGCTGGGCCGGGTAAAATCGGTGCAAAACCACGGCGCTGCCGACCTGCTGGAACTGCACGGGCCGGGGCTGAAGGCGACCGTTCTGCTGCCCTTCACGCTTGAGGCCGTCCCCACGGTCGATCTGGATCAAGGCCGCATCATCGCCGACCCGCCCGAAGGGCTGATCTGATGCGCCGCGTCCTGCTGCATCTGGGCCTGCACAAGACCGGCACCACTGCGGCACAGTCTTTCCTTTATGAAAATCGCGAGTTGATCTGGCCGCATTTCGCGTTGGTCCTGCCCTATCGGACGCGCAATTCGGGCCTGTCGCGGGCAGCGACCAACCATTCCGTTTATGGCACCGTCGGCACCTTGTCCGAGTTCGGCAGCCAGATGCGCGACTTCCTCGACTCGCTGGATTTCGGGGAAAAGCGCGGTTTGATCCTCAGCGAGGAAAACTTCGCGGGCCTCCGCCCCAGTCGCAATCTGGAACAGGGCTACGCGGCAGCCCCCGATCTGGCCGCCTGTCTTGTGGATTCGATCCACCAGAGGTTTTCCGGGCAAGAGGTCGAGATCACGCTTTACCTGTCTTTGCGTCAGCGGGGCAGTTGGTTGCGCAGCCTTTGGGCCCATGATTTGCAGCGAATGCGACAAGTGCAGGATTTCGATACATTCCGCGACAGCATCGACCATTTGCCCTCGTTGCAAGAAACCGTAAACCAGATTCGTGACAAGCTGCCCACCGTCACCGTGAACACGGAATGGCTGGAGGAGCTGCAATTGCGTCAATTCGGGCCGGGTGCGCCTTTTGCCGAGTATCTGGACTTGCCTCATGACAAGGCGCAGCAGCTGGTTCCGCCCTCCAAATCGAACACTCGACTGCCCGAGGACGTTTTGGCCGAATTACTGGACCTGAACAGATCACGTCTGGACGAAGCCGCCTTGGTCGCGCAAAAGGTCGCGGTAGTTGAACGGGCGCAGCAGGCGCTGATGGGTGCGACATGACCGAAAAACCATCGAAATCTCATGGGCGCAAGGCGATCCGCCCGACCCTGAAACCGCGTGAGCTGCTGACCCCAACGCCCGACCTGCATGGGGTGTGGAAGGCTAAGATCATCACTCTGTTCCCTTCAGCTTTTCCCGGTGTGTTGGGCGAAAGCCTGACCGGCAAGGCGCTGCAAGAGGGTCTGTGGCAGTTGGAAACCGTCGATCTGCGCCAGTTCGGCGTCGGTAAGCACCGCAATGTGGATGACACGCCCGCCGGCGGCGGCGCGGGCATGGTGTTGCGCGCCGATGTACTGGGCGAGGCGATTGAACACACGATGGCGGGGGCGCGGGGTAACTGGCCGCTGATCTACCTCAGCCCGCGTGGCCGCCGGATGGATCAGCGCATGATGCAGAATCTGGCGCGCTGTGACGGCATGACCCTGCTGTGTGGCCGGTTCGAAGGCGTCGATGAGCGCGTTCTGGAGCATTACGGCGTGCAAGAGGTCTCCTTAGGCGATTTCGTCATGACCGGCGGTGAGATTGCCGCGCAGGCTTTGATCGACGCCACCGTAAGGCTGATCCCCGGCGTTTTGGGCAATCAGGCTTCGGCTGAGGAGGAGAGCTTTTCCTCGGGCCTGCTGGAACACCCGCAATACACACGCCCCGCCGAATGGAAGGGCCGCCTGATCCCGGACATTCTGATGTCGGGCCATCACGGGCGCATTGCCAATTGGCGGCATGAGATGTCCGAGCGGATCACACAGGAACGCCGCCCCGACTTGTGGGACGCCTACTCCAAAGCCAAGTCCGAAGACTAGCCGTTCTTCCACCGCGCCCAAATCTCGGGCGGGCCGTTGAAGGTGTTGATGTCCACTGGTCCCTGCACACCGGGCACAAGCCCCGTGCCCGTGTATTGCCAGAACCGCCAAATCGCATTGGGATAAACGTTCCTTGGATGCCCGGCGACGGACCTCAGCCAGAACTCTGTCTTGGGCAGGCGCCCGATGTCTGTGTCAGCATAAAAGTCCACAGTCGTGTAGACAATCGGACGCCGCCCATAATGACGTTCGAGAATATCGAGAAACCGTTGAGCTTCGGCGCGAACGGTCGCACCGTCTGGGCGCAGAGTGCAGGTCTTGGAATGGGGCGTCCACTCCATATCCAGAACATGCGGAAGGTCCGATCCTTTGGGAACATTCTGGATGAACCACCGCGCCTGCTCGCGCGCTGGGCGGCAGAAATAGTAATAGTGATAGGCCCCCCAAGGCACTCCGGCGGCCTTTGCTCCGCTGCTGTGACTTGCAAACATCGGATCAGCTACATCACCACCCTCAGTCGCCTTGATGAACACAAAGCTAACACCCGATGCCTTGGCCTTTTGCCAGTCAATCGGCCCTTGCCAGCGCGACACGTCCAGCCCGTGCACGGGATAGTGGCCTGGATGGCGCCCCTCCCACGGGTGCGGATCAGCATCGCCGAAAGCCGGGAAAATCACCGCAGGTGAGGTCGTGTCCAGAAACGCGTTGGCCTCGACCTGTTGCGGCGGCGGACTGCTGCGACCGCAGGACAGGATGGCAAAAGCCGCGACAGCAAGCATCAATGCAGTGCGCATGATCAGTTCCTGTTTGAAATGACTGCTCTTGTAATTGCCCTCAGAATGCCTGATCGACAGATCAAAGCAACGATGCTGTTTTGAGGCGGCGGAATCCCACCGTTTCACAGCATTTTGGGCTTGATCCCTGCACATAATGCCCTTAAACGACCGCAATCCGGTGCCGCGTCATGCGACTCCGGTGTTTTGGTTTGGTCCATGTCGTGACGCCCGGCTTTCTTCGGCCACGGCGCGGCGGAACAAACTGGACTAAGGAACATTCGATCTGACCTCTGGCGGGCTGCATGCAGGACCCGGTGAAGACCAAGAGCTCTCAGCCCGTGCCCAAACTTCGTGGACCAACCACGAGCAGATAGGAGTGAATGCGATGGACCTGATCGCACAGCTTGAGGCGGAACAGATTGCCGCCCTGGGGAAGGACATCCCCGATTTCAAAGCCGGTGACACCATCCGTGTCGGCTTTAAAGTGACCGAAGGGTCGCGTACCCGTGTGCAGAACTACGAAGGTGTTTGCATCGCGCGCAAAGGTGGCAGCGGCATCGCCGGTTCGTTCACCGTCCGCAAAATCTCGTTCGGCGAAGGCGTGGAGCGTGTGTTCCCGCTGCATTCGACCAACATCGACAGCATCACCGTCGTCCGCCGTGGCCGCGTCCGTCGCGCCAAACTGTACTATCTGCGCTCGCGCCGTGGTAAATCCGCGCGTATCGCCGAAGTCACCAACTACAAGCCCAAGGCAGGCGCCGAGGCGTAAGGAGCGGAAAGATGAAAAAAGACATCCATCCCGACTACCACTTCATCGACGTCAAACTGACCGATGGCACAGTGATCAAGATGAAATCCACCTGGGGTGCCGAAGGCGACCAGCTGGCCCTGGAAATCGACCCCTCCGTGCACCCCGCATGGACCGGTGGCGGCGCCCGCCTGATGGACGCCGGCGGCCGCGTGTCGAAATTCAAGAAGAAATACGAAGGTCTGGGCTTCTAAGCCAGATCCATTTCAGATGCGAAAGGCCGTCCCAAGGGGCGGCCTTTTTGTTTATCTTCTCAGCGGCATGTGGCGCTGGCTACGGTTGGAATCGATCCGCCTGGTTCGATGCGAGCAGCTCCATCAAAGCCGCATCAGGAGCTGTGGCTTCATGTGTTCGGTCAATCAGTTCAACTTGCTTGAAGACGACTTCAATCGTTTCATCGTTGAAGGAGATCGTCCAAAAGCGGGGTTTCAAAGCCTTCCAGCGTTCGGTTTTTTCTGATCCCGTGACCTCTTGAAAGTCCCATGGTTTGACAGGGAACTCGGCGGCCCGCAAACCTTCGACATTCATTGGATCTATCCGAAATTCGATAACATCATCAAATTTCAGTATCGCGACCCCGCCGCCCGACACCGGTGCAATTTCGTAAGACAAAAATACAGTTCGCCCGTCATAGAAAACAGCGGGGCTTTCTACAGTCCCAATTTCGGGAAAACTAACAGCAGGGGAAATGCCTTCAACAGCCAATGCTCACATCCTAATTTGATCCCTATTTTCCAAGTGACCATCCCACTTGGGTGCTCCTCGACGCTAGTGGCTCTAGTCTAATTGGCTGTCAAATCGGCAGCGCTGTGCAGTGGTGGAATTGGTCCACGCAGCAATAGCAGCGCCAACGCCATCCCCAACAAGGCTGCCATCGCTGTAAAGACCATGGCGCTGTCAAAGGCATTGTCCTGAAGATCCCGAAGGGCCTTGGCCAGCGCGCTTCCGGCATTTGGCTTCAGATCCGCCAGAATCTGCTGAATCTGACTGGGTGAACCATGGGTGAGCGCATGCGCCAGATCCTCGCGCGGGGCCGATCCGACAGGCAAGGCGTTGATTACTTCTGACAGTCCCTTACGGGTTGTGAGGGCCTCGGCCAGGCCACAAACGACGGCACCAAGCGTAGCGCCGAAATACAAACACGCATTGATCACACCGGAACCTTGCCCCACGTGCCTTTCGGGTAGCAGGCGCAACCCAAGGCGTGGCAGCAATGAAAAACAGATACCTAGACCAATGCCGACAATCATAAGTTTCCACCAAATCTCGGCGTATTGTGTTGTGTTCGTAGTTGCGGTCAGCGAAAGGAACCCAACCGCCATCAACCCCAACCCTATCGCAACAGGCCATTGGAAACTGTAGGGCGCGAGGAAACGCGGCGCGGTGACCGAGATGACAAACATGCTTAGACTAAGCGGCATGATCGCCAACCCGGCCTCGACCGACGTATATCCGAAGGCGTCGGGTGACTGTACGAACGTGTTGAAATAGACAAAAAATCCGAACAGGGTAAACCCGGTCAAAAACATGCCAGCCGCAGCCATGAAGTAACGCGGGTGGCGAAAGTATCGCAGTTCGATCAGAGGGTCTTGGCTGCGGCGCGAAGCGATGACAATACAAACCATTGCGAATGCGGAGACCGCCAGCGGCACCAATGTCGAAGGCGTATCCCATCCAGCGCTTTCGCCATTGCTGAGTGCAAAAGACAACGGCCCAAGAAACAATAGAACAGCGCTTGCGCCAACGTAGTCAAATCTTGCGCCCGCAAGCCGCGTGTCGGGTACATAGCCCCGCCTGCTGACCGTTAGACCTATGGCAAAAGCGCCGGCCAGCAAGATCAGGTCGGTGGCAAAAACGGCTCTCCAGCTGATGTAATGAGCAAATGCCCCACCCAAGATAGGGCCCACGCCAATCGCCAACCCTACAATTGCGCCCCAGGCCCCGGTGACGCTTGCCCTCTGATCTTCGGGCGTTGCAGCCGTCAGCAAGGAAAGAGACGTTCCGAACAAAGCCGCTGCCCCTGCACCTTGCGCGGCGCGTCCACTCAGTAGCATTGCTCCGTCATGCGCAAACAGTACAGTCGCTGAACCAAGGGCAAACACTATCATTCCAAAGAAGAACACGCCCATTTTGCCCGTTATATCGCCCAGTCGGCTAACAATTGTAACAAGCGAAGCACTAGCGACGGTATAGGTCGCCATCACCCATTGAAGCTCTGCGGGAGTAAGGTCAAACTCGGCCTTGAGGTTGGGCAGGATCGTGGCAACAGCCGTCGTATTGAAACCAACCACCATCATACAAATCGCCGTCATTGCCAAAACAACACGCGCTTTGTGCTGAGGTGATTTCGCATCCGACATCGCCAAGCCCTCGTATCCGCTGGGTATTTACCCGCCACATCAGAATCTTAGCAGAGTTCATCCTTCGACATAAGGTCAGATCCAGTAAGACAACGCCAACGGTAAAACGAGAATGGTTACCAATGTCGAAACCAGAATGAACCCCGCAACGTCCGGTCCGTATTCGGGCATGTGCTGATCAACGAACAGATAAGTTGCGACCGATGACGGCATCAGACAACACAGGATGACCGCCCCACGTTCAGCCCCTGTGAACCCGAAGGTCCAAACCAACACTGAGGCAATCAGTACCGCCATCCCAAGGTGCAACATGGTCAGCACCACTGACCGGCCCAAGCTTTGAACGCGTAGGCCAGCCAGTGTGTGGCCCAGCGTCAAAAGCATAAGTGGGATCGAAAGGCCGCCCAGGATGTCGAACGATTTGGCCACGGGTGCAGGCAAGCTGTACCCAGTCGCCATCAGGCCCAGCGAAATGGCGACAGCATAGATAATAGGCGAGGTTACCAGCTTTTTGGCCGAGAACGCTCCGGCCGGTATCCACATGCCTACGGTAAAGATACTGATCAACACGACGACCACGAACGCCATCGTGTAGGCCATCCCGGCATCGCCCAGCGCCAGCAGAGTAATCGGCAGACCGATATTCCCGACATTCCCATGCATCAACGGAGTCAGAAATGCCCGCACCGGCAACTGAATTGCCCTAAGCGCGACCAATCCCAAAATGCCGAAGCCCGCAATCGCCAGAGCCGCGGCAGCCATGACGTCGACAAATGTGCCAACGGCAATATTCGTTGTCGACAGATGCGAGATAATCAGCGTCGGATACCCGACCCGAGAAACGATCCCGCCAACAACTGTGTTGTCGAAAGGCGCCCGAGTGATGGCCAAAACGTAACCGATCCCCGCGCAGATAAGTACAGGCAGCACCACATTGAGCACATTCAGGAATATCTGTTCCATCTCAAGCCCTTCCCGCTGCCGCCTCAGGCCCACAGTGAGACAAGGGTGCCAAACTGGCAAGCAGCACGTCCATTCTTGGGTCTATGAATTCGCAACAGGCTTTCAGAATGGCGTTTCGGGTTCTTCCCTTCCACGTTTCCACAACATATAGTGGTGTTCAACAACGTGTGGTCAAACACGGCGGGACTTGGGAATACAGGCATGGCACACATTATCGTAGTGGGGAACGAGAAGGGCGGCGCGGGCAAATCGACCGTCTCGATGCATGTGGCCACTGCGCTGGCGCGGCTGGGTCACAAGATCAGCACTCTGGATCTGGATTTGCGCCAACGCAGCCTTGGCCGGTACTTCGAAAACCGTGCCAATTTCCTGAAAAACTCGGACCTGTCTCTTCCCAGCCCCCGCCATCATGACCTGCCCGAGATTGACGCGACCAAGCTGAAACCGGGCGAGAACATTTATGACCACCGCCTTTCAGCCGCCGTGGCAGAACTGGAAAGCGACAGTGACTTCATCCTGATCGACTGCCCAGGCTCGCACACCCGTCTCAGCCAGGTTGCACATTCGCTGGCCGATACGCTGATCACACCGCTGAACGACAGTTTCATCGACTTTGACTTGCTGGCCCGCATTGACTCGAAAGGCGAGAAAATCCTTGGTCCTTCGGTCTATTCCGAGATGGTATGGAACGCGCGCCAGTTGCGGGCACAGGCCGGATTGAAGCCCATTGACTGGGTCGTCGTAAGAAACCGTGTCGGAACCCAGCGCATGGTCAACAAGGAAAAAATGCAGCGCGCGATCGAGATGCTGTCGCAACGCATCGGCTTCCGCGTCGCCTCGGGCTTTTCCGAGCGGGTCGTCTTTCGCGAACTTTTCCCACGCGGCCTGACTTTGCTGGACCTCAAGGATATCGGGGTCAAACAGCTCAACATCTCGAACATCGCGGCCCGTCAGGAACTGCGAGACATGATGAAAGAGCTGAACCTGCCGGGCGTCGAAATCGACTTTTAGGTACCTCTCGCAAGTCAAATTTACGGATTTTTCTGCCGCCCAAGCCCTCGGGTCGAACTGTCACAAACTGTACTACCGGACATTCGCGCCCGGCGAAGTATCCACTTTTGAAGTCCGAACTAATCATTGAAGTCTAGTCTGTGCGCGACTTTTTGTTGATGTGTCTTCGCCATTGCCCCATAGAGGCAGTGCGCTGGGTGTTTGTCAGGCCACGCGCCCAGAGGGCAGGCAGCGAAAGCCAGACGAAGGACCCTTGTGGCCATCCCCAGGACAGCAACACTTGCAACGGAATCCATGTCACTGCAACGTCCGGAAGAACGAGCCGCACCTGCGGCAATAGACTCAACCGGCGTGCGCATCATCAAGCGCATGACGCTGTTCCTGCTGGGCCCGGTATATTTCCTTTTCGTTGCGTTTGTGCCCTTACTCTGCAGTAAACGGCGGGGCTTTCGCGGCTGGTACTGGCGACTGGTCAAACGTGCTTGTTCGCGGCTTTTATGGTTGCTGAGCATCCGGACCGAGATGACACAGGCAGAAGTGGCAATGTTATCCGCCGACACCGGCAGCATCATTGTGATCAACCACCGCAGCCATCTGGATGGCTTCGCCCTGATGGATGCTCTGCCAGAGGCCAAGTGGATCACCTTTGCCGCCAAGAAAGAACTCTGCGACGCGGCCCTTTTACGCCGTGGGTTCAAGGGCGCCGGGCTTGTTGAGGTTGACCGCAAGAGCGGCAGTGTAGCGCTTGAAACACTTACCGCTGCTATCCAAGCAATGCCCGCACGCTGCTCTGTCGTGCTGTTCCCTGAGGGCACACGCACCCGGTCCGAAAGTCTTGGCACCTTCAAGGCGGGAGCTGTATTGGCCGCGCGCAATACGGACCGGACAATCCGACCCATCGTCATCCACGATTCTGATCGCTTGTTGCCACGCGGCAAACACCTCCCAAAAAGTGGAACGATCCGGGTCGAGGTTCTGCCGCCATTCGAATGCGACCCATCCGCTTCAGTAGACGAAGACGTGTCTCGATTGAGAAATTCGATGATGGCCGTTTTCAATAATCGAATGCGTCGCTAATCATCCAAGAGACGTTCACTGTTATGCCAGCAGATCGACTGGATCGACGCCTTCATTGACAACCTTTCGTCAGTAGCAGTTTTCTGATGTTAAGCGGAACCGGCTGCGGTACGCTCGCAGCCGACGCCTAATCTCCTGGCCGGTAGACCGTAAACAGCTCTTTCGGTTCGGGCACGCCACGCAGCATGTAGCGCCCGACCGAGATCAATTCCTTGCCGCAAGGCTGAGCAGCCCGAGCCACGTCATCCGAGATCAAAATGCGCTGACCCAAAGACCGATGCATCCCGGCAATACGCGCAGTCTGGTTCACCGCCGGGCCAATGACAGTGAAATCCAACCGGCTTTCCGACCCGATATTGCCATAGAGAATTTCGCCGGAATGCAGGGCCAGCGTGTAATTGGCCACCGGCAAACCATCTGCTTCGCGCGCGGCATTCAACTCTTCGATCCGGGATTGCAGCATCGGCACAGCCTTCAGCGCAGCCCGCGCGTCCGCATCAATATCGCCAACATCAAACATGGCCATCAACCCGTCGCCCATGAACTTCAGGATATTTCCGTCGTTGTCATGCACCACGCCCACCGCAACCGCGAGGTAATCATTAAGCATGTCGATGATCTCGTTTCCCGGCAGCTCTTCGGACAGGCTGGTGAACCCTTCAAGGTCGAAATTCCAAATCACAGCATCGATTTGCTGCAATGACCCGCGTCGAATCTCGCCGGACAGCACGCGGCGACCGGCATCGCGGCCCAGATACACGCGCATAAGATCTTTGGAGACTCGCGCATTCGAAGCCGATTTCAGCGCCAACCCAAGATGAGGCAACGCGGTGTGGATCAGTTCCAGATCGCTGTCTCGAAATCCTTCCGGCGCGTTCGACGTCCAGGACAAAAGCACCCCGTCCACCGTCTTTTTGGCATCGGGCGGCATGTTGTGCGTTGGCACGTCAAAAGCCACGCTGGTGGCATAGTAATCAGTTGCACCAACCTCTCGAAGCTCATTGATCAGAGGGTATTTACTGGGTTCGTTCTGATCGACGATGCGTTCATGCACATAGTCGATGTCGTCATTGAGGATCGCGAACAAAGGACTGTTCTGCCAATCCTCGCTGACATCTTCGGAATACTTGAATTTTTGATAATCTCCACCTCGTCCCTGATACCAGCTATAGCCAGTACCGCCATAGACAGGGTGCAGGGCCGATTGGGCCGCGTGAAACCGCATCAATGGCACGCCAAGTTCGACTAGACGGGTACAATACCCATCCAGCAATTCTTCCTTGTCCGCGCCCTCAAGGCCGCGTGTCACTATCCAGTTGATCAAATCGGTTGATTTCGCCGCGTTGGGGTCCGGGGCTGCCATTTATTGTTATCCTATGTCCGCTCTGCACGTCATCTGGGGGCAATGGACGACAATTACCAGAGGTCACCCCATATCCGCCAGTTTTCTCAACATCCCGCGGAGCTGAGAGGCGTCATCCAGCCCAATCATGTTGGCCAATCTGGCGTCGTATCGCTTGGCGACCTCGCGCAGGTCCCGGTAAACCGACTGCCCCGCCGAGGTCAGCGTCAGATGCTCGACCCGGCGGTCATTCTGGCTGGGTGTACGCGTTAAGTATCGCCGTTGCTCAAGCTTGCTGACGGCGCGACTGATCTTGGTTTTGTGAATGCGAGCCCGCTCACCAATTTCTTTGGCCGTCATCTCGCCGTAATTACCCAAATGAAACAACACCCGCCATTCGGTGCGAAGCATCCCGTACCGTTCTTTGTAGACCCGTTGAAACTCCAACGAGCACTCCTCGGCCGCTCTATTCAGCAGATAAGGAAGGAAATCCTGCAGATCAAAGGCATCATTTTTTTCGGGGTCAGTGTCTGTCATGCTTGTTAGTTACAAAATCAACTATTATTTCACAAGCAACAAAGAGGAGGAGTACAGGATGAACCGTCCGACTGATCCACACCAGATGACCCAAGCCAGCAGCACCGTTGGCACACACGCAGGCTATATGCCCGGCTTCGGGAACGACTTTGAAACCGAGGCCCTGCCCGGCGCGTTGCCACAAGGCATGAACAGCCCACAACGCTGCAACTACGGCCTCTATGGCGAACAGCTGAGCGGAACGGCCTTTACTGCAAACCCGCCCGAACGGACGTGGTGCTATCGCATCCGGCCCTCGGTCAAGCATTCACACAGGTATGAGAAAGTCGATCTGCCACTGTGGAAATCTGCCCCTTGCGTTGATCCCGATGTGATCAGCCTGGGGCAGTATCGCTGGGATGCAGTACCGCATTCCGACGAGGGCCTGACATGGCTGTCAGGTATGCGCACCATGACCACGGCGGGCGACGTAAACACGCAAGTGGGCATGGCCAGCCACATCTATCTGGTCACAGATTCCATGGTGGACGAATATTTCTTCTCGGCCGATTCCGAGCTGCTGGTGGTGCCACAGGAAGGCCGCCTACGTTTCGCAACTGAGCTGGGGATCATTGATTTGGAACCCAAAGAGATCGCTATTCTACCGCGCGGACTTGTGTATCGCGTAGAAGTTCTGGACGGTCCTGCTCGCGGCTTTGTATGTGAAAACTACGGGCAGAAATTCGAACTTCCGGGACGTGGCCCGATCGGCGCCAACTGCATGGCCAACCCGCGTGACTTCAAGGCCCCGGTCGCGGCGTTTGAAGACCGAGAAGTGCCCTCGACCGTCACCGTCAAATGGTGCGGGCAGTTCCATAAAACGCAAATCGACCAAAGCCCGTTGGACGTGGTCGCATGGCATGGCAATTACGCGCCCTACAAATACGACCTGCGCACCTATTGCCCGGTCGGCGCGATCCTGTTTGATCATCCCGACCCGTCGATCTTTACCGTTCTGACGGCCCCATCAGGTCAGCCGGGGACGGCCAATATCGACTTTGTCCTGTTCCGGGAACGCTGGATGGTGGCCGAGGACACCTTCCGCCCGCCCTGGTATCACAAGAACATCATGTCCGAGCTAATGGGCAATATCTACGGCCAATATGACGCCAAACCGCGGGGCTTTGTTCCCGGCGGGATGAGCCTGCACAACATGATGCTGCCACACGGGCCGGACCGCGAAGCCTTTGACAAAGCGTCGAATGCAAACCTCGGGCCGGACAAGTTGGACAATACCATGTCCTTCATGTTCGAAACCCGCTTTCCGCAGCACCTGACCCCGTTTGCCGCAAACGAAGCGCCCCTGCAGGACGACTACATTGACTGTTGGACCTCTCTTGAGAAAAAGTTCGACGGAACGGCAGGGAAAAAGTGATGGATGCTGGTTACATAGTAATTGCTGTTTTCCTAGGCTTCGCATGCTTGTTTCTTTGGAGTCGGCGTGCGCGCTGGAACGGCAAGCGGGACCACTACAACCACAATCCAATGCCCGGCCACCGGCAGGACGGCTCATCCGGCGGAACCGACTTGAACGACTGATCAACAGAAACAGGCACAAACGGCGCGCCCCTTATCGAGTCGCACCGAAAAAGACGACAAGGAACGCCAATGACCCTTTTGAAATCCTGGATCGCCTCGGCCAATAACGCGACCCATCCCTTTCCGCTGAACAACTTACCTTATGGTATTTTCGCGACAGAAGGTGCCGAGCCGCGCTGTGGCGTTGCAATCGGGGACTTGATTTTCGACATCACCAGCGCCGAGGCCGAAGGTCTGATTAACCTGATTGACGAACCCCTGTTCGACCTGCCCTTCTGGAACCCGTTGATGGAGCAAGGCCCCGCCGTCTGGGCCGCCCTTCGCGCGCGCCTGACCAGCCTTTTGGCCGAGGGATCAGAAGAGCAAGACAGGGTTGAGCCTCTGCTTGTGGCGCAGAGCGACGCCGTATTGCATATGCCCTTCGCGGTCAGTGAGTACACAGACTTCTATGCAGGTCGTCACCACGCGCAAAATGTCGGCACCATGTTCCGCGGGTCAGAGAATGCCCTGCCCCCCAATTGGCTGCACATTCCGATCGGCTATAATGGCCGCGCCTCTTCTGTCGTTGTGTCGGGGACAGATATTCGCCGTCCCTGGGGCCAGCTGAAATCGCCCGATCATGACCGTCCCGCCTTTCTGCCCAGCCGCCGTTTTGACATTGAGCTTGAGATGGGCGCCATCGTAGGCACACCATCGGACGGTCCGATCTCGGTCCAAGAGGCGGACGACAACATCTTTGGTTATGTGCTGCTAAACGATTGGTCCGCGCGCGATATCCAGGCGTGGGAATACCAGCCGCTCGGACCGTTTCAGGCCAAAGCTACAGCCACGTCAATCAGCCCGTGGATCGTGACCAAGGCAGCGCTTGAGCCCTTCCGCTGTGAAACACCCGCGCGCGAGCATGAGCTGTTGGATCACCTCAAGGATTGCGGCCCAATGTTGTACGACGTCGACCTTTCCATCACGATGGCTCCGTCCGGAAAACCAGCAAGCACCATCGCCCGCACCAACTACCGTGAGATGTATTACTCTGCCGCGCAGCAACTGGCGCACCACACGACATCGGGCTGCCCAATGAACACGGGCGACCTGCTGGGCTCAGGCACCATCTCGGGGCCAACAAAACCTGAACGCGGCTCGCTATTGGAACTCAGCTGGGGCGGGAAGGAACCGCTGACGCTGGACACGGGCGAGACCCGCCACTTTATCGAAGACGGCGACACCATGACCCTGACCGGCGCGGCAAAAGGCGACGGTTATTCGATCGGCTTTGGCGATTGCGTGGGAACAGTATTGCCCGCACTAGAAAACCCATTCGCACGATAAGGAACCCAACATGGCCAAAGCATTCGCGTCCCAGGGGGACATGTCCGAGAAGAAGACCTCATTTACCGAAATCGGTGACGGGCTCTATGCGTTCACCGCCGAAGGCGACCCGAATTCCGGCGTGATTATTGGCGATGACAGCGTCATGATTGTCGAGGCCCAAGCGACACCACGTTTGGCACAAAAAGTCATCGACTGCGTCCGCTCGGTCACTGACAAGCTAATCACCCACGTGGCGCTAACCCACTATCACGCTGTGCGTGTGCTGGGCGCCAGCGCGTATGGAGCACAGCAGATCCTGATGTCGGACATGGCCCGTGCGATGGTCGTGGAACGCGGGCAGGAGGATTGGGATAGCGAATTCCAACGCTTCCCTCGCCTGTTTGAAGGGCACGAGAGCATTCCCGGCCTCACATGGCCCACCACCACCTTCAGCGACACAATGACGGTCTATCTGGGCAATCGCCGGGTTGACCTAATGCATCTGGGCCGCGCTCATACGGCGGGTGATATCGTCATTCATGTACCCGATCAGAACGTCATGTTCACCGGCGACATCGTCGAATACCAATCGGCTTGCTATTGCGGCGATGGGCATTTCGGCGACTGGGGTGATACCTTGGATGCAATCAGCCTGTTCGACGTCGACGCCATCGCTCCGGGACGCGGAGACGCCCTGATCGGGAAAGAGATGGTGAATGCAGCTATTGAAAGCACCCGTGATTTCGTCGACAGCACATATCGCCCTGCAGCAAAGATCGCGGCACGTGGTGGTTCTTTGAAAGAAGCATGGGACGCCGTGCGCGCTGAATGTGACCCGAAATTCGCGGATTACGCGATCTATGAACACTGCCTGCCCTTCAACGTAGCCCGCGCCTATGACGAGGCGCGCGGTATTGACACGCCACGCATCTGGACCGCCCAACGCGATCTGGACATGTGGGAGGCCCTGCAAGGTTAAGGACAAACCGTCGCATTTGATCCAGATCGTTTTTCGTCGGCGTATTCGATGGAACCATTCCCATAGGGCTCTGGCTTGGCCTCGCCAGAGGCAAGCAGTTGCGTCAACGCATCGGGGAGAGAAACCATGAACAAGATCTTCGAAACACCGCTTTATGCTTATGAGCGCAGCCCGGATCAGGACACTGCGACACCTGTACGCCACAAAGTGATCGTTGTTGGCGCCGGTCCGGTCGGCCTGACCGCAGCCATCGACCTGGCCCAGCAAGGTGTTGGGGTCGTCGTACTGGACGACAACGACAAGGTCAGCTTTGGCAGCCGGGCGATCTGTTTTTCGCAACGCACATTGGATATCGCCGACCGGTTGGGGTGCGGCAATCCGATGGCCGAAACCGGGGTGCAATGGGAGGCGGGCAAGGTCTTTTTCGACGACCGCAAAGTCTACGAGTTCGACTTGCTGCCCGAAAAAGGCTTTTCCAACCCCGCCTTCGTGAACCTGCAACAATATCATCTTGAGAAAATTCTGGTCGACCGTGTCCGCGCTTTGCAGGCCGAAGGTGCACCGATCGAAATTCGCGGCCGCAACAAGGTCGAGGCGATCGGCACCCATGACGACCACGTCAAGCTTGAGGTCGAGACGCCAGAAGGCCCCTATAACGTCGAAGCCGACTGGCTGATTGCGTGCGATGGCGCGCATTCTCCGACCCGCCGGATGCTGGGGCTGGATTTCGACGGGCGGATATTCGAAGACAACTTCCTGATCGCCGATGTGGTGATGGAGGCCGATTTCCCGTCCGAGCGCTGGTTCTGGTTCGACCCGCCCTTCAACAGGGGCCAGTCCGCCCTATTGCACAAACAGCCTGACAGTGTCTGGCGCATTGACCTGCAACTGGGATGGGACATCGACAAAGAGCGCGAGAAACGCCCCGAAAACGTCATCCCTCGCCTTAAGGCGATGCTGGGCGAGGATGTGGAGTTCGAACTCGAATGGGTCTCGATCTACACATTCCAGTGCCGCCGGATGGAGAAGTTCCGCCATGGACGTGTCCTCTTTGCCGGGGACAGCGCCCATCAGGTCAGCCCGTTCGGCGCGCGCGGGGCAAATTCGGGCATTCAGGACACCGACAACCTGTGCTGGAAGCTGAAACTGGTGATCGACGGGCAAGCACCTGAACTGCTACTGGATAGTTATAGCCGCGAGCGCGTTCAGGCAGCAGATGAGAACATCACCATGTCGACCCGCTCGACCGATTTTATCACGCCCAAATCCGAAATGTCCCGTTTACTGCGCGACGCGGTACTGGACCTGAGCGAGAAATACGAATTCGCACGCCCTCTGGTAAATTCCGGACGTCTTAGCGCGCCCTGCACGTACAAGGGATCATCGATCAGTTCGGCGGACGCATTGAATGGCCCGGATATCACATGCCCGGGCTCGGCCTGTCCGGACGCGCCTTTGGGCGACGAATTCCTGCTGCCTAAACTGGCCGGAAAATTTACGCTGCTGACGATAGACGCCGAAGCGCCTGAGCGCCTTGAAGAAGGCGGCATCCAAGCCACGCGCTTGGCATTGTCCGTGAAGGATGACCTGACGCTGGAGTTAAAGCGTCGCTATCTGGGGGATGCGGACAGCGCCGTCTATTTGATCCGCCCCGACCAGCACGTGGCCGCCCGGCGGGACACTTTCGAAGAAAACGCATTTCGGCAGGCGATGCGCCGTGCAACCGGAAAGGAGTAAGTGGGATGGCTGACTTGATCCTCACACCGAATTTCGACAATGCGGACGACTTTTATGCCAACCTGCTGGCCCTGCATGACGGGCTGGACAAGACAGACAGCGACGCGCTCAACGCACGGCTGGTTTTGGTGCTGGCCAACCATATCGGTGACGCCGGCGTCTTGTCTCAGGCTTTGAAAACGGCAGAATTACCTGACGACCAAAACTGACAGGAGGTAAGGATGAGCGTCATACTGTATGACTTCTGGCGCTCTTCAGCCAGTTACCGCGTGCGCATCGCGCTGAATTTGGCTGGGGTCGCCTATCGCGCGGTTTCTGTCGATCTGGCCAGTGGTGACCAAAAGTCTGACACGCATCTGGCACGTAATCCGCAAGGGTTGGTTCCCGTGCTTGAGATTGACGGCCTGCGGCTGACTCAATCGCTGGCGATCATAGATTATCTGGACAACACGCGGGGGCTGGGTCTGTTGCCCGCTGAACCCGCAGCCCGCGCACAGTCATTGGCCTTGGCACAATCCATCGCGGTGGATCTGCACCCGGTCTGCAACCTTTCGGTCGCGCGCCACGCCACCACGCTGACCCGCGATGCAGGCGATATGCCCGGCGACTGGATGCGCCATTTCATCCGCCCCGGCCTTTTGGCGTTCGAAACCCTTTTGGGCGATTTTGAACAATCCCCCTACTGCACAGGCGCACAGCCCGGTTTGGCCGATCTGTGTCTGATCCCTCAGCTATACAACGCACGTCGCTGGCAGGTCGATCTGACCGGACTACCCCGTATCCTGAGTGTCGACGCTGCCTGCGCAGACCTGCCCGCCTTTGCACAGGCGCACCCGGACCGGCACGAGCCTGACTGACTGCACAGGGTCTGTGTGCGCACGTTAGTAGGAAATAGAACCGCCGCGGCATAAAGTATTCTCAGCAAGGATGGAGGCCCCTATGCCCGAGATCACCGGCTATCACGCCCATGTCTATTTCGATGCTGATACTCAAACAATCGCGCAACAGCTTTGCCAAGAAGCAGGTCGCCTGTTCCCTGTTGAGATAGGTCGGATGCACGCCAAAAATGTCGGCCCGCATCCGCGGTGGAGTTGCCAATTGGCCTTTGCCCCGGACGCCTTCGATCAGGTCATTCCATGGCTGATGCTGAACCGGCAAGGATTGACCATCTTTACGCATCCCGAAACCGGCCAACATCTTGAGGACCACCGGGATCGCGCCATCTGGATGGGCGAGATGCTGAAGCTGGACCTGTCGATCTTTGACCGAATGGGTGCTTAGCCCAGCGCTTTAGCCTGATCCCGCAGCTTGAACTTTTGGACCTTGCCGGTCGACGTCTTGGGTAGCGGCCCGAACACCACCGTCTTGGGCGCTTTGAAATGGGCCATGTGATCGCGACAGAATGCAATGATGTCTGCGTCACTCGTCTGCGCGCCGGGCTTGAGTTCGACAAATGCACAGGGCGTCTCGCCCCATTTATCATCGGGCCGGGCGACCACGGCAGCCTCCATCACGGCGGGGTGTTTATACAGGATATCTTCCACTTCGACCGACGAAATGTTCTCGCCCCCCGAGATGATGATGTCTTTGGACCGGTCTTTGAGCGCAATATAGCCATCGGGGTGCATCACCCCCAGATCGCCCGAGGCGAACCATCCGCCGTTGAACGCCTTGTCGGTCGCATCTGGGTTCTTGAGGTATCCCTTCATCACGACATTGCCCTGCATGAATATCTCGCCCATGGTCTCGCCATCGGCAGGCACAGGGGCCAGCGTTTCAGGGTCGGCTACCATCAGCCCGGACAAAGCCGTGTACCGCACACCCTGCCGTACCTTCAACGCAGCGCGTTCGTCTGCATCTCTAGTGTTCCACTCGTCTTTCCAAGCGCAGACAACCGAAGGGCCGTATGTCTCGGTCAGCCCATAGACATGGGTGACCTCGATCCCCATCCCTTCCATATTCGCGATAACTGCCGCAGGTGGCGGAGCACCAGCGGTCATCACTTTGATCTGGTGGTCGAAATCCTTGAGGTGATCCGGCGCGTTCGCCAGCATGTTCAGAACGATCGGCGCGCCGCAGAAATGCGTGACCTTTTCATCGCGGAAAGCAGCATAGATCGGCTCGTCCCGCACAGCGCGCAAGCAAACCGAAACCCCCGCATTCGCCGCCATCGCCCACGGAAAACACCAACCGTTGCAGTGAAACATTGGCAAGGTCCACAGATAGACCGAGTGTTTGGGCATATCCCAATCCAACAGATCAGACTGCGCGTTCAGCATCGCACCCCTGTGATGGTACACAACACCCTTGGGATTGCCCGTTGTACCCGACGTATAGTTCAGGGTGATTGCGTTCCATTCGTCATCTGGCAAAGACCACGCGAACTCTGGGTCGCCTTCAGCAAGCAGCGCGTCATAGGTCAGCGCCCCAAGCTTTTCACCGCCCTCAAAGCTGTCATCTTCTATGTCGATCAGCAGTACGTCGTGATCGACCTGTTTCAACGCCTCTTTGACGACGCCCGAGAATTCTGGGTCAACCAGCAGGGCCTTGGACTCTGCGTGATTCAAGATAAACGCGATGATCGGTGCATCCAGTCGCGTGTTGATGGCGTTCAGCACCGCCCCGGACATTGGGACACCGAAATGCGCCTCGTACATTTCGGGGATGTTGGCGGCGATGATCGAGACGGTGTCGCCCTTGCCGATCCCGCGCGCGGCTAAAGCGCCAGCCATTTGGCGGGACCGGGTATATGTCTCGGCCCATGTGTACCGGCGCGCGCCGTAAACAACGGACGGATAGTCGGGATAAATCTGCGCGGTCCGCTCTATGAAACTTAGCGGCGACAAGGGCGTATAATTTGCCCGGTTCCTATCCAGGTGACGCTCATAGATATTGGCTTCGGTCATCGTTTGCCCCTCCCTTATTGCACGGGACTTGATCACAATCCCGCAGGCAAGACAAATTCGTAGAAATACGCGCACAGTCATGGACTGGCGATACGCGATGATGCAATCTGGCCCTATCTACGGATGGCCATTCGCGGTGATCTGAGCCATCAAGAACACACAGGCCGGGACCCAGTTCCCGCACCTTGCGCACCCATACTTTGTGAAAGGACATGTCATGGACGGCACGTTCAACGAAAACGATCTTTCCCGCGTGGTCGAAGCCGACCGCGCCCATATCTGGCACCACCTGATCCAGCACAAACCCTTTGAAACCAATGATCCGCGCATCATTGTCGAAGGCAAAGGCATGCGCGTTTGGGACCAGAACGGCAAGGAACATCTGGATGCCGTATCCGGCGGGGTCTGGACGGTCAACGTGGGCTATGGCCGCGAATCGATCTGCAAGGCGGTCTACGACCAGCTGATGAAGCTGTGTTACTTCGCCAACTCGGCCGGGTCGATTCCGGGCTCGATCTTTGCGGAAAAGCTGATCAGCAAGATGCCGGGGATGAGCCGCGTTTACTATATGAACTCGGGCTCTGAGGCGAATGAGAAAGCCTTTAAGATGGTCCGCCAGATCGCCCACAAGAAATACGGCGGCAAGAAGACCAAGATTCTTTACCGCGATCGCGACTACCACGGCTCAACCCTCGCGGCGATGTCGGCGGGTGGTCAGGATGAGCGTAACGCTCAATACGGCCCCTTCGCGCCGGATTTCGTGCGCGTGCCGCACTGCATGGAATACCGCAAGCACGAGCTGGACGGCGCCCCCGAAGAGAATTTCGGCGAATGGGCTGCTGATCAGATCGAAGAGGTCATCCTCCGCGAAGGCCCCGATACTGTCGGCGCACTGTGCCTCGAACCCGTGACCGCTGGCGGTGGTGTGATTGAGGCCCCCGAAGGCTATTGGCAGCGCGTGCAGGAAATTTGCGACAAGTATGACATCCTGCTGCATATCGACGAAGTTGTCTGTGGCATTGGTCGTACCGGCACATGGTTTGGCTATCAGCAATATGGTGTGAAGCCTGACTTTGTGACCATGGCCAAGGGCGTCGCCTCGGGTTACGCCGCCATCGCTTGCGTGGTCACCACCGAGGAAATCTTTGACATGTTCAAAGACAATGCAGACGACCCGATGAACTATTTCCGCGACATCTCTACCTTCGGCGGCTGCACTGCAGGCCCGGCGGCGGCGATCGAGAACATGCGGATCATCGAAGATGAAAACCTGCTGCAAAACTGCACCGACATGGGCGCGCGCATGATGGGTAACCTGCAAGAGCTGATGGAAAAGCACAAAGTCATCGGCGACGTGCGCGGCAAGGGCCTGTTCCTTGGCGCAGAACTGGTTGCGGATCGTTCCACCCGCGAGCCGGTGAACGAAAAGATGGCACAAGCAGTTGTGGCCGACTGCATGGCGCAGGGGGTGATCATCGGTGTGACCAACCGTTCGGTGCCAGGCAAGAACAACACGCTGTGCTTCTCACCCGCGCTGATTGCCACTCCGGACGATATCGACCAGATCACCGACGCGGTGGACGGTGCGCTCGGGCGTGTGTTTGGGTAGACTACTAGTTGATTACAGCCCAGAAACCGGTGCCCATGGCGCCGGTCTTTTGGTCGTAACGAGAAACAACGAGCCAACTATAGCTCTACTGCTCCGTTGCTATAGCTTACGGCCGCTGACGACGAAATGAGTTAGAGAAAAGAAAAACTTTCCTTGCATAGCCAAGGCTCTCTGTTCATCTGCCCAGGCGGCCGCTTCCTCATCAGGTAAAAGCTGCTTGGACTTAGTGAACCTTTCCATCAGGACAATCAACATATTGGCCAGCCCATCTGGCCGGAGTTGAGTATCGCAAACGGTAACGGGAGCTACTCCCTCCACTTCAAAACCAGCATCCGTCAGGATTGGAGGCAAAAGAGCTGGCACTCCTCTCTCAACAAAATGCTCATCCCATGCCCTTACCATCCGCGCCATCCGAGCAGGATCTTCACTGAACCATATCAAACTGTCGAAATGGATATCGCCTATGACGAGCACCCCCCCTGGTTTTAAGCACCGATAGGCTTCGCCCACCGCGGCCGGAATATCGTCCAGGTACTCATACACCTGCACTGATACGGCCTTGTCAACCGAGGCGTCTTTGACGGGAAGGCGTCCGGCTTCGCCTTCAACGATCTTGACCCAATCATAAGTTTGACATCTATTTTCGGCCGAATGCCGCATAGCGTCACTAGGATCAATTCCTATGACATGGCCGGTTCCACCAACTGCCCGAGCTAGCTCTGCCGTTAATAGGCCGTTGCCGCATCCTATGTCCGCTATGGTATCACCGGGGGAAGGCTTTAGCGCATCAAAGGAACCGCGACGTCGACGCGTTACGTCGGCGCCTTCATAGACACTATCCAAAAGACGGGTTGTCTCCTCATCAAACTCAAGCATGTCGCCGACCCCGAAGAAATTAGTTTAACCAGTGGTTCGACATCTAACATTTCCTGACAAATAAGTCTGCCGGCAGAGCAAAGCCAACTTTCAGACAACCGCCGAACAAAAAAGCCGCCCCGAATGGGACGGCCTTTCATTCACTGTCTCTGTATCAGAGGATCAGGCAGCCAGAGCGGCCTGAGCTTTGGCGACGATCGCGCCGAACGCTTCCGGTTCGTGCACGGCCAGGTCGGCCAGAACTTTGCGGTCCACTTCGATACCGGCCAGGTTCAGGCCGTTGATGAAGCGGGAATAGGTCAGAGCCTCGTCATGCGAACGGACAGCAGCGTTGATACGCTGGATCCACAGCGCGCGGAAGTTGCGCTTGCGGTTCTTACGGTCGCGGGTTGCGTACTGGTTGGCCTTGTCGACGGCCTGACGGGCAACCTTGAAGGTGCTCTTGCGGCGGCCATAGTAACCTTTGGCGGCCTTGATGACCTTCTTGTGACGGGCGTGAGTTACGGTTCCACCTTTAACGCGGGACATGTTGGTATCTCCTCTTAGCGGTCGTAGGGCATGTAGCCCTTGACGATCTTGGCGTCGGGGGCGGACAGGGTGGTGTTGCCACGGGCGTCGCGGATGAACTTTTTGGTCCGCTTGATCATGCCGTGCCGTTTGCCGGCCTGGCCAGCAAGGACCTTACCGGTCGCAGTCACCTTAAAGCGCTTCTTGGCGCTCGACTTGGTCTTCATCTTAGGCATTTCCGTCTCCTTCCAGGGTTCGGTTTCAGACGCGACTCGGCATGCCATCTCGGCCGGTCACGCAACAGATGCGCCGTTTACGCAAGTTCGATCATACTGGCAAGGGGGTTTGGACCAGAATCTGCGGATTCTGCAACTGGTCAGGCACCGGGGCGACGCAAACCGCCCCGGTGAAATGATTTAGTGGCCAAATTTGCGGATTTCGCCGCTTTTCAGCCGGGCCGCATAGCTCGCCAGCTCTTCGCGCACGACCTTCATCAGGAAATACAGCGCAAAGACGTTCACAACCGCCATGGCAAAGATCGCCGCGTCCGAGAAATCGATGACCGGACCAAGGTTGGCCGCCGCACCGATCACCACGAAGACACAGAAGATGATCTTGAAGATCAGCTCTTTGGTATGACCCTCGCCAAACAGGTAGGTCCAGGCCTTGAGGCCGTAGTAGGACCAGCTGATCATGGTCGAGAAGGCGAACAGAACCACCGCGATGGCCAACACGAACGGGAACCAGCCAAAGGCGCTGCCAAAGGCCGCCGAGGTCAGACTGACGCCCGAATTGCCGTCAACGGTTGCGATACCGTTGCCCGCTTCGTTCAGCACGTACAGGCCAGTTGCCGGATCAACGATCAGCTGTTGGGTGATGATGATTACCAGCGCTGTCATGGTACAGATCACAACCGTGTCGATGAACGGCTCCAACAGGGACACGAACCCTTCGGTTATCGGCTCGCTGGTTTTCACCGCCGAGTGCGCGATCGCAGCCGAGCCCACGCCCGCTTCGTTCGAGAATGCCGCACGACGGAAGCCCTGAATCAGCGCACCGACCATACCGCCAGCAACGCCGAGGCCGGTGAAGGCGCCTGCGAAAATCTGACCAAAGGCCCACCCGATCTGATCCGCATGCATGATGATAATGACCAGAGCGGCCAGAACATACATGACACCCATAAACGGCACGACTTTTTCGGTCACACGCGCAATGGACTTCAGGCCACCCACGATCACAGCGAATACGATACCCGCAAAGACCAAACCGGTGATCCAGCCGGGATAATCTCCGACGATGCCCGCGATCTGCTGGTGCGCCTGGTTGGCCTGGAACATGTTGCCCCCGCCCAGCGCGCCAAGGATACAGAAGATCGAAAACAGAACCGCCAGGATCTTGCCACCTGGCAGGCCTAGTTCAGCAAAGCCCTTGGACATGTAATACATCGGGCCACCCGACACGGTGCCGTCGTCGTATTCATTTCGGTATTTCACGCCCAGCGTACATTCTGTGAATTTCGAGGCCATGCCCAGAAGGCCCGCCATGATCATCCAGAAAGTCGCGCCCGGCCCGCCGATCCCGATGGCCACGGCCACACCGGCAATGTTGCCCAGACCGACCGTACCTGAAAGCGCAGTCGCCAGCGCCTGAAAGTGGCTGACTTCGCCGGCGTCATTCGGGTCGGAATAATCGCCTTTGACTAGGCTGATCGCGTGCCCAAAGAAACGGAACTGCACAAAGGCGAAATACACTGAAAAGACCGTCGCGGCGACAACCAGCCACCCCACGATCCATGGGAAACCAGTGCCGGGAAACGGCGCGAAGATAAAGCTGACGAACGGGCCGGTAAAATCGGCAAAAGCCTGATTGATCCTGTCGTCCAGACCCGCGGCCTCTTGCGCCATTGCGGGGCTTGCGCCCAGCATCACGGCGGCGGCCAGCGCTGTTTTCTGATAGATACTCATTTTCATCGCTCTCCTCAGTTCACGACAGTGACCGGTACATCGGCATGCATGACCAGATTCTGGGTCGAACTGCCGAACAGCCGTTTCTTGAACCCATCTGCCGATGCTCGCCCGACGATGATCTGGGTGCCGCCATTTTCGACCGTGATCGCGTTCAGCGTTTCGGCCACGTCGCCGTGGCGCACGATGCCCTGGGCCGTGAACCCGCCCGAGGTCAAAGCATCAACCGCAGGCGTAACGATGCGCGAAGTCGCCAATGCAACTTCTTCTTCGCGCCGCTTGTGTCTCTGGGCGTTTTCTTCAGGTGTCTGAAAAGTAAAAGGGGACCATTCGATGACGTAAACCACAAGTAATTCACACGTTCCGATCCGCTCAGCCAAGTCTTTGGCAAAGGCGATCGCGCGCTCTCCGGTTTCTGTCCCGTCCAGTCCGATGACAATCTTGGTTGTCATGACGTTTCTCCAATATTGTTGATTATACCGGGGCCCGTGCCCCCGGGCGGGCAGCCGGAGTCTGGAACGAATTCAATAGACTACCCGTGAAAATCAGTATCCGAGAAAAACAGCGAAAAACAGAGGGGAAACTGCTGATTACCCTCAAATTTCATCTATATATATGTTTTTAAAGTGTATATTTTGCCTATTTATTGAGCAACACAGGGCCTCAACCCGGATCTGTGTTGTAAATCAAACGCTCATCACAGGGCGCGATACGTAGGATATTGGTGGTGCCCGGCACATTAAACGGCACACCAGCAGTCACCACGATCTGATCAGTTTCAGCGGCAAAGCCCCCAGCACGAGCTGCACGGGCTGCATTCACAACCGCGCCCTTGAAACGCTCCAGCTCGGGCGTCATCACACAATGGCACCCCCAGCTCAGGCATAGTCGCCGCGCAGTGCCGGTGGCCGGGGTCATGGCGATAATCGGCACTTCGGGCCTTTCTCGGGCAGTCAGCAAAGCAGTAGTCCCGCTTTGGGTGAAGCAGCAGATCGCCTTGATATCAGTCTTTTCTGCAATCTCGCGCGCAGCGGCAACGATCCCATCGGCGATCGTTGTCCCCTTGGCCGTACGAGACGAGGCAATAATCTGGCCATATGTCGGGTCCGCCTCGACCTCGATGGCGACCTTGTTCATTGTCTGCACGGCTTCGATCGGGTAGGAACCCGCAGCCGACTCGGCACTGAGCATGATAGCATCGGTGCCCTCATAGATCGCGGTTGCCACGTCCGAAACCTCGGCCCGCGTGGGCATTGGACTTTCAATCATGCTTTCCAGCATCTGCGTCGCGACAATCACCGGTTTGGCCGCGCCCCGGCACTTGCGCACCAGACGTTTCTGAATGGGCGGTACTGCTGAAACGGGCAGTTCAACCCCCAGATCGCCACGCGCCACCATAATCCCATCAGACGCATCCAGAATGTCGTCAAATGCCTCGACCGCGGCGGGCTTTTCAATCTTGGACAGGATCGCCGCCCGACCATCGGCCAGCGCGCGCGCCTCAAAAACGTCCTTGGCGCGCTGCACAAAGCTCAGCGCCAGCCAGTCGACACCCAATTGGCAAACAAATTCCAGATCGTCGCGGTCCTTGGCCGACAGGGCCGCCAACGGCAGCACCACATCAGGCACATTCACGCCTTTGCGGTTAGAGATCGTGCCACCCACCTCAACGGTACAATTGGCGAAATCCTGACCGCACTCCTGCACGATCAGGCGGATTTTACCGTCATTGACAAGCAGGCGTGCGCCGGGTTCCAACGCGGCGAAAATCTCGGGATGCGGCAGGCAAACGCGATTGATGTCCCCGGCCTCCGGGTCAAGGTCCAGCCGGAACGCCGCCCCCTCTTCCAAGTTCTCACAGTCGTTGGCAAAGACGCCGACACGCAGTTTCGGTCCCTGCAAATCGGCCAGAATGGCAATCGGGCTGTCCAGATCCTTTTCAACCTGACGGATAATCCGGTGCCGCTCGCGGATTTCATCATGGCTACCGTGGCTCATGTTCAAGCGGAACACATCGGCCCCGGCCTCGTGCAGGGCTCGGATCATGTCATAGTCATTCGACGCCGGACCCAGCGTCGCCACGATTTTCACATTTCTCAGGCGTCGCAT
Source organism: Ruegeria sp. HKCCD7628 (assembly GCF_057221005.1). NCBI lineage: Bacteria > Pseudomonadati > Pseudomonadota > Alphaproteobacteria > Rhodobacterales > Roseobacteraceae > Ruegeria > Ruegeria sp. HKCCD7628. Next base: position 118,854 of record NZ_JBWVBA010000005.1, read on the forward strand.
TGATGGTGCTCTCCTCACGTATTCCCTGGGCGTCGCGCAAATGTTACCGCAAACATTGCTTCAAGCTGCTTATTGCGCAATTCCCTTTTATTAGCAACTGCCCTACACCTGCGACGAACCAGATGACAGGCTTATGACGTATTCTCCGTTTTTTATCCACGGCGCAGATCGCCCTTCGCGTTGGCTGATCACATGTGACCACGCCACCAACACCGTCCCGCATGACATCAACGGCGGAGACCTCGGCCTGCCGCTCGAGGATATGGAGCGTCACATCGCCTATGACGTGGGGGCGTACGAGGTCTCGAAACATCTTGGGGAAATCCTGAACGCGCCTGTAGTGGCGGCCAATTTCTCGCGTCTGGTGATCGACCCGAACCGGGGCGAGGATGACCCGACCCTGCTGATGAAGCTGTATGATGGGTCGATCATCCCCGGCAATCGTCACGCCGACGCGACCGAGCGGGAACGGCGACTGAACATGTGTTATCGCCCCTATCACAATGCTTTGGCCGAGCTGGCGGCCTTACCCCATGCGGTGATCGTGTCCATGCACTCCTTTACCCGACAGCTGCGGGGGCGCGACCCCCGCCCGTGGCATGTGGGCGTTTTGCACACCCCGGACGAGCGTTTTGCGCGCCCGCTGATCACCCGGTTGCAGGCAGAAGACGACCTGTGCGTCGGCGTAAACGAACCCTATACCGGTGTCCTGCCCGGAGATGCCATCGACAAGCACTGCACCGCCTTTGGTCGCCCCAATGCCCTGATCGAGCTGCGCAATGATCTGATCGCCGATCACGCTGGACAACGGGCTTGGGCGGAACGTTTGGCAGTTGTGCTGCAGGACGCACTGGATACCAGCGACCTTTGACCACACCTCATTGTGAGGATACCACCTGATCCCCATATATTCGTCGAAAGGGGATCGCCATGACCCAGGAATTCGCAACCTCTGTGTTTGGTTGGATGGCCGCGCTGAACATCGCAGTGCTGTTGTTCACAACATTAATGGTCCTACTGCTGCAGGAGCAGATTGCGGGCATTCACAGCAAGTTATTCCAGATGGAGCGGTCGGAAGTGAAACGAGCGTATTTCCGGTATCTGGCCAACTACAAGATCCTTACATTGATCTTTTTCATCGTACCTTGGCTGGCCTTGAAACTGGCCTGACATCCTGTTTGTTGAAACATCGCCTCCGGACCGCTAGGTCAAGGACAACGATACTGTCATCCGGAGTCAGCGCATGGACAAGCAAACCGAAATCGAACTTCAGGCCGCAGCCTTCCGCCGGTTGCAAAAGCACCTGATGGAAGACCGCACCGACGTGCAGAACATCGACATGATGAATCTGGCCGGGTTCTGCCGCAACTGCTTGTCGCGCTGGTATCAGGAAGCGGCGAATGAAAAGGGCATCGAGATGGGCAAGGACGAAGCCCGTCAAATTTTCTACGGCATGACCATGGATGAGTGGAAAGCCAATTATCAGACCGAAGCCAGCCCCGAAAAACAGGCCGCCTTCGAGGTCGCCTTTGACGAAAACGTCACCAAAAAAGGTTGAACGCTGAAATCAAAAAGGCCCGCCGGTTTGGCGAGCCTTTTGCTTAGATCGCCGCCTTGCGGCTTTCATCCAGATAAATCTCACGCAGACGCTTGGCAATCGGCCCTGGCGTGCCATCGCCTAGTGCGACGCCGTCAATCTCGACTACCGGCATGACAAAGGCGCTGGCCGAGGTGGTGAACGCTTCATCCGCCTCTTTCGCCTCATCGATCGTAAACAGGCGTTCTTCGACTTCCATCTGCGCCTCGGCAGCCATACGCAACACGGCCTTGCGGGTGATCCCATGCAAGATGTCGTTGGACAGCGGGCGGGTCACGATCTTGCCGTCCTTTACGAAATAGGCGTTGTTACTGGTGCCTTCGGTGACATAGCCATCCTCAATCATCCACGCATCATCGCATCCGGCGGCCTTGGCCATCATCTTGCCCATCGACGGGTACAGCAACTGCACTGTCTTGATATCACGGCGGCCCCAGCGAATGTCATCAATCGAGATGATCTTAGCGCCCTTCTGCGCGGCCGGGCTGTCGGCCAATCCCGGCTTGTTCTGGGAGAACAGAACCAGCGTCGGCTTGGTATCGGCCGCAGGGAACACGAAATCCCGGTCCCCGTCGCTGCCACGCGAGACCTGCAGGTAGATCAGACCTTCTTCGATCCCGTTCAGCTCGACCAGTTTGCGGTGAATAGCCAGGAGTTCATCCTTACTGCATGGCTCGGCCATCTGCAGCTCGTCCAGAGAGCGTTTCAGGCGCACGGCGTGGCCTTCGAAATCGATCAGCTTGCCGTCCAGCACGCTGGTCACCTCATAAACGGCGTCGGCCATCAGGAAACCACGGTCAAAGATCGAGACCTTGGCCTCGGTCTCGGGCAGGTACTCTCCGTTCACGTAAACGGTGCGGGTCATGTCACTCTCCTCAGCCCCAGAGCGCCGCTTTTGGCGGATGCACTCCGGCGTCATCAAAAATAAGCGGGTTGGTGCGGTCTTCGGCCAGAAGAAGCGGGCCGTCAAGGTCCGTTACCATCGCACCCTGCGCCAACAAGGTCGCAGGGGCCATCGCAAGCGAGCTGCCAACCATGCAACCGACCATGACCTTATAGCCCTCGGCCAGCGCCTGCTGCCGCAGCGCCAGAGCCTCGGTCAGACCGCCGGTTTTGTCGAGCTTAATGTTGACCACATCATATTTGCCCTTGAGGCCGGGCAAGCTGCTGCGATCATGACAGGACTCGTCGGCGCACACGGGCACCGGACGCTCCATTCCGATCAGCGCGTCATCTTCACCGGCAGGCAAGGGTTGCTCGACCAGAGCCACACCCAAACGCACCAGATGCGGGGCAAGGTCGGCATAAACAGCGGCCGACCAACCCTCATTCGCGTCGACGATGATCCGCGCGTTCGGCGCGCCCGCGCGAACGGCTTCAAGCCGGGGCATGTCATCCGGTGTGCCCAGCTTGATCTTGAGAAGCGGACGATGCGCGTTGGCGGCTGCTTGCGCCTGCATCGCCTCGGGCGTGTCCAGCGACAGAGTATATGCGGTGATCTCGGGGCCAGGCACTGGCAAACCGGCCAAGTCCCACGCCCGTTTGCCCGCACGCTTGCATTCCAGATCCCACAGCGCGCAGTCCACAGCGTTTCGAGCCGCCCCAGCGGGCAGCAGGTCCATAAGCGATTGCCGGGTGAAATCCGCAGGCAATCCCGCGATCTCGGCCTCGACCGACTCGAGCGTTTCATCATAGCGCGCATAGGGCACACATTCGCCCCAGCCCTGATGCACCCCGTCCGAGATCCGAACGGTCAGCACCTTGGCCTCGGTCCGCGACCCGCGCGAGATGGTGAACACCTGCGCCAACCGAAACACATCCCGCGAAACGTCTATCCGCATCACAAATCTTTCCCCTGCAGAGTGACCAAGATTTTTCGACGAAAAATTTTTGTCCGACCGTGTTACAGCGCCGCCAGCGCGTCAACCAGCTTACCCGCACCAAAGCGGTACGGGTCGGTTGCGGGCAAGCCCATCTCGGCCTCGACCTCGGCGATATAGGCATGCGCCTCGTCTTCGCTCAGGTTCTGGGTGTTAATCGACACACCGACAACCTGACAGGCCGGGTTGGCGATCCGCGCCAGCGGCAGCGCCGCGTCACGCAGATCCGGCAGCGACGGCAGGGAATATTCGGGCAGGCCGCGCATATGCGTCCGTGTGGGTTCGTGACACAGGATCAGCGCATCGGGCTGACCGCCGTGGATCAGCGCCATGGTCACACCGGAATAGGACACATGATACAGTGACCCCTGCCCTTCGATGTGATCCCAGTGATCGGCGTCATTTTCGGGCGTCAGGTATTCGACCGCCCCGGCCATGAAATCGGCCACGACCGCGTCGAGCGGAACCCCTTGCCCGGTGATCAGAATGCCCGTCTGCCCCGTGGCGCGGAAAGTGGATTTCATGCCCCGCTTGCGCATCTCGGCGTCCATCGACATGGCGGTATACATCTTACCCGCCGAACAATCGGTCCCCACGGCCAGACACCGCTTGCCGCTGCGCTTTTTACCATTGGCAATCGGATAGCCAACAGTCGGCACACGCACGTCGTGCAACGTGCAGCCATGGGTTTGCGCCGCGGCCACCAGATCGCCCTCATCGCGCAACAGGTTATGTAGGCCAGAGGCCAGATCAAACCCCATCTCGAGCGCCTCGATCAGCACTTTCTTCCACGCCGCACTGATCACGCCGCCCCGGTTGGCAACGCCAATGACCAGCGTTTTCGCCCCAGCAGCTTTGGCCTCGGCCAGAGTCAGGTCGGTCATGCCCAAATCGGCCTTGCAACCCTCCATCCGGTACTGGCCCACGGCGTTCTCGGGACGCCAGTCCCGGATGCCGATGGCGACTTTTGCGGCCAACTGGTCGGGCGCATCGCCCAAAAACAACAGATACGGTGTCTCGATCATTGCGGTGCACTCCTTTGATTCCGACGCAGGCTAGTGGAGCCGGCAGGCGAGAGTTTCGCGAATTCCTTGGGCAACATGAGGCCGGTTGGGAAATTTTTGCACAACTACCCAAAATTCCGCAAAAATCTTTCATGTTCTCAAACCGATTAAACTTTAACCACCGGAGACGCAGCGTATTTTGGTGAATGCTGCGAATGCAATGCCGCATCTGCACAAAGGCGCTTGCGCAGGCTTGCGCAATTTAATACCCAATGAGGCAAGAAAATCGTAATTTCCTTACTCGCACGAGGTCCAGATGAGCTTTCGCCTTCAACCCGCCGCCCCTGCCCGCCCTAACCGCTGTCAGCTGTTTGGCCCCGGATCGAAAACCAAGCTGTTCCCGAAAATGGCGGCCGCGGCGGCCGATGTGATCAATCTGGACCTTGAGGATTCCGTCGCCCCCACCGACAAGGACGTGGCCCGTGCCAATGTGATCGAGGCGCTGAACACAATCGACTGGGGCGGCAAATACATGTCCGTCCGCATCAACAGCCTCGACACGCCCTACTGGTATCGCGACGTGGTTGATCTGCTGGAACAGGCCGGCGACCGTCTGGACCAAATCATGATACCCAAGGTGGGTTGTGCGGAGGACGTCTATGCCGTTGACGCGCTGGTCACGGCGATCGAGCGCGCCAAGGGCCGCACCAAGCCGATCAGCTTTGAAGTCATCATCGAATCCGCCGCTGGTATCGCCCATGTCGAAGCCATCGCGGCCTCCTCCCCGCGTCTGCAGGCCATGAGCCTTGGGGCAGCAGACTTTGCGGCCTCGATGGGGATGCAAACCACCGGCATCGGTGGCACGCAGGAAAACTATTACATGCTGCGCGAGGGCGAAAAGCACTGGTCCGATCCGTGGCATTGGGCGCAAGCCGCCATCGTCGCCGCCTGCCGCACCCATGGCGTGCTGCCGGTTGACGGCCCGTTCGGCGATTTCTCGGATGATGAGGGGTATATCGCACAGGCCAAGCGCTCGGCCACGCTGGGTATGGTGGGCAAATGGGCGATTCACCCCAAGCAGATCGCGCTGGCCAATCAGGTCTTCACCCCGTCGGACGAAGCGGTGTCCGAGGCGCGCGAGATCCTGGCGGCAATGGAACAGGCCAAGGCCAATGGCGAAGGCGCAACCGTCTACAAAGGGCGTTTGGTCGATATCGCCTCGATCAAACAGGCCGAGGTGATCGTGGCACAGGCCGAACTGATCGCCGCCAACGGTTAACGAAGCAAGGCGCCCCCCGGGGCGCCTTTTTCTTTACCGACCGAAGACGTCGTTGGGCGTCCATGTAAAACGCTCGCCCTTTTTGCCCGATTTCATCATCAGGCAGGATGTGCCATATTTCTGAAAATATGTGATCTTCAGCGGATACCACCCGGCTTGTGGCACTTCGACCTCGGTTCTCTGATTGGCTTCGCAGCCTTGCCGCCCATTGACATAGCCGATCTGCTGCCCCCCGACCCAAGCGTCGATACCGTCATTCGACCAAGTCTCAAGCTCATAGACACCGGGTGAGTCGAACTTGATATACCCAGTGACTTCGGCTGCGACGTTGAACGCCTCGTTGAATGTCAAAACCGGATCGCCTTCGGTCGTATCACGATAATCCAAGCCACGCAGTGGTTTACCTGACTTGGCTTTCTTCAGAAGAAAACCAACTTTGGCCAAGTTTTGAATTTTGCGAGGAGGGTTCCCTTCCCATGCGTATTTCACATCCAATCCGGGTTTGGGATTGGGTTGCGGGTTTGCCGGTTGCAGTTTCAAGGGTGCAGCCAACGCACCCCCGGCGAAAATCGCCAAGGCAGCGGCAAGTGCTCCGGTTCGAACGAGGTTCATGGTCTTCTCCCTGATACGGTCCCTTTGAGGTTATTCCCCATTTCGGTGGGACATTTGTTCAACACTAGGACGTCGGAAATTACCCGGCAAGAGAGTTAACAATCACATTTTCGCAGTCATCCGCGCATATCTTTGGGAGAACCCATCACCACGTATGACGTGATCGAGGTGACATGCGGCAGTGTTCCCAAAACGTCGGTGTGGAATGTTTTGTAGGCGGGCAGATCTTGGCACTCTACGCGCAACAGGTACTCGATCGTTCCGGTGATGTTGTGGCATTCAACCACCTCGGGCGCGTTTTGCAATGCGCGTTCGAACCCTTCCTGCGCCGCTTTTGTATGCTCGCCAAGCCCCACACCGATATAGGCCACAAAGCCCACCCCTAACGCCGCAGGGTTCAATACTGCGCGGTAACCTGAAATTACGCCTGAGCGCTCCAGCTCCTGCACCCGGCGCAAACAAGCCGAGGGGGACAGACCCACACGGTCGGCCAATTCCAGGTTGCTGATACGGCCATCTCGGGTCAATTCACGCAATATATGTTGGTTTTTTTGATCTACCCTCGACATTTGTTGCTAAAAATAAAGACACACGCACAATTTTGCAATTTCATTTGCCGTTTTCTGGGCAATGCTGCGCGCCATGACCTATGACTTGCTTCTGGCCCTGATCGCCTTTGCCTTTGTCTCTTCAATTACACCGGGACCGAACAACCTGATGCTGATGGCCTCGGGCGCAAATTTCGGGTTCCGCCGGTCAATCCCTCATATGCTTGGCATCGGGCTGGGTTTCACCTTCATGGTTGTTTTAGTTGGACTGGGTCTGGCGGCTGTCTTCGACCAATACCCAACCAGTTACACGGTGCTGAAAATCGCATCCGTAATCTATCTGCTATTCCTGGCCTGGAAAATCGCCAATGCCGCACCTTCAGGTCAAGCGGCCGAGGCTGGAACGCCCATGACGTTTCTGCAAGCTGCCGCATTTCAATGGGTCAATCCAAAAGCGTGGGCCATGGCCCTGACAGCGACCACGGCCTATTCACCGGGCCGTACGCCCGAGGCCATTTTGATCGTGGCGCTGATCTTTGGCGCCGTCAATCTGCCATCGGTCAGCACATGGACGGTACTTGGGCAGCAAATGGCGCGAGTCCTCACGAACCCGCGCCGTTTGTTGGTTTTCAATTGGACCATGGCCACGCTGCTGGTTGCGTCGCTCTATCCGGTCCTTTGGCCTGCTTGATTTACTTGAGCGGCAGGCAGATTTCCGTCAGCAGTTCATCGGGCGGCGTATCGCGTGGGTCGTTGAGGTAAATCTCATAGCAGGGTTGATCCGCAGGCTCTTCGCCTGAGTCCGGCAGCCAATTGCCGAACAGGCTGTGATAGGCGGCATGAATACCGGAATACGGACCTTTGTAGCGCAAGACAGCGGTCTTACCGCCGGGGATACTGAGGTCTTCCATCCCGTCCGGGGCCGCGTCTCCACGATATTCCGCGCCTGCGTAGCTGCGCAGGTCCTGCTCGGGCACCTCGTCGGGGCTGTCAAGGTAAAGACCAATGACCGGGCCTAATTGAGGCCAAAGCTTGCGGGATTCGCACAACGCGCCGAAAGTTTCAAAACTCCTGCCGATCTCGGCATAGTTGCCGCGGTGCTTCAACGCGACAATCCGGCGGGCAGGTTCAGTACGGGTTTCAACGGGGTGCATCGGGTAGTCTCCTGTTTTGAAATGTGGATGTGCTGGCAGGAACAGACCGGCCTTGCGAAAGGCGGCAGGGCTGGTGCCATAGGCGTCAGAGAACGCCCGCGCGAAGGAGTTCAGGTTCGGATAGCCCACGTCGTTGGCCACTTGCGCAACCGGCACGTCGGTCTGCACCAACCGGCTGGCGGCACGGTGCAAACGGATCCGGCGCACTGCCTGCGCACAGGTTTCGCCCGTTATTGCCCGAAACACACGGTGCCAGTGAAATCTCGACATCGCCGCCACATCCGCAAGTGCATCCAATGACAGATCCCCTGCGGGGTTGTCGTGGATATATTCAAGCACACGCAGGATGCGGGTTTCATAGCTGTTTGCCATCCGGTTTCGTCCTTCTTCCTTGCCCCCTCACACAAACATATTGCCGATCCACAAATCTTGCTGAGTTGCATCCCAGGCGACGTCAGGTCATATAGCAGGGAACTTCCGCGTTGAGAGGCGTCATGACCCAGTATCTGGATTTCGAAAAACCGCTGGCCGAGATCGAAGGCAAGGCCGAGGAACTGCGCGCGCTGGCCCGCGCCAACGAAGAAATGGACGTGGCCGAAGAAGCCGCCGCGCTGGATGCCAAGGCCGCCAAGCTGCTGGATGAGTTGTATGGCGATCTGACCCCGTGGCGCAAATGCCAGGTGGCGCGGCACCCCATGCGCCCTCATTGTCAGGACTATGTCAAAGAGCTGTTTACCGAATTCACCCCTCTGGCCGGCGACCGCAATTTTGCCGACGATCTCGCGGTGATCGGCGGGTTGGCGCGGTTCAACGATCAGCCCGTGATGGTGATCGGCCACGAAAAAGGATCAGACACCAAATCGCGGATCGAACGCAATTTCGGCATGGCCCGCCCAGAAGGCTATCGCAAAGCCGTTCGCCTGATGGAAATGGCGGGGCGTTTTGGCCTGCCGGTGATCACCCTGATCGACACGGCCGGGGCCTATCCCGGCAAAGGGGCCGAGGAACGCGGCCAGTCCGAAGCCATCGCGCGGTCAACCGAGATGTGCCTAAAGATCGGTGTGCCGCTGGTTTCCGTGATCATCGGAGAAGGAGGTTCGGGCGGTGCGGTTGCGTTCGCGACGGCTAACCGTGTCGCGATGCTGGAACATTCGGTCTACTCGGTGATCTCGCCCGAGGGCTGTGCCTCGATCCTGTGGAAAGATGCCGAAAAGATGCGCGAGGCCGCCGAGGCGTTGCGCCTGACCGCCCAAGACCTATACAAACTTGGCGTCTGCGACCGGATCATTACCGAGCCCAAGGGCGGGGCCCATCGCGATCCCTCGGCCACTGTTGATTCGGTGCGTGCAGCGATTGCCTCGATGCTGCAAGAGCTCGACGGCAAAGACCCGGCAGCCCTGATACGCGACCGCCGCCAGAAATTCCTGGATATCGGCTCGAAAGGTCTGGCAGCCTAAAGCGCCTAGCCGCCCAACCTGCGCAACAGCGCGACCGAGGGCTCTCCGGTCACCGGAAGGCCATTGGCGCTCTGATAGCCGCTGATGGCGGATTTAGTGTTGTTACCAATCACCCCATCCGCGCCTTGCGTGTCGTAACCCGCAGCGGTCAGACGGCGCTGAAGCTCTTTGCGGTCCTCCAGCGTCAGCCCGGTCGCATCCGGCCCGAACGAGGCCTGAAACGGCGCGCCCCCCGCGATCCGGTCTGACAGGTGTCCGACGCCAATCGCGTAGCTATCCGAGTTGTTGTACCGCTTGATCACCTGAAAATTGCGGAACACGGCAATGCGCGGCCCCGGCACCTGCGGCTGCAGCACCGCGACGGGTGTACCGGAAACCGTGCCGACCTCGCCCCCCCAGGGCTGCCCACGCTTCCATCCCGAACGGGCCAGATAGGCCGCTGTCGACGCGAGCGAATCTGAGGGGTCCTCGGACCAGATGTCACGCCTGCCGTCGCCGGTATGATCCACTGCAAAGGCCAGATACGAGGTCGGGATGAACTGAGTATGCCCCATTGCACCGGCCCAACTGCCGGTCATCTTGTCCGGCGTCGTATCCCCCGCCTGAATGATCTGAAGCGCCGCGATCAGCTGTTTTTCAAAAAACGCACCGCGTCGCCCGTCATAGGCCAATGTGGATGTTGCCGAAACCACCGGCACATCCCCGCGCCGCGCGCCATATCGGCTCTCTAACCCCCAGACAGCGACGACAACCTCTTTGTCGACACCATATTGCGCCTCGATCTGCGACAGAGTTGCGGCGTGCCGAACCATCATCTGCTGGCCTGTCTCGATCCGCTCATCCGAGGCTGCGATAGCCAGATAATCCTCGAGCGAACGCTTGAACTCGACCTGATTGCGGTCACGTTCGATAACTCCGGGCAAATAGCCTGCCCCCTGGAACGCACGGTTTAGGGTTGTTTGCGAAATCCCCTGCGATGCGGCGCGTGTTTTGAAACCGGCTACCCAGGCGTCCCACCCGGCATTCGGAACCGGCCGCATCCGCGATGCAGGAGCTGTGGTTTGCGTGCCACCTGAACAGGCGGCCAAGAGGGTCGATCCAAGACCGACAGAAAATACCCGACGATTGATCATGATTGAAATCTGCTCTTGTTGTGGTTTGGGATCAGAGTAACCCAGACCACCCGTCCAAGCCAGAACTGCTGTAGCGAAACAAACGTACGCGGCAATGTCGGCAAATCGCCGCTTAAGTTACCAGCATCCGCAGACCCTGCGTCACGTCCGAACGCACCGCCAGACGCAAACCGGGTTCATCCCCGGCCTTGAGCGCGGCGATGATCAGTTTGTGATAATGCGGGGGTTCTGTACGCCGCAGCCGCCCATAAAGCGCCCGCATGGTCGGCCCAAGTTGCAGCCACACAGTCTCGGCCATCGCCAGCATCGCTGGAGCCTGCGCCCTTAGGTACAAAGTGCGGTGAAATTCGAGATTTGTGCGGATATAGCCGACGGCATCGCGCTTGGTAACCATCTCGGCAACGGTCATGTTGATGCTCTGCAATCGGTCGATCAGGGCCATGTGCGCGCGCGGCAGGGCCCGGCTGGCAAGCTCGACCTCTAGCAGCGCGCGCAGAGCAGCAAGTTCCTCGATACGGTCATTGGTCAACTCTGGTGTCGACACCCGTCCGGATGAGGACAGGAACAAGGCACCTTCGGCCGCAAGACGCCGCACAGCTTCGCGTGCGGGCGTCATGGACACCCCGAATTCTTTACCGATCCCACGCAGGGTCAACGCATGACCCGGAGCGATTTCCCCATGCATGATCCGCGCACGCAGGGTCCGATACACCCTGTCATGCGTAGCTGTCTGCGAGTCGGAAGAACGCGTGTTTAACATTTGACCATGTGATCACAAATTGATTTGGGGTCAACTCACAGGAGCGTCAAATCTGTACTGATGCAACTGCGCCCCGTTGTCGCGCAACCAACGCCGCTGTTCACGGTAGTCACCAAATATCCGCTCAACCTGATCCCAGAACGCTCGGGAATGGTTCATCTCGACCAGATGGGCCACTTCATGTGCAGCGACATAGTGCAGAATTTCAGACGGCGCGAAGATCAGCCGCCATGAAAACATCAAACCACCAGCCGAGCTGCATGACCCCCAGCGCGACCGCGTATCGCGAATAGTCAGGCCAGAGTAACTGCGCCCCAACATCGCCGCGTAGTCATCGCAGGCACCGGTCAACCGGTCGCGAGCGAGCTCTTTCAGAAACCGGGCCAAACGCTTTGCCTCGGCACCCTCGGGCACGGCGATTTCGTCGCCTCTGAGAAGCACGCGCCGACCTTCTGCTGGGACGATTCGCCGTTCGGTTCCTTCGATTGGTAACATCTGACCAAATTGCACCACCGCAGGATCCGGACGATCTTGCAGATGTTGGCGTATCCAGTCTGCCTTGAGATGCGCAAAATTCAACGCCTCAGACTCGGGCACACCATCGGGGTAAGTTAGTGTAACACGTCCATCCAATTGGGAAATCCGCAGGCTGATCCGCCTGGCACGCGCTGATTTGCGCAGTGTCAGCCGCACACGGGGTGTGCCGGGCAGTGCGTGCTCTCCCATTGGTTATGTTCTCCTGTGCAAAGGCTTTGACAGTGCCCGCTGCATGTGGCACGTGACCTGAATCGTTATTACGACTCACCTGATATCAAGGGGATTTCACATGCCCAAGGAAGAATGGGGCGTTAAGCGCGTTTGCCCAACAACCGGCAAGCGGTTTTACGACCTGAACAAGGACCCGATCGTCAGCCCCTATACCGGCGAGATCGTTGAGCTGGACACCGGCAAAAGCCGGATGATTGCGGCTGACGCGGAAGATGCGGCCTCGGCCAAAGCGCGCGAGAATGCGTCGAACGAGGATATTGTTCTGGACGATGACGACAATGTCGACGTCGATCTGGACGATGACCTGCTGGATGATGATGACGACAACAATGATGACGTCTCTCTGGACGACATCAAAGACATGTCGTCTGAAGACGAAAACTAATACCGTTCAGAGGCGGCCCAGAGCCGCCTCGAACCTTCCCAGACGATGAGCGGAAAGATTTTGCCAGAATTCATTTTTGGACTTGCACTCGCTGCCGCCGTCTCATAAACGTCCGTCCACTGCTTCGGCAGTCCCTAGATGGGGCCTTAGCTCAGTTGGGAGAGCGCTTGCATGGCATGCAAGAGGTCAGGGGTTCGACTCCCCTAGGCTCCACCAAAACCTAGCAGAACAACTAGATAGCAAGCATTAGAGTGGTGTGACACACAGGTGTGACACAAAATGAAGCTGTATGCGTATCTTTCACTGTCCAGACACGGCATCTATTACTTTCGTTGGCCCCTACCCGACACGACACCAAAACCACACACTAGTCCAAACATCGCACGCAGAACCCTACGTTTGTCGTTGCGTACGAGATGCCCTAAAGAGGCTGGTACTCTGGCACGGCGTCTTGCAGTGTGCGGCGATACAATAACAAAGCACATAGAAGCAGCGGGCATGAACCACGGCGAACTGCGTACAAAGGTACATGAGCACTTCACGGAAGTACTGAAGAAGGCAAAGGCACGTAGGGATGAACTCGGGCCCTACACCGAGTTGGAAAAGGAACGCATCGCTGACACCATCCGTCTTCATCAGGCGGACAACGAAGACTTCTGGGACATTATGAAGAAGGACTATGCCACCCAGCAGTACCAGTCCTTTTGTGACGCATCCGGCATTCCTCAGAAGCAACCAGTCAATACCCAATGGGCAATTCTTGATGAAATTCGGAAGGCTTGGATTGGTTTTCACGAAGCAATGCTGGAACACGATAAGGCCTTCGAGACATACGATTTCAGCAGGCCGCCCAACGCGCCTGTGAGCGTCACAGAAAGCCCAAAGCCTACTTTCGGCAGTAGCGCCACCAAAGTCTCAAAGAAGCCCTCAGAGAAGCCTTCTAGCCCACTCCTGTCCGCCCTATTTTCCGAAAGAAAAGCTGAGGCGGAACAGACAGGTCAATGGTCGGCCAAGCTGCTGAACGACTATCAGGCTTGGACAGACCTCTTCATAGAATTGCAAGGCGACCGTCCGGTTCTAGACTACAAAAAACCGGACGCACGCGACTTCAAAAATGCCCTGATTGAGCTTCCAAGCAACAGGAATAAACTACCGCAAACACCAAGACCCAGAGAGTTCAGGAACTGGAGAGTGCAATCCCTTTCCTGCCGAGTATCCGACAGGTTTGTGCCCGCATTTCGCAACCCGGATTGCAGGGTTTGAACCGACATTCCCAATGCTGCCGCTGTTTCCGGAATACCAAATTCGTAATCTGCAAAGTCAAAAGGCCGCTAAAAGCCGACCTTGTGTCCCTATAGTGAGATGAAAAGCTTGGCTGCTACAATCACCGACATATGATGCTGGCTAAAGATATATGTACTGAATGGAGTTAAAGATGTGCTTTTCAGCTACGGCAAGTTTTGTCGCGGGGGGAATATTGTCCGTTGCCGGTGCAGCTACCATGATTTCTGCGTGCAGACAGAAGTTGGGGTGTGGCCTAATATTCCTGTCATCTTTTCCGTTAGTTTTCGGTTTACAACAAAGTCTTGAGGGTTTGGTCTGGCTCGGGATATCCGACCAATTGTCTTTGAGACTTTTAACGATAGTAAACTATGGCTTCATTTTTTTCGCGTTTTTCTATTGGCCTGTTGCTGGCCCAACTGCAGGTTTTCTGATCGAAAAGCGAAAGTGGCGTAAACACTTATTCGGTGGACTTATCATTGGTGGTTTGGCTGTGGGAACTTACCTTATGTTGAACGCAATCAATCACCCCGTACTTCCCACCTCTAGCGATGAATGGGGAGGGCATATTTTGTACCTACAAGGTATGACCCTTATCCCAAACATCCAATACATTTACTTCTTTACTGCATGTACTGCGCTAGCAGCCTCATCGAACCCCACCGCTTTCAAGTTTGGCCTAGCGCTTACAGCGTCGTTTTTGGTCACGCTCTTCGGTTATGAATTGTTTGTTCTACCTTCGGTGTGGTGTTTCTTCGCTGCGCTTTGCAGCATCGTCATTTCCTATGACGTTCTTCGAGGTAAGACTGTACAATACTTAGAGGAGCAGAGTGATGATCTCCGGGCCATTGTCTGACGGACGTATTGCGGGTGCTGTCAGACCAATTCGAACCAGTCTCAGTTTGCTGCGGAAACTACGAACCTATCCGGTGATCGCGTATATTCGTGAAATTCAACGTGCCAACGGGATAAATTGAGGACTGGACCGTGAAAAAGATCATAACGCTCGCACTCATGGTTGCTCTTCCCAGCGGCGTGCTGGCGCATTCCAAGGTCGAAGAAACAACCCCTGCCGACGGAGCCACAATAACCACTGTGCCCGCTGAAATTGGCCTCAACTTCTCTAAGGACATCCGGCTGACACGGATAGAGCTGGCCCATGAAGAACACTCGACCGTAAGCCTAGATTTGGGCGAGCAGACAAGTTTTGGTCAGGAGTTCACGATCCCACTGCCGAGCAATGGAACGGGCACCTATGTCATTGAATGGCGAGGCTTAGGTGAAGACGGCCATGCGATGCAGGGCGAGTTTTCCTTTACCGTGGAATGAGCATGCCAGATATTTGGGGTATTGCCGCAGTCTTCGCAAAGCTGGGGCTCTACATCGGCTTTGCGGGGTCCACCGGGCTTGTAATTGTTAGTTGCCTCTATTCCGGCGTTGTCGCACCGATAAACCTCGGGATAAAGCGCCAAGCTAGGGCCTTAGGGTGGCTCGCTCTCGCCGCAACGGTTGTTGGTTTCATGCTTCGTGGAGCCGCCTTAACAGGCGGAGTTGACGGCATGGTCGATCCAGAGATGCTTGGTCTGCTTTGGCAGACATCCGTGGGCGACGCCCTTGTCTACCGCCTTATCGGCGCAGTGATCATCCTTGTGGGGCTGTCTGTTCCTCGCTTTGGTCAATGGATCGCACTGTTGGGTGGCACAGCGGCTTTGTGGTCCTTTGCACAGATAGGGCACGTACCCGAACTCGAGAGTGTTGGCGTCCAAATCTTACTCCTGTTGCACCTGCTTTGTGTAGCCTTCTGGGCGGGCATCTTTAGCCCGCTACGGAGTATGGCTCTCATGCCTGAACACCTCACGGATGCTGCTGAACTAGGTCATAGGTTTGGGCAAACTGCCGCATTGGTTGTACCGGCCTTGATTGGTGTTGGCCTATGGATGGCTTGGCTACTTGTGGGCAATCTCCAAGGGCTCTTGTTCACTGGCTACGGGCAGGCACTGTTGTTCAAAGTGTTCCTTGCAGGGCTGTTGTTGATCCTCGCCGCTGCCAACAAGCTTCGATTTGTTCCCGCCATGCAAAGTGGAGAAGCAAAGGCAGCGCGTCACCTCGCCCGATCTATCGAGGTTGAGACAATAGTCGTATTAGCGGTTCTGGCGACAACGGCAACACTCACGAGCGTACTAACGCTTCCGAGTTAAGGTAGGTAGAGATGAACAAACACCTTTGCGCACTCGCAATATGCAGTATTGGAACTAGCGTCGCTGCAGATCATGAGTTGTTAGATAGAGACCAAGCTAGTGGGCAGGAACTCTACGCGGAGCACTGTGCCTCATGCCATGGAGCTAATCTGGAAGGCCAACCCAACTGGCAGACACCCGACGATGACGGAGTGTTACCTGCTCCACCACATGACGTGACAGGGCACACATGGCACCATGATAACCAGCTACTGTTCGAGTATACTAAACTAGGTGGGGCAGACGCATTGGCAGCACGCGGTATCAAAGACTTTAACAGTGGCATGCCCAGCTTTGAAAGCACCATGACTGACGAAGACATATGGGACGTGCTGGCCTACATACGCTCCACTTGGCCCGACGATGTTCAGCAAATTCAGGCCAGCCGTAACCTTCCGCACCAGTAGAAGACTGTAGGCCCAGTTTACCGACAGTACACTCGCTACCTTACGCCAGCGGCAATGTGCGGATGCGCAATCTCAACCGACTAGTTCAGCCTGCAAAATTAGAACTCAGCTGTCATCGCGGTCTCGACGGCATGGACGCCTATACCGACAATAATTCCGACAAAGATCAGCCCAACAAATGCGTTGATAACGGCCAAAGCCCGGCTCGCAGGTTTCTCAGGTTTAATGTCGCCGTAACCTACCGTGGTAGCGTTTATAAACGCGTGGTAGAGGCTCGATCCAGTTGACCAGCCTTCGATCTTGCCAATCGATATCCCCAGTGTGCTAACCAGAACCAATAAAAACACAATTATGGGTGACAGGTAGATTAGGTCGTAAAAGAAAACCGATAGAAACGTGCAAATGTAGCTGGCGTCGCAACCCATAGCGAAACTCTACCTCTCTGCCGGTTGGGGCCTAGTTGAATACCAATGTCTTCACCGGAAGCAGGATGGCTTGCGCACGCAAGACAATTGCATTTGCTATACCCATGCCATCCACAATTCTTGCAATGAAGGCGGACAGGCCTGTGATCTCACCAGCGTCGATTTCCTTTGCTCGGCTCGTATAAGCAACGCCAACGCACGCACTACCGGGCGGGATGCTATCAAGATGCTCTGGAAAAATAGGTGCTAGGAACGCTGTAACTGTACCGGGTCGCGCTCGATCCTGCTGATCCAGCAGCGCATCACCCGGTCGGAACTGCCCCGCAGCAATCGCCCCTTGCACGTCATCCACAACCATCGGGACGATGGTCAACGGTTTAGACGCGCAGGTAATTTCCACCAGCATACCCGGCTTTAGTACACTGGCAGAAATCTGACCAAAAGCCGCGATAAAACGCCCCTGCCCCGTCACCTCAGGCACTAAAATCCCGGCAGGGCGTAGAATTGGGTTAACGATATCGCCCGGCTTAAGGAGGAACTGAGTTACGGTCCCATCCACCTCGGCAAACACAGTGGATTTTGATATCTCGTTCTCCGACTCGCTCAAAACCGCACGTGCAGTTTCAAGCTGGGCAGGTAGAAGAGTGGTTTGGCGCAATTTGGCACCATCCAGCGTGGCCGTAGCGGCAGCACGCTGACTTTCCGCGCCGGACACTGCTGTTTGCAAGCGTTCCAGTTCCTGCTCACTAACAACGGAGTTGTTTCGCTCCGCCAGCTCCAGACGTCGCTCCAAATCGCTCGTAGCCTGTGCAAGGTCAGCTTCCGTCGCCTCCACCCGAGCGGTGGCGCTCGCGACTTCCGTTGCGGTCAGGCCCAAGGCCGCCTCAATCTCTTCGATACGACGCTGAGCAGTTTGCGCTGCTGCCTCCTGCCGTGTGGTGTCCAGTCGGAAAATGGCCTCGCCAGCTAAAACGTCTTCATTATTGGCAACATAGACTTCCGCAACCCGCCCCGCGCGATCCGACAGAATAGTAATTGTGCGAAACGCCGCAGAGACATTCCGCGTTGAGGGGTGGAAATAGAAGATCACCGTGATCAGCGTCACAGCCAATATTGCACAGGCGGTCAAACCCCACCGCAATTCATACCAGACATTGAACAGGGTTATTTCGTGCCCCCAACGCTTGCCTTGCTTATAGCGGCGATACAGATAGTCCGGGACGATTGTGATCAGTGCAGAGAAGACCAACTCAAGCATCGTCGCTCTCCGAGACGTCTACTTCGGTCTTGAGTGGAAAGATTTCATGCAACGGCACGGCGGCGATCAAAATAGCCGCGATCCAGAAAGCGTTGTTCAGGGTGAAGAGAGAGATCAACCCAAGCACACCGACCAACTGCATTTGGACCTTATGAGCACCTGCTGCCATGCGGTCTGGAATGGCCTGTACGGTGAAGTAGAGTGCACCAAAACCCAGCAGCACTATGACTAGAACCAATCCGACAACGATCAGAAACCCGTCTGTCTCCCCCGGAGGTGTGACCCAGAATGGGAGCCTCGCCATCGCCTCATCAGAAATAGAACCGTTCACCTGTACCCCCAAAAATCCAAGTGATCACATTCGAATATAACTGATTGAAATCAAAAAGACCAATCTCGCTGCAGATAGCGAAGTGGCTTTGATACGACTTAGTACGCCGTGAGTAAGGTAGTTGCCGAGCAGACCTGCACACAACCGCTCCACATCGTTCGCAACACTTCAAAATGGAAAAAGCAGTAGGTCTGAACAGTAGACCAAGCAGGGCAGTAAAGAGGTTTGCACGCTTTGATGTGCACAGTTTGCCGGAAGAGGTTGTGCATATTGGAGTGTGACAATAAGGTGAGACACACTGCAAACCAACACACTGCAATAGTGTTTACTATCAGCGCATTAGGCGTTTGGCGGCGTTTCCCCTAGACTCCACCAAAACCTAACTGGAAAATCCTCCTTAGTTCTTCCATAAATCTGCGTGTTTCTTCCATTTTCAGGCTGACGCGGCGTGTCGCACCTGGCACACGATTTTCATCACCCGCTATCGGCCCGGCTGTATCAATTGGCTGGGATCGCATCGTTGCAGGTTTGCTATTTGAGATTTTTTGTCAATCTTGCGCTGGTCGTTCTGCGCATGATTTGCGGCCTCGCGGATCGGATTGGGATTTTAGGTTAAACCGATCAAGGGCGAGTTTGTCATTCTTTGAGCGTGCTACGACCCTGAGCAACCGTAACCAGCATGCACGACTTACGGCTCAATCGCCGCAACCACCCCCATCGCCCGAACCACAATCACCTGCATCGTCGTCGGCAAACGGGTCGCCGCTTTCAAATATCAGCGTGAGTTCACTTGTCGACGTCAGGCTGTTGAGGGCGATCACAAAACAAACGACCGGTACAGTCAGCCAAAGAACTCCAAATAGTAGATTGTCACTTTGCACGATGGAGCTACCGCCGATGCCAATGAACACCGCCAAGAAGATCAACATCAGAAAAGTTCCAAGCCTGCCTTTTTGTCTCCAGATCCCTTTTGGGGGCGCTCCGAACAGGGCCGAATAGGCTTTGACGGTGGCCTTGTAGTCATCCAGATGTTGCGCGCCCAGGCTACCAGGATTGTGGTGCACGGGCTTGCCCAGCTTCTTGCAAAAGACATCCCAATAGTCGCGACTGTGCTGCATATGCAAATGCCACACCAAATCCACCGCCTTCGAGGGCACATTACGCTCGTGCCGTGTAGCACAAAGATACATGAATTTTTGATATTCGGCGATTGCTACTTTGGCGGTATCGAGAGAGATGCGGTATTCGTCCATCAGTTGTTCAATGAACGGTTTGCCTGCAGCATCATCAGGCATCTTGTGCGTCTTAATCAGCTCCCATAGCTGAATATTGAGAGAGGTCATCGGAGCCTCCTGTGTTTTCTCTTTTTCAGTTTTTGGCTATCGCACAAATATGACAAGTATGTGACACGCTGGTTCTCTCGGGCTGCGCGGACATTGCCGCTACCAGAAGCCCGGAAGACCCCGCCGTGTAAACTCCAGTTGCCCTTGAGGGAACGGTGTCCTTCTCAGGGTTTTTTACTAGCATCGCAACCCGTCAGTTCAGCTCCGATCGTAGGTGTGTGAGCGGCAGACGAAACAGATGACTCGCTTAACATGGGAACGTTTGTCCCGCTGAAATCATAACCATCCAAAGCGTCAGGACAGCCTCACGCGGCTTTGTCCACACCAAGGTGGAAAGTATCGGCGTGTCGTTCGCGAAATCAATCATCGTTATGATCCGCATTTTGACGGCATTCGGCACATCGACCGAAAGTGGCGAAACAATCTGATCGAGAGTTATCATGCCGCCATGAAAAGACTGTTTGGATACCGCCAAAGCTTTCGCTCATTGCGAACGGCCAAAGCGACCCTAAGCGGCCTGGAGACCCTCAAACAAGGCCACATTCGTCACAAACGATCAGGCATTCTTGGAGAGCTCCAGTTCATCGCAAAGCTATTCGAAGCCGCGTAGTTCATCGACGCTCGCCCGCGCAAATCCAGACCAAATAGATTAATGCAACAGTCCCCTTCGTCAGCTTGTAAGTAAGCTACATTTTGGACTTTTATTCAAAAATATTTTTACACAATTTGATCCCTAACACGTGTTCAAAATGCGACCATAAGTTGAATTTAGCCCGGTTCACAAAATTTCCCCTGACGATAGCTTCGACTCACAAATAGAGGAGAAAGTGAATGGCTAAGAAACCTAAGTTAACCACCGCATTCGGGGCCCCGGTCCCTGACAACCAAAACATCATCACAGCAGGTCGTCGCGGCCCCGCGTTGCTGCAGGATGTATGGTTCCTTGAAAAAATGGCGCATTTTGACCGCGAAGTGATTCCGGAACGCCGCATGCACGCCAAAGGTTCCGGAGCGTACGGAACGTTCAAGGTAACCCATGACATCACTAAATTCACTCGCGCCAACATCTTTTCCAAAATCGGAAAGGAGACAGAGATGTTCGTTCGATTTTCAACCTTAGCGGGTTAGCGCGGAGCGGCAGATGCTGAACGAGACATTCGTGGCTTTGCCATGAAATTCTATACTGACGAAGGCAATTGGGATCTCGTCGGCAACAACACCCCGGTCTTCTTTTTGCGCGATCCGCTGAAATTTCCCGACCTTAACCACGCGGTCAAACGAGACCCGCGCACAAACATGCGTAGTGCAGACAACAACTGGGATTTTTGGACTAACCTACCTGAAGCCCTGCATCAGGTCACCATTGTGATGTCGGATCGTGGCCTACCCGCAACCTATCGGCACATGGACGGTTTTGGTAGCCACACATTCAGCCTGATCAATGCAGACAACGAACGCTTCTGGGTCAAGTTCCACTTCAAAAGCGCGCAAGGGATTAAGAACCTGACCGATGCCGATGCAGCTGAAATCGTCGCTGCAGACCGTGAAAGCCATCAGCGTGACTTGTATGACAACATCGAGCAGGGCAATTTTCCGAAGTGGACAATGTTTGTGCAAATCATGCCCGAGAAAGAAGCGGGCAGCTATCACATCAACCCGTTCGATCTGACCAAAATCTGGCCCAAGGCGGACTATCCTCTGATCGAAGTTGGTGAGTTCGAGCTGAACCGGAACCCCGAAAACTATTATGCGGAGGTTGAGCAGGCCTCATTCGCGCCCTCCAGCGTAGTACCAGGCATCGGTTTCTCACCGGATAAAATGTTGCAGGGGAGGCTGTTTTCCTATGGTGACGCAGCTCGCTACCGGCTGGGCGTGAACCATTCGCAAATTCCGGTCAACGCGCCGCGTTGTCCTTTCCATTCTTATCACCGCGATGGCGCGATGCGGGTCGACGGCAACTATGGGTCTACTCTGGGTTATGAACCGAACATGTTCGGAGAGTGGCAAGAACAGCCCGATTTTTCCGAACCGCCCTTGTCGCTTGAGGGTCAGGCCGATCACTGGAACCATCGCGAGGATGAAGACTACTACTCGCAACCCCGTGCCTTGTTTCAATTGATGACTGCAGATCAGAAACAACAGCTGTTTGACAACACAGCGCGAGCCATCGCTCCGGCTCGTATCGAGATCAAGCACCGTCACATCCGTAACTGTCATAGGGCCGATCCGGCCTATGCGCAGGGCATCGCGGACGCGTTGGGGATCAATCTCGGCGATGTTGCAGACCTGTAACGACACCCGGCCCGGCGTGCGCTACGCGGTCGGGCTTTTTCACAATTTCAGGACTTTCTCTATGACAAACTCTCACGACCGTCTTTCAATAAACCGCCGCACCCTTTTGGCAGCGGGGTCCGGAATGACCGTAACCGCAGCTGTCCCGGCAGCCGCGCTAGCGTTTGATACGCCGCAGGATGACTTGTACCATCAAGTTGCAACTCTGATTGAGGAGCTTGAAAGCGATCATGGCTCGGGACTTGCTGCCGTCAACTGGTCGCGACGCCATATTGCCAACAAATTGCGCGCGGCTTTGAATCTACCAGTTGAGAAACCCGTGTTCGATGCTGACTACACTGAATTCTATAAGAAAACCTTGTAGGCGTGACTGGAGGGCAGAGCTAATTGTGTCCGTCAGCTAGTCTTTCTAGTTGCTGCGGACCGCTCTGCTGACATGCTCCTCGGGCTTTCGTCCGAGACTTGACACACATTGTGCACACAAATTCTTGCTTACCGCATCGCAGAACTGTGAGCTTCCCCCCAATTACTGGACAGTCTGCGGCGTAGATTAAGCTACTTTTTTGCTCCTGCTGATCGGTTTGTTTTTTCTTTTCGCAGCCAATAGACCACGGCTGGTGGCTTACCGCCAAGAGCGGGATGAGGACGCTTTCGCTTGTGGAACACGATCCATTTCTTAACGCCCGCTTTTGCATCTGATCCGGTCTCTCAGACGTGCAGGTAGACGCATTCGCATTTCAACGACCACCAGAGCCGCTCGACAAAGATGTTATCGAGGAAGCGGACCTCCGTCAGCAGGTGTTTCCCGCGAGTTCTATTAAGGATCGGGAGACAACGACTGGTGCCTCCCGAGAATTGATTTCTACTGTGACATCCCGCCTTCGGTCGAAATCTGTTCTTCAACGTGAGACTGATTGGTTATGTCCGAACCCCGCGGAGGATAGTCCTTGAACGTAGATAGGTGGTTTTGGACGATTTTGGCAGCAGGACCAAAGGCCCACATTTTGTTGCCCATCCACCGTGTATACATCCCCGACTCTTCGGCCGCTTTTTCGTAGGGATCGCGACGCAGGTTGAACAGCAAAGGAGCGTTCAGCTCTTCTTTTGGCCCTGCCCAACCTTCGGTCTGGATCGTAAAATGTGCTTTCCAATCGCCATGGCGCACGGCTTGCAGATCGGGGCCCTCATAGTAGATGATCTCTTCCCGGTTACTCTCCCCCTCACCAGTTAGGAACGACAGTTGGTTGTACCCATCCAGGTGCACCTGATAGCCCTCGTAACCCTCCAGCAATGAACCGGTCAGATCATCGGGCCCGCCAGCAGCGGCAACAAGGGTGGGCATCCAGTCAAGACCGGCAAAAATACCGTTGCTCACAGTTCCGGCAGGAACTTTACCGGGCCAGCGAATGATGGCGGGGACGCGGAAGCCGCCTTCCCAGGTAGTGCCCTTTTCGCCATGGAACGGCGTTGTTCCACCGTCCGGCCAGGTCATGGTTTCCGGTCCGTTGTCAGACGTAAAGACAACAATAGTGTTGTCCGAGACCCCCAATTCTTCCAGTCGCGCCATGACTTTGCCCACGTTGTCGTCCAGCTCTTTCATCACGACGTCCTGCAGGCCGCGCCCGTCACCCAGCATGGCCTCGTATTCGGGGCTCAGATGCGTCCAGACGTGCGCGCGCGCCGGGGCCATCCAGACAAAGAACGGCGTTTCGCTGTCGACTGCGCGGTTGATGAAGTCCAGCGTGTGGGCTGTCACTTCGTCGTCCAGCGTCTTTTGCCGCTCGGGCGGGGCTGGGCCATCGTCGATGATGCGTTGTTTGCCAACCAAACCCCAACGCGGATCTACCGTTTCATCGACTGTATCCGTGGCATAGGCATGAATGATGTTCCGAGGGCCAAATGTATCGTTGAAGTTCTGGTCCTTAGGCCAGTCTGGATCGGATGTGTATTCCATCGCGTTCAGATGATAGAGCCAGCCCCAATATTCATCGAAACCTTTCACCGTCGGCAGGAATTTGTTCATATCCCCCAGATGGTTCTTGCCGAACTGCCCGGTCGTGTAACCCAGAGATTTCAGCATATTGGCCAGGGTTGGATCATCCTCGCTCAGACCTTTTTCAGGGTCTCCGGGCAGGCCGACCGTGTGCATTCCGGTACGTACCGGCAACTGTCCGGTGATGAAGGCGGATCGACCGGCAGTGCAGCTTGGTTGCGCATAATAGTCCGTCAGCCGCATACCGTCGGCGGCCAGTTGATCAAGATTGGGGGTTTGGATGCTTTTCACACCCTGATGATAGCTGCCAAGACTGGCCCAGCCGACATCGTCGGCCATGATGACAAGAATATTGGGCTGGTCGGTTTCGGCCAATACCGGCAGGGCACAAACCGTCGCCGTGGCCAGCGTGGCGGATACCGCAATAGATCGAAGAGCGAACATTGTTACCTCTGTGGACTTAGAAAAAGATCTCGATGGTGGAAATATCGAAGGGTCCATCAGGGATAGCGATTGAGACTTTCTTGTCGCAACAGAGCTTTACCATGATTTCATATTGTGAAATCTAAAACACGAAACTTGAAATGAAATTGGCCGCACGATGAACGAAAACGCATTGACCGCCTTTCTGGTATTGGCGGAAACCGGCAGCTTTCAAAATGCGGCTCGTGTGATGGGTGTCTCGAACGCGTCCTTGTCCCGCTATGTCGGGCAGGCTGAGGATCAAACGGGCCTTGTCTTGTTCCATCGCAGCCGCAACAGCAGCACATTGACACGCGCGGGGCAAGAATTTCTGCCAATTGCGCAGGCGCTTCGTGAAGATTTGAACCGCTATGCAACTCGCGTGGCTGGATTGCGTGAATCCGGGCCGGGCACTTTGCTAATTGGGTGCGGGCCGCTCACCACAAAAACTTTGATCCTGCCTGTCTTACGCGTCGTGCGACGGGCGATACCTGACCTGCGTTTCCGAATTCTGGTAAGTGCCTACGCGCGTCCACTAAACTTATTGCAGGCGGGCGAATTCGACGTGTTCCTCGGCGATCTGACTTACACACCCGAAGCCGAAGACGTCGAGATCATGGTGATGGAGAAGCAAACTATCCAATTCGTCGCTCATCGAGATCATGAGATTCACCAGCGCGGTCCGCAAACCATGGCAGGTATTTTCGACTTTCCCTTTGCGTCACCGCATCTGCATAAACACTGGAAAGCTGCCTTGACGAAGGCACTTGGTGGCGGTGTTGAGGCCGTCGAAAAGGTCAATTCACAGCCGCATATCGAATGCGACGACTACAACCTCCTGACCGGGCTGTTGGCGGAGCCTGACTTCGTGGTGGGAGGGATGCCGGACACGTTCGCGGAACTGATCCGCACAAAGACTGTCAGACCCGTGTCGATGAAACAGAATTTGACTTGGAACATCTGTGCGGCGCGCAAGTCGCAGAACACATCTGCCGCAGTTGAATTGTTTTGGAATGAGCTTGTTAGTTATAGGGCATGATCGGAGCGCCTGCCGTGCTCTCACCGCAACGCCCAGACCGTAAATCTCTTCAGCTAACGGAAGTGGTACAGCGCCTCGAGTGTTCTCAATCAGCCGGAACATGTAACGCAACTGCATGTGCTCTTCTGGCAGCGCCAGTGGCCCCTAAGGGTCAAATTTTCTGACACGCAGCAGTGCCGGTGTTTCACTGGATAATTTCATTGCGCAAACCGTTTTTTCAAAGGGGCGGGCCACATCGATTGCATCGGCTCATCAGTATTGTTTCGGTTAAAGGAACTGATAGGTGGTTTGAAACAGACGTGGCCAGCCAAATTCTGCGGGGGTCGTCGGCCGCTTAGTCGATCGATCCAATCATCATTTCCCCAACCAAAGGCATATTGTGTAGGTCACGGCCGCTAACAGCCGCGAACGCAACCGAGTTTGCCGTTCCCAGAGGACAGGTCGCCAGTTTCATCGCCGTACCCACAAGTTGGATGTTCTGATAAACCGCGCCAACCTCTTTCAACACCAACGCGTAGGCCAAATCGCCATAGGCCGCTCGGACGGCAGTCATATCCGCAGAGAGCAGTAGCAGAACTTGCGTATATTCAGAGCGGTTTGCCGACGCGGCGGCGTCCTTCAGCATGCTACACAACAGGGCGTTAACTTCTGCGATCATGTTAAGGCCATGCTCAGCACTGTCATAGACGTACAGACCGGCTTCTAGACCTTCGCAACGATTGACCAAAAGATACGCGGTCAACGCGTAAAGGCCGCCTCCGCTCGGATAAGAATGGTGTTGACCCAACGGATGGAAACACCGGAACAACAACTCGCTCAATTGATCCTTCGCAATTGGTGTGCGCCCTTGTTCACGGCGGCTCTGGCGATTGCGGGACACCACGGCGAACGGAGGATCACCTGCGGCAAGGGCGTCTACATCATGTTTCGGCAGGACTATTTCCGGGTCATTGCCCGGGGCTTGGGTTGGGCGCTGTGCTGCTCCGGTTTTGCCAATATGCGCGCGGGTGAACCCTAGGCGGGTGCGCTCGACAAATAGGGTTTCGTGAACCGGCGCAGCGGGTTTTTCGTCGCACTCCAGCAAACCGCACCAAGCAAACAGGCAGATAACAGCCTCGAAAACTTCCTGCTCAATCTCGGGCACACTGTTTGCTGCATTTGCGGAATCTGATCCGGCAGAGAGCTCGAAAATCAGCGGTGACAGTTTGGCGTCCAAAAGTTGCATCGAAGCCCAGCTTCCTGGTACCCGCGCCTGCAACCCTTGCTTTTGCGGAGACAACAGTGTTTCACGAGACAGCCTAAGACCGTTTTTAGGCGTGAAATTCGGAAGGCCCGAGACAGGGGAGCGTTGCGGAACACAAACCGCGATAGGCTTGTCATCCTGCATAACGAACCGACAGAGAAACCCGCGTTGATCCAGACGAAACAAAAACGATGCACAGACATCCTCTGCCTCCGGGTTTCCGGATACGAAATTCGTGAGGTCTGTTTCACTCATAAAGCCCAGCGCAAGCTTCTGGGCAAGCGTCACATGGGCATCGTCTGTCAGGTTGATCGACCCCATCGGACTATTGAGCCTCGTTTCCCCCGCTATCGTTTCCAGCAGAACATCAGGCGCCAGCCCATAGGCCCAGATAGTCGGTCGCTCCATCATATTCCTCCTGCCAGGCTATCGCCGTGACTTTGCCGCCCGGCCCGGTTGGGGCTCAACACGCGCGTCTGAACGCACAGTTCTTCCAACGCAGCCCGCTGACGTTTCTGGAATACCTGTTCGACACCTTCGGTAGCGTGTCGCAATTTGACCTGGGTGCTGGCCCGATCGTCTTTGTGCACGACGCCAATATGGTGCGAGCGTTGCTTCGATTTCACGAGGCCGACCTGCGTAAGCCCGACTTTTTGCGAGATTCGAATACAGGCTATTGGGGCGACGGCCTGACAACACTGAATGACCCCGAGACTTGGCGGGCTCGACGACAGGTTTTGCTGCCGTTGTTTCGCAGCAGTCTGCGCGCACCTCGACTGGCTTTGGTAGCTGAGCTTGCACATGAAACCATAGCGCGCTGGAAAGGCGGTGAACAGATTGACCTGCCCCACGAGGTTCGGTTGTTGATCAGTCGCCTCGCAATGCGCAGCGTGTTGGATGCCGACGTTCAGGGCTTTGGTTCGGACCACAGGCGCAGTGGACTTGTGACCATACAAGAAGCCTATGGCGAGGATTTCACCGCAACCCTGAGACATGTCACTGGAGCACTGCAGATGACGCGTCCTCGTGCGCCCGCGCGCATGGACAATGTGGTTGCCCTTATCCATGCGCGGTTTGACGAGTTTGTCGATCGCGGTGACATTCTGTCGGCATTGGTTGCGGCCCAGCGCAACGCGCCTGAAACTCTGTCTAGGCAAGATGTTATTGGCGAGATTGTTCAGATGCTGTTTGCCGGGCATCTCACGATTCCATTTGCCTTGACCCAGTTTTGGCGCGATGTCGCCAGCCACAAGTTGCATGAAGGGCTGCATGCCGAGGCGACGGCTTTTGATGAAGAGAAACGCCTGAACGTTGCGACCCTTGGCGCAAGCGATACGGTGGCAATCCTTCGCGAGTCGATGCGCCTGTCGCCCCCTGCGCCTATTCTCTACCGAGAAATCGCCAAAAGCCTTACGCTGCATGACTATCAACTGCCTGAAGGTCTTGGGGTTTGGATCAGCCCGGAATTGCTGCATCGGGATCCTCGTTACTTTGCTCAGCCATCCCAGTTTCAACCCGACCGCTTTGCCGCGGGCCGCGTAAAGCCCAACTCAGCCAAAGCTTATATTCCTTTCGGGGCAGGTCCAAGAGTTTGCGTCGCGGCCGCTCAGTCACTTTTGCAGATGGCCGTTATAATTCAAGTAATTGCGCAACAATACAGCCTTCGCCCGATAGCGGGGACAGAAGGTCAGTTTGAAGTTCTAAGCAGAAACCAAACCTGAATTTAGACATGTAGATGAACCGGTTGTGAACAAGACAACAGAAACCCAACTCGCACCTTGATCGACTCCTTAGCCTGTGAAAAGGTTAACAAAACGCTAAGGCCTAATGCAGTTTAGCAGGAGGCGACCTAAAATAGGGAGGGATGTTCCATGACAGCACCAACAAATGAAGACTGGGGCAAAATGCACGCCAAGGCTTGGAAAGACCCAGAGTTCCGGACGCTGCTAGAGCAGGACCCGACCTCAGCGGTCAAGGCGTATGGCGAAGAGATCGGCAAAACCTTCACTCAGATCGTAAACGTCGGCGACCGGCCAGACGGTGTGCATGACGATGATTTGCATGAGCATAACACCGCAGTCGCTCCGCCAGCGTGCTGCTAAGGGCATGGGCCCCAATGTATGCCAGTGCCATTGCGGCACCGCGGTTTAAATCAAGCCTAGAGGCGATCGTTGTCCCGGAAGAGGGCTTGTACCTTTTCAGCCACAAGGGCCATGTTTGCCTGACCAGCCCAATTTTCTCGGATCTGGCACCATTGCTGGACGGGTCTTTTCTGGTTGACGACATATTTGACCAACTGTGCCGGCGCTATCTCAGTGCCGACATATTCTCAGCGTTGGACATTCTGAAACAGCGCGGCTTTCTAGCTGAAGATACGGCCTCCATCCCCCGCGAGCAGCAAGCCTTCTGGGAATGCGCTGGGGCATTGCCGTCGCAAGCGGCGGAACGTCTAGCAAACGCGACGGTCGATGTAATCTGCGACGATGGAACTGCCGAAGATCTGCGCATGTTGCTTGAAAGGAACGGGCTTTGTGTCGCGGATCGCGGTGAGCTGAGTGTCGTTGTTGCAGACGATTACCTAAACCGGGACTTGGCCGAGTGGAACAAAAAGGCCGTCGCAGAACAAAGACCATGGATATTGGTTAGCCCTGGCGGAATGGAAAGTTGGCTGGGCCCGGCGTTTGTTCCCGGCGAAACCGCATGTCTTGAATGTTTGACGCAGCGCCTTCGGTGGCACCGCAGGGTCGATACCCACATTGGTCGCTTAAATGGCTTGGACAAAGCGCTGCTGGCCCCGCAAGGTAGTCTCGCCGCGTCAAAATTTGCGGCCTTGGCCGAAATCGCGACGGAAGTAGCGCGCTGGATCGGAACGGGCCGACCAGAGATGTTGGCCGACCGAGTGATCAGTACAGATCATCTGTCAATGCAACGAAAGGCCCATGTTCTGACGCGTCGCCCTCAATGCCCAGTATGTGGCGATCCCGCACAGACGCAAACGACACCCGATAGACCAGTTCTGCGATCCCGCCCCAAGCTGCAAGGAACAGATGGCGGGCACAGATCGCGCCGCCCCGCCGATATTCAGGCTGCTCTGGACAGGCATGTCAGTCCGATCACCGGGATTGTCGGCGCGCTGGAACCAGGTATCCGCAGCGGGCCAGACGGCAGCCCCGAGTGGATCACACCGACTTATTCCGCCGATCACAACTTCTCGGATTTGCACGACAGCAAGTTCTTCCTGCGCGAGGGTCTGCGGCGACGGTCTGGCGGCAAGGGGCGCAACCCCGAACAGGCTCGCATCAGCGCGATAGCTGAGTCATTGGAACGGTACTGCGGAGTGTTCGACGGCTCGGAACCTCGGCATCTTGCCCGGTACCGGGACCTAGACACGGCGATCCTGCCAAACGCGTGTCAGGGCTATAGCGCCCAGCAGTTTGCGGATCGGGCCGAGCTTAATCGCAAGACGCACAAGGCCTATTGGGTGCCTGAACCTTTCGACCCTGAGGCACAAATCGAATGGACACCGCTCTGGTCATTGGGAGAAGCGCGCATACGCCATCTGCCGACCTCCATGTGCTATTTTGGCTATCGAGGACCCGGCCCAAGTTTCGGCCGCGCCGACTCTAACGGCTGTGCCGCCGGCGGAACACTGGAAGAAGCTATTCTGCAGGGGCTATTGGAGCTGATCGAACGCGACGCTGTCGCGATCTGGTGGTACAACCGGCTGAACCGGCCAGGCGTCGACCTGGCCGCTGCGCGCGACTCTTACGGTCGTGACCTGTCTGCGCACTATGCCCAACTGCATCGAACCCTCACGGTGATAGACGTTACAAGCGATATCGGCATCCCAACATTCGCAGCGATCTCGGCCCGAACAGACAAACAAGAAGAAGACATCATCTACGGCTTTGGTTGTCACCTCGACCCAGAGGTTGCCCTGTCGCGAGCTTTGACGGAAATAAACCAATCCCTTGAAGCCGTTCCTAAAACGTGTGGCACAACCATGCAGCAAAGCTATCTTGGCAATTCGGATGCAGTAGATTGGTGGCGCACAACGCGGCTGCAAGAGGCGCGCTACCTTGTGCCCGACGAAACGCAGCCCATGCTTGCGCTGGACAGAACGCGCAGCCTCGCAGCTGACGACGTGCTTGTGGATATCCAGACCTGCCTCTCACGTCTGAAAGCAAAGAACATCGACGTTCTGGTACTGGATCAGACCCGACCGGACGTGAATTTCCCGGTTGTGCGGGTCGTTGCACCGGGCTTGCGCCACTTCTGGGCCCGGTTCGGCCCCGGACGGCTTTATGACGTTCCCGTAGAGAAGGGTTGGCTTGCTGAGCGGACGCAAGAGAATGACCTGAACCCGCATGTGATACAGTTTTGACCGCAACCAAATAGGATTTCAGATATGATCAGCCCTACCCCTTTTGACTATGCCCGCCCTTTCGACATTATGATCGGGATGTGGACCGGTCATTCGATCGTCTACGATAACAAGGGTGAATACCTGTACACTGGCCCAAGCATCCTGACCATCGACTGGAAAGAGCCCGGGAAGGTCATGCACTACCGGCAGGAAGACCTTGGGAGCCTTGACCAACTGATCCAGGAACACGAACACGGAAAAGCCCTAGAAGACCTTTTTGTGCTGCGAGAATTTGAACTGCAGGTTGATGGCAAATCGTGCCAATCGATTACTGGCGCGGTCAAGGTCCACGGTGTCGAAAGCTCACCGGGGACGTATCTGTTCCACCTCAATTTTCCGACCGGGGACTACTACAACAACCAGTATTTCCTGAATCCCAACCAACGGCGCATTATTGGACCTTTTGTCCCGCGGGATGAGGAAGGCAAAACCAATGGTTTTCAGTTTGTCGTGTCGCAGACGTTCGAACGCATCTCTTATGATGTCCCCAAGGACGCATTCTGACAGGCATGGTCACGCCAGCAGCCTCTCAGCCCTTTACGCCAGCCAAGGAAAGCGCACATGCGCTGGTCATTGGTGGCGGCATAGCAGGGCTGCTGTGCGCCCATATGCTGAAAGACCGGTTTACGCGCGTCACGGTGCTTGAACGGTCTGAATATGCCCAACCAAACAGCAGCGCCCCAGCGGCCCGCTCAGCCGTGCCGCAAAGCCATTGCCTGCACATGCTTATGGGTGCCGGGGCCCGCGCGTTTGACGATCTGGTGCCCGGTTGGCGCGCGGAATTGATCGCGCTGGGTGCAGTACCATACGATGCGGGCGCGGATGTCGCGATGCGGGTATCTTCGGGATGGCTCCCGCGGGTTGAAACCGGCATAACCCTGTACGGCGCTTCGCGGTGCCTGATTGAAACGGCGCTGACCCGATTACTGAGCCGCGCCGGAAATATACGCATCCGCCAAGGCGATCGCGTCATGGGTCTGACGCTCACGCCAGACGCATCGCGCGTCTCTGGTGTCCGGGTTCAGACGACCACGGGCGTTGTTCAGGTCTTGGACAATGCCGACCTTGTCATCGATGCCAGCGGCGCGGCCTCGCGTCTGCCGCGGTGGCTAGCCCAGCACTTCGGAGACACGTATCGCATCACCCGAACCGAGATCGCGCCCGGTCGGCAATACGTTTCACTTTGGGTTCGCCTGCCTGCGGATAAAGCCCCTGACTGGCACGGGCTTGCGCTGGCCCCTACCCGCCAATCGAGCGGACGTGCGGGAATGATAATGCGTGCTGAAAATGACCTTTGGGGCGTGGTATTGCAAACGCCCGAAACTGAACCTCTGCCCACTGATGGGCCGGGTGTACTGAAGCTGGCGGCTGGTTTGTCCGACCCCACCTTGAGTGACATATTGGAACACGCCGAAACAGTCGCGCCGCCGCATTTGTTTGGACGCACGGCAAACCGTCGACGTCGGTATGAGGACTATCCCTCGTGGCCCAAAAACCTGTTTGCTCTTGGCGATAGTGTTTGCGCGCTGGATCCCTATGCCGGGCTAGGAATGACTGCGGCCGCGCGGGGGGTCCAACTGCTTTCGCGATGGTTGGATCAGCCAGAACCACACGCGCGGTCTTTCCAGTCTCAATTGGCCCGGCACAATGAATGGCCGTGGCGCATTGCCACCGGAACATGGACAGACCCTGAAGCAAATACCAACCTGACACCTCAGGTCGAAAGTCTTGTTCAAGCCGCGCCATTTGACCCAGCGTTGGCCATAGTTTTGCTGGAGATTCAGCATATGCTACGCGCACCCGAATCCTTTTTGAACGAGGCCGTAGCATGAAAGTTGCTGTATTGGGCGGAGGCACCGCCGGATTCATCGCTGCGGCCCATATGACCCGCTATTTCCCAAAGGCGCAACTTTGGCATATCTACGATTCCCGCATTCCGACGATCGGCGTTGGTGAGGGAACCACACCGCGGTTCCCGTTGTGGCTAAACGAAGTCACCGGCATCGGCCCGGATGAGATCGCGGAACGGTGCGGCGCGACAGTCAAATCGGGGTCCTATTATGAAGGCTGGGGATCGCGGGACATGGATTTCGTGAACCGATTCCAGCCACCGCGCCTGTTCGGATACCACTTTGACGCCGGTCGCGTGACTGGCATTATCCGAGACCATGTGCGCGCGACCCAGATGGATGCGAGGGTGGTTTCGTTGGACAGCTTGCCCGGCGGCGTGAACATTGGTTTTGAGGATGGCAGCCATCTGCACTGCGACTATGTTCTGGACGCGCGCGGTTTTCCTCCGGGGGCGTGGGATCAAGCACCGGCAGACCCTGACATCATCCGAATGGATTGGATCCCGACAGGCCGCGCGATGGTGCGCCGCCTTCCGCCCAGCCAGGACACCAGCATGTCCCGCATCGTTGCCCGGCCACACGGGTGGATCTTCCAGATACCGCTCAGGGAATGGACATCGTGCGGATATGTTTTCAATCCCTCGCTAAACAGCGATGAGGACGTATTGGCGGATTTCGACAGCTTCCTCAAAGAAGAAGGTGCGGAACTGGCCGAGATTCGCGTTCGGGTCAGTTTTCCGAATTTCATGCGGCGCACGTGGTTTGATGGGCGCGTCTTTACTATCGGCAACGCGGCCTCGTTCGTTGAACCGCTTGAGGCCACCGCCATTGGCGCAACGATCATGCAGGTCCGTATTGCGCAGCGCTGGATGACGGACCATCACCCCCAAAGCACAACAGATATCCAAGCCGTCGATCATGCCAACAGAACAATGCGGGCTTATGTCTTGCGCAACTCGTTGTTTATCGCCTGGCACTATGTGCGTGGTTCACGCTGGAACAGCCCGTTCTGGGATTTGGCTGCGCGCAGTCTTGAGTACGCTGGAAAACACGCGTACCTGAGGGGGCATATCGGTGCCATGAGTGATTTTCTGGATGTCGGACGCGACTTACCGGGCACGGAAATCGGCGCTTGCACGAAACAGGATATTTGGGAGCAGGACATCTTGCCCAAGCTGACTAAATTCATCCCGTTCGGAAACTTCTCGGAACTAAATTTTGCACAAGTTGGCCATGGTATAGGCTATTATAACGCAAACAATACGTCGGCGGGTAACGGCACACATGTCTAATATCAATATGTCCTTCGTCCCGGGCTTCCAATTGTCCGAACGTCTCTATGAAGGCACCAACTCCTTTGTGTTTCGCGCAACACGGGACTCGGACGGGGAACATGTGGTCATCAAGATCCTCAAGAACGACTTCCCCAGCGCCAGCCGACTTGCGCGATACCGCAGCGAGTTTGAGATTACCAACAGCCTGAACCTGCCGGGCGTGATCCGTGCTCTTCAACTCAATCGTCACGACAAATCGCTGATGATGGTGCTGGAAGACTTCGATGGCATTTCAGTCGGTGAACTGCTCTCCAGCCGGGCGCTGTCACATGATGAATTCCTTGAGACCGCCCTGCAGATCACCCGCGCCATAGAGGGCATCCACCAAGCCAACGTCATTCACAAGGATATCTCGCCTCAGAACGTATTGATCAATCCCGGCACGGGAGAGGTCAAACTGATCGACTTTGGGATTGCGACGCAGTTTTCGACCGAACATCCTGTTCTGAAAAGCCCCGAAGTTCTGGAGGGTACGCTTCCCTATATCTCGCCGGAACAGACCGGACGCATGAACCGGACCCTTGATCATCGCACCGACTTTTATTCCATGGGTGCGACTTTCTACGAAATGCTGACCGGCGTGCCCCCGTTTGAGGCCGAAGACAAGCTGGAACTGGTGCATTGCCACGTAGCGCGTGAACCGGTTCCGGCGCATCGCCGCAATCCAGATGTATCGCTGCCCCTGTCGAAGATTGTCGGGCGTATGATGGCCAAAAAGGCTGAAGACCGATACCAGAGCGCCGCAGGAATTATTGCCGATCTCGAAGCCGTTCGCCTTGGCGTGAATCTGGACCGGTTTGAACCGGGACGTCGGGACCAGACAGAACGCTTCACTGTGCCCCAGCGGCTATACGGTCGCGACCGCGAAGTGCGCACCTTGCTAGAGGCCTTTGAACGCGTTCGGCAGGGCCCGGCTGAAATGATGCTGGTTTCAGGGTATTCAGGCGTTGGTAAAACCGCGCTGGTCAACGAAGTCCACAAACCGATCACCCGTGAACGCGGCTATTTCATCAAAGGCAAATTTGAACAGTTCAAGAAGAACGACCCGTATTCGGGGCTGACAGTCGCGCTGAAAGACCTCGTGCGGCAGCTCTTGACCGAAAGCCAGACACGCCACGCGACCTGGAACAAAGAACTGAACGAAGCCCTGGCGCCCAACGCCTCGGTTCTGTTGGACGTTGTACCCGAACTTGAACTGATCATCGGCCCGCAGCCGGAAGCTCCGGAACTGGACGCCGCCGAGTCGATGAACCGTTTCAATCAAACAGTTCGGCGGTTCTTGCGTGCTTTGTGTGCACATGACCGGGTTGTGGTGCTTTTCCTGGACGACCTGCAATGGGCCGACAGCGCAACGCTTGGCCTGTTGTCCGTGATTTTGACCGATGAAGAAATCGGGCGCCTTCTGCTGATCGGAGCGTACCGCAGCAACGAAGTGGACGCGATGCATCCGATGACCCGTGCTCTGGATGCTGTAAAAGAAGCCGGGGGACGTCTGTCCAGCCTGTCCCTTGCCCCATTGGGTATGTCGGATATCGCCAGCCTGATTGCAGATACGCTACACGCCGACGCATCACGACTGATCGACCTAGCGCAACTTGTGGTACAAAAAACGCAGGGTAATCCTCTATTCGTGCGTCAGTTCCTTACGGATCTGCACCATGAAAAACTGATCACCCAGCAATCCGAGTCAAACGGTGAACCCGCGAAATGGGTTTGGGACATCCAGGCGATCCGCGCTGCCAAAATAACCGACAACGTGGTTGATCTGTTGCTTGAAAAACTGCGGCGCCTTCAACAGGATACGCAGAACGTACTGCAAATTGCGGCCTGTATTGGCAACCGTTTCGATATTGAAACACTGGCACTGATCCTCAAGATCGAACCTCAACAAGCATTTGAATGTCTGTTGCCCGCAATTAGGGAAGAGATGATTCAGCCATTGTCCGATCTTGTGGTGACGGAAATGGACAACGCGCTGTCGCCGCTTGTCGTGCGGGATTTCGCATTTCAGCACGACAGAGTTCAACAGGCGGCGTACGGCCTAATCGAAACAGACGGCCACAGCAGCGTGCACCTTGCAATCGGACGCCAACTGAGAGCCCGGCTTGCGGAAGATGAAATAAACGACCGTATCTTCGAGGTGGTCGATCAGTTGAATATCGGCCGGGACGATATGGAGGACCGAGCAGAACAGCTTGATCTTGCCCATCTTGACCTGATAGCCGCCCGCAAGGCCTTTGACTCGGCCGCGTACGGTGCCGCGCTGTCTTTCGTGAACACCGCCTCAGAGCTTTTGGGGTCGGACGGCTGGAACCAGAATTACGAGCTGATGTTCGAGGCCCAAAACCTGTCAGCATCTCTGGAATATCTAACTGGTAATTTCGAACGTTGCACCGAAATCGTTAACGCAACCCTTGAACATGCGCGCACCGACCTAGAGAAAGCCGAGATCTACTTTACACGGATCGCCCAGCACACCCTTTTGATGGAGTTCGACGAAGCCATCAACGCAGGGATAAAAGCGCTGGAGCTTGTCGGGGTTCAGATGAGCCTCGAGAACCTCGAAGAGGCTGGGCAAAACGCTATCGGTCAGGCAGCCGGTATGCTGGGTGAGGGCAACCCTGCGGATCTTTTCGGAAACCCGGACGTGGACAGCCCAGAAATCGCGCTGGCCCAACGTTGTTTGCGGCATTTGACCATTGCGGCCTTCCTGAACAGGCAGGAACTTTTCCCACAGATCGTCGGCACCTCTGTTCAACTGTCGCTCAAGCATGGCAACGCACCGGAATCCGCGTTGTTCTTTGCCAATTTTGGCCTGATCATCGGTGCATTCATGGGCAAGTACCGCGAAGGTCTGGCCTTTGGGGAATTGGCCCTGCGGTTGTGTGACAAGTTCGGAGCGCGCGCGCCGACTGCAACCGTTTGCCTGGTCACAGGTGTCGAGTTGATCCCGTGGGT
This sequence comes from Ruegeria sp. HKCCD7628, assembly GCF_057221005.1. Lineage (NCBI taxonomy): Bacteria > Pseudomonadati > Pseudomonadota > Alphaproteobacteria > Rhodobacterales > Roseobacteraceae > Ruegeria > Ruegeria sp. HKCCD7628. Next base: position 156,310 of record NZ_JBWVBA010000005.1, read on the forward strand.
CCAACATGTTCGCAATGCGATTCCGGTGATCGAACGAGGCTATCGCGAGGGAATGAACTCGGGCGATATCTTGTGGGCTGGATATCTGGTCATGTATCGGGTCGTGATAGACAGTTTTGCCGGCAAACCGCTGGACCAGGTTCTGGATGCGATGCCGGCGCAACTGGACGCTCTGCACAAAGCCCAGAACCATGGGGCAGCCGCAGGTATCAACGCCTATCGTCTGGGGCTTTCGACCCTGGCCGGGCGAACGCAATCCAGTGCCGATTTCTCCACTGACGACCTGGACGAAGCCGCGTTTCTGTCAGCGTGCGAGCAGAACCAGATGTCCATGGCCATCTGTTTCTATCGGATTTTGAAAGCGCAGGCTCTGTATGTCTTTGGACGCCCACATGACGCATTGCTCGAGACAAAACTCGTTGAGCCCCTTCTGAGCTTTGTGATCAACCATCCTTGTCTTGCCGATCACCTGCTTTATCAGTCCCTGTCCATTGCGGCTATTCTGCAGCACGGTGACCCCGACCCGGATCTCAGAGCCCAGCTTGATGCAAATCTTGAAAGGCTGGGCCAATGGGCGGAGTCCGGCCCAGATAACTTTGAAGCCAAACGCCTAATGGTCGCTGCTGAAGTCGCACGTCTGGATGGCAAAGATGTCGAAGTCCTCGATCTGTTTGACGGGGCTATTGAGGCGGCTCAAAAAGGTCGGTTCCTTCAGGACGAAGCGTTGGCCTGCGAACTGGCCGCGCGGTACATCATGACCCCACGACCGAATGCCCGGATCGGGATGATGTATCTGCGGGATGCACGACATGCCTACCGCCTTTGGGGGGCTCAACGCAAAGTCGAAGAGCTTGAGCTGGAGTTCCCGCAACTGCTTGCCGAACATCGCGAGCGTCGCGCCACCAGCCAGCCTGTGACAGAAAGCATTTCTGCGAGTACGCAAGTCGCGACCAATCACTTGCTTGGGCAAGATCTTGACCTGAACACCTTACTTAAGGCCGCGCAAACCATTTCAGCCGAAGTGGTTGTGGGGCGCCTATTGGATCGGCTGCTTGGAATTTTGATCGAGAACGCCGGTGCGCAGCGCGGCGTTCTATTACTGGCGCGCGGGGACGATCTGGTGATCGAAACCGAGGTTAGCGTCATATCCGACGGAACTGGCGTTCAGGAACCCGTTCGGCTCGACTCGGCTGAAGGCGCACGTTTGGTCCCGGCCAGCGTGATCAACTATACGGCGCGTACGCATGATGTTGTCCTTGTGGACGACGCTCAGATTGATGAGCGGTTCATGGTGGACGCCTATGTCCAGGAAAACGAAACACGTTCGGTTCTGTGTCAGCCGATCCTGCACCAGAACGAACTGATCGGCCTTGTATTTCTGGAAAACAATCTGGTCAGTGCAGCGTTTAAACCTGAACGCGCTCATTTGCTTTCACTGCTTTCGGGTCAGATTGCGGTATCTATGCGCAATGCCGAGATCGTTGAACATCTCGAAGACAAAGTCCGCGAGCGCACCGAACAACTTGAGGTTCACGCCAAGTTCCTAGAACAGACCTTTGGCCAGTTTCTGGCCAGCGAAGTCGTCGATCAACTGTTGAAATCTGCGGACGGGATCGACTTTAGCGGTAAGAAGACGACGGTCACGGTGTTGATGTCAGACCTGCGGGGTTTCTCGACCTTGTCCGACACACTGCCGCCAGAAAACATCGTGGCTATGCTGAACAGCTATCTCAGTGAGATGACAAACGTCATTCAGAAATACAACGGCACGATTGATGCCTTTATCGGTGATGCAATCCTTGTGGTGTTTGGCGCCCCCCTGCAAAGACCCGACGACACTGAACGCGCCCTGGCCTGTGCTTTGGAAATGCAGCAGCGGATGGTGCGGGTGAACGAGTGGAACACCGCGAATGGTTTCCCTGAAATCGAGATGGGAATCGGGGTGAACACAGGTGAAGTTGTGGTCGGAAACATCGGCTCGGACAAGCGCGCAAAATACAGTGTTGTCGGTAGCACGACCAATCTGGCGGCGCGGATCGAAAGCTATACTGTCGGTGGGCAAATTCTGATTGCAGATGAGACACTCAAGTCGTCAAGAGCGCCCCTGGAACTTGGCAGCAAGCGCACAGTCGAACCCAAGGGTGCTGGCAAGCCGCTGGTGCTGCACGAACTTTTTGGCGTGGGTGGAACTTATGACATCAGCCTGTCCGCTCAACCGGTCGAATTGGTCGAGATAAATCCACCTCTACCCGTTCACTTTAGGACCGTCGTTGGCAAGCAAGTCGTTGGCGACGCCCAAGAGGGCAAGCTTTTTAAACTTTCCCCGTCGGAAGCCTGTATTATGACGACAGAGGCACCCAGCCCCCTTACGGATCTGCAAATTCAAATCACGCAAGCAAACGGTTCTACCGAACCCCTGACGGTGTTTGCGAAAGTACTGGATCAAAACGATCAGGACGGATGCTTTACCGTTCGCTTTACAGCCGTACCCCCTGACGTTCGAGCGTCGCTTCAGAAGTTCGCTTAGGAGATCTAAACCACAACGCTTCGCTTTCAATTGTGTTGGCGCGACAAAACAAGTCGTCACTGGCAAAGGACTCGTTGAGTTTCCACCCAGACGAATGCGAGGCATTGTTTTGTGTGTGATCCAGCCCCCGTTTCACCGGACAACTAAGCGGTATTGGTTTTGGCTCTTGTGAACTTGCGCGGCGGTTTCCATTGCAGGTCGCTGTGCGGGTGGTTTCCGCTTTGATCTTGGGATCCAATTTCCCATCAATTAGAGTACTTTTGAAGCACCGGGGCCTACTCATCACTAAGGGGGTCAAAATTGGATGCCGATACGGGGTCAGTTTTGAATGCCGATTGACAGGAAGCCATCGACAAGCCGTTCGAGACCATATCCAACATCCAGTGAGGTAAAACTGCGCCCAACTATTCCACGCTCCAAGATATCACCAAAGCGCTAGGACTGCCCGTGCGGAAGTTCTTCGAGCTCGAAGATGTGGATGTATCAGTTGCTCGCCATAAACTGCTTGTGAAGTTGAACATCGTGATCTCACAGATGGATGATCGACAGCTCAATTTGCTGCTGAAGTTGGGGAAGGTTCAGCACGAAGACAAGAATTGATCGCTTTGGACGTAGGCCGTTAAGCTTCGGATGCCTCGATCTCTCCAGCAAACTTTCCTGGATACGGCACTGTGAATGAATCCCAGATATCAGCTTTTTTGCGTTGCTCTTTCATTTGAGCCATCACAAGCGTGGAGCCATTGCTTCTGAGATTTATCAAACCGTAGTGGGTACCAGAACTTGAAACTGCTCGTGCCAATTCGGTTGAGAACAGCAGAGGATGCGAGCCCCTTGTATGTCTTGCCACAGCCCCCACAGCATCGGCCATCGGATGGTCAAACGACTTATTGTCCCCCGATGAGAAAACGTTGGCTCGCGGCTTCACCTTTTTCAGGAATTCGACGTGGAAATCTGATGAACCGTGATGGCAGGCTTTGGCAACATCGACGCGAAACGGATTTTCGTTTCCATAGTGCTCCATGAGGTGTTGCTGCGCTGGTATGTTGAGGTCTCCACCCAGCAGGATTGTGTGATCTCCAAATTTCAACTTCAAAACAATCGAGTGGCCATTTCTAGTATGAGAAGAACTCATCGTTGGATTAGGCTTCGCGATGTCATGTGCATCTGGGAAAGCCACATATTCAACTTTGCCCGATGTTTTCGTTGGTACTGGCCCTAGGACCGAAACCGAGAGCCTGTCTTCACCTTCGTCAGAATACCCTGGAAGGGTCTCGTCGCGAACAGTGATGCGATTGGCTCTTCCCAGTCTTCCATCTTCCTTTGCGTCTAACGCAGCTTTCCAGAAGCTTCGAAAAGCAGGAGCGAGATGACCTTGAGAAATGAGGTTTTCGGCCTGTGTCAAACTGTCAAAGGTCTCGGTCAACACCTTCCTTGTCTTGCCACCAACAGATTTGGCGACGAGTTTACCCAAATCGAATTCTGTTCCGGAGGGCAAATTGTCGTCGTCATAGCGGATTATGCCATTGTGGTAGATGTTCTCGACTTCAAAACGACGATCTTTGAGAAGTGATTTGAAGCCGTTGTAGTGATCATAATCTGAGTGGCTAACGACCGATTTCAGGTCCGTTTGCGCCTAGTTTACGTGTTTTCATTTTCTTCCTTCGACAAGCCACAACGGCAGCTGACCATGAACCAAACGGCGATCCAAATAGCAACGCGCTGGCATTCTAGTTTTTTAGTTAATAGCCTAACACCGAAGTTCGTTAATATGCTACGTAGGCGTCCGGCTGCTCTGTCCGCATAGCGGTCCCTTAGTCAGATCGTAGCGAAAGACCGCACCGAGCCCTGAGCAGCCGTTGCCACGAGAACCGGATGCTGCAAGGGCATTCGACAGCTCCGAGACCAATCCGCTCACAAACGTATCGCTGCGACTGTTATCAAATCGTTATTAGAACCAGTATTGTGAGGGCCCACAAACTGTTTCTAAAAAGCTAGTTAATTCGCCGCATTTACGCCCGAATATTTACCCAATTTTTGCCCGAATTCACGACTATGTTAGGCTCCCATCCCTCTTTTAGGAGGAACGAATATGACGATCTTTAAAACGTTTATCGTTTCAACGTTCGCGCTTTCACTGCTTACGTTGACCCCCAGCGTAGCGGACGCGTGTAACCCCAAAAGTCCGCGGTGCAACCCGACACCAGATCCTGAGCCGGAACCCGAACCAGAAATCGGTCTACAATATTATCGGTGGATGCATCCTGAGGTGGATTGGGCATTCTCGAACAATATTACCGGCGTTGGTTCGCACTTGGTAATTTTGGACAACTTTTCAAGCAATGCTTTCTCAGGAAATCTAGTCGGACAGACACAGACATTGACCCATGGAGAGTGGACTTCCCTTCAGTCACGCTTGGTCGCTCCCGGCGCGTCGTACAGGAACGTCGACCAACCGACATCGGTCAGAGGTCGAGACAGGACCGGCGTAATCAGCAATCATTATGCTTCCGGCGCGGCTGTTCAGGTTGTCAACATGAGTTTTGGCCTATTTGATCCGGAAGGAACCGTTGTCGACGCAGACTACTCCTTTGGCAATACTCTTTGGGACTCTTTGGCTGACGAGGCCTGGAATGGAGGGAATGATATATTTGTCAAAGCCGCCGGGAACACGAACGGCCAGCACGTCGACACGGGCACGATTGAATTGGGTTTAATTCCAGCTAACTATGTGGATACTCTAAATATCTCGCTTATCGGGGCGCCGAATGCGCTGTTCGTTGGGGCTCTAGATTGGGCTCCTACGAACTACGAAGCCGGCGACGCTTATAACGAAAATGGTAATCTCGTCGAAGCGAACCTAGAGTTGGCTCCTACAACCATTGCCGACTACTCTACAATCGCCGGTAGCAATACGATGGTTCAGGACATGTTCCTGGTCGCTCGCGTAAACAGCGCAGAGATGGGCTTCGCAGGTACTTCTTTTGCGGCGCCTTATGTTTCCGGTATCGCCGCAATGGTTGGTGGTAAGCACCAGAACTATCTGTCTAATCAAAGCAATGCCGGTGAACTTGTCGTCGACCGCCTGTTGCAAACGGCAAGGACGGATACAATCAGCAATTTTAGTGACTCGTGCACTCTGTCAGTAGATAATGCGTGCAAGCGCAGCTCCGTGTACGGCGTTGGAGAAGTCTCCTTGCGCAGGGCGGTCTCACCGGATTTCGTCCCGGATTGAAGAGTATTCTTCAGTTTATGGCGGCTGGGGTAATACCCAGCCGTTTTATTTAGAATCTGAGCTGATAGCGCAGGGATAAAGTAAACTGATCTTCCGGGGCACGATCCTCAAGGTATTCAAGTGTTTCAGAAGGCGCCATGAGGCTGTCTGCCATCCGACAATTGACAGTTTGTATGCCGCCAACGGCGCCGTAATTTGCCGTACAGGACTTCTCACTAAAGTAACCCCAAAGGCGTGTGGTGACCGAAAGCGACAACCATTCATTGTCGCGTAGTGGCTCTATGTACAAGAATCCAACTTGGAGGCTTGGGTCAATTCGGTACTTGTCGCCACTTTCGCCTGTGCCAAAACCCCAAATAATTCCAAAGTCGGAAGTGATCGGCGAGAGCATTGTGAAACGCAGATCTGGTATAGGTATGTCGCTTCTGTAGTAGCGATCAAACGAATACCTCGATCCGTTCGACAGCCCACCGGATCCATTCTGCATGCTTCGAGCGATAGATGAAAGACCACCTACTTCAATATTGACCAGCTGCATTTCCTCAAAAAACGTCTGCGCCGCCAATTGCTCAGCGGACCACGAAAGTCCGCTTAAGCACGTCAGCCAAAGGCCGGCGCACTTACCAAGGTGAGTACGGCGCAGCCTGTTTGCCATTTCCAAGTAACCTTAAGTCGGTGCAAAAACCTTTTTAAAAGTAGAATCGAACAAAATTTTGTCGATTTCTGGGAGAATCAGGAAACCACAAGGTTAAAATGGAAGAAACATCCGAAACTCGAGCGCCGTCTTCATTCGTCATTTTGGAAGTGCTCGATCAATAATAAGAGTTCTTCTCGGTTTCGTTGCGCATGTTGTAAGTCAACTTTCAACGACGGCTGCTTTGTCCGCAGAGCAGACGTTGAATGAATTCTGCTGAACGGCCGCATCGAGCCCAAAGCGGTCAAGTGTGGTAGCAAATTGCGAGCACCATTTTGATTGGGAAACTTGGCGCGCGATCCAAGGCTGGTAGAAATTTTCCTTTCTGCCTTAGATCATCTCGATGCTAGGCTCGGGCAAAATTCGACTTGCTGAGAATTGAAAAACTATGACCAAACTTAATGTCACCCGTCGTACAGCAATAACCGGTCTTGGTTGCGCATCGATGATCGCGATTGCCAATGCCACATCCACCTATGCGGCCTCGTCATTGCAGGATTTTGGAAGCCAGCTCCAAACACTGCCCGAGATCACTGTCTACACAGCGCGGCGCGTCATCACCATGGAGGACAACGACCCGGCTATTAACGCAGTTGCCGTGGTCGGAGACCGTATTCTGGCCGCCGGTCCGCGCGACACACTCGTTGACCGGATTGGTTCGCAGCCGTTTCGGCTGGACGATCAGTTCTCCGAAAAAGTTATTATCACGGGTTTGATCGACCAGCACGTGCATCCTTTCCTCGCGGGATTAACCCTGACCTCGGAGATAATATCGATCGAGGATTGGAACATTCCGACTGGCATTTCGAAGGCCGCCGTCGATGAAGCGGATTATAAGTCTCGTTTGCAAGCCGCCGAAGCGGCTATGGATGATCCCGACGCCTTGCTGCTGACATGGGGGTACCATCACTTCTTTCATGGCGAGATAAGGCGTGTGCAACTCGACGAGATCAGTAGCACGCGTCCAATCATCATAATCCACCGATCTGCGCACGAGTTTGTCCTTAACACTCCAGCATTGAAATTTCTGGGCATCACCGAGGATTTAGTTAATGGCTTTGAGGGGCTCGCTCTTGAGCAATCGAGTTTCGAGGACGGGTATTTCTTCGAGGCAGGCATGTTCGCCGTTCTTCCCGCAGTCGCTCCGGTGCTTGCTACACCAGAGCGCCTGGGCGCGGGTTTGAGGCTGGCGCGCGAGTATATGCACCGTGCAGGCGTCACAGTTGCTGCGGAACCGGGTGGCGTGCTGTCCCGGCCTCTTCAAGAAGCAACCAACGCGGTCTTTTCAGGACCCGATACCCAACTTAGGACCTATTTCATACCTGACGGGAAATCCCTGGCTGCCTTGCACTTTCAAAATGGTTCGATGATTGAGGAGACCGAAAAACTGCTGGACTGGGGTGAAGGTAAGACGGCGTTCATGCCGAAGCAGGTGAAACTCTTCGCCGATGGCGCTGTTTACAGTTTGGCCATGCAGGTATCGGAGCCTTATGTGGGCGGCGATTTCCACGGCGAGTGGATCATGCAGCCGGACGAGTTTAATCCCGTATTCGATGCATATTGGGATGCAGGTTACCAAATACATGTTCATCAGACCGGCGACCTTGCCGTGGACTTGATCTTGGACGCTGTTGAGCGAAACATGCGCCGGAAGCCGCGGGCAGGTCACCGTACGACATTGGTTCACTTCGGTTATGCGAGAGAAGATCAAGCAAAGCGGATCGCTGAGCTGGACTGCATCGTCAGCGGCAATCCATACTACGTAACTGCGCTGTCAGATCGATACAGCGAGCTTGGACTGGGCCCGGAACGTGCGGATGACATCGTTCCCCTTGGGCCAATTAAGGCCAACGGCATTCCGATTTCATTCCATTCCGACGTACCGATGGCTCCCGGTGAACCGCTGTTCCTAGTATGGGCTGGCGTAAACCGAACGACCTTCTCCGGCCGTGTCGCAGGCCCAGAACACCGCCTGTCGGTCGAAGACGCTTTGCGGGCTGTGACTATCGATGCGGCCCAATCCTTGCGATTGGAGGATGAGGTTGGCTCTATCGCTCCCGGCAAGTTGGCGAACTTCACCATCCTTGAAGAGGACCCATTCGAGGTGGAAGCCGACAAGATTAAAGACATCGGTATCTGGGGGACCGTACTTGAGGGTGACATTTTTCCAGTGTCAGACGACTTCGATATCGACCGCGCGTCATTATCGCCAAACCGGGATACAATAAATCCGCCAACAAAGCCGCTGTATGCGCTTGCTGATGTATCGGGCATAGCCCAGAAAGGCATGCTTGCCGGATGTTCGTGTTGCGCTTCACCCGTATCTCAGTCGTGCACGACATCTGCGGCGGGGCAAATCTCTGCAGTTAGCTGTTGCGGGACCAATGCTTTGGGATGGGCCGTCGTGTCCGAATGGGCCTCCAAAGTTTAGATTGGAGCCAAGCCAACGAAAGGTTTCGGTCGTCGGCATTGTCCGCGTAGTAGTCGTTCACGCCGGGTGCAGCGAACGTCCGCTGCGATCCCAAAGCAGTCAGTTGGCAATACAGTATCCTATCCGAAAATCGACTCTAAGCTTCTGGGTCGCTCGAAGTCTTTTCGAGCTCAGCGAGATCCTCCCAAACGCCATCAGGGATGGACCACTCTGCCCATTCCATCGCCTGTTGAACATGCTGAGGCCATGTCACTCCGCAAATCGTCGAAGTGATGTCGTCATTTTTCAAAGAGTGTTGCAACGCGACCGCCCCGACTGGGACATCGTAGTGCCCGCATACCTCTTCAACAGCACGTATTGGCGCAATTACTTCATCATCTGCCGGTCGATAGACATAAAAGCGATGGATCGCGCTTCCTCGGGCAAGTGCACCTCCGGAATAAGGTGCTGCGTTCAATATCGAAACGCCTCGTGATTTCGCGAGTTCTATCAGAGGTGCCGCGTTGTCGTTTACCAGCGTATGCCTGTTGTGTGTCAGGACCACGTCAAAATCCCAACTCTCTAAAATTGGCATCATCAAGTCGATACGTCCCGCCGCGATTCCGACCGCCTTGGCCAGGCCTTCCTCCTTGATACGGAACAACTCTTCAATCGCGCCACCTCGCCCTTTGACCTCTGATAGGTCATTTGCGTATTCGATATCATGGACGTGGAGTATATCAACGCTGTCGACGCTAAGGGCCGCAAGACTTTCCTCGAATGATCTACGTGCCTGAGAAGCATCAAAAGCACCAGTTTCCATATCCCGGTCGATTTTGGTGGAAAGCACCCGCCCGTCCGGCCACCCACCAAGCTCATGAATGACTTTTCCTATGCGCTCTTCACTTCGACCCATGGCATAGCAACGGGATGTGTCCAGGAACGCATATGGCTGCGAAAGAATTGCCCGAATTGTATCAATCGCGCGGTCCTCCTCAACTTCATACCCATAGATTTCCGGAATACTCCCCAACCCCGTCGATCCAAACCCGATACGAGGGACTTGTATCCCGGTCTTACCAATTTCGCGTAGCTCCGCCATGCCAACCTCCCAATTGGTTCCGGACTTTCACAGATGTTGCGCGAGTAATTTATTGAAAACAAGTCAGGCTTGTCGCTGGGGTTGCTCTCTGGCCTCAACGCAATCGTTCAAGCCGAAAATTCACCAGGCGTTTTAGCGAATGGCAGAAATGTCCGCAAACCCGCCATCCGCGGAGAAAACCTGAACGTCCGCTACCCCCGTCCAAACCGAGGACCTTCCTGCATCTAAATAAAGAAGCAACTGCAGGAGTTTGATCCATGAAGTACCTGTCTGCCCTCGGCGTTCTCGTCGGGGGTTTTCTTTTGCACCCACCGCCCAAGGCCGTCCTGACGACGATGCTCTGGGTGGTCTCTCGGTCTCATCCCGCTGTCTCGGCGCTGGTTCTGCTGGCGGTTCTCTGGACGTGGAGGTCCGACGATGGCTGAGCTGGAGCTAAACCCCGGTGACGTCGTGGTTGTCCGCGCCTTCGATGACGTCCCTGAACATCTGTTCCGCGTGGAAGAGGTGTTTGAAGACTGCGTGACCGGCTTTGCTGTCACCGGCCCTCTGGCTGGGTCCTACGGCGAACCGGCCCTCGAGATGATCCTGCGGGTTGTCTCAACCAACTGACCCCATCCCAATCCAAAACCTGAAAGGAGGAGATTGATGTCTGCTCACATTCGCTATGCCTATCTGAAGGGCCATACGTGGCTCTATAGACGTAACTATCCCGTTGACGTGGCTCTCGCGCTGGGCGCTCAGGGGAAGCGGTTGGTGGCATCTTATTGAATCTATTCGCTTTATGATCTGAGTGCCCGGAAATCTGCATCGCGGTTGCGTTCGTTGTTGATATTTGGAAACAGTTTGTGTCATTCATATTTTTTTCAAATTTGATCCAGTCAAGTACGGCCAGCGTAAACCCTGTATCGAAACACAAGGGGGCTAAAATGAAAAAGCTTGTCGTACTTTCCACCACCGCGCTAATCGCGCTCGCTGCACCTGTCATGGCTAACGGTAATTCCGGCGCCGCGAAAAATATGGCGGACACTCTTTCCGGTACGCCGGGAATTGGAGCAGCCGCGCCGACGGTCAGCGGTAAAAACGCAATCGATGGTAACAAGAGTGATAGCGGTTGGGGCAATGCTGGCAGTCGCGTAGTCGCTGGCCAGCAAGTCTCTCGCGGAAAAAAATAGTCAAGACAATCTTCTGTTCGGGACTAACATGAACATAGGTTGTCATTTTGGAGGGCGCCCGTCTAACGATCGGCGCCCCTACTTTGTTTTTGTGTCGCTTCTCAATTGAAATAATCCACAAAGCAGTGCCGAAATATTGCACGTCCGCTTTGGGCTCGAAGCAGCCATTCGCTGCAACTTGCTTGAACGTCCGAGTTACGGACAGAACCGACGTTGGTGTTTCGGTTTGTTTCAAGTTTTAGTGTTAGTAAGTTTGCTTAGTCTAGGGTGCACTCACAACTTCCACTGAGGCGTCACCAATAAGATCCCTAAGTTCAGCTGTTGATCGTCTGCCGGATCGCCTACTTGCCCGTATTGCTTCACCGGAAATACGAACGATTTCTGCACGAATGGGTGTTGGACAATCCGAACTTCAAGAACTTCGATGATAGCCTGTCCCATGAGCAACAACTTATATTGCTTAAAATGGGTGCCACCCTCAATCACTACCATCCCGGGCAGTTTACGGCATTTCTGGGCATCGAAGATTCTGACGAAGACGTCGGCTAAACGGACAAAAGCGGCTGTTAAGGCGCAGAGCAGCGAATGGCGGTAAAGAGCCCGAAGCAGCCCGTTCAAAGTGTCGCGAGAAGCGCACTACGGACAAAGGGCCAAACAAGTAAATCAACACTCAGCAGAAAGCTTCCACAATCGTAGGGACTAGCACCTGATGGTCGGCGCGCGAGAAGCTGCTGACTTTGCGTCTATCGCGCAAATTGTGGTTTTCACCGCATTAGTTTGACTGCTTGTTCGGGGCCAAGCCAAGATGGTTGGTCGCAGGTCGTCGTCATGGATGCCCAGCCGCGATCCTGCGCTGAGGCCAAAATGCTGGTCATGACTTCAACAACATGGGTCGCCATCTCAAGGCTGCACCGGTGTGGACGGTTATCCTGAATAGCCTGAGCCATTTCCGCGAGGCCTGCGCAACGATAGTTGGCACGGTGCACCCCGGATCCATCCGAACCATTTGCTACAGATAATGGATGATTGTTGTCTGGTACCTGTGTGATTTCGCCCTGCGCCTTTGACATCAACACCTCGCCACCAAAAAAATTTGGGTCCGGCATGAACAAAGAGCCGCTGGTGCCGTATAACTCCATATTGTCGTGGCGATGCGCCCAGACGTCCCAACTTGCCCCAAATGTGATCAAAGCGCCGTTTTCGAACTCCAGGAGCGCGTGAACGTTTGTTGGGATCTCGACCGGAACCATTTCACCCAATCGTGGTCCATTGCCGATCTCGCGTTCAGCAAAGCTTGCCGAAGCCATGGCCGTCACGGCTTTAACCGGGCCAATCAACTGCACAAGATTGGAGATGTAGTAAGGGCCGAGGTCGAGGATTGGGCCGCCGCCTGGTTGAAAAAAGAAGTCTGGGTTCGGGTGCCAGGACTCCATTCCATGCGACATGACATGGCATGTGCCGCCGATGATCTCGCCCACCTCGCCGCTGTCGATTGCCGCACGGGCCGCCTGATGGGCACCGCCCAGGAAAGTGTCCGGCGCTGATCCGATCCGCAGATTTCGTTCTTGCGCCATTTTCCGCAGTGTTTCAGCTTCCTCAAGGGTCAACACAAACGGTTTTTCCGAATAGGCGTGCTTGCCATTTTCGAGGATCGACGTTGTGACACTGAAATGCGCGGCTGGGATCGTGAGATTGAGGATGATGTCGATATCGTCGGCTGCCAGCAGACCTTCGACCGTATCCGCGCGGACGCCGAACTCTTGAGCCCGGTCCTGCGCGGTTTCCATGTTCAGGTCCGCGACTGCCCGGATTTCAATATAGTTGAACAAAGGCGCAAGATTCAGATAGGCGGTCGAGATATTGCCGCACCCGATTATTCCGACACCATATACCTGCATCGCGTTCTTCCTCAGAATGATTGAACAGTTGCGAGTGACCGTTGAGCCATCCGCTTGTGATCATTGGGATTATCGTGCTCGATCACGTAACGTCGCACGAGAGCTGCATCCATCGCCCGCTTGATCGCAGGCCAGTCCATCGTGCCATAGCCGACATCTGCCCAGCCGTCTTCGTCCGCGTTTTCTCCTACTGGAGCAATGTCCTTCACGTGCACTGCGACCAGTCGTCCGGAGTATTTTTCAATCCATTGGACCGGGTCCTCGCCGCTGAATTTTACCCAAGCGAGATCAAGTTCGATCTGGATATCCTCGGAGGCCGCGGCAATCAGATCTAGAGGTGTCTGACCGTCGACGGGCACCATTTCGAAGTCGTGGTTGTGCCAGGCAAAGCCAAGACCTGCGTTCAAGACAGGTTTGCTAGCAGAAACAAGACGCTCGCCAAATTCCTTCCATCCCTGCGCCGAGGACGGACGATTTTCGGGTGCCACAAACGGGATGACAATTGTTTGAATGCCGATTTTTTTTGCAACGTCGATCACCCGATCAGGGTCGGTTTCGACCAAATCCAACGCAAAATGTGCCGTCGGCATGGTTAGGCCATAGGCGTCGAGCAGGGATTTTGTCTTTTCAACATCATCAAAGTATGGACCGAAACCTTCGACCTCATTGATCCCCAGATCCGCGAGCATGGCAAAGGTTTCCTCCACGTCCCAGTTGCGCGAAGAATAAAGCTGATAGGAGATGGCAGGCATAACTCAATCCTTTGATTGTCTGACTGTTTCAATGATGGCAGACGCTTTTGGCTCACAGCCGCAGTTCGGATTTGGTGTCGAAGAGCGAGGCCTTTGATAGATCGAGCCCGAGCTGCAGTTTTTCGCCCACCGCGATCTTGGCCTGCCCATCCATACGGACGCGGAACGGGCTACCGGCAATTTCGCAGTCGACGAGTGTATCTGATCCTGTAGGCTCGATAAGGCTGACCGAAACATCTGTCTGGAAAGGGGCTTTGCCGACCAGTTCGCCGGTGATGACGTGTTCGGGACGGACCCCCAAAGTCGCAGGACCTGTCGCCGGGCCAGCGGAGAATTCGTACCCCGATAGTGGGATCGAAAGGTCGCCCGTTTCAAAAGCGCCGTTTTTGATGTGGCCTTCCAGAAAGTTCATTGACGGTGATCCAATGAAGTCAGCCACGTATTTGTTTACAGGGCGACTATAGATTTCTTCCGGCGATGCCAGTTGCATGATCTGACCGCCGCGCATAATCGCAATACGATCCGCAAGCGTCATGGCTTCGATTTGGTCGTGGGTTACGTAGATCATCGTATTTCCGAGGTTCTGGTGCAAACGCTTGATCTCGACACGCAGGTCCGCGCGCAGTTTGGCATCCAGATTCGACAGCGGCTCATCGAACAAAAAAACGTCGACGTCCCGCACCAATGCGCGTCCTATGGCAACTCTTTGACGCTGGCCTCCCGACAGAGCGGCCGGTTTGCGTTTAAGCAAGGATTCGATTTGCAGGATCTCTGCGGCACGTTTGATGCGGGCTGCTATTTCGGCTTTAGGCAGTTTGGCGTTTTTCAGACCAAATGACAGGTTTCCCTCGACAGTCATTTGAGGATAGAGCGCGTAGGATTGAAAAACCATGCCGATACCGCGCTCGGAAGGCTCCGCCCACGTCACGTTCTCGTCGTTGATAAACAGCTGACCTGCGGTTACGTCAAGCAGGCCGGCGATACAGTTTAACAGCGTGGATTTTCCGCAACCGGACGAGCCGAGAAGTACTAGAAACTCGCCTTTGCCGATTTCCAGATTGAGGTTTTGCAGCACTTTGACCGAGCCGAACGCCAGATCAAGATTTTTGATTTCAACTGAGTTGCTCATGAGGGTTTACCCTTTGACAGCGCCGGCCGCGATTCCGCGGACGAAGAGTTTGCCGGAGACAAAATAGATGGTCAGCGGAACAAGACCTGTAATTATGGTCGCTGCCATATTGACGTTGTATTCCTTCACGCCTTGCGTGGAATTGACGATGTTATTGAGTTGTACCGTCATCGGGTAAGTATCCGGGCCGGTGTAGACTACGCCAAACAGGAAGTCATTCCAGATGCCTGTGACCTGCAGGATCACGGCGACGGTGAAAATGGGCACGGACATCGGCAGCATGATGCGGAAGTAGATGCGCCAGAACCCAGCGCCATCGACGCGAGCGGCTTTGAACAACTCTTCCGGCAACGAGGTAAAGTAGTTGCGGAACAGCAGGGTCAGAATGGGCATGCCAAAGATCGTGTGGACAATGACCAACCCGGTGAGTGATCCATAAAGACCGACTTCTCGCAACATGATGACGATCGGATAGAGCATCACCTGATAGGGAATGAAGGCGCCAAATATCAGGATGGTGAAGAATGCGTTTGCACCTTTGAAACGCCAGTTCGCCAAGGCATACCCGTTCACCGATGCAACGACGATCGAAATTAGGACTGAAGGGATTGTTATTCTGACTGAATTCCAGAAGCCGACCTTCAAGCCTTCACAGTTCAAGCCCGTACAGGCTTCGGACCAAGCCTTGACCCAGGGCTCGAATGTGACTTCGAGCGGCGGGGCAAAAATGTTCCCGACGCGTATTTCCGGCATTCCCTTCAGTGACGTGACGACCATGATGTAGAGGGGCAGCGCGTAGTAGACTGCAGCGACGAGCAAGGTGCCATAGAGTAAGATGTTTCTCCGCGAAAGCATCTTGGTGGGTTTGGGCCCCTGCGGCCCCTCGAGCGTCGTAGACATGACATCAACCATGTTTCTTCCCTCCTCCGAACTCGAGGATGGCCCAAGGGATGACGACAAGGGCCACTGTGAGCAGCATCATGGTCGAGGCGGCGAAGCCCTGACCAAGGTTGCTTGCGCCAAACATCATGTCGTAGACGTATTTGGCGGGAACTTCGGTGGCGATACCGGGGCCGCCGCTGGTTTGCGCGACGATCAAGTCATATAGCTTGACGATGCCGGTTACTGTCAGAACCAATGTCGTTATAAACACCGGGCGCATCATGGGAATGACGATGAACAGATAAGTTTTCCATGCGGGAATGCCGTCCACGCGTGCGGCTTTCCAGACATCCTGATCTATCCCGCGCAATCCGGCGAGCATGAGGACCATAACCAGCCCGCTGCCTTGCCAGAGCCCGGCAATCAGGACACCGAATATGGCGATTTCCGGGTTGTAAAGCGGGTCGAATTCGAAGCTTTGCCACCCCATTCCCCTGACGATGGCTTCGATGCCGAATTCAGGGTTCAGTATCCATTGCCAAACCAACCCTGTGACGACAAAACTCAGGGCATAGGGGTAAAGGATGACGGTGCGGATGGTGTTTTCAAAACGTATTTTCTGATCGATCAGCGCCGCGAGGATGAACCCGATCACGAACACCAGAGCGAGCATACAAAAGCCATAAATTGCAAGATTCTCGATCGCAACCAGCCACTTTTTCGTACCCCAGAGGCGGTCGTATTGATCAAGGCCAACCCACTTCAGCCGCGGCAGCAATCCCGAACTGGTGAAGCTGTAAACCACTGTCCAGGCTGTCCCACCAACGAACACAAACAGAGCAGTAACGATCATGGGGATCGAGGCTATTTTTGCGTTCAGGTTGCGGAACAGTTGGTTTGGGCGTTGCGAAGCCATCTGCTCCCCCTCCCTTCAACTGTTGGTGTCGGATTGCGGGCAAGTGAGCCCGCAATCCACTGTCAGTATTTATTCAGCCCGACCGATGATCTTGACGAATTCTTTCTGCGCATCTTCGGGTGTCATCGACGCATCCGCAAAGAACTCTGTGAACAACGTTTTCAGCTGATCGTTGGTGTCTGGCGTGATCAACTGGTTCACGTCGGGCAGCAGCGCGCCCGCCTTGAGCAAATCGAGGCCTTTCGCCATGCAGTCATTGGCTGCGTCTAGGTTTACGTCACCGCGCACAGGGAGCGACCCCTTCTTGAGGTTGAAGGCCACTTGCGTTTCGGGATCGAGCATCAGTTTGGCTAGCTCGGTTTGCGCGGCGATCTGGGCTTCATCCGAGAGAACAGGGAAATAGAACGCATCTCCGCCTGTTGAAAGACGCGGATTCATGCCCAGCCCAGGAAGGCAACTGTAATCTTCGCCAGCGGTAACGTTTGCGACTGCCATTTCACCCTGCGCCCAGTCCCCCATGATCTGGCCACCGGCTTCGCCTTTGATGACCAGCGCGGTCGCGTCGTTCCAATTCTGAACCGTTGAGTTGGCGGCCATTGAACGCGCATCGGCAGCAGCTTTGAAGACGCTGGCGACTTCGGCACCACCAGCAACATCCGTATTCTTGTCACCGTATACGCTGTTATAAACTTCACTTGGCAAGAGGCTTGCGATCAGAACACTGAACGCACCAGCCTGCTGCCAGCCCTGCTGACCCATGGCCATGGGGATCTTGCCCGCGGCTTCGAGCGCGGAGGCCGAGCTTACGAATTCAGTCCAATTTGTCGGGATGGGAACACCTGCATCTTCGTATGCCTTGTGGCTGACCCAGAGCCACTGCCAGGAGTGAATGTTGACAGGCGCGCAGTAGATGCGGCCATCAACAGTGCAGGAAGCCAGTAGAGAAGGTGGGTTTACCAGATCGGTCCAGCCTTCTGCTTCGGCAATGTCGGTGATGTCACGGAGCAGGCCCGCTTCGATCAGCTCTTCAGCCTGCCTGCCATGATTGAACTGAAACGCGCCCATCGGATCTCCGCCAACAATACGGCTTATCATGACCGGCCTTGCGTTGTCGCCGCCCGCGATGGCTGCATCGACCCAGGTGTTGCCTGTTGCGTTGAACGCGTTCGCGATTTCCTTGACCGCCTCGGCCTCACCGCCCGACGTCCACCAGTGCATCACTTCCAATTCAGTTGCCGACGCGCTTGTCGCCACAACAAGCGCTGTTGCCGAGAGCAGATATTTTATCCGTTTCATGCCATCCTCCCTTACTATAACGTTATAGTAAAAATCTATATCGTTACAGAAATGCCTTGCAAGCAATTTTTTTGACTCGCTATAAATCCATCTGAGTACTGCCGAAGCCGGTCGCGATGGAAGTACACATCTTGCGCAAGTTGCCAACTATTGGTGAACGGAGAGGGTCGATGAAGAAAACGGTGGCCGAAGTCAGTCAATTAAGTACTGAAGAGTTGGTCTCTCAAGTTCTGCCGGGAGAGCGACCGACGCAGAAAACCATTTCGCGCATCAGTGGCTTAGCGGTGGCCACAGTTTCGCGCGCGTTGGGCGATGCACCGGACATAGGACAAGAGACAAAACAGCTTGTTCGCCACGTTGCGGATGCCATCGGCTACGTTCCGAACCGCGCTGGAGTGCGTCTAAGAACCGGACGTACAAATGTTATTTCACTTGTTGTTCCCGCCGAGGGCGACGTCATCAACAACACATCAAGATTGACCAGTTCGATTGCGCAGGAACTGCGTGGCACAAGGTTTCATCTCAACGTGCTGCCTTGGTTCCCCGACGAAGATTCGCTGCGGCCCATCGAGTATATCGTCAAGACACGCTCTGCTGATGCCGTCATCTTCAACATGACCGAACCCGAAGACCGGCGCGTCGAATACCTGCTTAAGCACAACTTCCCTTTTGCAACGCATGGACGGACAAAATGGTGCGAGCGGCACGCCTACTACGACTATGACAACAGCGCTTTCATGCGTGTGGCGATCAATCGTTTGGCTGCAAGAGGTCGGGAAAATATCCATGCGATCCTGCCACCGCTAAATCAGAACTATTCGCAAGATATGAAGCGCGGGCTGGAAGAAGCTTGCAGCAGGTTGGGCTTGAGCTACCGCATCGCTCAAAACGTTGACAGCGATCAGTCCTCGGACCAGCTCCGGCACTGGATAAAACACAGGCTACAGAACTCGCCGGAAGTTGATGCAATCGTCAGTTCGTCGTCTAAAACAGCGATTGCGGCAATCGTTGCGATTGAACAGATGGGGCGCAAGCTCGGCGAGGATATCGACGTGTATTCAAAAGAAGTAATCCCCGTCCTGAAAATGTTCCGTGAGAATATTGTTGTCGAGTTCGAGGATGTCAGTGACGCTGGCCGGTTTCTGGCCAAAGCCGTTTTGCAGTTGTTACTGGAACCCGAGAAAAAGCCCATGCAGCACCTCGAAATTCCCGTTGACCGAATGCGACATTGAGTGAAACCCTCTGTTGCCGCGACGCAGAGCTCCAGAGAAGCACCGCAGTCGCCAAGCGACTGCTTTGTCCGCAACTCGGACCTAGAGCCTATTTTTCTGAACGTCCGGTCTCGCTGAAAGCAGACAACACGTAGCGTCGCCCCAATTTCAGCGGCTTGAATGTCTGCTTCTTCCGAAAGCGGGCATTTTTGAAAACTAACTGGAGTTCCGCTCTGCGGACAATACTGTCACTCGCCTGTTGAGGGTGGATGACCACAGGCAGCCCAAACCGGACCTTCGCAACCAAGCTTTGCTAACTCCGAAATACACAACGAAACGGCCAGTTGCAGAGGTTGTATCGGCGGTGGCAACCAACCATTCGTGTCGTCGACTAACCTGTTCAACGTCGCACTACAACTTCTCCGAACTGATCCCACGAGGACCTAATCTTCGAAGCGTTCATTTGGCTCGACCACATTTACTTGCTTCGGAACTTGGTCGGTGTCATTCCGGTCTGACTTCGGAAAAAGCGAGTGAAATGGGACTTGTCAGAATAGCCGAGCATCAGACCAATCTCCGCAATTGTCATCTGGTCATCTTTGAGGTGCTCCTTGGCGACATCGATACGCAGCCGTTTGATTTCGCGCGGTAACGTTGTGCCTTGTTGTTGAAGCGCTTTCAGGAACCGTTCCGGCTGTATTCCCAGCAACTCGGCCACCATCTCCGGCCCCAAATCGGTTTCATCCAGTTTGCCGCGCAAGACAGAGCGCAAAGCAGCCACCACAGTTACTTCCTCATCTTGTCGCGGTGAGACCATCGGCTTGGCAGAGCCGTCAGAGACATGGTGCAAAAACAACCATTCCACAGGAAAACTAATTTGCATACCGGGATCGGTTCCAAGGCCAACCTCGATCCCTTTGTAGTTGACAGGCAAACCATTGATGTATCTGCTTTCCCATCGCACACGCGAAGAGTCCCAGGAATCGCCGACGACGGTCTGCAACAGGCGTACATAGATTGCAGCACCAAAACCGGTTACCTGAATGGGCGGGACTGTTGGTTCCTGTTGCCTATCGATACGATAAGTCGCTTTGTCCGCTTCAATGATAAGGCTGTGCCGCACAGAATTGGACTCCTGCGGTACAAGCCCAACAAAGCGGGTAAAAAACTCGAACAGCGTTTTTGTAGTTTGCAGGGCTTGAGCGAATGGAGGCCACTCTTGCAGGTCAAACGTCTCCCCTACATTCAGTCCAAGGTATCGATCCCCTGACACTTCTGAGAAAGCATTTACCAAGCCGTAAACCAACTCTGAGTGAACGAACACGGATGGGTTAGTCAACAGTTCGGCTTTCAAGCCGACCTGATCCAATGCTGGTTGCGGATTGATCTTACGTTCGGTGAGATATTGCAGAAACGGAGCAGCTAAAGATAGGCGAATAAAGCCCTCGCTATGCTCTCGGGAGGTGGAGTTGAAAGGCAAGCTCATAACCCTTGTCTGGATTAGCTTTAAGAAGTGGCCATTTTTGCAGTCACATTCGCACATCCTAATTCAAAAGGGGCAACCGAGCCAATGAATTCCAGACTATAGTTGGCAAAACATGAATATGAAGGGAGTACTTATGTCCGGCTTACGAATGTCTCTTTGCTCGACGGCAATTGTCGCGGCAGTTCTTTCTTTTTCGACGACCGCGCAGGCTCAGGATCAAGAAGAACCCCAAACGCTGTTTACCAACGTGCATGTCTTCGACGGTGTGAATGAGCAACGCATTGAGAATGCCAGTGTTCTGGTCGAGGGCAATCTGATCAAGTCCGTCTCAACCGATGCCATTGATGCGCCGAGTGCGAAGGTTATCGACGGTGGCGGACGCACTCTGACACCGGGCTTTATCGAGAATCACGCGCACCTGATGCTCATGGGGCCATCGATTGCCGAGATGGAAACCAACTCGACCTGGGAGGATTTCGCCATCCACGGGACACGGATGGCCGAAATGTACCTGATGCAGGGCTTCACGACCGTTCGCGATGCCGGGGGCGCTGGTGGCGGGCTGCGGCGTGCCATAGACGCAGGCCAGATCGTCGGCCCCCGCTTTTATCCTTCCGGCGCATTTCTCGGGACGCGCGGCGGCCATGCCGACTTCGCATCTTTCACATCTCCGCCGGGCGGGGTGACCAACTTTGGCACTCTGAATATGGCCCAACAGGTCAACGGTGTTGACGAAATTTACATGTATGGCCGCAACAACTTGCGCATGGGTGCCACGCAACTGAAGTTCATGCAATCAGGTGGGGTGATTTCGGCATTCGATCCATGGCAGTTGCTCGCCGGTTCGAAGGAAGAGATCGAGGCTGCTGTTCAGGTTGCCAACGAGTACGGCACCTATGTCATGGCACATTCCTACCGCAAAGAAGCGATCATCAATGCCCTGAATGCAGGGGTTAGAACCATTGAACACGGATTTCACTTTGACTGCGAAATTTCTGCTTTGATGAAAGAAAAAGGAGCGTACATCACGACGAACATCACGGCATTTGATCCGGGCCTTCTTGACGTTCCGTCCGTGAAAAACAACCCTAACAGTTTGAGGAAAGCCAAATCGGCCTCGGCGACCTTCGAAGCCTATATTCCCAGCATGAAGGAATGCCCGGCGCCGCGCGGGTTCCAAACCGATTGCGTGGGCTCAGTCGAGGCGTGCAACATTCAGATCGCCTACGAGAAGCATCTGAACAACCATTTCTTCGGCCCCTATGCGTCGATGGTAACCTTGACTTCGGTAGGCGGCGAGATCGCGGCACTTAGCGGTGATTTCATGAACCCCTATCCAGAAGGCAAACTGGGTGTGATCGAAGAAGGCGCCTATGCCGACATCCTACTGATAGACGGCAACCCCCTCGAAGACTTCTCGGTCGTTGGAACAGGTGATCAGTGGTTTGGTGCGGACCCGAGGCCGGACAGCCCGGAAACAATCCGCCTGATCATGAAGGACGGTGTGATCTACAAAAACACACTGGATTGACCAGATAAAGCAGCCGGAGAGCATTCATGCGAAATTGGTTTTGCTCCGCAGTATTCGCAGGGTTGGTTTTGTGCGGTTATGATGCTGCGGCGACGCCTGGAACCGCGTTGGACTGGGCGGACCTGCCAGATCCGTCTGCGCAGGTCTTTGAAGACCCCTATCGCGAACTTAGCGCCGAACAATTCGACGATGTCCTTTACGTCGTACGGCTGCGCGGCAGGTTACAGCAGGATAGTGGCAGCGAAGAAGAGAGGCAGAAATGGCAAGAGCTTCTGACCGAGACTGAGGATGCCTTGGCGGCTGATGGGATTGATGTCGACTGGCTACTCGATCAGCGAGAGGTCGTGACGGAGCGTCGGAGAAAGGCTGGGACCAACGGAAATCCACAGTTCGACGGTCAAAAAATCACGCTTGCGGGCTTTGCCATTCCTGCTCCGAGTGATCCGGACGGGCGGCCTGTCGCGTATTTGGTGCCCGAACGAGGGATGTGCAGTCATATGCCTCCGCCTCCGCCGAACCAGATGATCCGCGTGCGGCTGAACGGGGACTGGACGCCCAGCTATGTCCACGAACCCGTTCGGCTGACCGGTAAGCTGACTATCGATCCTTCCGTACATAATATGATGGTTGTGGATGGCCTCATGCCGATGAACGCGACTTTCCAGTTGGAAACGGAACGTGTCGAAACTCTGGAAACCGAGGCAGACAGGCTGGAATGGAAGCAGCGTGCAGCTGATCGCATCCGCGCGGCAGGCAACCGCAAGACCGGCGGGGCAAGGGCGTCTGAATGATAAGACTTTTGGTTGCCGCATTGAGCATTGCCTTTGCTGGCGCAGCGTCGGCTCAGGGATTATCCGGTCCATCTTCGGTCGAAGCTGATCTAGAGACCGGAGATGGGCTGACCGACCCACAATACCGTTCCGATTTTCCGCGCAACATCGCACCGGGTTGGTTTCAGTGGAAAGACCGGCTGGCTGAGGGTGGGTTTCGGTTCAACATAGACTACTTGGCATTGGGCCAATCCACGAACGCTGATCTGGGAACCGGCGAAGCGGCCAGCGGCATCGCTCGTTTCTACGGGAGTTGGCAGGCAACTGAACGGGGTTCCCTGACATTCAAGATCGAAGACCGGCACAGTTATTCGGACATTGCTCCGCAGTTTCTCGGGCTGGATGGCGGAGCCCTTTCAATCACGGGAACAGCCTTCAACGACAATGGTCTGCTATTGACTAACCTGTTCTGGACCCAAAGGGCCGAGAACGGTTCGTGGACGCTGCAAGTCGGGCAGATTGATGTAACAGACTTTGTGGATATCTACGGGTTGGTAAGCCCCTATAGCGGTTTTCAAAACCTGTCTTTCAATACCAATCCGACAATTAACACGCCCAACCAAGGCCTTGGTATTGCCGGTGGGGTAAAGCTGAGCGAGAACCTCTACGCCGTTGCCAGCGTATCAGACGCAAACGCCGACCCGTCCGATCCAAACTTTGATGTGTTTAGCGATGGCAACCTCTTCAAATCACTCGAACTTGGGTACACCTCCGGCTTTGATCGCATCTACTTCGACAACATCCATTTGACCCTTTGGCATGCGGATGCGGCTGACGATGGCAGTCGAGCGGAAGATTACGGCGCAGCGTTCTCTGCCGCATGGTTCGTTGACAATAAGTGGATGCCGTTCTTTCGGGCTGGGGCCTCAAAGGGGACCGCAGCGCTTTATGACCGGTCTATCTCTGCAGGTCTGGGCTACTATGGTCGCAATACCGATTTGGCCGGCCTGGGCCTGAATTGGGCCGAGGCAAGAGGCATAGACGGTGACCAATTCACGGTCGAAGCATTCTACCGGTTTTCAATCTCGCCCGGGCTGCAGATCACGCCATCACTGCAGTTCATTTCCAACCCGCTGCTGAACCCCACTCAGGACAACATCACACTGTTCGGCCTCAGAACCCGGATCGTTTTCTGAGGGGGTCTCATGCGGTGGCAAAACAAAACAGCTGAGGAGGCTCTGTTATGAGGACCCTGTTGGCCGTGAGCGCCATAGCGATCACTTTTGCTTGCGCATTACACGCGAGCGAGGAAAGCAAGACGTGGGAGGCGTCAGAAGAGGCGAAGCAGTTTGTGCAGGACACAATTGTCCTCGGCATGTTGGCCAGCCCGTATGGCACCGGTTGGACCGAAGACGAGCAGCTTCACACTTACTTCGCACGTGCCCGGGACAACGGCATTACGGGACACGAGATGACGCTGGCCGCTGCGGATATGTCTTTCGATACCTTTCTTGATCAGCATTACCACTTTCGCGCTGCCATGGCCCAGCAACCGGAAAACTACCTCATCGTGAATGAAACCCGCGATATTGAGGCTGCCCATATACAGGGAAAAACGGCGGTCATTTGGAACAGCCAAACTGCCACGATTCTGGACGGCGATCTAAGGAAAATGGCAGTGCTCAAGGATATGGGGATCAAAAGCATGATCCTTGCTTACAATGACATTTTCCGCACTGGTTCTGGGCAGTTGGCGGCCTATAACGGCCGCGACATTGGTCTGACGCCTTGGGGGAAGTCAGTCATCGATGAAATGGTACGGTTCTGCATCCTGCTCGACCTAAGCCACACGGGTTCAAAAACGGCCAACGACGCCATGGACTACATGGATGAAAACTATCCCGGCGTGCCATATGTCTATACGCACACTGTCCCAGCTGGGCTTTATGCGAATGAACCTAACGCCACGCCACGCGGTTGTTATCGGGCCATTCCCGACGACGAAGCATTACGTGCGGCCAAATCAGGTGGTTACATTTCTCCGACCTTCACCGAATGGATGATGGACGGTGTTTGGCCTGAGGATATCTCGCCCGAGCAAGCTGCTGATATGATCGACTACTATGTCCAGCTTGTCGGGGTCGACCATGTTGGGATCGCAACCGATGATATGTTCTCGCTCGAACTGGTCGTACAGTTCGCAACTGCAAACGCGAGCATGTACGATGATGGCGGCTACATGATCGATGCGTTCAACAAAGGGGCCACTGGCAACGGTGAACTTGCCAAAATTCTTGCGGCGATTACCGATGACCTTTGGGCCAGGGGTTATTCCAATGAGGACCTTGCGAAGATTTATGGCGGTAACAAGATGCGAGTTTATGCGCAAGTTTGGGAGGGCAAACCACCCGAACTATTCCTGAAAGAATACCCCGAGCGTCTGCGCTTAAGGCAAGAACTACGTGACGGGTTTTATTCGCGTTAGATTATTGCGAGCTTACCGAAAGAAAACAGATGACATCCCGCACGGGCGAGGTTTACATCCCGCCCTTTGCTAGGTTGTCCCGCATCCAATGTGGTTGAAGATTGCAGTCGTGGCAGAGTTCGATGAGGTGTTCCAAAGACCGGGCAGACGAAAGAGGTATAATGTGGTCCACCTCCCATTGACCATACCGATACCATGACATGCCGTCCGAGTACTGGACCTCAAGGTGTTGTTTTAAGGTTTCCAGAGATCAACCGACCACCTCGGATGGGCAGGCCGCCGCTTTAGTGCTTGGCGAGACCGGTTCTGCACAGACCGAAACATACGACATGATGGATCGGCTGCTCGTCTTTTCCGATCTCGCTCCGCCGCTTTCTCTGCATCACACACATTGGCGGTTGCTGACGTACCGCTCAGCCATGTGCCCAAACTTACAAGGACGCCCTGTCCAGAAATGCGAAAGGCCGCGCAGGGCGGCCTCTCTACGAGTTGGGAACGTCTGTTCCGAAGTCATGCCAAGGACAGCCCGGTCCTACGGCTGGCGACAGACACTCGTTAAGGGAAACCGTTGAAATACGGTGCTTATTGCAACAGCCGTGTGGTGCCGGACTGGAGTCTTGAGATCGATGAGATACTGGATGCGGACCAGGAACGAAAAAATTTTCAGAAGTTTAAGTATGGCTACGCGTTGACAGTTCATAAAGCCCAAGGCAGCCTGTGAGGCCACGTGATTACAAAGGACGAAAGTCACATCTTCGACAAGTATGCTAGGAATTGGCTCCATACCGCTGTTACACGGGCTTCTGAATGCGTGACCTTGGTTACACGCCTCTAGAAGCATTTCCACATTGAAGGAAACATTGGGCAAACACTTTCTGCCCAAAGAAGATGTTCCCTGACGCTATATCCATAGGAGCATTGAACCTCAAAATCTCGTTGGAGCTAGAACGCATCCCCTTCGCATCCAAAGGCCGTTTCCAGGACTTCGCTTATACCAGAGAGGCGGAAAGCTGACTTTCTTTGCGGGCGCAAATAGTAGGAGCCGTCGAGGTGAAGCTGACATTTAGTCTATGCCGTGACAACCAAATTAGTTGGATTACCTGAAGGGCGTGCATTGTCGAGATTTCGTGACATCCGTTAGAATGCGATCAGGAGGGTCCTATGCAGCGCCGACTCGCCGCGATCATGGTTGCCGATGTCGTTGGGTATTCGTCGTTGATGGGAAGCGACGAGGCAGGGGTATTGTCCGCCCTCAAAACTCTGCGTTCAGAGATTTTTGATCCCGCAATTACAAAAAGCCACGGGCGCCTCGTCAAGTTAATGGGGGATGGTGCTCTTGTGGAATTCACTTCGGTGGTCGATGCCGTAGCTTGTGGCGTCGAGATACAGCGGGCAATGACTGAGGCTGCTCCGACACTTGCCAACGGGTCGCGGTTGCAGCTTCGGATCGGGATAAACCTCGGTGATGTCATGATCGCTGATGGGGACCTCTATGGTGACGGGGTGAATGTTGCCTCCCGCATTGAAAGTCTGGCTGACCCAGGCGGTGTCGCAGTTTCTGAGAGTGTCGCACAGCAGGCAGCCGGCAAGGTAGATGCCGGATTTGAGGATCTGGGTCTGAAAAACCTGAAAAACATCGCCAAACCGGTTCGGGTTTTCCGTGTCATAACCGACAGTGCGCCCATACCCAAATGGCGATCAAACAAACTTCCATTGATGGCCGGTGCATCGGTTTTAGTAGGTCTGGGCGTTATGAGCTTGTTAACGTGGTGGATCGGCTTTGATCACGAGCCGCTTGATGCCATGACCTTTGATGAAGCTGCTTTGTTGACAGAGCCTACAGGTCCGACCGTTGCGGTTCTGCCGTTTCAAAACCTCAGCAATACGGACGCCCGCGATTTATTGGCTATTGGCATTGGCGAAGACATCATTGTTGAGCTGGGGAGCTACCAGGACCTCAACGTACTGTCCCGCCAATCCACCCATTCCGTCGGACCGGACGAAAGTGATCTGCGCAGTATCCGACAGAAGTTCGGCGCGGACTATGTGCTGGAAGGTTCTGTACGGCAGGTTGCAGATCGTCTGCGCGTAACAGCGCGACTGATAGACACAAGCTCGGGGCTTCAGGTCTGGTCCGGGGCGTATGACGAAAGTCTCACGGCTTCAAATATTCTGGACGTTCAACTGAGCATTACAGAAAAAGTAGCCTCGGCTGTGGGTGACGCGGGCGGGGCGATCAAGCGCATTCACGCAGGTCATGCGCGTGCGAAACCTCCGGAATATCTCTCGTCTTATGAATGCTCCCTGCTGCGCGTTGGTTTTCTGAACCGACGAGATATGCACGAGCGCGTCCGCGGCTGTATCCTGCGGGTTGTCGAAGACGAACCTGAGTATTGGCGCGGGTGGGCGCAATTGGCCGAGGCACTGCTGACAGATGTGAAGCTGTTTACCGGGCTGTATCCAGGAACACAGGATGAGAAAATCCAACGCGCGGAAGAGGCAGCGCGGAACGCGGTGTCGCTCAACCCGTATTCTGCGCGCGCTCATTTTCTTCTGGCGCTTGTGTTACAGATACAGCGCGATCTTGACGGGTTCTTTTCGTCCGCCGAAACAGCGCTGGCATTGGGGACAGATCGGTATCTTCAAGGGCAGATCGGCTATGAATTCATTTGGTCCGGGCGTCTGGAATTGGGCGCCGCTCTTGTTGAGAATGCAATTGCGCTTGATCCAAATGCAGCAGACCCGAACTGGTATCAGGCGCTGGCCGAGTATCATTTCCTGAACGGAAATTATGAAACAGCGCTGAGAACCTATCGCAAGGGAGCTCAGCCGGATATTTGGTGGTCGGTGTCCATCGAGGTTGCGATTCTGGCTGAACTGGGTCCGCGCGACGCCGCCATTTCCGCGCGGGACAGGCTAAACAAAATTCGTCCGGGTATAAAAATTGCTGACATTGTCTGGATGTATCGGCGCTTTGCGCGCCCCGACGAACACATCCAGCCTTTCGTGGAAGCCTACAGAGCTGTTGACATGCCCGAAGGTCAGTTTGCCCCGCTTCAAGATAGTGCAGGCTAACCGATAGGGCGCGGTAAGGCATAGGGTAGCGCCAAGTCTGGCACCGATTCTTATTCGGGCACGCCCGCCTTTTGCAAACTAGCCAACCAGATCCGTCGGTTTTCGGGGTGGTTTTTTGATCCAGCGAATTGCCTGCGCATCGCTGAGATGGACAGTTTTGGGTTGATCTCAAGCGCATCGTTAACGGCCTCTTGGGCATCGTCTTGTTTGTCCATCTCGGCAAGAGTTGCCGCGCTTAACAGGTGAGGAAACAGTCGCCAAGTATTGCTTGTTGCCACCTCGCCCAACTGCCGGGCTGCGTCCAGCGCTTCTTCGTAGCGTCCCAGATGAAACAAGATGTGACCCTGGTAAAAGTACATGTTTTGCAACATCGGATCGCGCGGGCTTAACCGGATTGCCATCTCTATCTCGGGCAGGGCGCGGTCCTGCATGCGGAACCAGTCATAGGTATGCGCCAATTCCAGCCGTATACGCGCATCATTGGGGTTGAGCGCGACAGCGCGTTCGAGATTTGCGATGGCTGGATCGGCCTCTCCTGTAAAGCGGTAGATATAGCCAAGAGCCGCATGTGCCTGTGCGTCCTGATCGTCCAGTTCAATTGCTCTCTTGGCCGCCTCAGTAGCGGCAATCAACGTGTCCTGAGGAGTATCTGACCACTGAAAGAAGAATATCGTTCCCAGCGCGCGGGCCAACAGGCTGTGTGCTGCCGCGAATTCCGGATCCGCTGCGATGGAAGACTGTGCAAACGTCACTGCGTCGTGCTGAGCCTCTTGCGAAAACACTGCCTGCCGCGCCCGACCGCGCAAATACAGATCCCATGCACCCATGTCTTCGGTCGGTTTTTCCTGCGACCGTGCTTCGCCGGACTGATATATCTCAGGCAACAACTGGCCCACGATGGCCCGGCTGATCTCGTCTTGAACCTCAAAGACATCCGTTACCTGACGATCAAAAACCTCGGCCCAGATGGTTTGGGCACTGTCGACATCAATAAGTTCTCCGCTGACGCGCATCTGACCATCGGCGCGGCGGACGCTGCCGCGGACCACATAGCTAACCCCGAGGTCGCGCGCGATTTCGATCGGGGTTGCGTGATCCTTCGCGTAAGAGAACATCGTTGCGCTGGACACAACGAACAACTCCCGGTTGCGCGACAGATGCGCGATCAGGTCGTCGGTGAGACCATCGACGAAATACTGACCCGTTCTTTCGTCCCCGATATTGTCAAACTGCACAATGGCCAAAGAGGGTTTTCCGGTGTCCGGCAATCGCTGCCGGTCGGCAAATATGGAGAGCGACAGCATAGCGACTGCCAAAGCGAACAGCACACCCGCAACAAAAACGCCACGTTTGGGCGCCTGGGCAATACGCTCAGGCGGGTCGTCCGATGCAACCGGAGCCACAAATTGGAACCCGCGCTTTGGAAAGGTCTTGATGTAGTCTGAGCTTGCCGCAGAATCGCCCAAGGCTTTGCGCACGGACCGAATGCGCGTGTTCAGCGCCGCGTCCGTGATCGCTGCGCCAGCCCAAATCTCGTCAATGATCTCTTGCTTGCTAACAATCCTGTCTCGGTTCCTGACGAGAAATTCCAGCAATTGAAGGGCCTGAGGTTCCAGAGCAACCGGTTCGCCACCGCGTTTCAATCCCTGTGTCGGATCAAGTTGGAACTCTAAAAAACGGTACATACTGAAACCTACACTCCGCCATGTCTTTGGCTCAACGAAGTTTGCGGATTGTCAGATGAATGTCAGAAAAAATCAGCATCCGATCAAGCCCGGCGTGTTCGCCGGGGCGTAGCGTTTTCGGGGGTTAGCGCTCCGTAACGTTATCTGAAGCAAAAAGGAGACACGATATGGCACAACTAAAAACACTTTGCATGGCTGCCGCCTTCGCTCTGGCGGGAAGCATGGCATTCGCTGAAACGGATCTTGATGCTGCATTGAACAACGGTGCCGAGCGCCTCAATGCCGATCAGATCGCAGAGCTACTGATCGGAAATACTGTGACAGCCACGTCGGGAGAGAAGCGATTTCGCTTTTTCTATTACCCGAACAATGTCGTGAGCGGAGAGCTTGTGAACGGTGGATGGAGCGGTGCCGGCGCATTTGCCATCACCGATACAGACAAGGTTTGCGTTTCCATGGCCGCCGACAAGGGGCGTTATCGCTGCATGACAGTGCTGCGTGTCGGGGACTCAGTCCAGAAGTTCAGCGCCGATGGAAAGAGTACTTTCGAGCTGCACAGCTTTGAACCGTCTACTGGTCTCTGAGTTTCGGTTTCGAACTGGTTCTAACTCTGGACCTGCCATTTTTCTGGTTAAGGAGAAATAGCAGGCGCGAACCCAGTTGCCCTGTTCTCCATATGCGGTGAATGGTCGATTTTTTGGGCTGCCTCGCAGCATCATTGGCCATGCCTAACGGCAGCAAAGGGCCGGGGTTACCGGCATGCGTTCCTCGTATCGTTGCTGTGTTTACTCAGTCGGCCGCGACTTCCTTACTGTACTCCCGGGAATTAGTCGAAACCCGACATCAGTCGTGGACTTGGCTGGTTCGCCGTTGATTTGGGCCAGAACCATTTCCGCTGCAATCTGGCCAATTTTCAGATGGGGCACCGCAATTGACGTCAGCCGATAAGGTTGTATCGCTGAAATCGGTAAATCGCCCCATCCGGCGATGCCGATGTCATCCGGAACACGTAATCCGATTTTCTGGGCGTAATGCAGTCCACCAATCGCCATGTTGTCGTTCTGATAGAAAATGACCTTGATATCGCGGTGGGACGCAAGCAGCTGCTCGGTGCCGTAAAATCCGGTATAAAAGCCTGGCGTGTCCTTCAGCAGCAGTTGTTTTTCGAGACGCCCGTTTGCATCTTCGATGGCTTTGGAGAAGCCGTTTAGACGTGCGGTTGCCGCGTTTGCCACGTCATGAGAGGTGCCGACATAGCCGAATTTCTGGTAGTTCATCCCGGCCAAATAGCGACCCATACTATAACCGCTGTCGAAATGGTTAAGTCCGACGCACATATCCAAAGGGCTGGAATTGAAGTCCCAGATTTCTACCAACGGGATACCCGCGCCGCGTAGCATTTGGATCGCCTTCTGACTATGCGAGCGGCCCGTGATAATCAGCCCGGCAGGTTGCCAGGACAGCACGGTCTCGATCCATTTTTCTTCGTGATCGATTTCATGCTCGGTGAGGCCCAGTACAGTCTGGTGTCCGAACGCGCCGAGTTTACGGTCGATGCCCTCCAGAACCTGCGCGAAGATTTCGTTGCCCAGTTCAGGGATGCTGACCCCGACAAAAGTGGACTTCTTGTCACCCGCGAAAACCGTCGCTAGCCGATTCGGCAAGTAGCCCAACCTATCCACTTCAGCCATAACCTTGGCGCGTGTTTTTTCCGAAAACCCACCCTCGTCGCGCAAGACTCGGCTGGCCGTCATCTTGGACACACCCGCAGCTTTCGCTACCTCGGCAAGGCTTACTTTATTGTTTTTATTTGATTTATCAGTGTCGCTGCTCATTTACGTTACGGGTAACTCTTTTTTATTGACAATGGGCGGGTCTGTGCGAATGCTAGCGTAACGTTACGGGTAACTCAATACGATGTTGAGGAGCATCAGGGTGACCCAGGTCCAGGAGGAGACAGCCGTGCCCGGCACTGCACAAAACAATCTGTTCTTTGACGGGATAAAGAAGCATTTCGGAGGCACCTATGCGCTGCGCGACGTGTCACTGAATGTCGAACGCGGCGAGATTGTTGCCCTGCTGGGAGAAAACGGAGCCGGGAAATCGACCCTCATCAAAATCCTCGGCGGAATTCACAAAGCGGATGAGGGACGCGTTCTGATCAACGGTGAGCCCTATGAACATCGTCCAGGTGGGTTCGGCGAGCGTCAGTCCGTGGCGTTTATCCATCAGGATCTCGGCATGATCGAATGGATGACCGTGGCCGAGAACATTGCGCTTGCTCTGGGCTATTCGCGAAAGGGCGGTTTGATCAATTGGAAATCCGTGGAGAGCTTTGCACAGAACGCGCTGGACAAGGTGGGATGTGAATTCGATCCGACCACGCGGGTTCAGGACTTGTCGCGGACCGAGAAGTCTCTGGTCGCGATAGCCCGCGCTTTGGCCGTAGATTGTGACTATCTGGTGCTGGATGAACCAACAGCATCCCTACCTGCGGACGAGGTCGAACGACTGTTCGAAGCCTTGCGCCCACTGAAGGAACAAGGCGTCGGAATGATCTATGTGTCGCATCGGCTGGATGAGATTTTTCAGATTGCTGATCGGGTTGCCGTGCTACGAGACGGAGAGATGGTCGGACTGCGCAGCATTGACCACACTACACCCGAAGAGTTGGTTTATATGATCGTCGGCCGCAAGACTCGGCAGGTGATGAAACCAGACATGCCGCCGGGTGCAACGTTGCTTGAGGTGTCTGGCCTGAACATGGAAGCAGCGCACAACGTCAGTTTCCAGTTGCAGACAAATGAAATCGTCGGGCTGGTTGGGCTGCGCGGGGCGGGTCATGAAAACGTCTCGCGCGCGCTGTTCGGGTCGGAAGGGTTTAGCGGACAGATAACTCTGCATGGTGAAACGCCTGACCTGAGCGCGCCGCAAACAGCGATGGCATCAGGGATCGGGTTGGTTGCGCGGGACAGAACTGAAGAGTCCGTCGCCATGTCACTGACCATCCGAGAGAACACGTTCCTGAACCCTGCCGCGATCGGGCGGTCGCTGTTGTCGTTCATGAGCCACAAAGCTGAAACAGAGAGCGCCACCCGGATCGGTGCGGACGTCGCCTTGTCTCCCAATGATCAAAGCATGGCGATTGAAAGCTTGTCGGGCGGAAACCAGCAAAAGGTGGTCATCGGACGTTGGCTGGAAACCAAACGCAAGCTGTTGATCTGCGAAGACCCGACCGCGGGGGTTGATGTTGGTGCGAAAGCAGAAATTTACGCGCTGTTGAACCGTGCAATGGAAGAAGGCGTCGGCATCATCGTCGTTTCCACCGATTTCGAGGAAGTTGCAGCCATCTGCCATCGCGCCATTGTCTTCAGTCAGGGTCAGATCGTGCGCGAATTGACCGGAACCGAACTGACCACTGAAAACCTGATACAAGCTGCTTCGGCCTCGAACGCCGTCGCGAGTTAAGGAATACGAGTATCCAATCGCTTGAATCCAATGCGCTGGAACCAACCAAGGCTGAGCTGAAAGATGTTTCGTTAAAGACGAGGATCCTCAGGTTCTTACCGGTCTATGGCCTAGTTTTGCTGACAGGTTTTCTGATCATCCTTTTCTCGATCCTTCTGCCCAACACCTTCCCAACGCTTCTGAACCTGCGGGCGATTATCTCGGACAAAGCGATTATCGCGCTTCTGTCGCTGGGGGCGATGATTCCGATGGCGGCGGGTCGTATCGATCTAACCGTGGGATACGGGATCGTGCTGTGGCATATCCTTGCTATCTCGTTGCAAACCACGTTTGGAATTCCATGGCCGATTGCTGTGGCAATCGTCCTATCGCTGGGTTTGCTAACCGGATTCCTGAACGGACTGCTGGTCGAGGTAGCCAAGATCGACAGCTTCATTGCGACCTTGGGCACGGGCACGGTTCTTTACGCTCTGGCGCTGTGGCATACCGGCGGGCGTCAGATGGTCGGCGCATTGCCGGATAGTTTCTACGCGATCAACGGCACCACAGGAGTGTTGCGAGCCTCAGAAGCAACGATCAAATCTGGCTCGAATCTTATTCGAGCGGTTTTGGAACAGATTATGTCACACGCCCATTGAAAGGCCTCCGCGTCATTGAAGATGCGCTTAAGAACGCAGCGGGAATTATGGACTGGAAGATATGAAGTGCTAATTCGGCAGTTGGTGGATGCCCGTAGTGAACGAACTGAGCACATCTATCGAACGAAACGTTGCGGATATCGTTGTGGCCATTCCTCTAAAAACAAAAAGGCGCCCTAGGGCGCCTTGTTTTATTGGTCGGAGTGAGAGGATTCGAACCTCCGACCCCTGCCTCCCGAAGACAGTGCTCTACCAGGCTGAGCTACACTCCGACCGTGGCGCGTGATCTATACCTCGGCTTTTGGATGTGCAAGAGGTATTCGAACACACGGATCATATAGTACCAGTCCCCGAGCCAAGGCTCTCAGCGCAACGTCTCTGTTCTATATAAACGGATTTTGGTACCGCCATGATCGACAACAGGCCCTGCAGGCAGCAAGGGCAGGCGGGTCGCGCGTGCGAGGGACGGAGAGCTGGTGATGATCCCTGCACGCCACCCCCTGAATCTGGACATCATGACCTTGCCAAATGAACCATAGAGCGACCTGAGACGTTTCTCGTCCCCGATTCGAGCGCCATAGGGCGGATTAACGATCACCAATCCACCTGTTTCGTGACCTGGTTTGATATCGCCCACAGCCCGAGCTTGGAAATCCGTAACGGTCGACACACCGGCACGGTCCGCATTGGTGCTGGCCGCTTGAACCGCGCCGCTGTTGCGGTCCGAGCCTCGGAACACCACTTGGGTCTCTTTGACGGAAGTGACGTTCCGCATCTCGTTCCAGCTATCTTGATCAAAGTTTTTCAAGTCTTCGAAAGCGAACTTTCGCGAGCGACCCGGGTGAAGGCCCAAAGCGATCTCAGCTGCTTCGATGACGAATGTTCCGGAACCGCACATCGGGTCCAAAACAGGCTCGGACCCATCAAATCCACATTCACGCAAGAACATTGCGGCCATCGTTTCCCGCATTGGCGCCTTGGCAACGGCAGGTTTGTGGCCGCGTTTGTGCAAAGGATCACCGGAGGTGTCTACAGACAAAGTGCAGATGTCCTTTTCAATACGCAACAGCACACGCAAACCAGCATCCGCCGAGATCTCGACACCCAAGGTTTCCGCAATCGCGCGTTCGATCCTCTGCCGAGCAGCACCTGCGTGGTAAATCCGGGACTTCCGGCTGGTCGCCTCGACTTTGACGGCAACATCGGGCCGCAGAACTTCGGACCACGGAAATTTTCGCGCACGCTTGTCCAGTTGCGCCAGATGCACAGCTGGGAAACTGCCCAGACGAACCAGAACCTTATTCGCGCCGCGCAAACACAGATTGGCGCGCCAGACTTCGGACCATGACCCAAGGCAGCTCACACCGCCGGGAACGATTTTGGAGTTTTGAAACCGATTTTCAACAGCCTCAGCATGCAGGGGTGCTTCTAGGCCGGGTGTTGCGACCAGAAAAATCTCAAGATCATTTGTGTGTTCCATAAAGCGTGCTTACAACGGTCACGCACAGGGTGCGATATGCATTTTATTAGGCTCTCTCAAACGAAAGTGACATTCTCGGGTCACTTTGGGCGGTAACGGGTTTGCGTTTGATCGTTTCCCCGCGTAAAGGGACCGTGATTATGACATAGTCACGCATCATAGGCAGTCTTAGCTTATGTATTGCCGGGTGCTGGCGTTTATCTCTGCAGTGATTTTTGGCGGACACCCGGCAAAAAGACACGGCAGAACGGGAAAGAGGCTTGGAAGACCGTAGCGACATGCAAACTTTCAAACTGAAAAAAGGGTTCGAGCTGCCGGTGCAGGGTGCGCCGGATCAGACGATTCATCCGGGGCCTGAATTTTCGACCGTCGGGGTTCTGGGCGGCGACTATATTGGCCTGAAACCCAAGATGCTGGTGCAAGAGGGTGACGATGTTCAGCGCGGCACGCCGCTGTTTAGTCACAAGGACGCGCCCGAGGCGATGATGGTCGCACCGATGACCGGCAAGGTCGTCGCGGTCAATCGCGGTGCGCGGCGTGTGCTGCAAAGCGTCGTGATCGAGGTGTCAGACCCTAATAACTCCGGCGTTGATTTCTCGGACACCGGGAATGCCGATAGTGCCGAGGGCGTGACGGCCAAGCTATGTGCTGCGGGTCTTTGGACGGCTTTCCGCACGCGGCCGTATTCCAAAATGCCGACACCCGGCACCACACCAGCCGCGATTTTCGTGACTGCGATGGACAGTGAGCCTCTGGCGGGTGATGCAGCAGTGATCATCGCTGATGCAGGGGATGCGTTCGCTGCGGGTCTGGCGGCGATCGCGTACCTGACCGAAGGTAAGACCTATCTGTGCCACAAAGAGGGTGACTCGATACCGGGTGCCGATGTGCCGGGAGTTGAAGCCGCCGCATTTGCAGGTCCGCACCCGTCGGGGCTGGCGGGGACGCATATCCATTTCCTCGAGCCGCTGGCGGAGGACAAGCAGGTTTGGACCATCGGGTATCAGGACGTCATCGCCATTGGTCGCCTGATGCAGACTGGCCATCTGGACCCCAATATCGTGATCGCTCTGACCGGTCCGGGCGCGCGTCAACCGCGCTTGATCCGCACGGTCATGGGCGCATCGACCGACGATCTAACCCGTGACGAGGTCGATGTGGACGGGACGCCCCGGATTATCTCGGGCTCGATCCTGTCGGGCGCGCAGGCCGAAGGTCCAACCGCCTATCTGGGGCGCTTTGCGCGGCAGATTTCGATCATCCGTGAAGATCACGATCAACACACGATGGGTTGGATTCTTCCAATGCCATCGAAATTCGCCGTACAGCCGGTGTTGGGCTCGGCCTTTGCGAAAAAGCTGTATGCGTTCACTTCAAACCTGAACGGCGGGCGTCGTGCGATGGTGCCGACGGGCGTGTTCGAAGAGCTGATGCCGCAGGACTACCTGCCGACGCAATTGCTGCGCGCTTTGTTGGTTATGGACACGGACACTGCCCAGGCATTGGGCGCGCTGGAGCTGGACGAAGAAGATCTGGGCCTTGTGGGCTTTGCCTGTCCGGCAAAATATGAATACGGGCTGGCGCTGCGCGACTGCCTGACCAAGATTGAAAAGGAGGGCTGATCCACATGGGTTTGCGCAGCTTCTTCGATCGGATTGAGCCGAACTTTACCAAGGGCGGCAAGTACGAGAAGTATTTCCCTATCTACGAGATGGTCGAAAGCTTCATCTACACTCCGAAAACCGTCACCACCGTAGCCCCACACGCACGGTCCTACGTGGATATGAAGCGGATCATGACCTATGTCGTGATCGCCACGATCCCGTGCATCCTGTGGGGGATGTGGAATACGGGTTATCAGGCGAATTCAGCTATTGCGACGCTTGGTCCGGATGCGGCTACCGGCTGGCGGATTGCTTTGCTGCAGATGTTCGGTATCTCGCTGGATCCGTCCAGCCTGTTTGCCAATGTGTTGCACGGGTTGCTTTATTTCCTGCCGATCTACATCACGACGCTGGTCGCGGGTGGTATTTTCGAGGTGATCTTTGCCACCGTGCGCGGGCATGAGGTGAACGAGGGCTTCCTTGTCACATCTATGCTCTACACGCTGATCTTGCCCGCATCGACACCGCTGTGGCAGGTCGCTTTGGGCATAATCTTCGGTGTTGTCATCGGCAAAGAGGTGTTTGGCGGCACCGGTAAGAACTTTCTCAACCCCGCACTGGTCGGGCGGGCGTTCTTGTATTTCGCTTATCCTGCGCAAATGTCGGGGGATTCGGTTTGGACTCCGGTGGATGGTTTCTCGGGCGCGACCGCGTTGGGGATCACCGCAGCCGAGGGCGTTCAGGCGCTGGCGGCTGACGGGATCACCTGGGCCAATGCGTTCTTCGGCACCATTCAGGGCAGTTTCGGTGAGACATCGACGCTGGCCTGTATGATCGGCCTGGCCTTCCTGCTGACAACAAAAATCGCCAACTATCGCCTGATCCTCGGCTGTTTGGCGGGAACCATCGGCTTCTCGCTCTTGCTGAACCTGATCGGGTCAGACACCAACCCGATGTTTGCGATGCCTTGGTACTGGCACATCGTTCTGGGCGGCTACGCCTTTGGTCTGGCTTTCATGGTGACCGAGCCGGTTTCGGCCAGCCACACCAACATGGGCCGCTATATCTACGGTGCGCTGATTGGTGTCATGGTTGTGATGATCCGCGTCATTAACCCTGCTTTCCCCGAAGGCATGATGCTGGCTATCCTCTTCGGAAACGTCTTTGCGCCGCTGATCGACTATTTCGTCGTGCAGGCCAACA
Source organism: Ruegeria sp. HKCCD7628 (assembly GCF_057221005.1). NCBI lineage: Bacteria > Pseudomonadati > Pseudomonadota > Alphaproteobacteria > Rhodobacterales > Roseobacteraceae > Ruegeria > Ruegeria sp. HKCCD7628. The sequence continues at coordinate 194,956 of NZ_JBWVBA010000005.1, forward strand.
TTAAACGGAGGGCGCGTCGCCATGTCTGATACGCAGTCCCAAGAACCCAAGGGCGCGATTGCCAAATTTCTGGCCGCCTCGCCGGATTCTGTGAGCAAGACGATCATCGTTGCGGTCGCTGTCTGCCTTGTGGCCTCGATGGTCGTGTCCGCCGCAGCGGTCAGCCTGCGCCCGGTGCAAGAAGCCAACGCGCTGAAGGACAAGCAGGTCAACGTTCTGCAAGTCGCCGGTGTCTATGAGCCGGGCGTCGATGTCTCCGAAGCGTTCGCTGCGTTCGAACCGCATGTACTTGAACTGTCGACGGGCGCTTTCGTCGACGATCAGTTCGACGCTGCCACGTTTGATGACATCGCTGCGGCCAGCGATCCCGACCTAAGCGTTGCGCTGGACAATGACCCAGCAGGTATTGGGCGTCAGTCTAAGTACCGTGTCATCTACCTGTTGCGCGATGATGCGGGCGAGTTAGACAAGGTGATCCTACCGCTGCATGGCTATGGCCTGTGGTCCACGCTCTATGGCTTTATCGCGCTGGAGAACAACGGCAACGATATCTTCGGCCTGCAATTCTATCAGCATGGTGAGACGCCGGGCCTTGGGGCCGAGGTGGACAACCCGCGCTGGAAGGCACTGTGGAATGGCAAACGTCTGCGCGATGACGCGGGTGAGTTGCAGATCACCGTTGCCAAATCGCAGCCCGCCGCTGGCCCCGACTTTTACGTCGACGCGCTGGCCGGGGCGACGCTGACCTCGGTGGGTGTCGATAACCTTGTACGGTTCTGGATGGGGGATGCGGGCTACGCTCCGTTTCTGGCCAAACTGCAAGCAGGAGAATTCTGATGTCTCAGACTAAGAAAGAGATGCTGGTCGACCCGCTTGTCGACAATAACCCGATCACTCTGCAGGTGCTGGGCATCTGTTCGGCGCTGGCGGTGACCTCGTCGCTGCAAGTGTCGATGGTGATGGCGCTGGCGGTGATCTTCGTGACCTCGTTCTCGTCCTTCTTCATCTCATGCCTGCGCAACCAGATTCCCGGCTCGATCCGGATCATCGTGCAGATGGTGATCATCGCCTCGCTAGTGATCCTGGTGGACCAGATCCTTAAGGCCTATGCGTTTGAGATCTCGAAAACCCTGTCGGTTTTTGTCGGCCTGATCATCACCAACTGTATCGTGATGGGCCGGGCTGAGGCGTTTGCGATGAAGAACCCGCCCGTCGCGTCGTTCATCGACGGCATGGGCAACGGTATGGGCTACGGCCTGATCCTGCTGCTGGTGGGCTTCATCCGCGAGCTGTTCGGGGCCGGGTCGCTGTTTGGCATCACCATTCTGGAGACCGTCAACAACGGTGGCTGGTACGTGCCCAACGGGATGCTGCTGCTACCTCCGTCAGCGTTCTTCATCATCGGTCTGATCATCTGGGCCTTCCGCACATGGAAGCCGAACCAGGTGGAAGAGCGTGAATACAAAATTCAGCAGGTAGAGGCCCACTGATGGAAGGTCTGATTTCACTGGCCGTAAAGGCCATCTTTGTCGAAAACCTTGCGCTCAGCTTCTTTCTGGGGATGTGTACCTTCATCGCCGTGTCCAAGAAGATTTCGACCGCGCTGGGACTGGGCATCTCGGTCATGGTGGTGCAGGCCATCACTGTGCCTGCCAACAACCTGTTGCTGAACTATCTTCTGAAACCGGGCGCGCTGACTTGGGCGGGCTTCCCGGATGTGGACCTGACCTTCCTTGGCCTGATCTCATATATTGGTGTGATTGCAGCCATGGTTCAGATCCTCGAGATGGTGTTGGATAAGTATTTCCCGCCGCTTTACAACGCGCTGGGGATATTCCTACCGCTGATCACGGTGAACTGCGCCATTCTGGGTGGCTCGCTGTTCATGGTGGAACGCGACTATAACTTTGTCGAGGCGACGACTTATGGTCTGTCTTCGGGCTTCGGCTGGGCGCTGGCGATCACTGCGATGGCGGGTGTGCGCGAAAAGCTGAAATACTCGGACATTCCCGACGGCCTGCAAGGGCTTGGGATCACCTTCATCACCGCGGGTCTGATGGCGATGGCCTTCATGTCCTTCTCGGGCGTGAAACTGTAAGGAGGGACGCATGGAAACCTTTAGCTTAGGCGTCGTTCTTTTCACCCTGATCGTGTTGGGGCTGGTGGCCATCATCATGGCTGCGCGGTCCAAGCTGGTGTCGACCGGGAACGTGAACATCACCATCAACGGTGAGAAAACCATCTCGGTCCCTGCCGGGGGCAAGCTGCTGCAAACCCTGGCGGCCGAGAAGCTGTTCGTACCTTCTGCCTGTGGCGGCGGTGGCACCTGTGCGCAGTGTCGGGTGCGGGTGCATTCTGGCGGCGGCTCGATCCTGCCGACCGAGGAAAGCCACATCACCAAGCGTGAGGCTTCGTGCGGTGACCGTCTGTCCTGTCAGGTCGCAGTCAAGCAGGACATGGACATCGAAGTCCCCGAAGAGGTCTTTGGCGTCAAGAAATGGGAATGTACCGTTCGCTCGAATGAAAACGTGGCGACCTTCATCAAGGCCCTGACGCTGGACCTGCCGGAAGGCGAGGATGTGAACTTCCGCGCCGGTGGTTACATCCAGATTGAAGCCCCTGCGCACCAGTTGAAATACACCGATTTCGACGTGGAAGAGGAATATCGCGAAGATTGGGACAAGTTCAATCTGTGGCAATACGAATCCGTCGTGGCCGAACCGATTGAGCGGGCTTATTCCATGGCCAACTATCCGGATGAAAAGGGCATGATCATGCTGAACGTCCGCGTGGCCTCGCCGCCTCCGGGGTCGGAAGGTATCCCAGCGGGTCAGATGTCGTCGTATATCTTCAACCTGAAACCAGGTGACAAGGTCACCATCTCGGGTCCGTTTGGTGAATTCTTCGCCCGCGATACCCAAAAAGAGATGGTATTCATCGGCGGTGGCGCAGGCATGGCCCCTATGCGCAGCCATATCTTCGATCAGCTCAAGCGGTTGCAGAACCGCGATCGCAAGATCAGCTTCTGGTATGGTGCCCGGTCGAAGAAAGAGATGTTCTTTGTCGAGGATTTCGACCAACTGGCCGAAGAGTTTGACAATTTCGAATGGCATGTCGCTCTGTCGGATGCGCAGCCCGAGGACGATTGGAAAGGCTATACCGGCTTCATCCACAACGTTCTGTTCGAGGAATACCTCAAGAACCACCCTGCGCCCGAGGATTGCGAGTTCTACATGTGTGGACCGCCCATCATGAACCAGTCGGTCATCAACATGCTGCTGGATCTGGGCGTGGACCGCGAAGACATCATGCTTGACGATTTCGGCGGATAAGACAGGAAAAACCGGCGCAGGACAGCGCCGGTTTTTTTATAGCCGCAGGTCGCTGGCCTCCGGCGGCAGGCAGGATTTGACGTCGAACAACACGTTTTGATCCTTGCCAAGGGCGCGTATCTCGGCTGGGTCGAGCGCCAGAAATTCCTGATGCGCAACTGCCAGAACGATACCGTCATAGGCACCGGTTTCAGGCTGCGAAGTCAATGAAATCCCGTATTCCTTCTGCGCGGCAACTGCATCCGCATGGGGGTCGTGGACATCGACTGTGACGCCATAGTCTTGCAACTCGTCAATGATATCGACAACGCGCGTGTTACGCAGGTCGGGACAGTTTTCCTTGAAGGTCAGCCCCATTACCAGCACGCGGGCGGCGGCCACATTGATCCCCTCGCGCATCATCCGCTTGACCAGTTGCGAGACCACATAGCCTCCCATACTGTCATTCAACCGACGCCCGGCGAGAATGATCTGCGGGTGATGGCCCACGGCTTCAGCCTTATGGGTCAGGTAATAGGGGTCTACGCCGATGCAATGCCCGCCCACCAGACCGGGGCGGAAGGGTAGAAAGTTCCACTTGGTTCCCGCCGCGCGCAAAACCGCGTCGGTGTCGATATCCATCCGGCCAAAGATCATCGCCAGCTCGTTCACCAATGCGATGTTCAGGTCGCGTTGGGTGTTCTCGATCACCTTTGCGGCCTCGGCCACACGGATGCTTTCCGCCTTGTGGGTGCCTACCGTGATGATCCGCGCGTAAAGCGCATCCACCAGATCGGCCACCTCGGGGGTGGAGCCAGACGTAACCTTGCAGATATCCGCGATCCGATGCGTCTTGTCACCGGGGTTGATCCGCTCGGGGCTGTAGCCTGCAAAGAAATCGCGGTTGAACACCAGGCCCGAGGCGCGTTCCAACACTGGCACACAGTCTTCCTCGGTCGCGCCGGGGTAGACGGTGGATTCGTAAATAACCAGATCACCAGGTTTCAGCACGCGTCCAACCGTTTCAGACGCGCTGAGCAGCGGTTTTAAGTCAGGCTGCTTGCCCGCTGTGATCGGGGTGGGGACGGTGACAATATAGGTGTCGCATCCGGCGATATCTGCCGGATCGGAGGTGAAGGACAGGCCGGTTGCGGCGCGCAGATCCTCGGGCTCGACCTCATGGGTTGCGTCCTGACCGGCGCGCAGGGCGGTTATCCGGGCTGTGTTGATGTCAAAGCCGATCACAGGGCCTATTTTGCCGAAGGCAACAGCCAGCGGCAGGCCGACATAGCCCAGTCCGATCACGGCGATCTTGCGCGCGTTGGGGTCTGTTTCAAACATCGTCGTCATTTACCATGATAGTCGCGGAACCACGCGACGAACCGGGCAATGCCCTCTTTGAAATCGGTTTGCGGGCGGTACCCTGTCAGGGATTGGAGCAGATCATTATCGGCCCATGTCGCAGGCACATCGCCCATCTGCATAGGCATGTAGTTTCGGATAGCCTTTTTGCCCAAGGCATCCTCAATGGCCTCGATGAAGTCCATCAGCCGCACCTTGTCGCCATTGCCGATATTCACCACCCGCCAAGGCGCTGCCGGAGACAGGCTGTCGCCCTCGGCAATCTGGTCCGCACTGTCCGGGCGCTCGGGCGGCACGTCGATCAGCAGGCGGATACCCCGCACCAGATCCTCGACATAGGTGAAGTCGCGGTACATGTCGCCGTGGTTGTAGATGTCGATCGGGCGGTCATCCAGAATGGCGTCCACAAATTTATAAAGCGCCAGATCGGGACGGCCCCAACTGCCATAAACAGTGAAAAAACGGAACATCGTCGTCGGCAGGTTCCACAGATGAGCGTAGGAATGTCCCATCGCCTCATTCGCTTTCTTGGTAGCTGCGTAGATGGTCAGGGGGGTGTCGGCTTTTTCGACCTCGGTAAAGGGCATCTCTTCATTGGCACCGTAAACGGATGAGGTCGAGGCCATCAGCAGATGCGCAACTTTGTGTTCGCGGGCGACCTCCATGACGTTGAACGTGCCCACGACGTTCGAGTTGATATAGCTACGCGGGTCTTCCAGGCTGTAGCGAACCCCGGCTTGTGCGGCGAGGTGGACGATGACCTCGGGCTTGAAGTTATCGGCGATCTGTTTCAGGCGGTCGTGATTTTCCAGCAGGTCCTCGGTTGCAGAAAAGCCCGGATTTTGCAGAAGCATCTGGTGGCGGCGCTGTTTGAGTGTGACGTCGTAATAGTCGGTCATCCCGTCATAGCCGTGCACACGAAAGCCTTCGGCCAGCAAGAGCTTGGCCAGATGGAACCCGATGAACCCGGCCGTTCCGGTGACAAGAACCCGTTTCATGCAACCCTCTGTTTCATCGCCGTTTGATGCTGCATCAGGGATACTGTCACGGGGCCGAGGTCAAGGGGATTTTCGCCGCATTCGATCAGCCAACAATCATCTGTTTCATGCGAAGGGCTTCGTATTCTAGCTCTTTCAGGCGGAAATGAACGACGTCGCCAATGGTAATCACGCCGCGCAGGGCACCACCGGCGAGAACCGGCATATGGCGGAACCGCCCCTCGGTCATGGTTTTAAGAACTTGGTTCAGCGGGTCATCAGGTGCGCAGGTTTTGACCTCACGCGTCATCAGGTCCTCGACCGATTGAGGAAGCGTCTGACCGGGGGTGTCGGCCATGCGGCGCACGATATCGCGTTCCGACAGAATGCCTTGTAGTGCGCCGTTTTGGTCTGTCACCAGAACCGCCCCGATCTTCTTTTCCTTCAGCGTGTTCACCACCGAGTGAATCGTATCGTTCGGACGCACCGAGAAGACCGCGTCGCCCTTGCCCTCAAGCAGTTTCGCCACGGTCGTCTGCGAGTGTGACAGGTTCGAGTCGACCGACTGGCTGCGAGTGCTGGTATCGGCTTTATCGCCGCGGGTCGGTGGCTGGTAAGAGCTTGGGGCCATGGGCAATCTCCTTCTGCTTTGTTATTTACCTTAGCGCAGCCGAGCGACCTGTATAGGGTGCAATTGCCCTATCCGGGGAAAACTGCCAAAAACCAAGGATATCTGATCTTTTGTCCGACCTCTATTTGACACCGCCCATCGCGGCATTGATCTTTTTTGCAGTGGTGGTCTGCGGGCACAACTTTCGCATGACATGGAAACAGCAAGCGCCGGGTTGGCAGAAGAAAGCCTGGCTGTTCGGTTTGCCTGCCGGCATTGGCCTTTTGGTTTTAGGCTTCATGCCGCTTAAACTCTGACGTTGGTTTGACTCTGATCAGAGGCGCTGGCATATGCCGGGCACGTTTTCTTAAAAGGGTGCTGTGATGCGTCTTGTCCCCGTTTTGGCTGTTGCTGCGCTGGTGTCTGGCTGTTTGTTCGACAAAGAACCAGAGGTCGTGCGCCTGTCTGGCGAAACCATGGGAACGACCTTCAACATCACCGCCATCGGCGTGGACGTGGACGAAGAAGCCTTGGCAGACGCGGTCGATGAGACTCTGGCCGAGGTCAACGCCAAGATGTCCAACTGGGATCCGACTTCCGAGGTGTCCACCTTTTCTGCGTCGGAAAGCACCGATGCCGTGGCAGTATCTGACGAATTTGCGTTGGTGATTGATGCGGCAAATGACGTGCACGAGAAATCGGGCGGCACGTTTGACGTCACCCTTGGCCCGCTGATCGAGCTGTGGGGCTTTGGCCCGCGCAAACCCGAAGATCCAGTGCCATCGGATGTCGAAATTCAGGCCGCGTTAGACAGCGTCGGTCAGTCCCGCCTGTTGACGCTGGACCGCGAGGCTGGGACGCTGGCCAAATCGGATGCGGGTGTAGGCATCAACTTGTCGGCCATCGCCAAAGGCTATGGCATTGATGCGGTGGCCGAAACGCTGCGCGACGCCGGGATCGAGAATTACATGGTCGAGATCGGCGGCGATCTGGTTACTATGGGTCAGAATGACAAGAACGAGGCCTGGCGGATCGGGATCGAAAAACCTGAAACCAGCGTGCAGGCCATTCAGTTGATCGTTCAGCTTGACGATCTGGGGATGGCGACCTCGGGCGATTACAAGAACTTCTTCGAACAGGGCGGCGTGCGCTATTCGCATATCATCGATCCAGTGACAGGCCGCCCGATCACGCACCGGACCACCTCGGTCACGGTGCTGGCGCAAAACGCGATGATGGCCGATGCCTGGGCCACGGCCATGTTGGCGCTGGGGCAGGAAAAAGGGCTGGAACTGGCCGAAAAGCATAAACTTGCCGTGTATTTCATCTCGCGGGATGTGACAGGGGGCGAAGATGCCTATATCACGGTCCATAGCAGCGCGTTCAAAGACGCGTTGGGCAGCAACTGACGGATACGGATCATGAGCACCTTTATTCTGGCTTTCATACTGTTGGCTCTTGTGATGGTCGGCATGTCGCTGGGTGTGATGCTGATGGGCAAGACCATCAAGGGCAGCTGCGGCGGTCTGAACGCGATCTCGGGTGCGGATAAATGCGTGGTCTGTCAGAAAGATGTCGACCCAAACAGCCCGCTGCGTGATCAGTTGCAGTGCAAGCGCGCCAAGAAGATGCTGGAACAGATGGAACGCGAAGCGCAGGCGTAAATTCCGCTTCGCCGCTGACGCGGAATTGGTTAGCCTCAGCCCCGGACGATCAAAGGGGCGCATCCGTGGCCAAAGCCAAAAACATCCTGTTCATCATGTTCGACCAGCTGCGCTGGGATTACCTGAGCTGCTACGGCCACCCGCACCTGCATACTCCGAATATCGACCGGTTGGCCGCGAAGGGTGTGCGATTTGACGGGGCTTATATCCAATCACCCATTTGCGGCAGCTCACGCATGTCGACCTATACCGGGCGCTATGTGCATTCGCACGGTGCCTCGTGGAACGGCATCCCGCTAAAGGTCGGCGAAATGACGATGGGCGATCATCTGCGCAAGGCCGGAATGGAGTGCTGGCTGGTCGGCAAAACCCATATGCGCGCGGATGCCGAGGGGATGGCCCGGCTGGGTCTGGAGCCTGACAGCCTGATCGGGGCCCGTGTGGCGGAATGCGGTTTTGACGTGTTCGAACGCGATGACGGGATGTTGCCCGAGGGGCCGGATGGCTATTATGATCCGGACGGCGCGAAAGAGTACAACAAGTACCTCACTGCCAAAGGGTATGAGAGTGACAACCCGTGGCACGACTTTGCCAATTCCGGTCTGGACGCAGATGGCAACGTACTGTCTGGCTGGTTCCTGAAGCACTCGACCGAGGCGGCAAATATCGCCGAGGAAGACAGCGAAACCCCATACCTGACCGGGCGCGGGATCGAGTTCATGGATACTCATGACGGCCCCTGGTGTTGCCATCTGAGCTTCATCAAGCCCCATTGGCCTTATATCGTGCCCGAACCCTATGCCTCGATATACGGCCCCGATGACGTGCTGCCGGTGAACCGGTCCAAGGCTGAGCGTGACAACGCACATCCCGTTCTGCGCGCTTTCATGGACACAAAGATTGGCCAGACATTCTCGCGGCAGGATGTGCGCGAGGCGGTGATCCCCGCCTACATGGGTCTGATCAAACAGGCCGACGATCAGATGGGCCGCCTGTTCGACTGGATGGAAAAAACCGGCCAGATGGAGGACACGATGATCGTACTGACCTCGGATCACGGCGATTTTCTGGGCGATCACTGGATGGGGGAGAAGACATTCTTCCACGACGCTTCGACCAAAGTGCCGCTGATCATCTATGATCCATCGTCCGCCGCTGACGCCACGCGCGGCACGGCCAGCGATGCGCTGGTGGAATCCATCGATCTGGCCCCGACCTTTCTGGATGTGGCCGGTGGCGCAGATGCCTCGCATATCCTCGAAGGACATTCCCTGTTGCCGATCCTGCATGGGACACAGGCGGAAACTCCGCGGGATGTGGTGATTTGCGAATATGATTATTCGGCCTCGCCACTGGCGGAGAAACTGAATGCCTCGGTCCGCGATGCGGTGATGTTCATGGTCGCCGACAGGAAGTGGAAGCTGATCCATTGCGAGGGTGGCCATCGTCCTTTGCTGTTTGATCTGGAAAACGATCCACAGGAATTGACCGATCTGGGCGACAGCGCCGACCACGCCGACATCATCGCGCAAATGTATGAGCATCTGTTTGCGTGGACCCGCAGGCAGTCTCAGCGCACCACGCGGTCCGAGGCGCAATTGATCGAGATGCGGACCAAAAGCCGGGGCCGGGGGGTTGTTGTCGGCATCTATGATGAAAACGACATGCCGTTGGAGTTGACGGTGAAATACCGAGGCCGCAAAGCGCGCCCGTATCGGGAGATTGTCGGCAAGGATTAAATTCACCGCGTCTACGCCAAAAGGCGGTTCACCCGGCGTCGGCCAAGGGGTAAAAGGTCAGGCAAGAGCAGCAATCCCGGAGAGTCCGAATGACCGCCCCCAAACCTGTCGTCCTGTGCATTCTTGATGGTTGGGGTCTGTCCGAGGACACCAAGGCCAACGCCCCCTATCTGGCGCACACTCCAACATTTGATGCGATCATGGCGCGGGGGCCGCACGCGCGGCTGATTACACACGGCCCTGACGTGGGTCTTCCCAGCGGTCAGATGGGCAATTCCGAGGTTGGCCATACCAATATTGGCGCAGGCCGCGTGGTGGCGATGGATCTGGGCCAGATTGATCTGGCAATCGAGGATGGGTCATTTTTTGAAAACGCGGCCCTTCAGGATTTCATCGCCAACGTTAAGGCGGTGGGCGGCACGGCGCATCTGATGGGTCTGGTCTCGGACGGGGGGGTGCATGGGCACCTAAACCACATCGTCGCGGCGGCCAAGGCGATCACAGATGCGGGCGTGCCCGTGGCGCTTCACGCGGTGACCGATGGCAGGGACGTGGCGCCCAAATCGGCTTTCACATATATCGCCGAGCTGGAAGAGCGTCTACCCAAAGGCGCACGCATCGTCACCGTCAGCGGGCGCTATTTTGCGATGGACCGCGACAATCGATGGGAGCGTGTCAGCGAAGCCTATGCTGCCATGATCAACGGGCAGGGGCGGGCGGCGAGCACGGCGCATGGGGCCATCGACCACGCCTACAATCAGTCGGAAACCGATGAATTCATCGTTCCCACGGTGCTGGACGGGTTCGACAGGGTGAGGGATGGCGACGGTTTCTTCTGCCTGAACTTCCGCGCCGACCGCGCCCGCGAAATTCTGCGCGCGATTGGCGAGCCGGGTTTTGCCGATTTCGACACCGGGCCGCGTCCGCATCTGTCGGCCTTGCTGGGGATGGTGGAATATTCAGACGGCCACAACGCCTATATGACCACTGTATTCCCCAAGCGAGACATCGTGAACACCCTCGGTGAATGGGTGGCCAAACAAGGTCTGCGTCAGTTCCGTTTGGCCGAGACCGAGAAATACCCCCATGTCACCTTCTTCCTGAACGGCGGCAAAGAAACCCCTGAAGTGGGCGAGGACCGCTTCATGCCTAAATCGCCCAAAGTCGCTACTTATGATTTGCAGCCCGAGATGTCCTCGGCCGAGGTGACAGCGAAATTTGTTGAGGCGATTGAGGCCGGGTATGACCTGATCGTCACCAACTATGCCAACCCGGATATGGTCGGCCATACCGGCGATCTGCAGGCGGCGATCAAGGCGTGTGAGGCGGTGGATCAGGGGCTGGCACAGGTGATTGAGGCGCTGAACAAGGCAGGGGGTGCGATGATCGTGACCGCCGACCACGGCAACTGTGAAATGATGTTCGACCCCGAAACCGGCGGACCGCACACGGCGCATACGCTGAATCCGGTGCCAGTGGCCCTGGTTGGCGGCCCTGAGGCCGCAACTTTGCGCGACGGACGCCTGTCCGATTTGGCCCCCACTTTACTAGACCTGATGGGGTTGGACCAACCGCCGGAAATGACTGGGCAGAGCCTGCTGTCATGAGGCTACGTGCGGCTCTTGCTTTTGTTATTCTTGGATCACCCGTTTACGCGCAGACAGATCCTGCTACGGCGGCATTGAATGCAGCCCGGCAACTGGAGCAAGCGTCAATCACCCTGACCGAGGCAGACAGCGCCCGCGACAGGGTTCGCGCCCTGACAGCAACTATTCAGGCCTATGAGGCTGGATTGACGGCCATGCGCGACGGGCTTCGACAAGCGGCCACACGCGAAGCGCAACTGTCCGCCGAGCTGCGGGCACGCGAAAAGGACGTCGCGCAGCTGCTTGGTGTTTTACAAACCATAGAAACAACAAGCCCGCCTGTTTTGATGCTGCACCCGTCCGGCCCGCTCGGGTCGGCGCGCGCCGGGATGATGCTGTCCGAGGTCACACCCGGCCTGAACGCCCGCGCGCAGTCGCTTGCGAGAGACCTGCAAGAAGTACAAACACTACGTTTGCTGCAGCAAAATGCATCCGAGACACTGGTCGAGGGGTTGGCTGGAGTACAAACCGCGCGCACCCGTTTAAGCGAAGCCATCGCCGACCGCACCGACTTGCCTCGCCGCTTTGTCGAAGATCCGATCCGCACAGCGATCCTGATCTCGTCCACCGAAACTCTGGACGGGTTCGCCAGCGGGTTGTCTCAGATTTCCGAGGGTGAGATTGCAGCCACAAACGCGGATGTCTCTGGTAAGAAAGGGCAGATACAGCTGCCAACTCAGGGTGTCATTCTGCATCACGCGGACGAAACAGATGCTGCGGGCGTAACACGTCCCGGTATTGTGCTTGCAACGCGGCCTCGGGCAATTGTTACATCCCCGACTGCGGCAACGATCCGATACCGCGGACCACTGCTGGATTTAGGGAATCTGGTAATTCTCGAACCTCAACCTGGGCTTTTGTTCGTGTTTTCGGGCCTGCAGGAGGTTTACGGTGAGACCGGACAGGTCATCCCCGAAGGCTCTCCGGTTGGCTTGATGCCCGGTGAGACACCCGAAATAGGCGCTATTTTGTCAACAAGCGGTGATGGCACTGGAACTGACCGGTCAGAAACGCTCTATATAGAGGTAAGACAGGATAATAGCCCCGTGGACCCGGAATCTTGGTTTCGGACCGACAAGGATGGATAAACGAGTATGAAGAAATTTGTGATGGCCGGTCTGGCCGGAACCCTGGCAGGCGTAATTGCAACAACTCAGATTGCTGGGCCGTTGCTGGCGCAAGAGGCCGAAAGCAAGGCCAGTGTCTACGAACAGCTCGATCTGTTTGGCGACATTTTTGAACGCATTCGCGCACAGTACGTGGAAGAGGTCGACTCGGAAGATTTGATCGAAGCTGCAATTGACGGGATGCTGACATCGTTGGACCCGCATTCCAGTTACCTGTCCCCGAATGACGCGGAACAGATGCGCGTGCAGACCCGAGGCGAATTTGGCGGGTTGGGAATCGAAGTCACACAAGAAGAAGGGTTTGTGAAAGTCGTCTCGCCTATAGATGGCACTCCGGCGGACGAAGCTGGAATCGAAGCGGGCGATTTCATCACGCATGTCGATGGTGAAAGCATTCTGGGTCTAACGCTAGACAAGGCCGTTGATCTGATGCGTGGCCCGGTTGGGTCCGAGATCGTGATCACCGTGGTGCGCGAAGGCGAGCAGGAACCATTCGACGTTACAATTGTTCGCGATACTATCAAACTGACCGCCGTACGCGCGCGGACTGAGGGCACCAGCGTTGTATTGCGAGTGACCACGTTTAATGATCAGACCTTCCCGAACCTGCAGGCCGGTCTGGACGAACAGATCAAAGAAATCGGTGGAATCGACAAAGTTAACGGCGTCGTACTGGACCTTCGAAACAACCCTGGTGGATTGCTGACACAAGCCATCAAGGTTTCGGACGCCTTCCTGAACGAAGGCGAAATCGTCTCGACCCGTGGTCGCGATCCGGGTGAGGGCGAACGGTTCAACGCTACCGCCGGCGATCTGGCTGAAGGCAAGCCGATCGTGGTTCTGATCAACGGCGGTTCTGCCTCGGCCTCCGAGATTGTGGCCGGCGCACTGCAGGATCACCGCCGCGCTATCGTTGTCGGCACCAAGAGCTTTGGCAAAGGCTCGGTCCAAACGGTCATGCCGTTGCGTGGCGATGGAGCGATGCGTCTGACCACATCGCGCTACTACACTCCTTCAGGACGTTCGATTCAGGCACTTGGGGTCAGCCCGGATATCATCGTGGAACAGCCACGCCCTGCGCCAGCGACCGAAGAAGAGGAAGACAACCGTCCCTCACGCTCCGAAGCTGACCTGCGTGGAAGCCTCAACAATGACAGCCTCAGCGAAGATGAAATCCGGCAAATCGAAGAAGATCGCGCGAAAGCCGAAGCAACAGCGGAGTTGCGCGAAGAGGATTATCAGTTGGCTTACGCAATAGATATCCTCAAGGGTTTGTCAGCCTTCAACCCGAACGGCCCATCCCAATAACAAGAAAGGGCCGCTCAAAAGGCGGCCCTTTTCTACTCCTCGATCTTTCGTAATTTTTCTTCGTTCAACCGTAGGGCAAGGATTACTCCGACCGAGACGGAGAGAGCGGCAAAAACAAACGCCATATTCATTCCAGCATCAAACGCCGAAGCGATCGCGGCTTCAACCTTTTCACCTTCGGCCGAGCTGAGTTTAGCCATGACAGCTTTTGCAGAGTCCGTGGTGAGCGTGCCACCGTTTATGGCCCTCTGATCGGTCTCAGACATCTGAATTCCGTCCGCGCCGAGCTGTCTGGCAAGGCTGGACAAGCTAGTGACGTACATAATGGCCGTGGCAATCGCGACCGAGATCGCCCCGTACACGAGATGGGTCATAAAGCTCAACCCGCCTACAAGTCCGGCGCGTTCAGGCTTGACTGCGCTGACGGCGGCTGTACCCGAAGGCCCGACCGTTAATGTTGCACCAAGCCCGATCATGGCCATGCCTGGCAATATCTGGAAATATCCAAGCCCAGTTGGCATCGCCACGATGCTGATTGCTCCAAACGTGGCGAACAGATACCCCCATAGCAACAGGCGTTTGGGACCGAAGTCGTTGTACAGAGTACCGGAAACAATGGATCCGACTGCCAGCAACATGGTGAGGGGCGCCAATCCCAGCGCCGAGTGAAAGACGGACCAGCCCAGAACCTTTTGCATGTATTGAGGGAAATAAAGTAACCCTACAAAAACCGCCGACACATTGAACATATTCAGGCCCAACGTGATCCGAAACTCGCGATTTTGCATCATTTGAGGCAACAGCAACGGTTCTTTCACGCGCTTTTCGACCTTTGGAAAGGCAACGAACAAAGCAGCGCTAACGAAGAACAGCATCAGAAGCGGCGGCGACACCCATCCCCAATCCGCACCAACGTCCAGCCCGTAAAGTAAAAGCAAAACGGCAAAAGACAAAACGGCCATCCCGGCAAAATCCAAATGTTCGCCCTGTTTGTGTTGGGTTTCCCGCTCCATCAGCACCAGCGCGGTGACCATTGAAATGGTTGAGAACACCACGTTAGCCAGGAAAAACAAACGCCAGTCACCAAAACTGACCGCCGCGCCACTGATCAGCGGTCCGATGACGTTCCCGGTCGTGACGCCAGCGAGGATCATCCCCATAATCATCGCGCGATGTTCAGGCTTCGATATTTTGGTCGCACCAAAGGCCAATGTACACGGCCAGACACAGCCCGCACCGATGCCCTGTAACGCCCGAGACACGATCAGAAAATCCAAACTGGGCGCAAAAAAGCACATAAGGGACGCGAACAGAAAAATAACAAGGCCGTTCAGCATCATACGACGATGGCCAAACATATCTCCCATCCGCCCGCCGGCGACCATCGTCATCGCAAAGAACAGAGCATAGATGTTCAAAACCCATTGAGTACTGGTGATATCCGCGTCAAAGCTGTTTTCGATCGCCGATACCAGGATCAATGCACCGGTAAAATCTATTCCGATGCCAAACCCAGTCACCATCAACGCGATGACTTTGATTATGCTGGTGCGATCCATGTAAACATCCTGAGTCTAAAAAATGGAACCAGTGATGCATGAAATTGGTTTTTAAGATAGAAAAAAGAGGGAACGTATTCGCAGAAGGTTAGTCCGAAGCGCTGTGTGACCTGCGGAACGCTTGCTTCAACATATCCAACTCGGCACGCAACAGCTCAACCTCGACCCGCAGATCATTTTCAACCGGTGAGCCTGCAATGATCGAGAAATCGCCTAGCTTTTCCGAGGTCGCTTCATCGACAACTAAAAATGTGTGCACCCCATCCGATAAAGCTGAATTGGGGACCGGCACAGTTAAACGCCATCCGTCATCCATCTCTGTCAGTTCGGTGTCCACGATTTCCTGATCACGGTATCTGACCTTGACGCAAGGTTCTTCGTCTGCGGTCAGATGAGCTTGCCAAATGCCGTTTTCAAGAAATAGAGGCGTGAGAGAAAGCTGTTTCATTGACGGGGCCTCACAAATCGGCTCGGTGGTGTCGGCAGAAAGTCAGATCGTGCAGCACAACGCTGTTCATAGAAGGACGGTCAAAAATCACGTCCAACCAGACCTTCTGAATCCGCTGTTCATTCAAAGGCAGATGCGCCAGGTCAAAATCGATCACGTGGGACATATCACATCGCTCTAACCCGCGCAGCACCTGATCTGTGTTCGGTCCGTGCTGTATGTTCAGCCGGGCCATGGCGCTTATCTCGCGTTCCGTCTGCAAACCGAGATCGACCCGGAAAAAATGCTCTTTGGTCAGATTCCGGGTCGCTTCAGATGGAAGTTCCACTGATACCGATAGGAACGACCCGCTGAACGCAAATACCTCTGTGCTTAGGCCGAACGGAGCGAGGTCTTTATCCCTGGTATTCCTGATTTGTCGCGCGGCTATCTCACACAGGGCGCAGTCATGGAACAATGTCACCTGGCCGTCCAACTCTGCTTTGCGCGGGGCCGACGCAACACCTCGGCGGGGCAAGGGCCGACGCCACAAATCCGGACGCCAGGACCAATCCGTTCCAAGAGGTTTGGGAAACTGCTCGGACCCGACCGACGGCCACCTTAACCTACTGTCGGCTTGAGAAATCAAACTGTCCAGATGAGAGCGCAGTTTGCGGGCTTCATCACGTTGTTTTCTCAACTCCAGCGTTTTTGTAGCCGACGCATCCTGCGCAGCTTGGCGCCAACGGGCAAGAACCCGTTGGTGTATATAGCGATCCAGAAGTTTGCCCATGGTCCCATCGCCTGAAATTGCCCTTCTTTAATCAAAGACCGGGTCAAAGATAAGGCTCAAACGGTGTAGCGGGGATTAAATTTTGATTTTTAGCTAACGCTTTCTAGTGGGCAGGCGGTTTGTTGTCTGATAGGCGGTCCACCGTTCTTGCAATCGGTCGGGCCAATGCGTACCGTCCGGCACCTGATTGCCGTGGATCATCCGAACACTACGTACCACAACCTTGAGGCAGGGCCGGGGCATGGAACCCACTCTTTTTTCATTCATTTGGAAATATTCCAAGAAACAGCAGCTAATTCTGTTGGTTCTCACCGTCTTGTCTTTTCCGTTTCTCTACGCCTCATTGGAGTTGCCGAAACAGATCATCAATGACGCGATTGGCGCGCCGGCAGATACCGTCACAGTGTTCGGAATAACGGTCACACAAGTTCAGTACCTGCTGATCTTGTGTGTGGCATTTCTAGCCACGGTCATCGCCAGCGGGTTGATGAAGATGCGCATCAACACCATGAAGGGCGTGCTGGCCGAGCGGATGCTGCGGCGTCTGCGGTTCACCTTGATCCACCGCACCATGCGGTTCCCCAAATCGTACTTTGCCACCACCAGTCAGGGTGAGTTGGTGTCGATGATCACGTCTGAGGCCGAACCGATGGGCGGGCTGATGGGTGACGCCATCGCACAGCCAGTGTTCCAATTCGGCCAGATGATGACCATCGTGACCTTTTTGTTCATGCAAAGTGTGTGGTTCGGCCTTGCCAGTATCGCCCTGATCCCATTGCAGGCGTGGCTGATCCCAAAACTGCAGCGCCAGATTAACCTGTTGAACAAGGATCGTATTCAGCAGGTGCGACAGCTGAGCTCGGAGATTGGCGAAAGTGCAGCTGGCATCAGTGATCTGCGCGCGAACGGTGGATGGCGTTATCGCCTGGCGCAGTTCAGTTACCGACTTGGGACTTTGTTCGAGATTCGCTTCAAGATTTACAACAAAAAGTTCTTCATGAAGTTCCTCAACAATCTAATCACTCAGATGACGCCCTTTCTGTTTTATTCGGTCGGCGGTTATCTTGCGATCACCGGAGAGGTCACGGTCGGCGCGCTTGTTGCGGCTCTGGGCGCGTATAAAGATCTGAGTGGCCCTTGGAAGGATCTTCTGACCTACTACAATCAGGTTCAGGACATGTCATTGCGCTGGGAAATCGTGACCGAGCGTTTTGCGCCGGACAACATGATCCCGGAAGAGCTGTTCGTAGGTGAGCCTGAAACGATCCCGCGCCTTACAGGCGACATCGAGTTGCACAATGTGACTGTCCGCGACGATGACGGCAAAACGATCCTCGAAGACATCGACCTGACGATACCAAGTGGCGCTCGGGTCGCCATCAAGTCGTCGAGCGCAGCAGAACGAAGTGCTCTGGCACAGGTGCTGACACGCGAGTTGTTACCAGTTCAGGGCGATATCAAGATCGCAGGCCATAACCTTGCGAGCCTGCATCAAGCCGTCATTGCCGCCCGTATCGGATACGCCTATTCGCGCCCGTACTTGTTTGACGGGACATTGGGCGACAACCTCTTAATGCCGCTGCGCACCCATCCGCAACAATCAGATGAAGAAGCGAATACCCAAACACGGTGGAAGATAGAAGCCGAGCGATCCGGGAACCCAACCGACTCACTTTCCGCGGAATGGATTGATCCGGGCCTTGCGGGGCTGGAAAACGCTGACCAGATTCGCGACTGGTGGTTCGAGCTGGTCGAAGCGATGGGGATCGACGAGTTCATGTTCCGCCGCACTTTGCGTACACAGTTTGATCCAGCGCAACATCCGGCGCTGGCGCGCGACGTTGTAGCGCTTCGCGAGAGCGTCGCGCAGCGGCTGCGCGAAAAGAACCTGGACCGATATGTGTACCGGTTCGATCCCGACCGGTTTAACCCGGCTGTGCCGTTGGGCGGCAACCTGCTGTACGCAGCCCCGTCCCGCGATATTTCTCCGGACATTCTGGCCGGTGACGGGCGGTTTCTGGCAATGCTGCGGGCACATGATCTGGATGACGAAGCAATGGCTATAGCCCGGGCCGTTCTGCACACGCTGAACCAGACTTTCGGGCGCGATGGAACAGATCACCCTCTGTTTCTGCGGCTGGGCATGACAAAGGACATGTACTACCGTCTGCTGGACATCGAAGATCGCCGTAAGGCCAAAGGCGACGATGCCATCAACGAACGTGAGCGTGCATTGCTGCTAACCGTTCCGTTTTTGTTGACTGCCGAGCAAATTGGCCCCGACTTTCCCGATGAATATAAGGAAAAGATTCTTTCCATCCGCAGCGGTCAGGCCGAAAGGTTGCGCGCCTCAATGAATGGCATGTTCATTCCTGTCGCCCCAGACACCTATATCGACCGCATGACCGTTATGGAAAACGCACTGTTCGGACGGATTTCTCTTACAGCGGGTGCCCACGCCGAAGACATCGAAGATGTAGTCGCCGAAGCGATGAACGAAGCGGGTCTGCGCCGCCGCGCAGCGGCCATCATCTATGACCTACCATCGGGTCTGGGCGGGAACAATCTCCCGACAGTATTCCAGGAACGTGCGGCCTTTTCCCGTGCAGGGATCAAGCGGCCCGACGTTCTGATTCTGGACACAGCGTTGGCAAGCCACGATTCGGAAAGCCGTTTGCGTACACGTCTTAAGCTGCGTGAATTGCTGCCCGACTCAATCATGATTTTCATGGAAAACCGGTTTGACCATCCCGAAGCCTATGACCTTTTTGTGGAAATCAAGGACGGTCGGATTGACGGCGTATCTAAAGCTCGCGTTGAAGACGAGCCGGATGCCACGGCCGATTTGAGCCGCAAGCTCAAGATCATTTCCTCGACCGAGCTGTTTTCGGGCGTCGATGGACGCAACCAAAGACTGCTGGCCTTTTCTGCCCAATGGTATGACGCAACCGCCGGTCAGGTGATCTTTTCACGCGGACAGGCTCCAGATGCCGCCTATTTGTGTATTTCTGGTCAAGCGAGGCTGGAATGGCCCGAAGAAGGCGGAGAAGCGCGGCCGATCTCGGATGTCGAACCTGGTCGACTGATTGGGGATCTGTCCGTCATCACAGGCGATCCGCGCCAATTGGACCTCGTGGCTGTTAGCGATTGTTCTTTTTTACGGATAGGAGCCGAAGAACTACGCGCTGTTGTTGATAGCGACGCAAAAGTCGCAACGCAGCTGTTGCAAACAGTGGCCGGGTACCTGACATCACTCGCCGTCCGTGTAAACGAAAAGGACTCGACCATCTTCTTTGAAGGCACCGACGCTGCAGGTCCGGAAACTTGAACATGGGCAAGCGAACACGTCCGACTTATGCGGCCCATGAAGTGCTGGTGGCACAGGCCAGATCAAACCCTGAATTGTGGAGGCTTTTTGCGGGTCTAGGATTGATCGTCGCGGTCGTTATCGCATTGAACCTTGCGATTTTCGCTTTCGCGGCTTGGGTGGGATCCTCCGCTTGGGCCGCTGGGCTTTTGACCGGATCGACACCATTCGCGCTGCTTGTGTTGCTGGCCAGCTTTGCATTCGTGACGGTCGGAGTAAGATTGGCCGTACGGCAAGTACACCACAGAAACTTGCGATCGGTCTTGGGCCCGTTTCCGGAAACCCTTGTCCAATTCTGGCGCGTTTTCAGAACATTGCTCTTGCTTGGAGCGGTCGTTGCCGTTTTGCCACCTTACGACATGGGCACCGAGTTGATCTCCAATACACCACTTGCGACATGGCTGATGTTTTTACCTTTGTCGCTTGCAGCTGTCCTGATTCAAACAAGCGCCGAAGAGATCCTGTTCCGCGGCTATATACAACAGTCTTTGGCGGCGCGATTCCGGTCGCCATTTATTTGGATCGGTGTGCCGTCCATTTTATTTGCAGCTGGTCACTACGCACCCGGAACCGCCGGTTCCAATGCTGGTCTTATTGCGCTGTGGTCCTGCATGTTTGGCGTTTTGGCTGCGGACCTAACGGCCCGAGCAGGCACATTGGGACCCGCAATCGCGCTACACTTCTTTAATAACATCATTGCGTTATTGTTTATCTCGCTGCCTGATAGCCTCAGCAGCCTTGCGCTTTACGTGCTACCATACGACATGTCGGATACCGATGTTCTGCGGCAGTGGCTACTTGTCGATTTCGCTGTGATGATTGTCGGATGGCTCGCTGCACGACTTGCACTCAGGCGTTGATTGCATTTCTTTCCGTAGCGTCTTATTTGACGTCAAAGCCGCATCAGCAAGGTTCCGATATGAACTGGATCACAAACTACGTCCGCCCCCGGATCAACTCGATTTTCTCTCGCCGGGAAGTGCCAGAAAATCTCTGGCACAAGTGCGACGAATGCGGAACCATGTTGTTTCACCGCGAATTGGCAGAAAACCAGAATGTCTGCACCCAGTGCGACCATCACATGGCAATCACCCCGCGCGACCGCTTTGCGCATCTCTTTGATGGCGGCATTTTCACCGAAGTCGACGTACCCGCCCCCCAGGATGATCCGCTGCAGTTCCGCGATCAGAAAAAATACCCCGACCGCATGAAGGCGGCGCAGAAAAAGACCGGCGAAAAAGAGGCGATGCTGGTCGCCGCTGGCGAAATTGGCCGCACCCCGATCATTGCCGCTGCTCAGGACTTCTCGTTCATGGGCGGTTCGATGGGCATGTACGTAGGCAATGCCATCATCGCTGCCGCGCAAGAGGCGGTAAAGCTGAAACGCCCGCTAATCCTGTTTTCTGCTGCCGGTGGAGCGCGGATGCAGGAAGGCATCCTGAGCCTGATGCAGATGCCCCGCACCACGGTCGCGGTTGAGATGCTAAAAGAAGCGAACCTGCCTTATATCGTCGTCCTTACCCACCCGACTACCGGGGGTGTGACCGCGTCTTATGCGATGCTGGGCGACGTGCATATTTCCGAGCCCAACGCACTGATCTGTTTCGCCGGCCCCCGCGTGATCGAGCAGACTATTCGTGAAAAACTGCCCGAAGGGTTCCAGCGGGCCGAATACCTTCTGGATCACGGAATGCTGGACCGTGTGACCAAACGGACCGAAATGCGCGACGAACTGATCACCATCACCCGTATGCTGATGAACCAGCCGCCCGCGGTCAAAGGCGATCTGCCTGCACCCACACCCCAAGAGGCCGAAGCGGCCGCACCCTCGGCTGAAAAATGATATCCTCCTCTTCTGACGTCATCCTTGACCGGATGATGGCGCTGCACCCCAAGATCATTGACATGACCTTGGACCGCGTCTGGCGTTTGCTGGCCGCACTGGACAATCCGCAGACCAAACTGCCACCGGTGATCCATGTCGCGGGCACCAATGGCAAGGGCTCCACACAGGCCATGATCCGAGCCGGTCTTGAAGGGGCAGGGCTATCGGCTCATGCCTATACCTCACCGCATTTGGCTCGTTTTCATGAACGCATCCGTCTTGCCGGACAGTTGATTTCGGAACCCGCTCTGACCGAGGTACTGGACGAATGCTACGCCTCAAATAATGGCGAAAACATCACCTATTTCGAAATCACGACCTGCGCTGCCCTGCTGGCTTTTGCCAGAACGCAAGCGGACTACACATTGCTCGAGGTGGGCTTGGGTGGCCGTCTGGACGCCACCAACGTGATACATGAGCCCGCTGTGACGGTGATCACGCCCGTGTCCATTGACCACGAACAGTTCCTTGGCAACACGCTTGGCAAGATTGCCGCAGAAAAGGCAGGCATCATCAAACCCGGCGTGCCCTGTATCGTCGGGCCGCAGCAGGATGAGGCGCTCGAGGTTATCGAATACACCGCCGCTCGTCTGGGCGCTCCGCTGTTGATCCACGGCCAACACTGGCATGTCCATGAGGAAAACGGACGCCTGATCTATCAGGACGAAACCGGGTTGCGCGACTTGCCGCTGCCGAACCTGTTGGGCGCACACCAGATTCAGAATGCAGGCGCTGCAGTCGCAGTTCTGCGCCACCTGAATATGGGCGATGACGCCTATGAGGCTGCCGTGACCCGTGCCGAATGGCCCGCACGAATGCAGCGCCTGAAAACAGGTCCGCTGGTCGAGGCCGCCGCCCAGGCCGAACTGTGGTTGGACGGAGGGCACAACGCCGCCGCCGGGATTGCTCTGGCCGATGTGCTGGCGAAACTGCCGCAACGCCCCACGCATATGATCTGCGGGATGCTCAACACCAAAGACGTCACCGGCTATCTGGCCCCGCTGGCGAAACAGGCCCAAAGCCTAACCGCCGTGTCTATTCCCGGCGAGGCCGCAACGCTCAGCGCCGAAGACACCGCAGCCGCGGCCGCCAAAGTCAACCTGCCGGCCAGCACGGCACACAGCGTCGCTGACGCCCTCAACGCCATCACCACCAAAGACCCGCAGGCCCGCGTCCTGATCTGTGGCTCACTCTATCTGGCCGGTCACATCCTGCGCGAAAACGGATGAAACAAATCCGCGTAGCTTCATCTGGCTAAAAATACCTCGGGGGAGGCGCGCAACGCGACGGGGGCAGAGCCCCCTTATTTCCCCCAGTCCCGATCTTGCATCTCCCGCAGGCGTGACGCGGTGCGTTCAAATTCAAACGTCCCTTCGCCTTCGACATACAGCATCTCGGGCTCTGCGGCAGCCGAGCAAATCAACCGGACCTTTGCCTCGTACAGCGCGTCGATCAACGTCACAAACCGCTTGGCCTCGTTGAAATTGTTGCGCGACAGGCGGGGGATATCCTCCAGCACCAACACCTTCAACTCTTCGGCAATGGCCAGATAATCCGCTGGACCCAGCATCCGCCCGCACAGATCATAAAACGAAGCCCGCGCCACGCCGTTGCGGAAGGCCGGTAACTCAACCGCACGCCCTTTGACCTGCAGCACAAGCGGTTCTGCCGTCCCACCCGACAGGTCATTCCACACGCTGCGCACGCTCTGCCGCGCCTCGGGGCCAATCGGTGTGAAATAGACCGGAACGCCCTCCAGCCGGTTCTGGCGATAATCGGTGGGCGAGACCAGCTCCCACACCTGCAACTGCTCTTTGATATGCGCGACGAAGGGCAGAAACAGCTGCCGGTTCAAGCCGTTCTTATATAGTTCATCCGGGTGCCGGTTCGACGTGGTGACGACCACAACGCCTCCAGCATGCAGCAGGTCGAACAACCGCCCCACGATCATCGCATCGGTGATATCGGTGATCTGCATCTCATCAAAAGCCAGCAGGCGCACCGATTTGATCACCTCCTGCGCGACCGGAGCCAGCGCATCCTCGACGCCCTCCTGCCGCGCCCTATGCATCCCGGCGTGGATTTCCTGCATGAAGGCGTGAAAATGCACCCGCCGCGCCGGGATATCGTCCAGCGCGTCCACGAACATATCCATCAGCATCGACTTACCGCGCCCGACACCACCCCACAGATAAAGCCCCTGCGGCGCGGGCGGGGCCTTGCGGAAAAACCCCCGCTTGACCGGCACGGACAGGGCCGCGCGGATGCGTTCGAAATGGGGCAGCACAGCCTCTTGCGCGTCATCTCGCGTCAAAGTGCCATCGGCGACGCGGGCCTCGTACAGCGAAATCAAATCCGTCATAGGCCCGAGCCTTACCCGCCGGGTTGCCGCTTGAAAAGCGGGCATTTTCCTGACGCATCAAATTTCCTTAACTGAAGCGGCAAATCTGCTGATTTGACCAATAGCCAAAAACCTCTAGCGTTCTGGCAAAAGGAAATTCGAGGTCTGAATGCCCCACTCTGCGCGTCTTTTTAATCCGATCCTGATCGTGGGCTGCATCATCATAACAGTCAGCTTTGCCGTGCGCGCCTCTTTCGGCGTGTTTCAGATCCCCATTGCCGAGGAGTTCGGCTGGTTACGTACCGATTTCTCGATGGCCATTGCCATCCAGAACCTGGCCTGGGGTATCGGCCAACCGATTTTTGGTGCGATTGCCGAAAAAGTGGGTGACAGACGCGCGATCATACTGGGTGCGCTGACTTATGCGGCTGGGATGGTCTTGTCTGCCTGGTCCGTGACCCCGTTTGAACATCAGACCTATGCGTGGCTGGTGGGGTTTGGCATCGCAGGCACCGGATTTGGCGTGGTTCTGGCCGTCGTAGGCAGGGCCTCGTCAGACGAAAACCGTTCGATGTCGCTGGCCATCGTCACGGCAGCGGGCAGTTTCGGACAGGTACTGGGCGCGCCCGCTGCCGAGTGGATGCTGAGCTTTCTGCCCTGGCAACAGGTATTCATCGTTTTTGCCGTGGCGATTCTGGCGCTTGTGCTGACCCTGCCTTTCATGCGTGCGCCGCATCCCGCCACACGCGCGCAGCTGGAAGAGAGCATGGGCCAGATCGTCGGTCGCGCCTTCCGTGATCCGTCTTATGCGCTGATATTTCTGGGTTTTTTCAGCTGCGGTTATCAATTGGGCTTTGTCACTGCCCATTTCCCCGCCTTTGTGACCGAGATGTGTGGCCCCATTCAGCCTGGCGGCGTCCTCCATTCGGTCGGCATCACCTCGACATCCGCACTGGGGGCCATCTCGATCTCATTGATCGGTCTGGCCAATATCGGCGGCACCTTGCTGGCCGGTTGGGCGGGCAACCACTTTCCCAAGAAATACCTGCTGGCAGGGGTCTACACCGCGCGCACACTTGCGGCGGCAGCGTTTATCGTCTTTCCGATCACGCCAATCTCGGTCATCGTCTTTTCGCTGGTGATGGGATCGCTGTGGCTGGCAACGGTGCCCCTGACCTCGGGGTTGGTCGCGCATCTTTATGGGCTGCGTTACATGGGCACGCTTTATGGCATCATCTTCTTCAGCCATCAGCTTGGTAGCTTTCTGGGTGTCTGGCTGGGCGGGCGCATGTACGACGTTTACGGAGATTACACGATGGTGTGGTGGATCGGCGTCGCCATCGGCGCGTTCAGCGCCATCGTCCACCTACCGATCCGCGAAAACCGCAGTGCAGTCGCCGCCTGAGCTAGAGCGCCTCTTCCGAGTCAAGTAATCCTTCAGCCACCAGCCGGTCGGCCCAACCCTGCGGACCATCGAAATGATGCGTCTGCCAGCCGCGCGCGCGTGCTGTTTCGAGATTTTCCAGCCGGTCATCAGCGAACAGCAGCGATGCAGGCGATAACCCGCAATCATCCTCGACCATTTCATAGATCGGCGCATGAGGTTTGACCGCCTTCATCCGCCCTGAGACATACTGCCGGTCAAATTCATTCAGAAACGGATAAACCGTGGTGGCATAGTCAAAATTCTGCACCCCAAAATTGGTCAGCGCAAAGACCGGAACACCTTTGGTCCGCAACGCCCGCTGCAGCCGGACCGAGTGCGGAATTTCAGGGGCCGCCAGTTCGATCCATTTGTCATGCCACATACGGATCTCATCGCGCCATTCCGGGTATTTCTCGGCCCAGTCATAGATGGTGTCGGTAAAATGATGCCCCTGATCGACCAGATCGTTCATGCCGTGCAGGTCCACTTCGGCAAACATGGCGCGACGGCGATCCTCGCCGATGGTCTTGTCGTAATATCGCTCGGGTTGCCATTCGATCAGCACATTCCCGATGTCAAAAATCACCGCTTCAATCGGCATGCTGCGCCCCTGTCAAATCAATCTGTGATTGCGCCAACTGAACCAATCCCCAACGCAATTTACAAGGCGAAACCGCAGCGCGGAACGCGCTGCCTGGCCCAACGGGAGGACGCGCATCTTTGAAGCGCAGACAACCGGCGGGAGGGTTACGCCCGCAGCGCCGCCCTCAGTTCCCGCTCCAGCGCATCCAGAAACCGCGACCGGTCAGCCTTGCCAAAGGGTTTACCGCCGCCGCCCGCACCCAAGGGGTTGGCTGCGCGCAGATCAGCCATCAGATCGCGCATCGCCAGTTGCTGCCCTATATTGGCCGCCGTGAATGCCTCGCCATTTGGGCGTAGCACCCGCGCGCCTGCCTCGACGCATTTCGCGGCCAAGGGGATGTCGGACGTCACCACCACATCCCCAACCCCACAGCGTTCGGCGATCCATTTATCCGCCTCATCCGCGCCCTCAGAGACGATCACGACCTGCACCAACGGGTTGGCTGACGGCCGCAGCCCGCCATTGGAAACCAGCGCC
Source organism: Ruegeria sp. HKCCD7628 (assembly GCF_057221005.1). NCBI lineage: Bacteria > Pseudomonadati > Pseudomonadota > Alphaproteobacteria > Rhodobacterales > Roseobacteraceae > Ruegeria > Ruegeria sp. HKCCD7628. The sequence goes on from NZ_JBWVBA010000005.1 coordinate 221,618, forward strand.
ATAGGTACTTTGTGGCGGGTGGCGACCCGCTCTGCCTCTGTTTTCACCGGGCAGGCGTCGCCGTCGATATAGAGCGTCGTCACGACTTCTTAGCCTGTTTCTCAGCGGGCTTTTTCTTAACCTTGAACTCCTCGGGGATCGGCATCCGGTTGAATGCATCCAATCCGGCGATCTTGTAGGCTTCGGCCAGCGTCGGATAGTTGAACGTGTTCTGCACGAAATAGTCCACGGTGCCCTTCAGGTTCAGCACGGCCTGCGCAATGTGGATCAACTCGGTCGCGCCTTCGCCAACGATCTGCACCCCAAGAACACGGCGGGTTTTCAGCGAGAACAGCATCTTTAGCATCCCGTGTTCCAGCCCCATGATATGCCCGCGCGAGGTTTCGCGGAACCGCGCCACGCCGACCTCATATGGGATGCCGCGTTCCTGCAATTCTTCCTCGGACATGCCGCAAGTGGAAATCTCGGGCACCGAATAGATACCATAAGGATACCACGGGCTTTCCGGCAGGGTCGGGGTCTCCAACGCGTGGCACGCGGCGACGCGACCTTGTTGCAAAGACGTTGACGCCAGCGAGGGGTGCCCAATCACATCTCCTGTGGCATAGATATGCGGCACGGCGGTTTGATAGGTCTTGCGATCTACGTTGATCCGGTTGCGGTGGTCGGTCTCCAGCCCCACAGCCGACAGGTTCAGGGCCGAGGTCGCGCCCATGCGACCGGCGGCGAACAACAGCATCTCTGCCCGCACGTGGCGTCCGTTGTCCAGCGTGACTTCCACATGACCTCCGGCATCCTCAATCTTTTCGACGGCCGAGCCCAGACGTAAATCCACACCGTTTTCGCGGATTTGATGGGTGAAATCATGGATCAACCGGCTGTCGATAAAGTCCAGAAAAGTCTCGCGCGGTTCGATCAGCGTGACCCGCACGTCCAGCGCCGAGAACATGGTGGCGTATTCCACACCAATCACCCCGGCCCCGATCACAACCAGCGAGCGGGGAATTTCGGCCATCTCAAGGAAATCGTCGCCATCGACCACGGTCTTGCCATTGAAGGGCACGTAATCGGGCCGATAGGTCTTGGTTCCGGTGGCAATCAGGAATTTCGCGGCGGTCAGGCGGGTAGTCTCGCCCGCGTCCGTCGCAACTTCAACTTCATGCGGGCCGATGAATTTGGCCAGACCGTTCAGCGTTTCCACGTGGTTGCGGTTGAACTGATGTTCCAGCACGTCCACCTCATGATCCAGCGTCATATGCAGACGCGCCTTGAGGTCTTCGGCCCGGATCTGATCTTTTACCCTGTAGGAACGGCCGTAAAAGCTGCGCTCGCGCCAGCCTGACAGGTTCAGAACTGTTTCCCGCAGGGTCTTTGACGGGATGGTGCCAGTATGTACCGATACTCCGCCCAGCCTATCCTTGCGGTCGATCACCAAGACGCGTCTTTGCAGTTTGCCTGCCTGAATCGCGGCCGCCCGCCCCGAGGGGCCAGACCCGATGATGATCAGGTCGTAATCGTAATCGCTCATGCGTTAGTCCCCGTACAGCGCCTCGGCGTGGAAGGTGATGTGGTCTTCCATGAAGGTCGACACAAAGAAATACGAATGGTCATAGCCCGGCTGTAGGCGATAGGTTGCCTGTTGGCGACGCTCTGCAATCGCCTGCGCCAGCGCCTCGGGGCGCAACAGGTCGATGAACTGATCGCTAGCGCCGGTGTCAATCAGGACGGGACCGTCAAAGCCCTTTTCCTTCATCATAAGCGAGGCGTCATGTTTGGCCCATGCGGCCTCATCCTCACCCAGATAGGCGCTCAGCTGCTTACGGCCCCAATCGGCCCCCGTTGGGTTCGAGATCGGCGCAAAGGCCGAGACCGAGCGATAGCGCCCCGGCAGGTTCATTGCCAGCGTCAGCGCACCGTGGCCGCCCATCGAATGGCCGGTGATGGCCTGACGGTCCATGTCGATGGCAAAGTTTTCGGCCAGCAGGGCAGGTAACTCCTCGGCCACGTAATCCCACATGTTGAAATGTGGTGCCCAGGGGGTCTGGATCGCGTTCACGTAAAAGCCCGCACCTTGACCCAGATCGTAGTCGTCGTGATCAGCCACGCCTGCACCACGGGGCGAGGTATCAGGGAACACCACCGCGATGCCTTGTTCCGCCGCCCAGGCTTGCGCGCCCGCTTTGGTCATGGCGTTTTCATGGGTGCAGGTCAGGCCCGAAAGATACCAGAGGACCGGGACGGGGCCGTCCTTGGCCTCGGCCGGCAGAAACAGGCCAAAGGTCATGTCACATTGGCAGGCAGTCGAGGCATGGCGGTAGACGCCCTGAACGCCTCCGAAGCAGGTGTTTTCCGAAACGGTTTCCATCTGACTTTTGTCCTTACGTTAGGGTTGCGCCATGGCTAACGTTCCCAACACGGCTCGTAAAGTGCGGTGGTCAATACTGCTGGCATTTTTAAAAAAGGTGAAGATCAGGGCGTTCCGACCCAAGCGATCACCAATGGCACAGTCAAGATGCTGGCTGCAGTTGACAGCAAGATCGCGGCCGACGCCCGATGTGGCGCAACGTTGTAATGCGCCGCAAGCATATAGACGTTCCCAGCGACCGGCAGCGCGGCCGCCGCAATCGCGACAGCAGCGGGGAAGGGCGCGATGGGAAAGATCCAAAGCAACGCAATGGCCACACATGCCGGATGGATGACAAGTTTGCAGAAACTCAGCCAACCGGCCACATGCACGCGCTCAGCCGACTTGCTGGCCAGCGAGGCTCCGATAGCGAACAGAGCGCCGGGCGTAGCAGCCCCCCCAAGGATCGTGAGAAAATCATTAAGCGGCGCGGGAACAGGCATCTGAAACGCGGACCAAAGCATCCCCGCCGAAATCGAGACGATCATCGGGTTTTTTACCAGACCCAACCCAATCAGTTTGAAAGTGGCTGGGGTGAGCCGTCCGTCTCTGCCCCCGTTGATCAGGATCACGATCAATGACGAAAACACCACCAGATCAACCGTCAGAACCAGCATCACGGGGCCAATTGCAGCTTCTGTGAAAAGAAGGGCCAGCATAGGCAAACCGAGGAAGCCGACATTGCCGATGGCTGCGCACTGTGCTTCTACCGCTGCGGTCGGCACGTCCAGCCCTCGGAACCAGGCGACAAGCGTTGCCAGCAGATAAACCACTACTGTTCCCGCTAGATACCCGATAACAAGCCTGGGGTTGAAGATCTCGGCAAAGGGCAGGGTCGCGGCAAAGCGGAACAACATGGCCGACAAGGCAAAATAGAACACGAATTTGGTCAGATAAGCCGTCGCTTCCTCGGTGAAGAACCGGGTACGACCCGCCCAATATCCAAGGCCGATGATCGCAAAGAAAGGAAGCGTGCGCAGAAAGATATCGACCATGCCGGAAGTGTTAGCACAGATTGATCGCGCGGCAAGCTCCATCGCAAGGTCCGATATTCGACAGCCTGACTGGCGAAATTACAATATTTGATTGCGCGTTCAGAATTGCTTTGGTGCGAATCGTTGTATCTGAACTGACCGGTTTATAAACTCCTACATATACTGTTGGGAGAGAGCATGTCTGAAACCGCAGCCATTCTGCGCACAGGTCGCAAATTCGATCAGGTTCTGAAAGGCGCGCGAGAAGTCTTCATGGCCGATGGTTTCGAAGGTGCAAGCGTTGATGACATCGCCCGCGTTGCCGGCGTCTCGAAGGCAACACTTTATAGTTACTTCCCCGACAAACGCCTTTTGTTCATGGAAGTTGCCCAAACCGAATGCACACGTATGGCCGAGCATGTGGTGTCCCTGGTCGATGACTCACTTCCGGCACGCGAAGTCATGATGATCACGGCCAAACAACTGACGGCCTTCTTGGTCTCAGATTTTGCGCAGCAGGTTTTTCGCATTTGCGTGGCCGAACGCGACAGGTTCCCAGAACTGGGCGAAGCATTCTACGAGGCCGGACCAAAACACGGCACCGGCCACATCGCCGAGTATCTGCAAAAAGCGGTAAACAAAGGGGAACTGCTTATTGACGATGTTCAACTTGCTGCTGAACAATTCTCGGAATTGTGCAAGGTGCGGATTTGGACATTGTCGGCCTTTGGTATTCAGACAAGCTTCTCACAAAACGAAATTGATGAAATAGCTTCGCAAGCAGTCGACATGTTCATGGCGCGGTACGGTGCATTACGACCGGGCACAACCTGAACTGACCAAAATTTAAGCACTTGTTTCAACATCCTGCACAGCGCCGTCCTTAAATTTGACAGGTTGCGCGTTCTGAAGAACCCTTGATCACAGCAAGCTAAGGGTATTCGACCATTGACCAGTGACTCCAACAGTTTTTCGCGCCGGTTGGGCGAGTTGCTCGACCGGATTTATCCGGATCACGATCAGGTCGCACTCGCCGAGCAGATCACACACGCATTTTGGCCGCCGCAAACGCACAGACGCAGACAAGGTCGCAAGCCAGGAAACAAGTTGTGGTCGGAAAAAGACAGCGTCTTGATAACTTATGGCAACTCGATCGAAGATCAGGTCCACAAGCCCCTTGACCTGCTGCACGACTTTTTGGTGCGACACCTAAGTGAGGTAGTCAACGGTGTGCATATCCTGCCGTTTTTTCCATTCACCTCCGATGACGGTTTTGCAGTCTCAGACTACTACAGCGTCAGCACTCCGCTTGGGGATTGGCCTGATATCACCCGGATCGCTACTGATTTTCATCTGATGTCCGATCTGGTCCTGAACCATGTGTCCAGTCAGGGCAGCTGGTTCACAAACTACTTGCAGGGCAAAGCGCCACACGATCGGTTTTTCTTTGAAGCCTCTCCCGAAGACGACCTGTCGCAAGTTGTCAGGCCGCGCACCACGCCCTTGCTGCGGCAAGTCGAGACCAGCGCAGGTGAGAAATACGTCTGGTGCACATTTTCCCACGATCAGGTTGACCTGGATTTCTCAAATCCCGCAGTTCTGATCGAAATGCTGCGGATCATACGACTGCACATCGACAAAGGCGTTCGTATTCTGCGCCTTGATGCAGTTGCTTTTGTTTGGAAGGAAATTGGAACAAACTGTATTCACCTGCCGCAAACCCATGCCATCGTACAGCTGCTGCGGCTGCTGTGCGACTATGCGACCGAAACGCTGGTTCTGTTGACGGAAACCAATGTACCCCGGACCGAGAACCTTAGTTATTTTGGCAACCGGAACGAGGCGCACGCGGTTTACAACTTCCCTCTGCCACCGTTGATCCTGCACGCGCTGCAATCAGGCACAGCGCAATTTCTACGCGAATGGCAGGCCGCCATGCCCCCGGCGCAATTAGGTTGCGCATATCTGAACTTCACCGCATCTCATGACGGTATCGGGATGCGCCCTGCTGAGGGATTGCTGCCGCCGGACGAAAAAGACCGCATGATCGACACGGTCCGTAGGATCGGAGGTCTGGTCTCGATGCGCGCACTGCCGGACGGGCGGGAAGAACCCTACGAGCTGAACTGCGGTTATTTTGAAGCCATGACCGAAACATTTCACGGCCCCGATCAATACCATCTGGCGCGTTTCATCTGCTCGCAGACTATCGTAATGTCACTTGAGGGGATACCGGCGTTCTACATCCATTCCCTGTTGGCCACACCGAATGATCACGAGGCTGTCGAACGGCGCGGCATGAACCGGGCGATCAACAGGCATCGCTGGCACTATCCCGATTTGTTGGCACGTCTGGCTGATCCGGGGTCAAATCAGGCGCTGGTGTTGTCGGAGCTGTCCAAACGTCTGCGCCTGCGGTCGCAGCAACCGGCGTTTCACCCCAACGCCACGCAGTTTACTCTGCGGCTGGATGATCGCGTCTTTGGCATCTGGCGGCAGAGTCTGGATCGCAGCCAGTCGATCTTTGCGCTGCACAATGTCTCGGCCGAGCAGGTCCATGTCAGCCCCGCCGAGATCAACATGATCGCCGAAGAGGTCTGGACTGACGCATTGACGGGCGAAATCCTTGCCACCAACGGCCCGGATATTGTTCTGGCGCCATATCAGTGCCGCTGGATCACGAACGCGGGCTGAATTCGTCCAGATCGTCGGAAACGGCGGCTTTCAGACGAAGCAGAAACTCGGGGTCGGCCGAATGCACGCGGTTCCACGTGGGGATGAACGGTGTCTCATGCGGGTTGTCTAGAAATATTTGCCCGGCACGGATGATGTTCTCGGCGAACAGCTCGATGGATTTCTCTTCCTTGTGACGATCCAGTTCCAGCCCGTTCATCTTGGCGTCAGTATAGTAACCCTCGAGCAGATCCAGCGCCGAACGGTAATAGGTCGCCTTGAGTGTGCGGAAGGTGTTCGGCGTGAACACCGTGCCGTCAGCGGCCAATTTGCGGAAGATCGCCTTGCAGATATCCGTGGACATACGCGACAACCCCCGATTTGCGTCCTCGGGTGATAAGTCCTGATGCTTGTGGTCATAGTTATCGGCAATTTCGACTTGGCAGACGGATTTCGGGGCCAGATTGCGCCACGCCTCGGACAACACGCCGATCTCAAGCCCCCAATCCGACGGGATACGCAGGTCGGGCAGGGTAGGGGTGCGGATGGCGAATTCGCCTGACAGCGGATAACGGAAACTGCGCAAGTAATCGAGGTAATCCCGGTCGCCAATGACCTTTTTCAGCGCGATCAGCAGCGGACTTACCAACAGGCGCGTGACGCGGCCGTTCAGCTTGCCGTTGCCGACGCGGGGGTAGAACCCCTTGGCCATCTGAAAGGGAAAAGTCGGGTTGACCACCGGATAGACCAGCCGGTCCAACATCTCGCGGTTATAGGTGACGATATCACAATCATGGATCGCCATCACCGAACTGTCGGCGCAGGCCAGAAGATAGCCGATGCAGGACCAAACGTTTTTGCCTTTGCCCGGCTCTTGCGGGGCCAGACCCATCTCACGCAGATGGGATTCCAGCGCGGTCAGGCGGGGGCTGTCATTCCAGATGACCGCATGGTTTTGCGGCAGATCGGCAAAGAAGGTTCGGGCACGGCGGTATTGATCCTCATCCGCCTGATCCAGTCCAATGATGATCCGGTGGAGGTAAGGCACCTGTGCTAGCTCATTTAGAATTCCGGTCAGCGCAGGGCCTTCCAGTTCGGAATAAAGGCAAGGCAGAATGAGAGTGATTTTTCGGGTCTCGGCAAAAACCGAGATCTCATGCGTCAGATGCCCGGTCGGTCGGCTGCGCAAATTATGCAGCGTCGTGATGTTTCCGTTCTGATGGAAATCTGCCATATGAAATGCCCCGTTCTTATCGAAGGTCCGCCGTCAGGGTCAGGATCGCATCCGACCACCCTTGCGGTCCACTCTGTTGTGTTCTGAGAACCCGCGCTTCTACCGGCGCAGGGAAAGGTGGTATGTTGGGGCCGTGCGGATTGGCGACCACGACGCCCTGATCTGCGGCCTGTATCATCTCGATATCATTGGGCGCATCACCCAGCGCAATCGTGCGGACAGGACGCATATGCCGCACGACTTCACGCATCGCATCCGCTTTGGTCTGACCAAAGGAAATAGTCAGAAACCGCCCGCCTTTTCGTGCGTAAAGCCCATGAGCGCGAGCCGCCTCCAGAAATTCTGCGAGGTCTACATCGGAACCGGTCCAAACTCCGGGCTCGCTAAACTTTCGTTGACGCGCCAAGTTTGCTTGCTGGGAGCTCAACCCAGTTTTCTGCGCAACCTCATCGATCGTCATGTCGCCGAAGCCGACAAATCCCTGAGGCAGCTTTTTCAGCAAGGCGCGCAAGCGTGGATAGTCATCTTCACCCTCATCGGCATCGCCCGGCCAAAGTATTCCAGCGCCGTTTTCCACAATCGCAGGCATATCTGCTTGTCCCATAGCGTCCCGTAGGGGGATGATTTCCTGCGCTGTTTTACTGCTGGCAAGAACCACACCGGTGCCTATCTCAGCAAGGCGTTTCAATCCCGGCTTGGCGGCAGACCAACTATAGTTGTTGTGGTCCAGTAACGTGCCATCCAAATCAGAAAACACCAGTATAGGCAGCGGGCGTTTCATCTCGGGCTTAAGTCAATTCGTTGTATCATCCGCTGAAACGGTAAAATCCCGCTTTGTGGGATGTAAATCCATTCTGTCGAAATTCCGGTCAATTGAGTTGCCCGCGCCCAAAAATTAGGCGCGGGCGATCTGGCTTACTCGATAAATGTCTTAGCAAGACGGTCACTGATAGGTTGAGCCAGATAGGTGAACACTGCTCGTTCGCCTGTGTTCACAAACAGATCGGCGGGCATTCCCGGCACAAGGTCCAGCGCCGTTACAGCGATGGGCTGCCGGGCGTCGAGTTTGACGCGCGCCTTGTAGTATGCCTCGCCAGTGCGGTCGTCTTCCAGCGCGTCAGCCGAGATATCAAAGATCTCGCCACTGGCCTCCGGCACATCGGCTTGGGCAAAGGCGGACAGACGGATACGAGTGGTCTGACCGATATAGAGCTTGTCGATATCACCCGTTTTTATCCGCGCTTCTACGATCAGGTTCTGATCCGCCGGAACGATGTCCATGATGGGTTCACCCGGACGGATTACGCCGCCATTGGTGGACACCGCAAGGTTTACGACCCGACCACTGGTTGGGGCCAGAACTTGAGTACGTTGCATCCGCGCCAGCGTTCCCGCGAACTGAGGCCGAACCAGATCAAGCTGCGCCTCAACCACAGCCAGCTCTCCGGCGATCACCTCATCACGCAGCTTCTTTTGACTCAGCAGGGACAATTCCAGTTCCTGCATTTGGTCTTCGGCCTGCGCGATCTGAGTGCGCAACGATGCATCTGCGCCGTTTAGACGCTCAAGCTCGATCTGGCGTGCGCTGACGCGCGTGACCGCGACCAAACCCTTGTCCAACAGCTTTTGAAGGTTCGCCAACTCGACATTGGTAATGTCGATCTGATTTTTTGTACTGCGACGTTGTTCCTCAAGGCCAGCAACTTGGTTACGCAGAGCCGAGATACGCTGAGCATAGATCTGCGCCTCGGTCCGCCTTGCGCGCGCTTCGGCGTCGAATAATTGTTTTTGTGTCAGATAAGGCGAGACCCAGTGCAAGCGATCCATACCGTCCCGATAACCTGACATCGCAGTGGTTTCGTCGAATTGCTCCTGCCCGCTCATTTGCGCCAGTAGGCGCGCGCGGCGAACAGACAGCTCACCCAACTGGCTACGTTGCACGCTCAGTTCAACGTCGATCTCGGTGCTGTCTAACTGAACCAAAGGTTGGCCTTGCCGCACGAATTCCCCGTCTGCCACAAGGATCGAGCGGATGATGCCGCCGTCCAGATGCTCGACCGTTTTGCGATCGCCTTCGACCACGAATGAGGCAGGGGCAACCACAGCGCCATCCAGCTTGGACACGACCGCCCAATAGGCGCTGCCGCCGACGAAAACCGCCAGCGTGAACAGGCCGAAAAGAACATAGCGTCCGATGCCCGCCGAGGTTTCATTGATCTCTTTCAGCTGTGCCTCGTGAAAGGACACGGCGGTGTTGGATTTGGAATACTTCACCAGGTCGGTCATTGGGCTGCTCCGCTGATCTGAGTTTCATTTGCTGGGTGGGCAACCGGCTTAACCGCGCCCGATTGCGTCGGGGTGTTCAAAACGTTGCGGCGGTTGACCTTCATGACATCGTCTTTTTCGCCAAACTGGGTCTGGTTCCCATTGCGCAGCACCATGACCTTATTTGCCGCCTGCAATGTCGCCGGACGGTGGGTCATGACGATCGCGATGGCACCTCGAGCTTGAGCCGCCAACAGCGCATCGCGCAGAGCCTGCTCACCATCGGCATCAAGGTCCGAGTTGGGCTCATCCAGCACAAGAACGAACGGATCACCGTATAAGGCGCGGGCCAGAGCAAGACGCTGACGTTGCCCACCTGACAGGAAAAACCCTTGACCGATGCGTGTTTCATAACCTTCCGGCAAGCTGCTGATCATCTCGTGGACCCCGGCCTCGCGCGCCGAGCGCAGCACTTCGGCATCGTCTATCGCGGTGGAAAAACGCCCGATATTTTCACGGATGGTCCCGTCGAACAGCTCAACGTCCTGCGGCAAGTAACCGATCTGTTTGCCCAAATCCTCGCCGTTCCATTTCGACACCGGACTTCCATCCAGCAAGACCTCTCCGCGTTGAGGAAACCAGATACCGGCAAGCATTTTACCCAAGGTGGTTTTGCCAGATCCGCTGTGGCCGATAATGGCCAGAACATCCCCGGCTTTAAGGCTGAAATCGATACTGCGGATGTTGGCAGTGATAGCACGCGGCGGGCCAGCCTGCGCGATCTTGACGTCTAGGGTCTTGAAGGCTCGGGGCAGGTTCAGGTTCGGCGGCGCATCCGCGTAATCTTCGGTCAACTGCTTAAGCTTGGAATACGACCCGCGCGCAGCCAGGAAGGTGCGCCATTGGCCGATCAGTTGGTCAATGGGCGACAGCGCTCGGGCCAGAACAATAGTTGCGGCGATCATGACACCTGCGGTCGACTCGCCCGAAATAGCCAACGCAGCACCCAAACCCAAAATGGCCGATTGCAGACCCATCCGAACGGTCTTGGACACCACCGAAAAGCTTGCTACACGATCCGCTGCGCTTGTTTTGTAACGGTGCGCGTCCGATTGCAAAGCAGTCCAGCGACGAACCAAATCACCTTTCATTCCCAGCGCATGAACCAGTTCTGCGTTCCGGTCGCTTGTGTCGAACAGCGCGTCCGAACGACCTCGGGCCTGTGAAGCTTGCTCCATCGGACCACGCGCACGGGCGTTGTTGATCAGCGCCATGATTGACAGGGTAACTGCTCCGACCAGACCCAGCAGGCCCAGAAGCGGATGCAAGACGTACAAGACCATCAAGTAGATCGGGATCCATGGTGCATCGAAAAAGGCCGTTAAGGTGGTGCCCGAAATAAACTCACGAAATCCGTTGACGTCTTCGACCAGGTTTTCCCCACTGGAGGTTTCGCCTTGAACCCGACGAAGCATGGCTGCGTTCAGAACCGGTGCGCCAACGCTTAATTCAAAACGGGCCGCCAAACGTCCCAGAATGCGCATCCGCATCAGATCAAGGCACGCAATCACGACGAATACACCCGCCAGCAGCACGGAGAGTGCGATCAGGGTGTCGGCATTTTGGCTTGTCAGAACGCGGTCATAGACCTGAAGCATGTAAAGTGGCCCGGCCAGCATTAGCAAGTTCAGGAACAGGCTGAAGAAGGCGACAGCGACAAAGCCCTTGCGCAGTGACCCCCAGGCAGTTTTGACGGGATTGGCTTGCTTGAACATTTCCTTGACCCTTTCCGGTTTGAAAAACGGGGCAGCACGTAGCCGCCCCGCTGTTGGTCAGTTACGCGACAAAGTCGTCGTCGTTCAGGTCGGTGCTGTTGACACCGGCGAGGCGGACAGACCCTTCACTGCCGAAGGTGATGACCGCGTCGTCGCCATCTTGTGCAACGCTGACACTGCCGTCGAAGTCGGGTCCGAATTCGCCGAACTGGAGCTGGTCCAGACCGACTTCGAAGTCCTGAATAACGTCGTTGCCGAAGTTGCCTTCGAAGACGAAGGTGTCGTTGCCTGCGCCACCGATCAGGATGTCATTGCCACCCTCACCGTTCAGCACATCGTCACCGGCCTGACCGTTCAGGGTGTTGGACCCCGAGTTGCCCGACAGGATGTCGTCGCCACCATTCGGGCTGCCAGCGTTGTTCGAGCCGTTGATGTTTTCGAACCCAAACACCTGATCCAGGATTGCACCATCGGGTGCATTGACCTGTGCAACGCCGTTGCCTTCTTCATCCAGATCCAGAACAACGCCCGGCCCTGCAGTGAACAGCGCGGTGTCGATCCCTTCGCCACCGATGATCACGTCGGCACCTCCGAAGGAATGGATCGCGTCATTGCCGGCACCACCGTCGAGGATGTTGAACTCGTTGTTGCCAAGGATCAGGTCATCCCCGTTCGAGCCTACAACGTTTTCGAAGTCATCAACTTCGGCGACGATCTGGCCATTCTGGATGATGGCACCGTCCTGCGGACCTTCATCACCGCTGCCAGCAGGGTTCGGCGAAGGACCGCTGAGGTCCAGATCAACGGTTACACCGTCAAAGCTGGAGACGTCGATCGTGTCGCTGTCATCCGAGCCGACAACCCGCTCGATCGAGCGCAGGATGTCCACTTCGATCTGGTTGTCGATGACGTCCTCGCCGATGACACCTGTGCCACCAGTGGCTTCGGTATCCAGCGTCGCACCGGCATCTACCAGCGTGTCCTGCACGACCGGGCCGTTCTGACCAGCAGGTGCATTGTGCAAGTGCACAGCCGAGACAACACCCGGGATCGGCGTCAACAGATCAGCTTCGTTCAGGCCCGTCACGCTCAACTCGCTGGAATAGGTGACTTCACCGGTTTCCAAGTTTTGAGTGACGACGAGGGTCGCCTGACCGGTCGCTTCGCTGTCGGATGTAGGACCAGGCTCCTGCGAGGCGTCCAGACCACCGCTCAGGGTGATAGTACGGATGCCATTCTCGGTCACGTCGCTATCAACCAGCAGTTGCCCGCGAATTTCACCAGCCGGGAAGTCCGACGTGTGGATGTTGTAGTACAGGTTGCCCTGGACTGCCTGCTCCACGAACTCGGCGCCGTTGGTGATGGACGATCCGAACTGATCCGGCGCTGCAACAACCGCGTCGGTGACGGTGACGTTAAAGCCGGTGTCACGTGTGGCAGTGCCATTGCCGTTTGCATCCAGGCTGACTTCGACCGCGACATCCAGATCCGAGAAATCGGCTGTGTCGATGCCTTCGCCACCGTCGATGAAGTCATTGCCCAGACCGCCGGTGATGACGTTGTCTGCGTCGCCTGCGATCAGAACGTCATCTCCTGCGCCGCCCGAGATATCACCGTTGGTGGTGCCCAGGTCGACAAAGATGTCGTCGCCGTCGCTCAGCAGAACGTTGCCGTTGATCACGCCTTCGTCGTCGTTGACGATGGTCACGAAGCCTGCATCCGATGCGTCGATCGCATTGACCGTGCCGCGGATTTCGCCTTCGTTCAGGATCGCGCCAACCAGGTTCAGGCCGCCATCAACGCGGATACCTGCTGCGGCGTCCGAGTCCTCGGAACCGGCGATCAGACCTTTGTTGACCACAACACCCGCGAAAGAGGCGTCGTCCTGGCTGGTGAACAGGCGCAGACCGTCACCGACCTGGTTGCCTTCCAGCGCATCTCCACGACCTTGCAGCGTACCTTCGTTGATGACTGCAGCGGACACGATGTCCCCCGACTCGTCGCCGGTTTGCAACGAAACGGCGGAACCGTTATTGCCTTCGCCTGCATCGACCAGACCCGAGTTGGTGAAGCTGTAGTTGTCAGCAGTGCCATCGGCATAGACGGTGCCGTTGCGCTGATCGCCAGTGCCAAGGATTTCGCCTTCGTTGACAACATCCAGACCGATCCCGTCGATATTCACCGCACGGCTGTCCGAAGTCACAGTGCCGCGGTTGACGAACGAGCCGCCTGTGTGATCACCGGTGCCAAAGTACACACCGTTCTGGCCGCCTGCGAAAACGCCGGTTTCTTCGTTGATCAGCTGGCCACGGAAGTTGACGTTGTTCACGGCGCGGAATGCACCGACCGTTCCGTTTGCACCTTCGGACGACACCCTACCGGTGTTTGTGATGGTACCTTCAAAGAGGGCCGGGCCAAAGCCGCCGCCCTCCTGGCGGACACCCTCCAGACGGATACCGTCGCCAGCTGTGCCCAAAGCTGCACCTGCATTGCCCCGACCCGCGATCGTGCCGTCGTTGGTGATCGAAACGTCGCCATTACCTTCGACGGCAAGTGACAACGAAACGCCCGCGCCATCATTGTGTTCGCCCGCGTCAATAGTACCCGATGCAAGGTTTTGGATCGAATAGTCGCGTGCAGTGTCATCAGCGTAGACTGTACCATTGCGCTGATCTCCGGTGCCCAGAATGTCGCCACCATTGATCAGATCAACACCGGAACCATCGATGTTCACAGCGCGGCTGCCGGACTGGATGGTTCCAAAGTTCAGAACGTCCAGATCATGTTCGCCATCTCCGATGTACAGACCGTTGCGCGGCCCTTCGATCACACCGGTCGAGGTGTTTAGGATCTCACCTTCGGTATTGGCGCCATCAGCGATGCGCAGACCTGCTGCCGTACCCTGATCGCTTTCGGTCGAGATGACCCCGCTGTTAACGATCTCGGTTTCCAGGATGGCTCCCTCGGCACCGTCATCGATGCGCACGCCGTCGCCGGCCAGCGACGTGTTTGAAGCCGCCTGACCGCGACCTTGGATTGTTGCACCAAAACCATTCAAGATATCGGTTTCGACACGGTCACCAATTTCATCTCCGACCTGCAGAGAAACCCCTGCACCTTGGTTGCCTTCGCCTGCGTCAATCGTACCGCCCGAAAAGTTCGAGATCGAAATGTCTTCCGCAGTCGAATTGGTGTAAATCGTTCCGTTGCGCTGATCACCTGTACCGATGATGTCACCAAAGTTACGAACATCGATACCTTGACCCTGAATGTCGACAGCACGACTGTCAGAACTGATCACACCGCCGCGGAAGTTATCCAGACTGCCCGAGCTTTCAGCCCCCGCAAACTGAACGCCGTTGAACTCGCCTACAATCTCGCCAAAGTTTCTGATCGATGCGCTTCCAGTGACCTGAACGCCTGTTGCAAGCGCATCTGGACCGTTATTGGCTTCGATCCGACCGGACCGAAAGTTAAAGATGTCGACGTCCTGACCTTGCGCCTGCACTGCAGCAACAGCGTTGTTTGTGATGATTTCGCCAAAGTTCAACAGGCGCGAAAAATCATTCGCCAGCACAAAAGCCGGGGTGTCATCCACCACAGTGCTCTGGAAAAAGTTGTTTATAAGGGTTTGACCATCGCGAGTGGTCTCTTGCGCCAGCGTGGACGATGTCAAGAGACGGGCGCGAAGACTGCTAAGAAGTTGGGACAGCATGGGATACTCCGTCAAGAATTGTTGCATTCTGCGGGCCGCCCGCTGCTTTGGGCGTTCCACGTATCCAATGGGTAGTCAGCCGCTTCGGCCAGCTAAAATTCATCCTTCGAATTAGGGGTATAACCAACGCGAATACTCACAAAATCTGTGAGTTTGTAGTAAGTGAAATCAATAAGTTATCGTGCCTTCAATCACTTTGATCGCCTATTCACTAGCGGCTATTGACACTTATGTGTTTGAAAGTGATCGTTTCTTCATGCGCAACACTCACCGTCAGGGTATGAATCCGAAGGTGCATCAAGATGCGCGACTTGTATCAGTAGTTGGTGATCATGAATTTCAGAGACTTGGAATACGTTCTGGCCATCGCCAAATATGGGCAGTTCAGTCAGGCGGCAGCAGCTTGCAACGTCTCTCAGCCTGCGATGTCCAATCAGGTCAAAAAACTTGAACAGGAGTTAGGGGCCGAACTGTTTTTGCGCCTCAATAACGAGGTTCGACCGACACTGTGCGGTGTTCAGGTGTTGCGCATTGCCGAACGCATTCTGAACGATGCGCAAAAGATCCGCGATACGGCGACCCAGTTCCGCGACCCCGAGGCGGTTCCATACACGATCGGAATGACGCCGACCCTCGCGCCCTACCTGACACAATATTTCTCAGATCTGTTTAGCGCATTGTTTCCCAATATGCGCGTGACGATGATCGAGGATTTGCCACAGAATATGTTGCGTATGGTCGAAGACCACACGTTGGATCTTGCTCTGGTCGCCAAGGTCAACAATTCCGAAGCGCTCGAGTTTACCTCGATCTGGTCCGAACCTCTGTTCTTGGCTGTTCGTAACGGTCACCCGCTAAGCACCTTGCCATCGATTGCCCCAGAGGACGTGCCCCGTCACGACTTCATCCGACTGCCGTATAGTTTCGGCTATGAACTGGAAAACCGCTTGCCCAAAATCGACCCGGCAAATCGCGCCAGCAAGCGGTTCGACCTGAGCGCGCTGCGGTTCGAGACGATCTGTCGGCATATTTGTCATTCCGACGATTGTACAATCGTGTCGGCCCTGGCGGCCGAGCAATTCAAACGCGACCGCTGGCCTTTGTGCTTTATCCCCTTTGACGCGCCGGGCAACCTGCGTGATCTGGGCGCGGCGACCCGTCCGGGCTGTCCAAGACGGCCGCTCTTGGATCGGATCGGGGCTTTCATTCTGGAACAGCCTCCGATCGGCGTGACCCCAACATTCCAGATGTGATCGCGGAAAGCCGGAAACTTGCGCTGTATCAAAGTCGGCGCGACTGATTCCCCTCAAAGCTAGGAACTGAACCGGGCCGTCCCGTGACGGATGGCTGTCTTTGCGGGTACGTGTTCGCGGAATCGTTAACTTTGTTGACAATGGATTTTGTATTTTGGATACATTGAGCAGTGATTTCGCGACGGCAAGCGTTGCCAAAGAGTGTTCTGACAAAAAAGCGCTAAGCGAAAACCAAGCAATATTTACTGGGAGAAACTCATGAAACTTAAGTTTTTGGCCGCAACCGCAGCGATTGCGTTGTCCAGCGCTGCGGCACAGGCAAATACGTTGGTCTATTGCTCTGAAGGCTCGCCTGAAGGTTTTGACCCGGCGCTGTTCACCGCTGGCACCACCTTTGATGCGTCCTCGCACCCGATCTATAACCGCCTGCTGGAATTTGAGACCGGCACCACCAATGTGATCCCAGGCTTGGCCGAAAGCGTCGAGGCCAGCGATGACGGTCTGGAATATACGTTCAAGCTGCGTCAGGGCGTCAAATTCCACTCGAATGACGAATTCACCCCAACCCGCGACTTCAACGCCGATGACGTGATCTTCTCGTTCATGCGCCAGAAGGATGAAGGCCACCCATATAATCAGGTGTCTGGCGGTACGTGGGAATATTTCCAGGGCATGGGTATGCCCGATCTCGTCGAGTCCATAGAAAAGATCGACGACTACACAGTGAAATTCACGCTGTCTAAACCCGAAGCGCCTTTTGTCGCCAACATGGCGATGGACTTTGCCTCGATCCTGTCGGCGGAATATGCCGACGCGATGATGGAAGCGGGCACACCTGAAAAGCTGAACACCGCGCCTATCGGCACCGGCCCGTTCTCATTCGTGGCCTATCAGAAAGACGCCGTGATCCGCTATGCGCAGAACGCTGATTACTGGAAAGCACCGGCGGATGTGAGCAATCTGATCTTTGCGATTACGCCTGATGCGTCGGTCCGTTATCAAAAGCTGAAGGCGGGTGAATGCCACATCATGCCTTATCCGAACCCCGCCGACATTCAAGCGATGCAGGATGACGCGGACATCAACATGATGGAGCAAGAAGGACTGAACGTGGGTTATCTGGCTTACAACACCACGATGGAGCCGTTCGACAACCCGAAGGTGCGCAAAGCGCTGAACATGGCGATTGACAAGCAGGCGATCATTGATGTGGTGTTCCAGGGTTCGGGGCAAGCGGCCAAGAACCCGATTCCGCCGACCATGTGGGGTTATAACGACGCCATCACCGACGATGCCTATGATCCCGAAGCGGCCAAAGCGATGCTGGAAGCCGAAGGCGTCAACGATCTGTCGATGAAGGTCTGGGCGATGCCGGTTCAACGCCCCTATAACCCGAACGCCCGCCGCATGGCCGAGCTGATCCAGGCAGATTTCGCCAAGATCGGCGTGGATGTCGAGATCGTCTCCTATGAATGGGGCGAGTACCTGTCGCGCTCAAAAGAGCTGAACCGCGACGGAGCTGTGCTGCTGGGTTGGACCGGTGACAACGGCGACCCGGACAACTTCCTGGCCGTGCTGCTGGGCTGTGACGGCCGCGAAGCCTCGAACCGCGCACAATGGTGCCACGAGCCCTTCGAAGATCTGATCCTGAAGGCCAAGCAGACCACGGATCAGGCCGAGCGCACCAAGCTGTATGAAGTGGCGCAGGTCATCTTCAAAGAGCAAGCCCCCTGGGCCACCATCGCACACTCGGTCGTTTACATGCCGATGCGCAACGAAGTGCAGGGCTACAAAGTCCACCCGCTGGGCGGCCACATCTTCTACGGCGTCAGCGTCGAATAAATCATCACTCACGGATCGGAGCCGCCCGCATGGCGGCTCCGGTTTTCTTTTTTGGAGGTCGGCCCCCATGCCGGATTTGTCCGAGTACCGTCAACTGGCAAAGGACATGTCAGTCGATGCCGTGGCCCTCGTGCCCGGTCCCAATTTCACCCGCGCGTTGGGGAAACCCTTCATGAGCCACGAGCGACCCTTTGTGGTCGTTATCCCGGCCCAAGGTAGTCCCGCCGCGATTGTCCCCAATCTGGAGCTTGGCACCTGGGCGCTGGTCGGCTTTGACGGTGCCGTGTTCGATTGGATGGACCAGACGGGCTATGACAGCGCTTTTGCCGCTTTGGCTGCGCACATGCCGCTGAAATCGCTGGCAGTCGAAGGGCAGGTGATGCGGGTCTTTGTGTCGAAGGCTTTCACCAACGCGCTGCCCGATCTGCGCATTGTGGATGCCGAACGCGAAATCTCGGGCTTGCGGATTATAAAGACCGAAGATGACATCGCGGCTCTGCAAGCGGCAATTGATATCTCGGAACGCGCGCTGGAGCGTGTGATAGCCGATGTGCGCGTCGGACAGACGGAAAAACAGATCGAACAGGCGCTGATTCAGGCACTGTTCGCCGAGGGTGCGGCCTCGTTGGCGTTCGCACCAATTGTGGCGGCCGGAGACAACTCGGCCCAACCGCATGGCAAGGCGCGAGCGGATTATCAGATCAACCCCGGCGACGCGTTGTTGTTCGATTTTGGCGCGCGCAAACACGGCTTTGCCGCTGATATCACCCGTACGTTCTTTGTGGCCGAGGTTTCGGACGAGGGCAGGGATGTCTACGACACCGTCCTGCGTGCCAACCTAGAAGGGTTCAACGCCTGCCGCCCGGGCACTACTGCGCATGACATCGACGATGCCGTCACTCGCGTTCTTGAGGCATCGCCTTATGCCGATCGTATCCGTACCAAGACCGGGCACGGGCTGGGCCGCGACGTACATGAAGCGCCCTATATCATGCGTGGAAATCATCAGGACATCCTTCCCGGCATGGTCTGGACCAATGAGCCCGGGCTTTATGACCTCGGAAATTTTGGTGTTCGGATCGAAGATGATGTTCTGGTGACGCAGGATGGCTGCAGGTCACTGACCCGCTTTCCCAAAGATCTCACAATCATAGGTCGCTGATGTTTGGCTACTTCCTTACGCGCCTTGGAATGTTCGTTCCTACATTTCTGGGCGTGACGCTGATTTCCTTCATGTTCATCCGGGTGCTACCGGGCGACCCCATCATCGTCATGGCCGGAGAACGCGGCATGACCGAGGAACGCTATCAGGAGATGGTGGTCAAGCTGGGCTTCGACAAACCGGTACTGCAGCAATACTGGGACTATCTGGTCGGCGTTATGCATGGCGATCTGGGTGAAAGCTTTGTCACCAAGAAACCGGTCTGGGATGAGTTCTTTGCCCTGTTCCCAGCCACGCTGGAACTGTCGATCTGTGCGATGATCTTTGCCGTGGCTCTTGGCTTGCCTGCGGGTGTGATTGCTGCCGTGAACAGAGGCAAGTTCTTTGATCGCGCGCTGATGTCCTCGGCTTTGGTTGGCTACTCGATGCCGATCTTCTGGTGGGCCCTGCTTCTGATCATCGTGTTTTCAGGTAATCTGGGCTGGACGCCGGTATCGGGGCGGATCGACCTGCTGTATTACTTCCCCAGCGTGACCGGTTTCATGCTGATCGACAGCCTGCTGTCAGGGCAGGAGGGGGCGTTTACGTCAGCCGTGCGTCACTTGATCCTGCCGACCATCGTACTGGGCACCATCCCGCTGGCGGTGATCGCGCGCCAGACTCGCTCGGCCATGTTAGAAGTTTTGGGCGAGGATTACATTCGCACCGCCCGCGCCAAGGGTCTTTCGCCCACGCGGATCAACGGGCTGCATGCGCTGCGCAACGCTCTGATCCCGGTGATAACAGTGATCGGCCTGTCGGTCGGCACGCTGCTGGCCGGCGCGATCCTGACCGAGACAATCTTTAGCTGGCCGGGCATCGGCAAGTGGATGGTCGACAGTATTTTCCGCCGCGACTATCCGGTGGTGCAGGGCGGGCTGCTGATGATCGCCGTGATCGTGATGCTGGTGAACCTGCTGGTCGATGTCCTTTACGGCATCATCAACCCCAAAATCCGGAGACGGTGATGGCCGAGCTTTCCGCAACTACGCCCAAGACCGAGGACCGCCCAAGCGCCCTGCGCGAATTCTGGTTCTATTTCAGCGAAAACCGCGGCGCGGTAATCGGATTGTATGTGTTCATGGCCTTCGTAATCTGCGCGGCCTTTGCGCCTTTGCTGGCGCCCCATGACCCGACCGAGCAGTTCCGCGACAACATTCTGCAACCCCCCGCGTGGCAAGAGGGCGGCAGTTGGGCCTTCCCGCTGGGCACCGACCCATTGGGCCGGGACATGCTGTCGCGGCTGATCATGGGATCACGCTATTCCTTCTTTGTGGGCATCGTTGTGGTCTGTGTGGCCGTGACAGGCGGCGTAATCATCGGGCTATTGTCCGGCTTTGCGCCGAAATGGGTCGATACGCTGATCATGCGGGTGATGGATATCATCCTGTCCTTCCCCTCGCTGCTGTTGGCGCTGGTGCTGGTGGCCATCCTTGGCCCCTCACTAACCAATGCTATGATCGCCATCGCCATCGTGTTCCAGCCCCATTATGTGCGCCTGACCCGCGCCTCGGTTCTGTCTGAACGGCAGAAAGACTATGTCACCTCGGCCCGTGTCGCGGGCGCGGGCAAGGCGCGGTTGATGTTCAAGACTGTGCTGCCCAACTGTCTGGCCCCGATCATTGTGCAGGCGGCGCTGTCATTCTCAACCGCTATTCTGGACGCCGCCGCCCTTGGATTTCTGGGAATGGGCGCACAGCCCCCCACGCCGGAATGGGGCACCATGCTGGCCGAAGCGCGCGAGTTCATTCTACGCGCCTGGTGGGTCGTCACGTTCCCCGGCCTTGCCATTCTGGTCACGGTGCTGGCGATCAACCTGATGGGCGACGGCCTGCGCGACGCGCTGGACCCGAAACTGAAGCGGAGCTGACGATATGAGTTTGTTGGACATCCGAAACCTCACTGTCGAATTCGCTACCGCCTCGGGTAAGTTCCGCGCCGTCGACGGGGTGGACCTCTCTGTCGACCGGGGCGAGCTGATGGCCATCGTCGGCGAAAGCGGCTCGGGCAAATCCGTGTCTATGCTGGCGTTGATGGGCCTGTTGCCCTGGACCGCCACAATCACCGCCGATCAGCTGAGTTTTGAAGGCATCGACCTGACCAAAATCTCGGCCCGCGACCGGCGCAAGATCATCGGCAAGGACATCGCCATGATCTTTCAGGAACCGATGTCGTCGCTCAACCCCTGTTTTACCGTGGGCTTCCAGATTAAAGAAGCGCTGCGCATCCATCTGGGCCTGAACCGCAAGGATCGTCACCAACGTGCGATCGAGTTGTTTGATCAGGTCGGCATTCCCGCGCCGGAAAGTCGGCTGAACACCTTTCCACACCAGATGTCCGGCGGGATGAACCAGCGGGTCATGATCGCCATGGCGATTGCGTGCAACCCCAAGCTGCTGATCGCTGATGAGCCAACAACAGCGTTGGACGTCACCATTCAGGCGCAGATTCTGGACCTGCTGGTGCGGCTGCGCGATGAACAGGGGATGGGTCTGGTGCTGATCACACACGATATGGGCGTGGTAGCCGAAACCGCCGAACGCGTGCAGGTACAATACGCCGGTCAAAAGGTTGAAGAACAGCCCGTCAAAGATCTGTTCCGCACCCCGCGCCATCCTTATACCTCTGCGTTGCTAAGCGCACTGCCGGAACGGGCAACTTCGAAAATGCTGCCAACCATCCCCGGTGTCGTTCCCGGCCAGTTTGACCGACCAAAGGGGTGCCTATTCAGCCCGAGGTGCAGGTTTGCGGATAACACCTGCCAATCTATCCCCCCCACACCACATAGTGAATCATTCGGCAAAGCCCGGTGTCACCATGTCGAAAGAATTGCAGCCGGAGAAATCGCATGACGGCCCCTATAGTTCAGGCAACTGCGTTGGCTCGGCACTACGAGGTCCGAGGTGGACTGTTGTCGAAATCCGCAACAGTCAAAGCCCTGTCCGGAGTAGATTTTGAACTGAAACCTGGCAAGACACTTGCCATCGTCGGAGAATCCGGCTGCGGCAAGTCCACATTGGCACGTGTCGTCACTATGATCGAAGAACCGACGTCCGGAACACTTACAATAGACGGCACTGATGTCACCCCATCGAAATGGGCCGAAATGCGTGAGACCGTTCAGATCGTATTCCAGGATCCGTATGGCTCGCTCAATCCCCGGCAACGGATCGGGCAGATTCTACAGGAGCCGCTGACCATCAACCGCCCCAACATGTCCGCCTCCGACCGCGAGGCGCGGGCGCGCGAGATGCTTAACCTTGTCGGCCTGCGCCCCGAACACTACGACCGTTATCCGCATATGTTCTCGGGCGGTCAGCGCCAACGGATCGCCATTGCTCGCGCTCTAATGTTGAACCCTAAAGTGTTGGTCCTGGACGAACCGGTCTCGGCATTGGATGTATCGATCCAATCCCAAATCCTGAACCTGCTGGTCGAGTTGCAGGAACGCCTGAACCTTGCCTATCTGTTCATCTCGCATGACCTGTCGGTAGTTAAACACTTCGCCGATGATGTGATCGTTATGTATCTGGGCCGCGCGGTCGAGCACGCCACGAAAGACCAACTGTTCGCCGCCCCCCGTCATCCCTATTCCAAGGCACTGTTATCGACCACGCCGCGCGCGGACCCTGAGGCGCGCAAGGAACGGATCAAGCTGGAGGGCGAGTTGCCCTCACCCATGAACATCCCCTTGGGCTGTGCTTTCGCGCAACGCTGCTGGCTTGCAACCGAAGAATGCCGCGCCGCACCACCAGATCTGAGTGGTGAGTCGCATCAGGTGGCTTGCCTACACCCGCTGGATTGACCTTAGTCACCGTTGCGCGTGGCAGTCACCATCTCCAGCAACTGATCCTTGGTGCGTGCTATGTGGCGGGTCAACAGAGCGCAGGCGCTCTCGAACTGTCCGGCTCGGGCCAGCGATAACAGCTCGCGGTGGTCTTTCTTAGCAGGCTCTCGCTGTTTCATTACACTCAGGTGCATTCGGACATAGCGGTCCGACTGCAAGTTGACGCGTTGCAGGATTTCATTGCTCAACCCGCGATCAGCCGCAGCATATAGCGCCATATGGTAAGCATTGTTCAACCCGCCCCAACGGCCCACGTCATTGGCATCGTAAGACTTCTCCATCTCATCCAAAATGCGCTCACACTCGGAAAAATGGGTTAGGGTCATCCGCGGTATTGCGTGCCGGAACAGATCGACCTCAAGCAAAACGCGCAGATCGAAAATCTCGGCGATCTCGGACAGAGAATGTGTGGTCACCGACGCGCCACGGTTGTTCGTCAATTGAACAAGACCTTCGGCGTCCAGTCGTTTGAGTGCCTCGCGGATTGGCATCCGGGAAACGTCGTAATCCTCGGCCAGCGCTTCTTGCCGAATAACCTCTCCCTCGGCCATCTCCCCGCTTAGTATCCGCTCGCGCAGATCGTTTGTTATGACATCGGGCAGGCTTTGCCGTGGGATCGCGCGTGTTCCGCTCATGTGTTGTGTCTCGAGTGGTGAACTATGTATCCAAAATACAAAGTCACTTGCGTATTTCCAAGGCTCTCAATCAGTAATGTCACAATTTTACAATTCTATTGCAACACTCAATACTTATCATCCAAACAATCTATTGGACCGATGGAATAAAGTGATCCAAATTGCCGCCGAACAAAGTAGGCCAATTTCCTATGAGGGTCCAATGTGGCGCTATTCCAATCCGGTTGAAATCATGTTTGGCACCGGTTCTGTTTCGGAACTGCCAAAACTGATTGGCGGCCGAAATTATGCTTTAGTCACTTATCCAAGTGATCCTTTCCAGCGCCTGGCGCAGCGGGTCGAAGAAGCGGCTGGACCAGCTGCGGTAGTAATAAACAACATCGCACCCAACCCGGATTTCCAGCTGCTTGGGCAGCAGTGCGCGCAGTTAGCTGGAATACGGCACCAAATCGAGGTGATTGTAGCCTTAGGAGGTGGGTCCGTAATCGACTCGGCCAAGGTTTTTGCGGCCGCAGATGGCAGTTTTGACAATGTAGTGACGTATTTAGAAACCGGCGGCGGCGCGGCAAACTTGGGAACCATTCCCATTATTGCGGTTCCGACGACTGCTGGCACCGGTAGTGAGGTTACATGTTGGGCCACAGTTTGGGACGAGCAGCGCGGCAGAAAATACTCGCTTTCACGACAAAATCTCTACCCAGAAGCTGCGGTGATTGATCCTGAACTTATGGTCAACAAACCCCATGAACTGACCCTGTCCACTGGGTTGGACACACTTTCCCATGCTTTGGAAAGCATATGGAACATCAATGCAAACCCTATTTCGGCCAGACATGCCGTCCATGCAGCTGGCACCATTCTAGACACTTTGCCCGATCTGCTAAACGATCTAGGCAACCTTAGTCTGCGCACGCAGATCGCAGATGCAGCACTCAGCGCCGGGCTGGCCTTTTCCAATACAAAGACTGCCATCGCCCATAACCTGTCTTATCCAATAACCCTCGGCTGGGGTATACAGCACGGAATTGCTTGTTCGTTCACGCTGCCAGTGATCTTAAGTTCGGTCGACGGCATTGGCGGGTTTAGACAGGCTGCCCTGCAC
Source organism: Ruegeria sp. HKCCD7628 (assembly GCF_057221005.1). Classification (NCBI taxonomy): domain Bacteria; kingdom Pseudomonadati; phylum Pseudomonadota; class Alphaproteobacteria; order Rhodobacterales; family Roseobacteraceae; genus Ruegeria; species Ruegeria sp. HKCCD7628. The sequence continues at coordinate 246,538 of NZ_JBWVBA010000005.1, forward strand.
GATGTTTTCGGTTCGGATCTGAGTTCCGCTTCGATTGAACTGACGGCCTTCCTGAATCGGCTAGGTGTTTCCACCCGGTTTGCAGACTACGGCATATCCGATGCTCAACGAATGGATATTGTCGATGAAGCCTTTGCCGGTGAACGCGGTCGTAATTTTGCGGGCACAAAAGAGGCATTCCTGAAAACGCTGGACGCGCAGGATGGCAAAAAACCCAAGGTCGCCTGAACCATCTTTCAAAACAGACCCCGTGTGTCAGCTACTTTTGATCTGACCATCGCTCATACGCAAGGACCGCCCTATGACAGCTCAAACCCCGATCACCGCAAATGAACGAGTTTATCCGACGCCCAAAGTTCCCGCGATTGCGATTTGTCTCGATGGCTGCGAGCCAGAGTATCTGGATGTAGCCATCGCCAAAGGGCTGATGCCCACGCTCAAGCGAATACGTGAGACCGGCACGGACCGACTAGCGCACTCGGTCATTCCGTCCTTTACCAACCCCAACAACCTGTCAATCGCGACCGGACGTCCGCCAAGTATTCATGGAATCTGTGGGAATTACTTGATCGACCCCGACAGCGGTGAAGAAGTAATGATGAATGACGTTCGTTTTCTGCGCGCGCCTACTATCTTTTCAAAGTTCTACGAGGCTGGATACCGGGTCGCCATGGTGACTGCCAAGGACAAGCTGCGCGCTTTGCTTGGTGCCGGATTGAAGTTTGACGAAGAGCGCGCCGTCGCGTTCTCGTCCGAACGCTCGGGCGAGACGACAAAGGCCGAACACGGTATCGACAACGCAAGCCAATGGCTGGGAATGCCTGTGCCCGAAGTGTACTCGGCGGACTTGTCGGAATTTGTTTTCGCTGCGGGTGTGAAGCTGTTGGAGGAGTTCAAGCCTGATATCATGTACCTTTCGACCACAGACTACATTCAGCACAAATTCGCGCCTGACCAGCAGGGTGCACTGGATTTCTACGCGATGTTCGACCGGTATCTGGCGCAGTTGAATGCTATGGGCGCAGCCATCGTCGTCACTGCAGATCATGGCATGAAGCCCAAACACCATACGGACGGAACACCTAACGTAGTCTATGTCCAGGATCTAATGGACGACTGGATGGGGAAGGATGCAGCCCGTGTGATCCTGCCGATCACTGACCCTTATGTGGTTCACCATGGCGCGCTTGGCAGCTTTGCCACCGCTTATCTTCCTGAAGGTGCGAACCGTTCCGATATTGTGGACAAGCTGAAAGCGACCGACGGTATCACCCATGTCCTGACCAAGGAAGAAGCCATCGCGGAATACGAACTTCCTGGTGATCGGATTGGGGATATTGTCATGGTCTCGGGTGAGAATATCTGCATCGGCACCTCCGAGGACCGTCATGATCTGGCCGCCTTGAAAGAACCGTTGCGCAGCCATGGCGGCCTGACCGAGCAAGAAGTTCCCTTTATCGTCAACCGCGTCCTGGATTTACCCTCGCAACCAAAACTGAGGAACTTTGACGCGTTTTTCTATGCTACCACCGCCGCAGCGCAATAAAATGGACGGGATCATGAACGCTTCAGACATTCGCCACGAAGGAATGCGCATCGGAGGAGAGGTTGTCTTTACCGATGCCACTGTACCGGTCCACTACCCCTATACGAATGAGGTCGTGGGCACCGTCCCGGCAGGGACAGCGGAACACGCACGCAAGGCATTTGAGATTGCCGCAAACTACACGCCGAAACTGACTCGATACGAACGCAGCCAGATCCTGCAGCGCGCGGGCGAGTTGATCGGTGAAAAGCGGGACTACCTGGCCAAATGGTTGACGTTGGAACTGGGCATTTGCCATCAGCATTCGATTTACGAAACGAAACGCGCGCAGGACGTCTATCAGTTTGCCGCTGCCGAGGCGTTAAAAGACGATGGGGAGATTTTCTCGTGCGATCTGACCCATAACGGGAAAGAGCGTAAGATTTTCACCAAACGTGAACCCGTCAAGGCAATCAGCGCCATCACACCGTTCAACCATCCGCTAAACATGGTCAGCCACAAGATCGCTCCGTCAATTGCGACCAATAACTGTATGGTTTGCAAACCCACCGAGTTGACGCCGCTAACTTGTTTGGCGCTGGCCGATATTCTGTATGAGGCCGGTCTGCCGCCCGAGATGTTCCAGGTTGTAACCGGTTGGCCGCAGGACATTGGTGACCAGATGATCACCAACGAAAACATCGACATCATCACCTTCACCGGAGGTGTTCCGGTTGGCAAATTGATCGCGTCGAAAGCCGGATACAAACGCCAGGCGCTGGAGTTGGGCGGAAATGACCCATTGATCGTTCTGAACGATCTCAGCGATGCTGATCTGGACAAGGCCGCCACCATCGCGGTCGCAGGTGCAACCGGCAATTCGGGCCAGCGCTGCACTGCGATCAAACGCATTTTGGTACAAGAAAGCGTGGCCGACAAATTCGTTCCTCTGGTGTTGGAGAAAGCGAAGGCGATCCGGTTCGGTGACCCTCAGGACCCGGAAACTCAACTGGGCTGTGTGATCCATGACAAAGCCGCCGCGCTGTTTGAAAAACGCGTCCACATGGCCGAAGCCGAAGGTGCGGAAATCCTGTACCACCCCGGTCGCCAGGGGGCATTGCTGCCTCCGATTGTGGTCGACAAGGTTCCCCATGACAGCGAGTTGGTGATGGAAGAAACTTTTGGGCCCATCGTACCTATCGTGCGCGTGCCCGATGACGATGCGAAGGTTATGGAAATCTCGAACGGTACCGAGTTCGGCCTGTCCTCGGGCGTGTGCACCAACGATTTGAACCGGGCAATCGCCTTTATCAACGGGTTGGATGTCGGCACTTGCAACATCTGGGAACAACCAGGCTACAGGATCGAGATGTCGCCCTTTGGCGGGATCAAGGACAGCGGCAACGGCGTGAAAGAAGGCGTAATCGAAGCGATGAAGTTCTTTACCAACGTCAAAACTTATTCGCTGCCCTGGCCCGGCTAGTGGCGCAGATGGGTGTTTCGTATTATCCCTGACGCCATGTCATTTGATTTGAAAAACCTAAACCTGTTTGTCCGAGTGGCCACCCTAGGTGCTATTGGACGGGCAGGGGCGGAGTTCGGGTTCTCGGCCACCAACACCTCACAACGCCTGCAGGCGCTTGAGACCGAACTGGATGTCAAACTGCTGAACCGCACCACGCGGGCTGTATCCCTGACCCCGGACGGAGAGCTGTTTCTGGAGCATGCCAAGCGCATCCTCGAAGACGTCGAAGATGCGCGCACCATGCTGTCTGGAAACTCTGGAACAGTATCAGGCAAACTGCGGGTAACAGCATCCGCGTCATTCGGGCGGTCACATATAGTGCCACATGTACCCGAATTCCTTCGGCTCTACCCGCATGTAGAGCTTGATCTGAACCTAACCGATACGGTGCTCGACATTGTGGAACTGGGGTACGATCTGGCGTTTCGTCTGGGCGATCTTGGCCCATCCAGCCTGTTGGCCCAGAAACTGGACGATGATCCGCGTCTACTGGTTGCGGCACCTTCCTATCTGGAACATGCAGGGACGCCTGAAACTGCGGCCGACCTGGCCAATCACGCTTGCCTAACAATGCACCCACGCGAGGTCTGGCACCTGATTGATCAATCGGACACCATGCATGATGTGCGCGTGTCTGGCCCCGCGACCGTCAGCCTTGGTGATGCAGCGATGGATTGGACGCTGGCCGGATTGGGGATCAACAAAGCCTGCCTGTGGCAGACCGGAGATCATATTCGATCCGGGCGTCTGGTTCGGGTTCTGCCTCATCTGCGCGCCTGGCCGGATTCGAAAATCTGGGCCGTGCGCCCACCGGGCCGATTGATGCATGCCCGAGTCCGCGCGTTTTTGGATTTCATGCGTGTTCGGATCATCGCCGCCAACAAGGTGCTCTACGCCGATCTGATCTGAAGCTATTCTTCCGGTATACGGGATTATCATTTCCGAATTCTGCAGATGGCGGCAGACAATGGAAGGGCATAGATGCGGCTCATCACCAATTCGGAGCCTCATTCCATGAAAGACATCATCGAAACCAGCGATGTTCAGACTCAGATCATCGACGCCTTCAATTTCCGCCACGCAACTAAAGTGTTCGATCCTGAGCGAAAAGTCACTGAGAGCGAATTCAACACAATTCTGGAAGCGGCACGCCTGTCGCCGACCTCGTTCGGGACCGAACCGTTCCAGTTGCTGGTTGTGCAATCCCCCGAGAAACGAGAGCTGTTTCGTGACTTCACCTGGGGCGCGAACGGCGCCACGAATGGTACTGCCGGACAGCTTGGAACCGCAAGCCATTACGTGATCATCCTGTCCCATACCGGCGCAACCATGAAAGCAGGGTCGGATTATTTGGCCCAGCACAACCGCGAGGTGAAACAGTTCCCCGAAGAAGTCATCGAGATGCTCGGGGGGGCTTACGCCAAGTTTCAAGCGCATGATTTCAAATTGGAAACCGACGCGGATATCGAAAAATGGGCTGCGCGGCAGGCTTACATCGTTCTCGGCAACATGATGACCGCCGGTGCGCTTATGGGAATTGATTCATGCCCCATCGAAGGGTTCGAGTTGGACAAAACCGAAGCTGTTTTGCGCGATCATTTCGGGATTGATACCAACCTCTACAAACCTGCCGTCATGGTGGCGTTCGGCTATCGTGCGGATGGTCCGATGTTCCCCAAAACGCGCCGCGAGATGGCCGATATCGTCACATGGGTGTGACGTATATGCCCGGCACGACGTGCCGGGCACCCCGCCTGCTACCTCACAAACACACAGCACGAGGCGCATGGTGCATAGCTGACTCATGTATCAAACAAGCATAATCGGACAATCTACTGACAGCTCAGGACAGAGAGCATCTGGAACGCTAGGTCAGTTCGAAAAAGTTTGCCAAATATGTCATAAGACTAAATTACAGAACGTGATTTGAAAGATCCGCGAAGACAAGAAAAACGGGGAACCAAACGAAAGCGGCGGCGCAATGGGTTCAACTTCCCTACATCTGGACAATGACCGAGGCTTCAAGGCAAGGTTGGACAACGGTGTCAGCATCTACGTGCGCCCAATGGGCGTTTCCGACAAACATCTGATTGCGCAAGCAATCCATGATCTGTCCGACCAATCCCGATACATGCGCTTCTTTTCTGCGTTTCACGACGCCCCAGAACCCGTTTTGGACCTTCTGGCCAACGTGGATGGCGACAAGCACGTAGCTTGGGGTGCCGTAGACACTGAACAGAATGGGCGGCCCATCGCCGCCGTGCATGCAATCCGGGGTAACCGGCAAGACAAGGATGTCGAAATCGCTTGTACGGTTTTGGACGACTATCACGGTCACGGCATATCCCACCTTTTACTGGCGGCCACCGTGTTCGACTGTCTGGCTTTAGGGGTCGAGCTCGCTCATGCTGAAGTTCTGTTCGGAAACTATAAGGCCAAGGGTTTGTTCGAAGGGTTGAATGCCGACCTCGTGGAAAGCGACGAAACACTGTTGTATCGCATGGAATTGCCTTCACTCTTACGGACGATTGAACGGAAGGGTCATCCAAATTCTTTGGCGCAATTTATGCACGCGCTGCGAACTTCTGCGGATCCCAGCCCCACAATAGGCGTTCCGTGGTCAAACCCATAAAGCACATTTATTGTGAGATTCTATAATATTTCAATGTTCGATGACTTGCTCAGACGTAAGGTCAGACCCTTCCGTGACGCTAAGGAACAACCGGATTGCCTCGCCCGTCTTTTCGTCTGGAACGCCGACTGCGGCCACTTCTGCCACTTCGTCAAGCATGGCCACATGGGCTTCGATTTCGTTCGGATAGACGTTAAAGCCAGAAACCAGAACCATGTCCTTCTTGCGGTCAACGATTTTGATCAGGCCCTTCTCGTCCCGCACCCCGATGTCGCCGGTGCGGAAGTAACCGTCTTCGGTAAAGTTCGATGCGGTTTCTTCCGGGCGGTTCCAATAACCCTGCATGACCTGAGGGCCTTTGGCACAGATCTCGCCGGCTTCGCCAACACCGACCCGGTTGTCTTCATCATCCAGCAATATGATGTCAGTCGACGGCAGGGCATATCCCACTGCGGCCGAGAACTCATCTTGCCCCATTGGATTCAGGGTCAAGACCGGAGAGGTCTCGGACATGCCATAACCCTCTAGAACATGGTGCCCGGTGATCTCTTTCCAGCGGTTCGAGACGGCCTCTTGCACAGGGGCACCGCCGCCGATCATTGCGCGATAATTCGAAAAATCGACATCCTTCAGGCCTGGATGTGCACATAGCCCGGCAATAAGCGTATTCACGGCAGTTGAGACAGTGAAACCACTGTCTCGATAAGCCGAGATCAGCTGTTCCGGGTCACGCGGGTTTGCCACAAGATAGTTGGTCGACCCGATCGAACTGTAGGTAATCATATTCACCATCAGGGCAAAGATATGGTACAGTGGCAACGGGGTAACGATGACCTCTTGGCCGTGCCGCATGGCTTCAGGCAAAGCGGCTTTCGTCTGCTCAGTATTCGCGACAAGATTCCGGTGTGATAGAACGGCAGCTTTGGACAGGCCCGTAGTACCACCGGTGTATTGCAGAAACAGCAGGTCATCGCCAGTGATGACAGGCGGATTGAATTCCAGACCCTCACCTTCTTCTACCAGCTTGGCAAAGCTCAGCGTTTCACTCAGGCGCGTATCCGCAGCCGGACTTGGGATCGGCGTCGCGGTCATATCGCCCAGATCAACCGTAATCACAGTCTTGATCGGAGTGTTGTCGACAACCTCTGCCAGTGTCGGAGTCGAACCACCGAAGATCACGATGATCTCCGCGCCAGCGTCGTTCAACTGATGCTCTAATTCGTGCGGCGTGTACATCGGGTTGACGTTCACCTGAACGCCTCCGGCGCGAATGATACCCAGCATGGCAATCGGGAAGGCCAGAATATTCGGGACCATAAGCGCGATGCGGTCACCCTTTTTGACGCCCAGCTTCGACTGCAGATACGCAGCAAAATCGCGTGATAGCCGATCTGCATCCGTATAGGTCAGGCTGCCGCCCAGACCGACATATGCCGTCTTTTCCGAGTAGGCCAAAAAGGCCTGCTCGAACATCTCGACGACCGAGCTGTAGCTATCGGGGTTAATTTCCACTCCCATGTCGGGCCAAATGACTTCAGATGTGATTTCGGTAACAGATTGTTCCTCCAAAAAAACTGCGCAAAACGCTCAATCCGGCGACAGGTCGCTCCGTGCAAAACCGTGACCCGCCGATCATGAATTCTGTCTGCAGGCGATCCGCGTATCGTTCAATGTCAGAAGAGGACGAAAAATCGACATGGCAGGACACTGCAGGTTCGTTTCGTAGGGTCACTAAGAACCGTAGGACGGTTTGGCACCAATGGGGCAAGAGCAACTGCACTTCTTTCCGAGGGCTCCAACAAGCAAAAACCCGGCTGGCAAATACCAACCGGGGTCGCGATTTAATAGTTTTTGGGACCAGCTCTAGCCTTGAATGACATCCTGCCGCTGCACGCCCAGTCCCTCGATCCCCAGCTCCATCTTGTCGCCGG